>JAZRCN010000001.1:0-30801 GCA_045659765.1 Alistipes sp.
CTTTATGAGGGTGTATATCCTTATTTCTTGAGGAGGACTGTATTACCATTGGTTTATGGTGTGAAACAATCACTTTTACTACGATTCAACTATAACTGAATATCCGTTTTGTATCAAAAAATGCAATTATTAGATAATGCACACAAAATCAATACATTAGCCTATATTTGCAATATTCACTTCTGAAATTAGTGAACATTGTATTCTTGCTCGACACGTTCACGATAGTTCTCGGTTTTCTCTACAAGATTATCAATGACATTAACGAGACTGTCAAAATATACATCTTCAACCTTTGTCCCATCGTTTAGATTCACCTCAAACAAGTCGCTGCCCTCATTGTATCTAACCTCAACGACACCTTGATACTTAAATCCCTCAACACTGAATTGCAACCCAGTATTATTGGGTAGTCTCATTGGGGAACTAAATACCCAAGAGAACACTACCATTAGTTGTGAGCGAAAAATCGCCATAAAGTACTCTGCCATACGCTAAAATACCTTCACAATTGACTCCCAACGGAATGAACGCCATGCACCCTTCTCAACATCATACACGGCAGTCGTAGCATATAGCTCTCGGCTCTCGCCAGTACCGACAATATGGCGTTCTACCAGTGCTTTATTTGTAGTGGCAAACATCTCACGCAACTCACCATTCTTCTTCTGAAAGATGAAGTGGGCTACACCATTACGAAGCTTATCTTTGAGGTTCTCAATCATCATAGCCTTTGCTCCTGCCATCAGTTCGCTACCCGTACGAGCTGCGATTACTGCCATTCTTGTTGATGTGTCGTTTGTAATTACTAATGCGTTCATATCTCTGTCCTTTAATCGTTAATAATTCTAATACCACTGAGCGGGCTTCTTCCAACCCTCCAACTCATACCAATATTCAAGGGCTGCAATTCGGCTACGTCCAAAACCCTTCACTTTGTTACCTGTTGCTATTTCCCAAACACCCCAGCCTGAGCCGCTGCAACCAACCTTATATTTTCTTGTCTTTGCCATATCTTTTACCTTGTTTGCTAATGCAAAGATATGGCATCTATTTAATATATGCAAATAAATTGAGTATTTTTTATGACTTTTTTTGAATATTTGTCATATTTCTCTATTTTTGCAGTCAAAACAAGCATTATATGGCGGATAGAAAGGTTATACATCTCCAAAAGGATGGGAGAGATTATTACTTTGGCTCGGTTTCAGCAATCTTTTCGATATTTACGAAGGATGATTTAGGCATTAGCTATGGCTCATTGAGGAATTATGGATTATCACCAGAGCATCCATATACTAATGGTAAAATTGTCATCAAGGAAGGTGTGCTAATATCAGCAAAAGGAGAGAGAGGACGAAAGTCTAATGAAGAAGAAATCGGATAACCATACTCGGCTATCCTATTTTCATTAGATACTCTCATCGTTGTCTTTGACTGTTTCCCAGTAAGACTTCATTGATGAAGCAATTTTGGCTCGTACACTAATTGGTTTACTTCGCCCTTTTAACTTTTGAGAGATTAATTGTTTCGTAGAATCTTTTAATTGTCTTGTTTGTCGTTTGTAATTTCTGTTCTGCATCATAGTTCAAAGTATTTACATATAAATAGCTAGTAAATACAGAAAATTCAGTAAGTATAGAAAATATAGTAAGTAGGTTTTCAAATCTCCGAAATTTTCAGGAAAATTTTCGTAACCAACAGTGTGTATGCCTACTACAAGTACCCCTAGTAGGCATTATAACTCGGCTTACCGTAAAACATCATTCATGTGAGGCGGGGAGGGATATTTTGCCATATAAATTAAACAATTACATTGCTTTATACTTCTTAAATTCAAGTAATTATAGTTGATATTCCTGCTAATAATTACAACTAAATAACTCCTTTACCAAGGTGTTAATTTATGATTATAATGGACAGGGAACTATCATGTTACCCTGTCCTTATAATACTATTAAAAGTTTATTAACTTATTATATGTGCTCAGATTTTGAGGTGGTATCTCATCAAAATTACACCCCTCAGTTTTAGCTTTATTCATAACCTCATCAACGACTCTAAATACTGTCTTATCAAGTAACTTGGCATAATGCTTAGTTAGCTTAGTAGAAGAATGCCCCATAATTTTGGCTACAATATCAAGTCCCAATCCCTTATTTAAGAGATAACAGGCAGCTGTATGCCTACCGATATGAGTATGCAATGGTTTCTTGATACCACAGATGTCTGCTAGTATTTTGAGATTGGTATTATACCTCTGGTTGCTAATGATTGGGAGCTTGTAATCATACTTCTTAGCGATGTAGATAGCATCTTCAAATAGGATTGCTATAAACTTAACCTTGGTCTTTAATCTCACGCCATCAATGTAGATATATCCCATATCGTTAGTCTTGAAGTCAGACGGTTTAAGAGCTGCCATATCGCAGTATGAAAGGGCTGTGTAACATTGGAACAGGAATAGGTCTCTTATACGTTCTAAATTCACAGAAGGCATATACGCACGTCTTATTCTTGCGACCTCCTCTTGGGTTAAGAATTCGACATCTTTCTGCTTTCTGCATATAGTAAAGCCCATAAAAGGATTCTCCTGAATCATCTTGTTCCTCAACGCATATAAGAATACACTTTTTAGCTTCTGCATCATTCCTGCGACTGTTGTACTATCATATACTGACATCAAGTATGTATTAAAGTCTATGATATGTTTCTGACGCAAAGCAAGTGCATTCGAATCAGCAGTTATCCCGCTATGCTTAAAGAATAAGTCTCGCACAATTTCATATTTCCTATGGTTACGTTGAGTTGAAAGCCCTGCATCTACTTTCTTCTGCTGTGATTCAAGGAAGTTGGAGAATAATTCACGAACACTATAATGCTGTTCAGCAAATCCATACTGAATACTTGTTCTTAAAAGCGCCTTAGTCAAATGCTTACCATCAATTAAACATTTGGTCTTTAACTCCTCAATCTTGGCAGCAATGGCAGCTGTGTACTCTTTAATTGGATTTTGTGTTCTAGATTGAATCTTCTTGCGAAACTCCTTTGGTGCACATCTTCTGGGTAGTGTCGATGTGATTCTTTCGCCGCAAATAGTAACACAGACCTCGATAGAAGCTAAACCCGTTGCATTAGCTTTGCTTTTGCGACAGTAAAATGTGATTGATGACGAGGTGTTCATAATCGTGTAATGAGTTATATCTTAAACATTTACACGAATCCTGCGACTGACTATATTATAGACCCTGAACCAGTCGCAAATCTGGTCGCAAGAAAGTCGCTTTTTCAGATGCTTCCCTGCTTCCTGCTTTGCTCAGTTTGTAGAGCAAAACCTTGCCACAGGTGCCTGGGGAGCGATTTTGCACAAAAACAAAAAAGTCTCAGATTTCTCTGAGACTTGATTTTGAGCGGAAAACGAGGCTCGAACTCGCGACCCCAACCTTGGCAAGGTTGTGCTCTACCAACTGAGCTATTTCCGCAATACCAACTTTAAATACCTTACAACCTTTTCGATTGCGAGTGCAAAGGTACACCATTTTTCTTATCCTGCAAATTATTTTCAAATTTTTTTTACGTTTTTTTGTAATTTTCCTATATATAGTAGAAATTTATCAACGAAACTACTTGCTATCACATATAAAAACACCAACTTTTTACATAAAACACCTTTGGACGACAAACCTGCAAAACTTTAAATCGACAATCATTTTTAACATTTTCGCTGTAAATCTTCCAAAAAACATAGATCAGGTAACAAAAAAATCACCAAACAATCTATTTTTTCGGAGAAAATAGAAAAAAACACTCTAAGCTCAACCCATCAACCCCGCAATTCCAAATAAAAATCCAGATGTAAAACACACAAGGTATCCAACATCTGGACCATTGATTAACGCGGCAAACATCGGCCACTACAACATATTATTTCAGAAGGGCATCAATCGTATTCTTAAGCTGTCCCTTTGGCATTGCACCAAGGCTCATCTGTGGTGTTCCATCCATCGGGATAAAGAATAGTGTTGGCACTGAACGTACTCCAAAGTGAGCGGCCAACTCCTGCTCATCATCCACACTAATCTTATATATATCCACACGACCATCATACTCGTTGGCTACCTCGTCGATAACTGGTGATAGCATCTTACATGGTCCGCACCATGGCGCGTAAAAGTCGATCACCGCAGGCTTATCACCCAAAAACTTCCAATCGCCACCTGCATTGATATCAGCTACCTTACGTAAAAAATCCTCCTTTGTTAAATGAATTGCTCCCATAGTATTTTAATCTTATTATTATCGTTTGTTTTATCTTTTCGAGTGCAAAAATAGAATAAATATTTCATATTGTCAAATAGAAATATTTTATCATATTATAAGTCTAAACTATAGTTTACATCTTTAGTGCCAAAATTTATAAATAGGAGTAGAGCAGCATAAACATATATTTAATATAGGAGTATTCAATAAAAATGGAAAATGTATGAATCAATAGAGTAAAAAGTAGTATATTTGCCTAAGAAATTAAAAACTTTGAGTTATGAAGTTTGGAAAGATTTTTTTGGCAGCTTTTTTAGCTGTGTTATGTGCCTCGATAGTATCAATATTTTTTCTATTTTCTGTAGGTGCAGGAACACTCGCATCACTCGGTCTAAAGAGTAATATCACGGGGCAGAATAGCGTACTATATATCAATCTTGCAGAGGATATTGTCGATTCGCCTATTTGCTCACCTATGAGCTCGGTAGATATTATGAATATGAACTATGTTCAGCCCATAACACTCAGACAGATGCTTACAGCTATCGAGAATGCAGCTATAGATCAAACAATAAAGGGTATCTGCATCCGTCCCGATGGTATTGGTAATATATCGTTGAGTAATATCGAAGAGCTTCGTATGGCGCTCGAGAAGTTTAAGGAGTCGGGTAAGTTTATCGTAGCATACAACGATAGCTACTCACAGTATTCTTATTATCTTGCGACTGTTGCCGACGAGATTTTGTTGCAACCCGAGGGTAGTGTAGACTGGAGAGGTGTGAGCCTTTCAACAATGTTCTATAAGGGTCTTATAGATAAGTTAGGGGCTGATGTTGAGATTTTCCGTCCAACAGCCTGTCGTTATAAGAGTGCTGTAGAACCCTTCTTCCTCAAGAAGATGTCTGCGGAAAACCGCAAGCAGATGGAGGTTATAGCCAACTCTGTATGGCAGACCGTATGTGAGGATGTAGCAAAGTCGCGTAACCTCAACATAGAGGATCTTAAGAACTATGCTGCAAATATCGATATAGTATGTGGCGAGGACGCAGTACGCTATGGATTAATTGACAGACTCGCTTACGAGGATGAACTCTACGCCTTGTTCGACAGCTATGGTGTAGAACGCAACAAGTGTGGTCACCACAACTCAATAACTCTTGGAGAGTATATCAATACTAATATCTTTGGTGTCACAACCGTAACTACGGAGAGTAATTTTAGTTTGGAGTTTGTAGATAAGTCGTTGGTTGCCATTATCTATGCCGAGGGAGAGATTGTTGATGGTGATAACTATGTAGTTGGTCAGATCAACGGCACATCGTTGGCACGCGAGATTCGTCAGGCACGTCTTGATGAGCGTACTAAGGCTGTTGTTATACGTGTTAATTCGCCTGGTGGCTCGGCTCTCGCTTCAGATGTTGTTTGGCGAGAGATGCAGCTCTTGCAGCAAACTAAGCCAGTGGTTATCTCTATGGGTGGTATGGCTGCAAGTGGTGGTTATTACATCTCAGCTCCTGCCGACCTTATCATTGCTGATAAGACTACATTGACAGGTTCTATCGGTGTTTTTGGTATGATGCTCAACCTTGAGAATACACTTCGTAACAAGCTTGGTGTCACAATGGATAGTGCTTCAACATCCGAAAATGCAACTACCCCCAGCCTCTTTGGTGGCTTCACCAAGGCACAACGCGAGGCTATAATGAAGGGTGTGGATCAGGTTTACACCACATTTACCTCGAAGGTTGCCGAGGGTCGTAATCTATCTATAGAGCGTGTTTACGAGATTGCCGAGGGTCGTGTATGGACAGGTCGTGATGCAGTAGAGATTGGTCTTGCCGATAGAAATGGTGGATTTACCGATGCTATTGTTGCTGCGGCTAATCTTGCTGACTTGGGTAAAGATTTTATGATTTATGAGTTTGTATCACCTCTTACACCTTTTGAGGAGTGGATAAATAGTCTTGGTCTGTTTGTATCTAATAGTTTGGGATTGGACTACTCTATCTATGGTGAGGATATTGAGAATCTCGTATATTCCTCACACGAGCTTATTAATATGCAGGGAGTACAGACACGTTGTGCAGGTGATCTAAAGATTGAAATGTAATATTAATAATATGAACGAAGAACTTGAATTATTGCTCCGTGGTATTATTCACCCAGAGACCGAGCAGAATATTGTTGATAGTGGCTTTGTAGATCGTACCGACAAGGGTGAGGATGGCTCTATAGCTATCACCCTACGTTTTCAGAAGGCTCGCGACCCATTTGCGCAGAAGATTAAGCGTCGTGTGGAGGAGCTTTTGGCTGAGCATTACCCTGAGAGTAATACTATGGTTATCATCCGTGAGGCTGCACCTAAGCCACGTCGCCGTGAGCAGCAGACAACAACAAATGAGATTACACGTATTGTGGCCATAGCCTCGGGTAAGGGTGGTGTTGGTAAGTCTACGGTTACGGCAAACTTGGCTGTAGCTTTGCGCCACAGAGGTTATAATGTTGGTATCCTGGATGCCGATATTTATGGCCCTTCGCAGAATAAGATGTTTGGTGTTGAGGGTTATGTTCCAGATGCTGAGCGTGACGAGGCTGGTAATGAGTATATCATCCCTGCACAGTCGTTGGGTATTAAGATTATGTCTATCGGCTTCTTCATCAAGCCTACCGATGCTCTTATGTGGCGTGGTGGTATGGCTGTAAATGCCCTTCATCAGCTTATTCACCAGACACGCTGGGGTAAGCTCGACTACTTATTGGTAGATCTTCCTCCAGGTACTGGTGATATTCACCTCTCGATAATTAATGAGTTAAAGATTACTGGAGCTGTTATCGTATCGACACCTCAGCAGGTTGCCGTAGCCGATGTTGTTCGCGGTGTTGAGATGTTCCGTCATGCACAAGTAAATATTCCTGTATTGGGTGTTGTCGAGAATATGGCGTGGTTCACACCCGAAGAGCTACCCGATAATAAGTATTATATCTTTGGTCGTGGTGGTGCTCGTCGCTATGCCGAGAGTGCAGGTATCGAGCTTTTGGGTGAGGTGCCCATTATCCAATCTATTATGGAGGGTAGCGAGGATGGTCGTCCCGCTTCTGGCTTCGACCCAAGAGTCGAGGAGTACTATGCTAACATCGCTGATAGGGTTGTTGAAAACCTCGGTGGCGAGTGTTAAAAACTTTGCTGATAACAGTTGATAAAAAAAGAGAAAAAATATTTGGATTGTAAGGGGTGGTCGTTGCATATACGACCGCCTCTTTTTTCCAAATATTTCTTCTAAAAAGTATAGAATAAACTATTAACCGAAAAAGTGGCAGTTACCGACGAGCAATGTTTATAATTTGTGGCTGTTAATTTGTTTAGAAACTAATAAACATTTCAACACTCATTTTTTATATCACTTATTTTCAAAAACTTAAACATGATAAATAATTAACATAGAAAATAAAAATTGTCTATAACGTAAACTTTACACAGTTACTGACACTATCAACAGCTATTATTATTTTATATATTAATTAATATTTATATAAAGTATAAAAAATAAAAATTAGATGTTTATAAACATTCGAACACGGGGGTCAAAAGGTGTGTTAAAGTCCGATTTTTACTAAAAGCAAAAAAGCTATATTTCAAAGATAATTTTCAACTCGATAAACCCTCTAAACAGGGTAAAAATATTGTAATATAAGGTGTTATAATCGATGTTAAAAATAGATACCCCAATCTATAGCTTTTCATCAGCCTAACATCCCTAATCACCGTTTAGAAGAGTCGAACTATCTAACTACTTTTGAGTTATAGGAATGTAGCATGAGCAAAAAGAGCGATGAAAATTTCATTCTTAATAAAATTTTACTATCTTTGCATGAATAAACATCTATGTTATGCAGATTTCACAGCAAAAAATAGAGGAACTTAGGAGTCTGCTCGCAGAACCTAAATCAGTAGTGATCCTCGCGCATACCAATCCCGATGGCGATGCTATCGGCTCATCGTTGGCTTGGGCAGAGGTGCTCAGTAAGCATGGTCACAAGGTTACATGTATAATTCCCAATAGATACCCCTATTATCTCGAGTTTATGCCTGGCATACGCTCGATGCTAAACTATAAGAGCGATAACGAGGGTAATACCGAGAAGGCAGTTCGAGAAGCCGATATAATCTTCTGTCTCGACTTTCATACTCTCACCCGACTCGAGGGATTGGGAGAGGTTATCGAGTCCAACAGTGAGGCTAAAAGAGTGCTTATAGACCATCATCTTGATCCTGTGCAGAACTTCGACTTGATGTTCTCTTATCCCGAGGCTTCTAGTACCTGCTATTTGTTGGCGCTTATCATCGAGCAGCTCTATGGTGCTGAGCATATTTCGGCAACCATGGCCGAGAATATGTTTGTGGGTATGATGACAGATACAGGCAACTTTGCATTCTCGACACTCACACCCGACCTATTCCGTATGGTCGCAGTATTGGCTGCTACGGGAATATCAATTCCAACTATCCATAACAACGTTTATAACTCCTTTACCGAGGGTCGTGCTCGTCTTTTCGGCTATGTTATCAACCGTAAGATGAAGATCTTCCACAATGGTAGCGTAGCACATATGTCGCTCACGGAAAAGGAGATGCGTCGCTTCTGGTTCCAGCAGGGTGACTCCGAAGGTTTTGTGAACTATCCGCTCACTATCAAGAAGATGAAGATGTCAGCAATGTTTACCGAGCATAGCGATTTTATCCGTGTATCGCTTCGTTCGCGTGGCGATATCGATGTTAATATCTTTGCGCAACGCTTCTTTAATGGTGGTGGTCATCGCAATGCTGCGGGTGGTAAGTCGTTTGTTTCGATGGAGGAGACGCTCAAACACTATGAGGAGTGTGTGGCACTATATGCCAAGGAGGGTAATCTATAATTAAGTCTATAGTAATAGTTAGCTTATTACTAAGCCTCTATTTATACACACCCCTATACTATAAAATAAGGAAAATGCTTAAGACATATTTTAGGCTTCTTCGCTTTGGAAGCCCTTTGAGTCGATATACAGTGCCGTATTTCTTCTTTGCGGCACTACATGCGATATTCAACACGTTTAACTATGCGATGATTATCCCCATCCTCAACGCTATGTTTGATACGGATGGTGGTTTTCAGTTTACACCCCTATACGAGCTTCCAGCTCTCAAACTCAATGCTGAGGGCTTCGATGCTATACTATGCTACATCTACACCATAGCCTTTGGTGTGGAGTTTAGCCAGGTGCGCTTCCTCGCGCTGTTGGGTGTCGTCACGGTTCTTATGAGCCTTCTGAATAACCTCTTCCGCTATGCTGCGGCAATGACTGTAGAGCGACTTCGTGTAAATAGTGTTCAGCGTATGCGTGATGAGATGTTCTCACGTGTGTTGGATATGAACGTGGGTTACTTCTCGGAGCAGCGTAAGGGTGATGTTATGTCTAAGATTACACAGGATGTTATGGTCGTGCAATTCTGCATAACCAATACCTTGCAGGTTGCCTTCCGCGATCCATTCCTTATCATTGGCTTCCTTGTGTTGATGATCGGTATTTCGTGGCAGTTATCACTCTTTGCCATACTCTTTTTACCTATCGTAGGTGTAATTATCGGTGGCATTGTTAAGCGTCTACGCCACCCTGCACAACGTGGTCAGGAGCGTATGGGTGATATGGTTTCTGTCTTGGACGAGACACTTTCGGGTATGAAGATTGTTAAGGGTTATAATGCTTCAAACTTCATTATCAATAAGTTCCGAAAGATAAATAGTGAGTATTCACGCTTGATGATATCTATGGCACGTCGCCAGCAGTTGGCATCTCCCATGAGTGAGTTCCTCGGTATTACAGCCGTAGCCGTTATTTTGGTATTCGGAGGTACGCTCGTATCGCAGGGTTGGATTAGTGGTGCAGGCTTTATAGCCTTTATCGCTGCCTTCTCGCAAATCACACGCCCCGTACGCTCGTTTATAGATCAGTTTGCAAATATCAACCAGGGTGTGGCTGCTGGTGAGCGTATCTTCAGCATTATAGATGCCGAGAGCGAGGTGAAAGATGTGGAGAATGCTCGTCAGTTCGAAGGTCTTAAAGAGTCGATAGAGCTTCGTAATGTACACTTCTCTTATGATGGTCAGCGCGATGTTATCAACAATGCATCGATAACTATTCGTAAGGGTGAAACCATAGCTCTTGTTGGTGCTTCGGGAGGTGGTAAATCGACACTTAGTGAGCTTGTACCACGCTTCTACGACGTTACGTCGGGTGATGTACTCTTTGACGGTGTATCTATCCGCGACTACAACCAGGAGTCGTTGCGTCAGCATATGAGCATCGTATCGCAAGATACCGTACTCTTTAACGACTCTATCGAGGGTAATATACTTATGGGTCGTCCCGATGCAACACATGATGAGGTTATTGAGGCCTCGAAAATTGCAAATGCCCATAGCTTTATCATGGAGAGTGCCGATGGTTACAACACCAATATTGGTGACCGTGGCACGAAGCTTTCGGGAGGTCAGCGTCAGCGTATTAGCATAGCGCGTGCAGTGCTTAAGAACCCCGAGATTTTGATTCTTGACGAGGCTACATCGGCTCTCGACACCGAGAGCGAGAAGCTTGTGCAGGATGCTCTCACCAACCTTCTTAAGGGTCGTACATCCATTGTCATTGCGCACCGTCTGAGCACAATTTACAATGCAGACCGCATCTATGTAATTGATCAGGGTCGTGTAGCCGAGCAGGGCACACACCAAGAACTCCTCTCTCAAGGAGGTATTTATTCTAACCTTATCAAAATGCAGAGTTTCTTGTGATAAGGGGTCATCTTTGGCTCTTCAATCCAAATGGCGGATGAGAAATACGCAGAGTATATCCTATCCGCCATTTCTTATGTCATATCCAGATCTAACCCCTTCCAACGAGAAACTTAGGTTGTGTGGCTTAGGGGTAAATAAAAAATTACTCCTCTATAACATTTTATCTACACTACAAATCTCATCCTTAGCGTAACGAAGTGTAGTCGAGGGATCTCCTCAAAACAAACAAATAAACACCCAAACAACAAATTATAAACAATCCTTCACTATGCATAACATTTAGAGCCGACTACAAATCCTTAATACTACATCTCTACCCCTTAACCACTATTTCCTCTTACTTTTTTATTCCTCTCTTTCGAGCCTCCAAAAAAACCGCTCTCCTATTGCTATTTCCGTAAAGATTTATTACCTTTGTTTCGTATTATGCGTTGTTGTATAGCTAAAGCTATGCTTAGTTGCCAAGCATCAGCGCGTTAGACTCGTTTGAAGTCTTAAAAACATAGAAGTAATAACTGTAAAATAGAAATAAAGTGAGCAAGGAGTATAAGCGATATCTTATCACCTCGGCACTACCTTATGCCAATGGACCAGTGCATATCGGCCATTTGGCAGGTGTATATGTGCCGTCGGACATCTATTCTCGTTACCTTCGTCTAAAGGGTCACGACGTCATTTCAGTATGCGGTAGCGATGAGCATGGTGTGCCCATCACAATCAAGGCGCGTAAGGAGGGTATCACTCCTCAGCAGGTTGTAGACCGCTACCACGAGATTATCGAGAAGTCATTCCGTCGTCTCGGCATGTCTTTCGATATCTACTCGCGTACCTCTTCGCCCACACACCGTGTCACAGCTTCGGAGTTCTTCCGCAAGCTATACGACGAGGGTAAGTTCATCGAGCAGACCTCGGAGCAGTACTACGATGAGGAGGCGCAGACATTCCTTGCCGACCGTTACATTGTAGGTACATGTCCCCGCTGCCAGAACGAGAAGGCATACGGCGACCAGTGCGAGAAGTGTGGTTCGACACTCTCTCCTGATGAGCTTATCAATCCACGTAGTGCCGTATCTGGCTCGGTGCCCGTAAAGCGCGAGACGAAGCACTGGTACTTGCCTTTGGATAAGTATGAGGGTTTCCTTCGTGAGTGGATCTTGGAGGGTCACAAGGAGTGGAAATCTAACGTATATGGTCAGTGCAAGAGCTGGCTCGACCTCGGCCTACAGCCACGTGCCGTAAGCCGCGACTTGGATTGGGGTATTCCCGTACCTGTTGAGGGTGCAGATGGTAAAGTACTCTACGTATGGTTCGATGCTCCTATTGGCTATATCTCTGCTACTAAGGATCTTACACCCGATTGGGAAAAATACTGGAAGAGTAAGGATACCAAGATGGTACACTTCATCGGTAAGGATAACATCGTATTCCACTGTATCGTATTCCCCTCTATGCTCAAGGCTCACGGTGACTACATCCTCCCAGAGAATGTACCTGCTAACGAGTTCCTAAACCTGGAGGGTGACAAGATCTCTACATCGCAGAATTGGGCTGTATGGCTCCACGAGTACCTCGATGAGTTCCCAGGTAAGGAGGATGTATTGCGCTATGTGTTGTGCGCTAATGCCCCCGAGACTAAGGATAACGACTTCACATGGAAGGATTTCCAGGCGCGCAACAACTCTGAGCTTGTGGCCGTATTAGGTAACTTCATCAACCGTGCGTTGGTACTCACCAAGAAGTACTACGACGGCATAGTTCCCGAGCGTGGTGAGATCAACGACTACGACGAGGCTACTATCGAGGAGTTGCAGAAGATCAAGGATTCGTTGGAGCGCAACATCGAGCACTACCACTTCCGCGAGGCGTTGAAGGATGCTATGGCATACGCGCGTATCGGTAACAAGTATTTGGCCGACACGGAGCCTTGGAAGGTTGTTAAGACCGATCCTGAGCGTGTTAAGACCATCCTTAACATCGCGCTTCAGATCACTGCAAATGTGGCTATCGCTATAGAGCCATTCATGCCATTCTCGGCACGTAAGATTCTCGATATGTTGGCTGTCGATAAGTTTGGCTGGGAGTCTCTCGGCTCTATGGAGCTTCTTGCGGCAGGTCACACTATCGGCGAGGCACAGCTTCTCTTTGAGAAGATTGAGGATGACGTTATCCAGAAGCAGTTGGACAAGCTCGAGGCATCGCGTAAGGCGAAGCTCGCTGCCGAGGCTGCACAGAACGTAACAGCGCAGAAGGCCGAGGTAACCTTCGACGACTTCCAGACTATGGATATCCGCGTATCGACAATTCTCGAGGCTGAGAAGGTTGCTAAGACTAAGAAGCTCCTCAAGCTCACTATCGACACGGGTATCGACAAGCGCACTATTGTATCGGGCATCGCGGAGTACTACACTCCCGAGCAGCTCGTAGGCCGTCAGGTATTGGTGCTCACGAACCTTGCACCTCGCGAGATTAAGGGTATCGAGTCGCGCGGTATGATCCTCATGGCCGAGGATGCTTTGGGTCGTTTGGTATTGCTCCAGCCCGAGGATAAGACTATGGCCGGTGCAATGGTTGGATAATATAAATAATTGATTTACAAATGGTTAGCCTAAAAGCTAACTAATAAAAGAATAATAAACCCAAAAACTTTATTTTAACTTAACTTATGGAAAACATTAAATGGGGAGAGCTTGGTTTTGCGTACTACAAGACCGCTTTCAATGTTCGCTACCACTACGCTAACGGTCAGTGGAGCCAGATGGAGGTAACTGACGACGAGTACATCAAGATGCACATGTCGGCAGCTTGTTTGCACTACGGCTTGGAGATCTTCGAGGGTCTTAAGGCATTCCGTGGTGTTGATGGTAAGGTACGTTTGTTCCGTCCCGACGAGAACGCTAAGCGTATGATCAACTCTGCAGAGCGTCTCTGCTTGCCCGCACCTACTGTAGAGCAGTTTGTTGAGGGTTGCGTTGAGTGCGTACGTCGCAATGCAGACTTCATTCCTCCTTATGAGACAGGTGCTTCGCTCTACTTGCGTCCCACACTTCTCGGTACAAAGACTTGTCTTGGTGTTCGCGCTGTTGACGAGGCTGATCTTATCATCTTCTGTGCTCCTGTAGGTCCTTACTTCAAGGGCGGTATGAGCGCTATCAAGGCTCTCATCATGCGTGATCAGGACCGTGCTGCTCCACGTGGAACAGGTGACGTTAAGGTAGGTGGTAACTACGCTTCATCTATCTGGTCGTTGGAGGCTGCTCACGCTAAGGGTTTCTCTAACGTATTGTACCTCGACGCTGCTACTCACTCAAAGGTTGAGGAGTTCGGTGCTGCAAACTTCTTCGGTATCAAGAACAACACTTACGTTACTCCTAAGTCGTTGTCTATCCTTCCTTCAATCACCAACAAGAGCCTTCGTCAGATCGCTGTTGATCTTGGTCTTACTGTTGAGGAGCGCGATATTCCTGTTGAGGAGCTTGCTACATCCGTGGAGGCAGGTGCTTGCGGTACAGCTGCTGTAATCTCACCTATCGGTGCACTCTACGATCTTGACAACGGTGTTACTTACGACTTCGGCATGAAGGTAGGTGAGACTTGCAAGAAGATGTACGATCACCTCCAGGGTATCCAGTACGGTCGTGTAGAGGATATTCATAACTGGAATGTAGAGGTAATGTAATTTCTAAATTTCCTGTGATAAGCCGCAATCTGCGGCACTTCCCTAAAAGTAAACCATCTCGGGCTGTACTTCAAGGTACTATCCCGAGATGGTTTCTTTTGTGATGCACCACATCTTACGGCTTCTAACAATAAATTATGGTTGTGGTGCTGATTGAACATGGGATAACCATTGTCGCTTGACACAGAGATATTGGGGTGCTATGCGCGCAAGTGTCAGACTGAGTTTGTCGAAGCATCTCCTCAAAATCGACAAGTGGCTACGCATAAAACGCGCACGCTACACTGTCGCGTAGGAGATCCCTCGGCTACGCTCTGGATGACCCTTTAGAAGAGGCACTTCCCATAAGCACCGTCAGGTGCGATCCCCAAAAGGGCGTAGCCCACCCCCAAGAGCAAGCTACGCTTGCGCCCCTAAAAGTGCAGTGCCCCCCAAATTATGCAACCATCCCCACAATTCCTATAGGCTACCACAACAAACAAAAAAAAGTGCTCCACGTGGAACACTTTTATATAGAGTAGCAATAAAATATTGCCTATTCTATCTTTTTTAGAATTTTAAGCCCTATTATCTGCCGAACTTTACAAGCAAAACATTGATATCAGCTGGCGACACTCCAGGAATACGCGAGGCCTGACCAATCGTCGAAGGCTGAATTCTGCTCAATTTCTGGCGTGCCTCAATAGTCAATGATTGCATTGCTGCGTAGTCGAAACCATCGGGAATGGCAATACTCTCCAACCTATGCATCTTCTCGGCAAAGTAACGCTCCCTCTCAATATAGCCGCGATACTTGATTTGTATCTCCGTTTGGTCAATAACCTCATCGCTTAGCTCCTCTTTAGCGATAAACTTTTTGAGTTTAGGCATAGCCTCGGCGAGCTCCTTTATTCTCACACCGCTGCGCAAAACGATGTCATAGAGCTTTCGTCCTTGTGTTAAAGGCTCCTCACCGACCGAAATTAAATAGCTGTCAATTTCGCCTATTTTGACCGACTGCGCACGAAGGAATGAAATAAGCGATTCTACAGCTGCATTTTTTTTGAGCAATCTCTCGTATTTTTCCTCGCCTACAAGACCAATTTCGTGACCGAGTGGCGTAAGTCGAGCATCGGCATTATCTTGTCGGAGCAAGATGCGATACTCGGCACGTGATGTGAACATGCGGTATGGCTCGTCCACACCCTTTGTTACGAGGTCGTCGATAAGCACTCCGATGTATGCCTCGTCGCGGCGAAGAACGACACCCTCGCGATTTTCGAGTGCACGATGTGCGTTGATACCTGCCATGAGTCCCTGTGCCGAAGCCTCCTCATAGCCTGTTGTTCCGTTTATCTGTCCTGCGAAGTATAGGCCGTCGATAAGTTTTGTTTCGAGCGTATGCTTAAGCTGTGTCGGAGGGAAGTAGTCATACTCGATAGCATAGCCTGGTCGGTAGACGTGTACATCTTCCAACCCCGATATGTTGTGTAGCGCATCGAGCTGCACTTCGTAGGGCAACGACGATGAGAAACCATTGAGGTAATACTCGTTGGTGTTGCGACCCTCGGGCTCGAGGAATAGCTGGTGCTGCTCCTTATCGGCAAAGGTGCGGAGCTTATCCTCGATACTTGGGCAGTAGCGTGGTCCGATACCCTCGATACGACCCGTAAAGAGTGGCGAACGATCAAAACCCGTGCGCAAAATATCGTGTACGTTCTTTGATGTATAGACCATAAAACATGGCAGCTGATTTTTAACTACCTGAGTATCAGGGTCATAAGAGAATTTCGAAGGCTCCACATCTCCATCTTGTATCTCCAGAGCGTCGAAATTTATGGTACGCGCATCCAATCGTGCAGGTGTTCCTGTCTTCATGCGTCCAGCCTCGAATCCCTCCTCGCGGAGCTGTGCTGTGATGCCATGTGCTGCCTCGTCACCTGCACGACCTCCCTCTGCCGATGACTCACCGCAGTGCATCATACCTTCGAGGAATGTTCCTACTGTGAGGATCAACTTACGACACTCTATCTCCACGCCCATACGTGTTTTAACGCCTCTTACGGCACATCGTCCCTCGCTATGGTCTAGGAGTAGTCCGCACACCGAATCTTGCCACAAATAGAGATTTTGCGTATTCTCGAGCTCCTTGCGCCATGCTCGCGAGAACTCCGCCTTGTCGCACTGCGCACGTGGGCTCCACATCGCTGCACCCTTCGAGCGGTTGAGCATACGGAACTGAATGGTAGCGTGGTCCGTAATACGTCCCATGCGACCACCTAGCGCATCTATCTCTCTCACTATCTGACCTTTAGCCACGCCACCCACTGCAGGGTTACACGACATCGAGGCTATCTTCTCCATATCGATGGTGATTAGCAGCGTGCGACTGCCGAGACGTGCGGCAGCCGAAGCAGCCTCACATCCAGCATGACCTGCGCCCACAACAACTATATCGTACTGCAATCTCATAGTATCTCCTCGCGCAGAAGTTTCAGATAGCGGTTCTCCAGGCGGCGCATCTGCTTCTCGGCCGTGGGAGCCTTGTCGCGATGTCCGCAGAGGTGTAGGGCTCCATGTACGATGATGCGACGCATCTCGTTTATGGGTAACGAGTGGTATAGCTCGGCGTTATCCTCAACTGTTGCCACGTCGATATATACCTCGCCATTGATCACACCCTCTGTGCGGCGGCACTCCCTCTCCTCGAATGTGATAACATCGGTGAAGTAGTCGTGGCCCAGGAAGTCGCGGTTCATGGCACGGTGATACTCCGATGAGCAGAAGATATAGTTAATTTCGCCTGCGGTATAACCCTCGCGACGTATCACCTCCTCTATCCAGCGACGTAGCTTAAGACGCGCTGCGGGTAGGTAGTTACAATCTTGACTATAAAAATGTATCATATCTATACAATAATCTCGAAATAATATTACTATGCCTAACTCTTACTTCTTTTTGAAGAAGTCGATTACCGATATCTGTCGTCCTGCACGCGTGTCGTGGATGGCAAACTGCACATAGGCATACTGCTTGCCCGTATGGTCCACGCCAAGACCCACGCTACCAATCTTCTGGTCGCGTGTAACCTTATCGCCAGCCTTTACCGTCACGCCACTCACGTTGGTATATACCGATAGATACTCGCCATAGGCAATAAATACGGCATAGTGACTTGTGCTTGAGTTCTTCTCTACGCGCATTACCAGGCCCTCGTAGATGCTACGCACCTCGGCACCCTTAGCACCCGTAATCGTTGCTGTCGCACCGCTCGACTTAGCTATCTGGCCACCTGCCACGGGAAGATTTAGGTTCGCAGTCTTTGTAGAGAAGCCGCTACCCACTTTATTTCCACGTGTGAGCTTCGACAGCTCTGCTACAGCATTATCCAGCTGCTTTTGCTGCTCACGCTGACGTGTTATCGCCTTCTTCTCCTTCTTACTTAGCTGGTTATAGCTACGTTGTGCCTCTTCTCTATCGTTTTGTAGAGCTTTGCGCTCCTTCTCCAAGGCGCGGGTTACCGAATCGAGTTCACGGCGACGTTTGTCCAGCTCGGCATGCTTAAGGTCGTATGCTGCGCTCTGTAGCTCAATGGTATCGGCCAGCACACGACGACTATCGGCAATATGCTGAATGCGTGCCATGCGGTGTGCTGCATCCGTAAGACTGCTGGCCGAGAACAGATAGTTGTTGCTATTGCTTTGGCGGTAGTTGCGATATGCAGTGCGCACTGCCTCGGCATACACCTCACGATTGTGGTTTAGCTCGCTGCCGAGCGAGTCTATCGTTGCCTTAGCCTCGGCTATATCCTCCTCTACGAGGCGTAGCTCTCGCTCCACCTCACGTATGTAGTTGTTGCGTGTGCGCACTTGTCTGTCAAGTGCCGATATGCGTTCCGAGGCCGAACTCTTCTCCTTTTTTAGGTTGGCAACCTCCTTTTTCGTATTCTCGACATCCTTCTTGAACTGCTCGACACGCTTGCGCTGCGCTTCAATCTTGTTACTCTGTGCCGATAGCATAAAAGGCGTCGTAAGCAGCATGACGATAGCTGTCAGTACGATAGTATATAGCTTATCTCTTCTCATCTTCTTTTAGTTTCATTTGGTGTAGTCGCATCTCCTCGGCATCGTAGCCCATCTCCACAGCCTTCTTCCAATAGGTATCGGCCATGAACTTCTCGCCCAACGCCCATAGTATGTCGCCGTAGTGCGCCAATAGGGCCGACTCTTTCTGACCGCTTAGCGACAGTGCTTGACGCATGGCTACCTTTGCCTCCTCGTTGCGCCCCAAGCGGTGTAGCACCCATGCGTAGGTGTCGATATATGTGGCATTACCCCTTTCGAGCTCGATAGCTCGTGACGACATCGCCAAGGCGTGCTCCAAATCCTTGTCCATAAGGCTTAGATAGTAGGCGTAGTTGTTGAGCACCATCACGTTATTCTCGTCATAGCGTAGAGCTTTGCGGTAGGCCTTAAAGGCGCGCTTATCATCCTCCACCTGGTGGTATACGTCGCCGATAAATCCCCACGTCTCGCTTATCTCCTTGTCGTTGGAGCTATGCTTCAGCGCGCTCTTTGCATACTTTATAGCACCCTTTGCATCATTGTTTTCGAGGCGTATCACAGCGGCGTAGATATAGATCATCCAGCTCTCGGGAAAGCGAGCCATGCCCGCTGCGAGATCCTCCTCGACAAGCTCCTTGCGGCCTACGACGCTCTCCAACTTTATAAGCTCAATGTAGTCGATATCTGTCGTAGAGTCGTCGTTGAGATGTCGGCGTAGCAGATCTATCGCCGCCTCGACATCGCCACCGCCAAGTAGGTGCGCGGCATAGGCATCTATCACCTTACGATTATCCGGATAGTCGGCCATCAGGCCTAAGATCACCGAGCCGACATTAAAATAGTTCTTCGAGTAGAAGTTCATATCCGAGGTGTACTGCTCCAGACGGTCGATCTTCTCCTCGATTGTCACCCTATCGTCGCGGAATATGCGACGTTCGTAGTCGAACATACGCTTCATGTCACCCTTGCGGTCGTAGTAATCGACCAATGCCACGAGTGTCTCGATATTTGTCGTGTCGATACGGAATGCCTCCTCGTAGCTACGCTCAGCCAACGAGTCGCACCCCGATGCCTCGTAGGCAAGAGCGAGGTTCGTGCGCGCCTCACTGTCGTAGGGAAACTCCTCGACGATGCGCTGACCATCCGTTATCGCCTTGTCGTACTGACGCGTCTCGATAAGCATGCGCTGCTTCATCGACGCAAGATAGAGGTTGTATCCCGTGCGTATCTCCGCCGAGTCGAGAATGGCAATCGCCGAATAGGGCATGCCTCCCGAGGCATAGAGTATGGCCAACGCGTGGTAGGCATCTATATCGCGCGGGTTGAGCCTTAGTAGCGCCCTGTATATGGGCATCGACTCGCGGTACTTACGCGCTGCGATAAGCTGCGTGGCATAGTTCTGCGCATACCAGCGGTTGTTGCTGTCGGCACGATAGGCCCTCTCGGCATACTCCAACTCTCTGCCTCCACGCTCTATGCGGCTGAGGTTGTAGAGCGCAGGCGAATAGGCGCTGTCCTGAGCGATAATCTCGAGCCATATCTCGCGAGCACGTGTCGTGTCACGCTCGATGTTTAGGCGCTTTACGGCCTCCGTATGTCGATACGTGCGCGACAGCGAATCGGGCATATATAGCAATGCGGCATCTGCCGACCTGCCCGACGGATGGTCGGTGGTTGCAAATGCCACATTTGTAACAAACACTGCAAGTGTTAATATACTAATCTTTAGCCAATTAAGCATAAATAGTATTGCGAGAAAACATTGGGCTTGTGGCCTACAATGCGCTCTCAAACTGATTGAGGAATCTCACATCGTTCTCGAAATACAAGCGCAAGTCGCCAACGCCATACTTAAGCATAGCGATACGCTCAACACCCATACCAAACGCGAAACCAGAGAACTCCTTAGGGTCGATATTGTTTGCCTCCAAGACATTGGGGTCTACCATACCGCAGCCCAAGATCTCGAGCCAACCTGTGCCTTTACATACGCCACAACCCTTGCCTCCGCAGATCGAGCACGATACATCTACCTCGGCTGAAGGCTCGGTGAAGGGGAAGTATGAGGGGCGCATACGAATCTGTGTCTGCTCACCGAAGAGCTCCTTAGCGAAGTAGAGCAACGACTGCTTCATATCGGCAAACGATACGTTGCGGTCGATATACAAACCCTCGATCTGGTGGAAGATACAGTGTGCGCGATACGAGATAGCCTCGTTACGGAATACACGACCAGGGCAGATAACGCGGATAGGTGGCTTTTGACGCTCCATAGTGCGCACCTGAATTGACGATGTGTGCGTACGCAACACCACGTCGGGATTGCTCTCGATGAAGAAGGTATCCTGCATATCGCGTGCTGGGTGCTCGGGTGGGAAGTTCAGAGCCGAGAACACGTGCCAATCATCCTCAATCTCGGGGCCATCGGCTACGGTGTAGCCCAAGCGCGAGAAGATCGAGATGATCTCGTTCTTGACGATAGATATTGGGTGGCGTGAGCCCACCTGCTCCGATGTACCGGGGCGTGTCATATCGTCGATGTGCGATGCGTTAAGCTCGGCAGCTGCCGAGAGCTCCTCCTTAAGTGCGTTGATGCGCTCCGTAGCTACGGTCTTGAGGTGGTTAAGCTTCTGTCCAAGCTCTCTCTTCTGCTCGGCAGGCACGGTCTTAAACTCCTCCATAAGTGCGCCAAGTACGCCCTTCTTTCCGAGAATCTTTATGCGAAATGCCTCAACGTCTGCTGCACTTTGTGGGGCAAACGCCTCTATCTCGCTTAAAATTTGCTCGATTTTGTTTATCATAAAACTTAAATTATTGTTTTTCTATAATAATAGTCGTATTTTTGCAATACAACAACTGACCTACAAAGGTACTAATAATTTCGGTAATGAGAATATTTTTGTCCATAATTCTATCTATTTTACTGCTTTTCCCACTTAGGGCCGATGCTCAGAGTGTTGGTGTGGTGCTCAGTGGCGGTGGTGCAAAGGGTCTTTACCACATTGGCGTACTTCGAGCCATGGAGGAAAACGGTATCCCTATCGACTATATCTCGGGTACATCTATGGGTTCAATCATAGGTGGTCTTTATGCTGCGGGATATACCCTTGAGGAGATGGAGCAGGTGGCCCTCTCGGGCGATATGGATAGATGGGTAGGTGGCGAGTTCAAGGATACATACAAGAACTACTTTATGGAGCGTGATCAACTCTCGAATATGCTTCAAATACCTGTTGATGTGGCTAATAGTGGTCAGAATGACGGGGATAAGCGTCGTATTGTGCTCCCCAAGTCGGTTATCAACACTGCCGAGATAGATCTTGCTCTTCACGACTTTTTCGCGGCTCCTCAGGTGGCGTGTGGTGGCGATTTCAGCCGCCTTATGATACCATTTAGCTGCATGGCTACAGATATGCAGCGCCACAAGGCGGTAGAGCTTAAGCGTGGCGATCTGGCCCGTGCCATACGAGCTTCGATGTCTATTCCCGTAGCCTTCCCGCCCGTAGATATAGAGTCGGTGTTGATGTGCGATGGCGGTTGCTACGACAACTTCCCGTGGCAGGCTATGGATGAGCTGCACCACCCCGATATTATCATCGGTATTGCTTGTGGCGATGTGACCACCGAGCCTGTCCACGATGCCTCTATCATTGAGCAGGTTATGTCGCTTATCACCATGCCCTCGAATTTCAACCTCCCCGAGGAGCGCTCCGTATTTATCCAGCGCGCTATCGAAGCCTCTATGCTCGACTTTAGTTCGGAGCAGGCAGCTATAACCATGGCCCAGGGCTACAACGATGGTCTTGCTGCCATGTCGCGTATTACGGAGCTTGTGAGTCGCAGAGTAACGGCCGATGAGATGGCCGAGCGTCGCAAGGCTTTTCGTAGTATGTGGCCCGAGGAGAGTATCGGAGAGTTCTATTTCGAGGGGCTGAATGGTGCGCAACAAGAGCTTGTTGAGCGTATGCTCCATCTCGATCCGCGCGATCGCAGCTTTCGTCGCGCAGTTAAGAGGGGTGAATATGGCGAGTTCGACAAAGTTTGGCATAACTACCTCACGCTAATTGCCAATACGGCTGTGCACCACGAGTTCCCCACGTTGCGATACAACCCCATCTCCGAGAAGTACGATTTCTATCTCCCTATGCGTGTTAAGCCGAAGCTCGACATCCTGATAGGCGGAAATATCTCATCTACGGCATTTAACCAGGCCTATATCGGTCTTAAATATGGTTGGTGGGGACAAGCAATCCAGGACTTTAAGCTCGATATACTTCTGGGACCAGTCTACACCATGGCGCGTTTGGGTGGTCGTACATCGTTTGTACAAAATCTGTCGTTATATCTCGACTACTCGTATAACTTTAACATTACCAATACGATGAAGGGCAACTTTGGTAATCTAACAACCATCGATAATGCCTCGCAGATGCGTGTTATGGAGAACTTCTTCTCGGTAGTTTTGGGCGCTTCGCTAACCAATCATAGTATCGCAGACCTTACGTTCAACGTAGGTCGCGATAACTATAGTTACGAGATGGAGGGCTACAAAACACGACAATATACCCACTTCTCCTACCTTGCTGGAGCCTTCAATATCGCTAATAGTACGCTCAATAAACCTCTCTTCCCGACGGCTGGTAGCAAGGTTGATGCCTCGTTGATATATGTCTATGGTAAGGATGAGCGCGACTCGAGCGATGATCTTATCTACCCCGAGGGTGGCGATGTCTACAACGCTATCCGTCAGTGGTGGGGCGCTAAGCTATCGTGGGAGCAATATTTCGATGTCACCAACTCGGGCATTTTGTCGCTGGGCTACGCCTTAGAGGGTGTATATACTACGCATCCCGAGTTCGACTCCAAGGAGTCTACGCTACTCTCGTCACCGCAGTATGCTCCACTGCTCCACTCGCGTATGATCTATATGCCTGAGTTTCGTGCCGACAGATATATCGGTCTTGGACTTATGCCCACTGTGCGCCTTTACGATAACCTCTACCTGCGCCTTAGCGCCTATGCTATGCTGCGTGATAAGTTCAACGATGAGTTTATGCACTACATGTCTGATTTGTCGTTGATCTACCATACGCGCGTCGGTCCTGTGAGCCTTGCGCTCACCAAGTATGACTTTAAGTCGAAGAAGAACTTCTATCTAACTTTCAACTTTGGCTACGCTATCTTTGGTCGTAAGGGTACGTTCTATTAAGATATAGGGCCGAGGTCCCGAATGATTCGTGTTTGGGCATACGAAATAGGCTCTTGTTATACACGTCTAAAGTAATGAGGGTGTCGCAACTTGTGTTGGACACCCTCATTTGTTGCCACTCTACGGCGGCCTATCATGTTATATTACTTGAAGTAGCGGTTGTAAAGACCCTCAAAGCCCTTACCGTGGCGAGCCTCATCCTTAGCCATCTCGTGAACTGTGTCGTGGATAGCGTCGAAGTTGTTCTGCTTAGCCAACGCTGCGATACGCATCTTGTCTGCGCAAGCACCGCTCTCAGCGTTCATACGCTTCTCGAGGTTAGTCTTTGTATCCCATACGCAGTCGCCGAGCAACTCTGCAAACTTCGATGCGTGCTCTGCCTCCTCGAAAGCGTAGCGCTTGAATGCCTCAGCGATCTCGGGGTAGCCCTCGCGGTCTGCCTGACGGCTCATCGCAAGATACATACCTACCTCGGTACACTCGCCCATGAAGTGGTTGTTCAAACCCTCCAAGATCTCGGGGTGATCTACCTTACCGTCACCGATCTTGTGCTCTGTTACAAACTCCAAGGCCTTGTTCTCCTCGGCCATCTCGTTGAACTTATCCTTACCTACCTTGCAAAGTGGGCACTGCTCGGGAGCCTCGTTACCCTCGTGAATATATCCGCATACTGAACAAATGAACTTCTTAGCCATAATCTTTTAAGTTTTTTAGGTGTTAATTTATTGTCTGTTTTTATTGGTTTTCTTTTTGTTTCTGGTGCAAATATAGAGGCTTTTTTCGAATCTGCAATAGATTTTCCTTAATGAATATTTATAGCCCAATAAGACGCGCTTATACAATCAGATAATCAGCCACTTAGCCTATTTCTTCTTTAGACCGATCGCGAGGATAACACCGAGTGCTACACCGAGCAACGCTGCGAACAATACGCGGAGCTCGCCAGGGAGCATAAATGTTATGGTGTGTGCGGGGTACCAAAACAGAGGAATGGTCTTCTTGAAGATAAAGCCCCACTGCACATCCCAATTTACCGATTTGATAAGGCGCTGCATGGGGATAGGTGTAACGAGAGCTCGGAGCGAGCCCCCGCACTCAGCAATGTGTGCGTCGGTGATCTTGTGGAATGTCATAAACACAGGCGCGAAGAAGGTGTTCATCATCACCGAGATTGACAACGCTACGACAAACTTACCAAGTGTGATACCCTCGGCATAGAAGTCGGCAACGAGCTGTGCACCGCCCATATTTGTAATAAATGCTGGGATGCCTGCTGCAAATACGGTCATCGCCATCGATATTGCCATACCCAACAGACCCCATACGACCATGCGTGGTGCTACGCCAAATGTGGGGTGTGTGTAGCTACCCGTCGATATGCGGCAGCCGAGCATCTCACCGAGAGTTGATAGGATGGCGAACTTGAGGAATGCCATGATCATAGCGTGTTCGGCATTGAAAGTCTTATACCAGCCATATAGCTCGGGCGATACGAAGAATGGTACGAAAATCGCCAACATCACGAGGGCGAAGTAGAGGTCACTACGTTTCATAAATTTAGGTTTTAGTTGCTATACATATATATAATTATAGCAAAGATACAAAACTTATTCGAAAAACCTCTATTCGGATTAAAATTTGCATTATCGCAGCTTGTGTCCGCCTACGTGATATGTCCTTTTGTTATTCCGAGCTTGCCAAGTAATCTCCTCAAGGTGGTTAGTGCAAAATGTAGAACTGGTATAAAAAACGCTACGGGTACTCTTCTATTGGAAGTAGCACCCGTAGCGGACACACACAAAGATTTTCATTAACCAAATTTCTTGCCTTCGGGGGCCTCTCGGCAACCTTGTCCCTAATCATCCTCTGCAAGGATGGCGCTTGGGATGCGGCTATCTATTTATTAAACACTTCAAACAATCTTTCAAGCAACTTCTGTGCCGCATTTTGCCATCTTCTATGACAATCTCGAAAAAACCATTTTCTTCTGCTGCAACTTTTTGAAGTTGTGAGGCTGTCAGACTTCGCCGTTCACCTCATTTTTCATAGTGCAAATATATAGGCTTTATGCTACGCTGCAAAATTTCGGCCTCAAAAAGATTTCCCCGAGCAGTTTTTAATATGCTGATAATCAGCGAGTTACAAATATGTTTCTTGAAATATTTTCGCAAAAATTATTACCTGCTGATTATCAGCAAGTTATGCGATTTGAAGGTGTGTAATCTTGTGAAGGTGTGTAAAACCTTGATTTTCAGTGATTAAAGGTCGTTAATCGCAGCGATCAAAATTTCGGCATCCGCGCCGCCACTCTCCTTAATTTTTGTCTTGATGCGGTATTTTACCTTTGAGAGAGCTGTAGGATTGCTCTCTATAAATATGCAAATGGCGCGTGTTGAGAATCCGGCATAGCTATATAACGCTACTCGTAGCTCCTTCTCATTGAGCTTTGGGCACTGCTCTCTAAGGCGAGTCATCATGTTGTTGCGGCACTTATTCACCAAGCTCTCGAGCTCTTGTAGGCGACCCTCATCGCTCTTGATAGACTCTATGGTACGACGCACCTGCTCGAACACCTTAGTCGTCTGGCGCGATGTGTCGCTATGGTCGTAGTATGTCTCGCAGAGGTCGTTCAGGTCGCTAAGTCGATCCTTGTATAGCTGCGAAACAGCCTCGATAAGGTGCTCCGAACCGCGGCCACTCGTTAGCTGAAGTTCGTTGAGACTATCCATATAGTGCTGTATATCGCGGTTCTTGGCCTTTATGCGGTTCATGAAGTATGTCACTACGATAATGATAACAAGCAGGATCGACACATATATAAATGTATTGAGCAATCTACTCAGACGCTCCTTCTGCTCGTGTGCCATCAGCGAGCTCTGTAGCTGACCTATCTGGTAGTTGAGCACGGGCTGTTCCAGCACCTGAAGGATTGTGCTATCTTGGCGCTGTGTAGCCTCCTCGAGCCATAGTAGGGCCGTTTTGTCATTGCCTATTATGCGGTGTATGGAGTACTGAGCATAGCTTATGAGGTGCTCGTTGCGTGGCTCGCATAGCTCGGCGAGGGCTAAGTTCTCGAAGGCCTCGTCGATGTTGTTGTTCGTGGCACATATAATAGCCATTAGCGAGTAGTAGTGCGAAGGATCATAAATCTCGCAGTCGCACGCCTCATACCACGTAAGGATGTCGGCACACTCCTCATACTCGGCCTGTTGCACGCGCAATTCGCTGAGGTGGTAGATGATTAGCGATAGAAACTCCTTATCGTCATGTTCGCGTGCATAGTTGTACGCTGCCATTAATGATTTATCGGCCGATTCGAAATCGCGCATGGCCATTGCCAGGCGTCCGAGGTCGTAGTCGGCGTAGGCTATATCGTCGCTACATCCCGCGCGCTCGAAGTAGCTCTTAGATGCCGCGTAGGAGTCGTAGCTGTTGCGATATAGGCAACCTGCGCCGTAGATATCGCCCTTGGCCTGGTGTACCAATCCGAGGAGATGATAGTTATCCGTATTCTCAAGCGCCTTCTCGGCCTCCATGAACGACATCATTGCATCCGTTAGGCGCATCATGTTGTAGTTTGCCTGACCATGGTAGAAGTGAGCTCGTGCCAACTTCTGCTTGTTGCCGTGACGCTCGAAATACTCCACCGCAGGGCGGGTTAGACTATCGCTCTCGATACGTTGGCGGCCATAGTAACACGCCTCCGAGTAGGCCAAGGCATACTCGGCATATCGCTCCTTCGATGATAAGCTCTTGGGGTTTATCGCCTCCAGAATCTGAATTGCCTGCTCGGGGTCGCTATGAGCCAAGCACTGCGCGCGTGTTATCTCCGCCTTTGAGGTGCTCGGTATCGAGCATCCCACCATTAGTCCCATGGCGACAACGACGACGGCCACCCACACGGCCGTGGGCAGCTCTTGGGCAGCGTGTATGCTGCGTCGTATATGGCTAAATAACGACATCATACCACAAAGGTAGTAATTATTTTTGCTTTTTTGACCCCAATAAGACGAAAAAAAATATTTGCCTACGACATCTGGCAGACGTTGGATATACTAAATTAGATTTTCTTTCGTACATTTGTATCGAGTATATATACATATATGTAAACCTCCTCCGCGCGAAGTGTTGCTGCGGTGGATAAACTGAGATTGCTCTATGAAAAACCGCTATAATAGCTCTTTTTTAGGCGAGCTGCTGCGTCGCCTATCGCATACGCGCCTTGCAATAACCGCTTGGCGTATAGTGATGCTATATGCCATTATGCAGCTGAGTCACGTTGTTTTCTACCTCTATAACGTCGATCTTGTGGGCGAGATTACGGCTGCGGAGATAGGTGCGTTGTGGCGAGGTAGTCTACTCTTTGATAACGCTTCGATTATCTACTCGATGCTACTCTTTTTGCTCCTCTCGGCACTCCCTATCCCCGATCGCTGGTGGAATAGCCGCGCATATCGCACTACGCTCTTCGTAACCTACATCCTCCCAGCATTTGTCGTTGTGTCGGCAAATATGGGCGATACGGTCTACTTCCACTATACGCAGAAGCGCTGCACGGCCGACGAACTCCTCTTTGCCGATAACGACAATACGGTTGAACTTATGTTGCAGTTTATGTGGGAGAATATGCACCTCGTGACCCTTGCTCTTGTCATGATTGCACTTTTGGTGTGGGGCTACCGCCGACAGCGTCACACCGAGGAACTCTTCGATGGTATTATCCTGCGCACGGTATCGCGCATCCTGCTGCTGCTGTTCGTTGTCTTTTGCAGCATTGTGGGCATACGTGGCGGCATGACGCGCATGACACGCCCAATAACCATGTCCAATGCGATGCTCTATACACAGTCGCCCACCAAGGCCAATATGATTCTATCAAACCCCTTCTGCATAATCCGTACGTTGTCGAGTAGCGTCACCGTACCCAAATTTTTCGATGCGGAGGAGCTGCAGTCGATATACACCCCGTCGCACTACCCTGCGGAGTATCATAGCGAGATGTTTGGCCGCTACGAGGGCTACAACGTCGTGCTCTTCATCCTCGAGAGCTTCTCTGCCGAGCACTCTGCCTACCTGCTTCCCGAGGAGCATGCGGGTGAGGGCTATACCCCCAACCTCGATAGAGTTATGAGCGAAGGTCTATGCTTTAGCCGTTGCTATGCCAATGGTGCGACAAGTATAGTCGCTCCCCCGACAATATGGAGCTCGACACCCTCCTACGAAACCCCCTTTATGCTGATGTCGGAGTCGTTGGCCGAGTGCTGTCCTATGCCCCGTATCTTGGCCGATAAGGGCTACGATACGGCCTTCTTCTGCGGCTCGGAGCGTGGTTCGATGGGCTTTGGTGCCTACGCACGTATGACAGGCATAGATCGCCTATATAGCATGGAGGATTATGCCGCGCGCTACTCTATGGATGATTTCGATGGTAAATGGGGCATCTGGGATGAGCCGTTTATGAAATTCATGGGCGAGGAGCTCACGGAGTTGCAACAACCCTTCTTCGCAACGATCTTTACTCTCACCTCGCATCACCCCTTCATCGTTCCCGACGAGGTGCGTGATGAGCTGCCTGTGGGCACTACGCTCAACCATCGCCCTGTGGCCTATAGCGATCGAGCTCTTGGCCGATTTATGGAGCAGTGCCGCCAGGAGCCCTGGTTCGACAACACTCTCTTTGTATTTGTTGCAGACCATGTGTCGAGCGAGCGCATGGCCGAGCGTACGCTACACTCTCCTGGTTGCTTCCACATTGTAGGTTGCATCTACGCTGGTGATGGCTCGTTACATGGCGAGTACGACAGCATTATGTCGCAGACCGACTTTATGCCCACGATCCTTGGTCTTGTGGGTAACGATGAACCATACTTTGCTATTGGTCGCGATATTTTCAACGAACCGTGGCGTGAGCCCTTCACGCTTATTCGCTCTGGTTATGGCTATGTAGGCCTGAGCGATGACTATTTTGTGGACTTCGATGGCCGCGATATTTTGGGTGTTTATAGCTACGATGACGTGCATCGAGAGAGAAATATTGTCACATCTGCCGATGTCGAAAATATCGAAAAAATGATGAAAGCGACGCTTCAGAGCTATTATACGCATGTTGAGGCGAGAAATTATGCCCCTGCTGCTCGATAGTTAAAATGTGGATTAATAGGCATTTAGCTATTATGGCTCTAAAAAAGTGTAAAAAAATATTAAAAAATATTTGGTAGATTCGAAAACTTGCCTTACCTTTGTCCTTTGGAGAGGTGGCAGAGTGGTCGATTGCGGCGGTCTTGAAAACCGTTGAGCTGCGAGGCTCCGGGGGTTCGAATCCCTCTCTCTCCGCAGCAAAGGGTGTAAATCAAGTAGTTACGAGATTTACACCCTTTTTTACACCCAAAAATCAAGATTGGGTGTATTTTTTTGAATTTTTAAGATAAATCCTGGCGAAAAAAGAAGAATGAGTGTCTTTCTCTTTTCGTCAGCATCTTTTTTGAGTGCTGCCAACGCAAAAATAAGTTTAGTCCGCTTTGGGTATATAGCCAATGGGGTAAACTAAACCTTATCATCGTCAGCCATCGGCTGGCGAAATTATGTCGCATAATATAGCAAAACCATAGAGTATATTTATATAATAAGGTAGATGTTTCTAATCTTTCTTATTTGCTTATCGAATTATAAGGCTGCGCTATATAAAATTTTTGCGAGAAATCCAAACAAAAACGAGGTAATCTCTAATTAATTTCTTAACTTTGCAAGCAAATTAGGAGTACTATGGATATTAAGAAACATATT
>JAZRCN010000002.1:0-85862 GCA_045659765.1 Alistipes sp.
GAGTATATGTATGGCTACACTACTGAGGTGAACAACTACAGCTGGCGTAGCAACTCTGCAGGTGCGCTACGCGGATTTACCGACTATATCGTAGCATACTTCGAGCGCGGTATGGCATCGATGGCTGTTGCTACAGGTGTAAACTTCACGGGAGCTCACGCCGTAACAGTTTGGGGCTACGAGATTGACAATGCTACAGGCTTGCTCACAAAGCTCTATATGACCGATTCGGATGACAAGGCTAACGAGCTTAAGGAGTACACAGTAGAGGCAGATGATAGCATCCAGCCTAAGATTAAACTTAAGGGCTATACGACCTACTACCCAATGAACCTCTACCCAGTATCGGGCTACAACTCAGCTAAGTAGACTGAAGGTGACCAAACACAAAATCGAGGGCTGTCCATATTTGAAGTGGACAGCCCTCGATTTATTTAATAAGTATTTATCTACAAAGTATCGATACGCATAAGTAACTCTGTAAAATCGGAGTGTGCATCGGCAAACTCATCGTAGGAGTGCTCCGAGTGGCCCGCCTCAGGGACATCCGACACATACTTGACAGCCACAACGGGGATGTTGTCGTAGAGCTCTGCAACCTGACATATCGCAGCAATCTCCATATCGAACAACGCCTTATCTACACCAAAACGAGCCTTAACCTCACGAGCTATATCGGCATTAACAAACGAGTCACCCGTAAAAACCGTCTCCTCATCCTTACCGAGTAGGTTGCGTGGATCGGTAATCTCGGGACAAAAGCCCTCTGGGATAATTGCATCGTGATGTATAGCACGCGAAGGCATAACAATATCGCCCTGCTTGCGACCGAGCGACGCCGCAGCAAAGCCAACCACAGCCAACACATCGTACTTCTGCTCGGCCAAAGTAAGAGCGCGTGCAACGCCAGCCGACGATAGAGCCTTGCCGATACCTACCTCTACCAAATCGTAGCTATGCTTCAATCCCTCGGCCTTATCCAAGGCATAGCGCATGGCGCGGTACTCGCGCGATGTGGGGGCACATATCAAAATACGCATACTACCACCACTTTTCGTAAACCTTACCTATACCGAGTTCGGCTGCCTCATCAGCCGAGAAGAGAGTGCGCATATACTCTGCCATAGCTGCATTTGTTGAGTCAATAGCGTATAGGCCAGGGTTGCCACACTGAATTTCGTTAAGACCTACGACATCCTCTGCTGAGCGCAAGGGAAATACCTGCTTGTACACACGGCCCAAAGCTTGACGCACATCCTCAGCCTCGACATCCTGCATTGTCGAGAGATAGAAACCTGTCTTGCAACCCATAGGGCAGAACGACACGATGCTTGAGCCGATCTTCTCGTCCAAACGGAGATAATAGGCCATAAGGTGCTCGATGGTGTGGACCTCACCCGAGCCAAGGGGTGCATGAGCCATAGGAGCACGGAAGCGCAAATCCCACGAGCGCACTGCATACTGCTCGTTGATGGTATATACCGAGCGTAGGTAAAGACCTGCATCGAGCGTGCGATGATCGACGTCGAATGACGAAACTACATGTTCTTTCATACTATATCAATTATTTATTAGTTCATTTTATAGCGCAAAGATAGCACTTTTTTCGAGTGATTATCTATCTTTGTAGTCAAAAGCTGAGAACCACAGCTAATTAGTGGCTCTCAAGACTGAAAAATTGCATATTACAGATGAAGTTTCGCACCGAAATAACCCTCAAGCCATGGTCGCAGACCATAGACCATAGCCACCATATACTAAGCCTCGGCTCATGTTTTGCCGACAACATCGCTCGACATCTTGCGCGCCACAAATTCCGTATCGTAGCATCGCCCACAGGCATACTCTTCAACCCACTCTCCATTGCTCAAAGCATAGAGGCTATGCACAGCGGTAAGAATATTGAGTATAAGGAGCTTATCGAGAGCGATGGTCGCTATCTGCACTACGCCTTTCACTCCTCTATTTCGGGTGCGACTCCCGAGGAGGCACTGCGTAGTATGAACGCAGCTATCAGTCGTGGTCGCGAGGCACTACAACGTGCCGATTATCTTATCCTCTCGCTCGGCACAGCGTGGGTATATCGCTTACGAAGCTCGGGCGAGGTAGTGGCCAACTGCCACAAACAGCCAGCAGCGGCATTTAAGCGCGAACTACTCGACGTGGATAGCATCGTAGAGGCATTACAACAGATAGCCTCAATGACCTCGGCACGTATAATTATCACACTCAGCCCTGTGCGTCATATTGGCGAGGGCATGGAGGATAATTCACTTAGCAAGGCTCTGCTCCGTGTAGCTATTGACAAGGTGTGTCGCACGAGCGACAGATTTGTATATTTCCCTTCGTATGAGATAGTTATGGACGATCTACGCGACTATCGTTTCTATGACGAGGACTTAGTACACCCATCGGCAATGGCCGTAGAATATATCGCCGAGAAGTTCTTTGCGACAGCAACAACACCCGCCACACGCCAACTTATGGAGCGCATAACTCGTATCGTGCGCAATGCGGAACATCGTCCCTCGCATCCACAAAGTGAACAATATAGAGAGTTGTGCCACCGCACCTTAGCCGAGATTGCCACACTCAAAGATATAGATTTTTCGAAGGAAAAGCATCACTTCGAGCAGATGTTACAAATAAATTTGTAACTTTGTAGGATTTTTCAAAACTACTGAATGATTTTATTTAGACGACACATATTCAACATTGGCCTTTTGGTTGCTACCCTACTTCTCAGCACAGTAACAACATGGGCTGCAAAGCCACGCCTTGTGGTCAATATAGTTGTTGGAGGCATGCGAGGCAGTGACATAGAACGCTACTACGACAACTTCGGTGATGGCGGCTTCCGCCGCTTGGTAGACGAAGGTCTATACTACAGCAACACGATAATCGACTACCTAAACACCTCGACAGCCGCAGGCTTAGCGACACTATCTACGGGTACAATCCCCGCAGTACATGGCGTCATAGGCGACAGATGGTGGAACTATACCGATTCGTCACTTGTTGCACTCATTAATGACAACAAGGCACACTCGGTAAGATTCAGTACCGGAAGCGGTAACTACTCCCCACACCGTCTGTATGTACCGACGATTGGCGATATGCTTATCTCCACCAATGCCGAGAGTAAGCAGGTAAGTATTGCGATAGACCCGCTTTCGGCAATTGTCATCAATGGCCGCAGCGGTGTTGCCTATTGGGCTGAGAACAACCGCACACATTGGACAACATCGTCGGCATACATCCACGACCTACCCAAATGGGTAGAGAGCTACAACGAAGCAAATACAAATCGTCTATACACCCTTATGCGCTGGACCCCACTTGGCGATATTACCAAGTATCACAACTCGGAAGTAGCCGTAGTCGAGGGCATCAAGGGCAAGAGCACCCGTCTACTTAGCAATGTTAATCTACACCTTGCCGATAGTGAGATAGGCCGCATGCGCTACACGCCTGCAGGAAATACCCAGCTATTGGAGTTCGCATCGAGCGTTATGGCACATGAGGAGCTGGGCAAAGATAGCTCGACGGATATTCTCAACATTGTGCTAGACACCCCACGCTACATAGCATCGACCTATGGTCCCGAGTCTATCGAATACGAAGATATGCTCTACCGCCTCGATAGCGACCTTGCCGAGTTTTTGTTCTACATCTATGCTCAGGTATCAAATCCCGAGGATATTGTCGTAGTACTCAGTTCGGATCATGGCACATCACCATCGTATAACCCCGTAGGTGGCAAGACACGCGATAGATTCAACACCCGACAGATGGCAGTCATCGTAAATGCTTTCTTAGGAGCACACTACGGCACGGACGACTACGTATTGGGATTTGCAAACAACAGCATATACCTAAACCACACCGTTATACGCTCAAAGCGCCTATCAATTGATACGATACGCGAGGAGGTGGCAACATTTATGCTGCAACTACGTGGCGTGGCCAATGCCATATCGACAACATCGCTACGCAACAGTTCGTTTGCCGAGGGTCGCAGCCACCTCATGCAGCAGAGCTACTCGCCAACACGTTCGGGCGATGTGATGATAGACCTACTGCCAGGTTGGATTATCGAGGATAGCGAGCTACGTTCAGCATCGGATGGAGGATACAACTACGACCGACACATACCATTTGTGATATATGGCGGAGGTATCGGCCATGGTCTGGTCGAGAGCGAAGTATCATCGACGGCCATAGCTCCCACGCTGTGCCACATCATGGGCATAGACTCTCCATGGGCTACGGAGTCGAAGCCGCTTAAGGAGGTTGCAGCGAAAAAGGCGAGCAAGCATTAAGTAGAATTTAAGAAGAATTAATATATATTTATGACACAGGATAGAATACAAGAGGAGATCATCGAGGAGTTCTCGGTATTTGACGATTGGCTCGACAAGTACGACTACCTCATCGGCCTTAGCGATACGCTACCAATGATTGATGCTACGAAGCGTACAGAGCAGCACCTCATCGAGGGTTGCCAATCGCGCGTATGGGTAGCAGCAGAACTTCGCGACGGCAAGGTATACTATACAGCCGATAGCGATGCCATAATTACCAAGGGTATTATCGCCCTACTCGTGCGTGTGATGAATGGCCGCACTGCAAAGGAGGCTTCGGAGCTCGACCTATACTTCATCGACGCTATAGGCCTTGGCGAGAATCTTTCGCCCACACGTAGCAATGGTCTACGAGCAATGATCGCGCAGATGAAACTCTATGCATTGGTATTTTCTAAAACAACACAGGAGTAATGACACCAGAAGAGATACTTGAGGTAGAGAAGCAAATTGTGCTTACCCTCAAAAATATTTACGACCCCGAGATTCCCGTAAACATCTACGACCTCGGACTAATCTACGAGATTAACTTCGACCCCACGGGTACGGCAGATATCATCATGACACTCACAGCACCTAACTGCCCTATGGCAGATATGCTCCTTGCGGATATCAACCGCGAGGTGGGTAAGGTAGCTGGTGTCGAGAAGGTAAACATCACGCTTACGTTCGACCCTCAGTGGGATAAGTCGATGATGAGCGAGGAGGCTCTATTGGAACTCAACCTTCTCTAAGCATTGTAGTATAGGACAACTGTCTATCTTTAAGGAGTATGTTTGAGAGTAACGACATGTCGCGCTGTGCAGAGCTCATCGCCACGACTGGTGATTTGGAACGTTGTCAGCTGATGACCGACTTGGCCTACGAGCGCATGGAGCGTAAGCAGGTCGAGCTGCTCGATATTCTCCACCGTACGAACAACGACTGGAATCAGACGATGTTCATCATGCTCCTTCGCTACATGGGAGGCCAGCACAATAAGTCGGCTGCCGAGGTGCTTGCCCACCGCATAGGCTACAACACCATCGTGCGCGAGAGTGGCTCGCTGATAAACATCGAGGCTTTACTCTTTGGCACATCGGGACTACTGGAGCTACTCAACGAGGATAGCTATACGTCTCGTCTTGGCGAAGAGTTCAGACATCTCGCAGCGAAATATAGCATCGAGCCTATGGATGCGACGATGTGGAAACTTAAGGGCATGTATGCCAACAGCCACCCTATTCTACGATTGGCACAGCTTGCTGCATGCTTTCATCGCCACAGCATTACGATGAACAGTCTGCTGGAGTGTCGCAAGCGACGCGATATATCCAAACTGTTTAATGCTACAATATCGGACTATTGGGTAGATGTAGTACACCGCTTCACTGCGGGTAGTTTCATATCAAACCGCATAGGCTCATTCACGAGTGACATCCTCGGCATCAATTTCGTTGTGCAGATGATATTTGCATACGGTCACTATACCCACTCCGAGGTATTGACACAGCGTGCTTTGGAACTTTTGGAGGACATCCCCTCGGAGAATAATCGCTATACTACGATTTGGAACTACTGCACACAGATTAGCAAGAGCGCCCTCGAGAGTCAAGCCATCATTCAGCTATCGCGCCAATACTGCGAGTGTAGCCGTTGCGAAGAGTGTCCATTGGCAAAGATACTCAAATACAAGGCCGCAGCTAAACAAGAGTAACCCGATACATACATATGAAAAAGAGTGTGTCCAACAAGTTTATGGACACACTCTTTCTGTGTAGAAGTTGTATAACAAGAGCTTTTATTATACGTTCTCTATACGCACACACTCGATACCTACCTTCTTTAACAACTCGATACCATCATCCGAGCGATAGGGATCGGCATAGACAACACGACGAATACCTGCCTGAATAATGAGCTTAGCACACTCAATACAGGGCGATGCAGTAACATAGAGTGTCGAGCCATCGCAGTTATTGGCACTCTTGGCAACCTTCGTAATAGCATTAGCCTCGGCATGCAGAACATAGGGCTTTGTCTTACCCATATCATCCTCACACACATTCTCGAAACCTGCGGGTGTACCGTTGTAACCATCCGAGATAATCATCTTATCCTTAACCAAGAGCGCTCCCACCTTGCGACGCACGCAGTATGAGTTCTCGGCCCATACGCGCGCCATCTGAAGATAGCGCACGTCGAATTGTAGCTGCTTTTGCTCCTTGTAGCCCATAGCTCTATTATTCGTTAGTGTTCAATATTTAGGCCATCTTACCGTGACAGTGCTTGAACTTCTTTCCCGAACCACAAGGACATGGATCGTTACGACCTACCGACTTATCGACCTTGATAGGTGCAGTCTTACCCTTCTCGCCCTGGCCAGCTGCCGCGGCAGCTGCCATGCGCGATGCCTGCAACTTATTTACATCGACCTTGCTACGCTGCTCACGAGCCTGCTGCACCGAGTCGGGATTGTTCTCCCTGAGTGGCAAGTACGACTTGTTGAGCACTGCAAGAACATCGCGGTTAATATCCTCCAACATCTTCGAGAAGAGCTGGAACGACTCCAACTTGTAGATAAGCAATGGATCCTTCTGCTCGTATGTTGCATTCTGCACGCTCTGACGCAAATCATCCATCTCGCGGAGGTGCTCACGCCATGCATCGTCGATAGTGGTAAAGAGTGCGATCTTTGCAAATACACGATAGATCTCAGCACAATCCGTATCCTTACATTTCTGCAACTCCACAGGGATAGTATAGCGCAAACGACCATCCGTAAGCGGGAAGGCGATACGCATATCCATATTGTTCTTTCTATCCTCGTAGATACGCTCCATTGTAGGACGTACCGAGTCGGCAATAGCCTTAGCCTTACGCTCGTAGAACGCCTCCAAGTCTGCAACGATAGCGTCGATAATAGCCTTAGGCTTGAGCTTCATAAGCTGCTCCTCGGTAAGCGATGTCTCGAGAGCTACCTCGCGCATAAGATCAAACTTGAAGTCCTCGTATGAGCAACCCTCGTGTGCCTCGACAAACTTTATAGCGTAGTCGTAGCGGAGGTTATTCATATCGATATCGATACGCTCACCATAGAGTGCATGGCGACGACGTGTGTAGATAACCTCACGCTGCGAGTTCATCACATCGTCATACTCCAACAATCTCTTACGTACGCCGAAGTGGTTCTCCTCGACCTTCTTCTGAGCACGCTCAATAGCCTTGGTCATCATACCTGCCTGAATTACCTCGCCCTCCTGAAGACCCATGCGGTCCATCATCTTAGCGATACGCTCCGAGCCGAACAGACGCAACAAGTTGTCCTCCAACGATACGAAGAACTGCGATGAACCAGGATCACCCTGACGTCCTGCACGACCACGCAACTGACGGTCTACACGACGGCTCTCATGACGCTCCGTACCGATGATAGCCAAACCGCCAAGAGCTTTAACCTCGGGCGTGAGCTTGATATCGGTACCACGACCCGCCATGTTGGTAGCGATAGTCACCTGACCACGGTGTCCCGCCTCGGCAACAATCTGAGCCTCCAACTGGTGCTGCTTAGCATTAAGCACGTTGTGCTTGATACCTCGCAACTTGAGCATACGGCTCAACAACTCCGAAATCTCGACAGATGTCGTACCCACCAACACTGGGCGACCCTCAGCCACCAAACGCTCAATCTCAGCAATAACAGCGTTATACTTCTCGCGAGCAGTCTTGTATACCAAGTCCTCCTTATCATCGCGAATAACGGTCTTATTTGTTGGGATAACCACAACATCGAGCTTGTAGATACTCCAGAACTCCGAAGCCTCAGTCTCGGCAGTACCTGTCATACCTGCGAGCTTGTGATACATACGGAAGTAGTTCTGCAACGTAATGGTTGCGAAGGTCTGCGTTGCATCCTCAACCTTTACATTCTCCTTAGCCTCGATAGCCTGGTGCAAACCATCCGAATAGCGACGGCCCTCCATGATACGACCTGTCTGCTCATCGACGATCTTCACCTTATTGTCGATAAGAACGTACTCTACCTCCTTCTCGAACATGAAGTAGGCCTTGAGCAACTGATTCATAGTGTGAACACGCTCCGACTTGATAGCGTAGTCGCTAAGCAATGCATCCTTCTGCTGCGCACGCTCCTCAGCCGAGAGCTGCGACTGCTCCAACTCCGCAACACGCGCACCAATATCGGGAAGGACAAAGAAGCCATCCTCGTTGAAACGCTTAGATGCTACCTCATGACCCTTATCCGTGAGGATCAAGGTGTTCATCTTCTCATCGTGGATTACGAAGTTATCGTCGGTAATCTCGTGCATACGCTTCTCGTTGTCCTGCATATAGAAGTTCTCGGTCTTCTGCAAGAGCACCTTCACGCCAGGCTCCGAGAGGAACTTGATAAGTGCCTTATACTTAGGCATAGCCTTGTGGGCGCGCAACAAGAGCTTACCAGCCTCCTCCATATTACCTGCGGCAAACAAACGCTTAGCCTCGGCAACATCCGAAGATGACATCTTGCTCTGAAGGTCGTAGATATACTTTGCCGAGGGCTGAAACTCAGCGAAGAGCTGATCACCACCCTTAGGCACAGGACCTGAGATAATAAGCGGTGTACGTGCATCGTCGATCAACACCGAGTCGACCTCATCGACAATAGCGAAGTGGTGCTTACGCTGTACCAAATCGTTGGGCGATGAAGCCATATTGTCGCGTAAGTAATCGAAACCGAACTCGTTGTTCGTACCAAACGTAATGTCGGCCATGTATGCCTTACGACGCTCCTCTGAGTTGGGGCGTGTATTGTCGATACATGCTACCGACAAACCGTGGAACTGATACATAGGGCCCATCCACTCGGCATCGCGTCGTGCAAGGTAGTCGTTCACCGTAACTACGTGTACACCCTTACGTGCAAGAGCGTTAAGGAATACGGGAAGCGTAGCCACGAGGGTCTTACCCTCACCCGTTGCCATCTCAGCGATACGACCCTTGTGGAGTACCACACCACCGAAGAGCTGCACGTCGTAGTGGACCATATCCCACTTGATAACATTACCGCCAGCTGTCCACTGGCTGCTATAAATCGCCTTATCATCCTCGATACGCACCAAATCCTGACGTACGGCTGCGAGGTTGCGGTCGAAGTCGTTTGCAGTAACTACTACCTCATCATTTTCTGCGAAGCGGCGTGCCGTATCCTTCATGATAGCGAAAGCCTCGGGAAGAATCTCCTCCAACTTCTGCTCAATCTTCTCGTCGATACGCTTTGTAGTATCGTCGATATCCTTAGATATGCGCTCCTTATCGCTCAGCGATGTCTCAGCGAGCTCCAACTTTGCCTTCTGCTCCCCGATATGACGCTCGTCATCGGCAATGAACGTAGCGATAGCGAGGCTGAGAGCTGCTGAACGTGCACGAAGCTCATCGTTGCTAAGAGCCGAAATCGAGGGGTAAACAGCCTTGATTTTCTCCACGTATGGAAGAATCTCCTTGCGATCCTTATCGGCTTTCGAGCCGAAGAAGACCTTAATAACTTTTGATAGAATATCCATTTTTGCTTATTTGTTTTCTACATCTGCTCCATAATGCGCTGTCGCCCAACCGCGAACATCCGCATATATAACGCACAAAGATACAAAATCTTTCATAGAGCACAAAGCCCTGCATCGAGTTTTTTCGACAATTCGCTCTTTTTTTTATAAAAAAGAGGGCAATACTTACGATCCGAATAAAAACAAACGACCCGAACGGATAGGCCAAACGCCCGCTCCATTCGAGTCGGATATTACACAGCGACTAATCACCAACTATCTTTTACAGTAGGTCATCGACAACAAACTCAACAGCAATGCCGTAACACACAAAATCGTAGCTCGGCCATTCTCGCCCAAAATAGACACAAATTCCAAAATGACAATTTCGGCAGCGAGTACTATTAGGCCAATACCCGTCACGGCACGAAGGCGCACGACGTTGTATTTAGCACGCTTCTCAGCGTTGGCCGTATTGTATCCCGACAAGAGCCAATCACCCCTGCCGAAGAGTATGAGTATCGCACATATAACCAAGATCGAGGCTGCAATACTCACATAAACAATATCCATATTTACGCTCATAATCGCTTATATTTAGTAGTTATAGCTTCTACGGCGTGAGCGACGCATACGCATCATAGCGATTTCGGCACGTGAACGACGACGAATATAGCGCAAACGCACGATACTCACAATAGCCAAGACATAGAGCGGCGAATAGCAAAGCGCCATTACATGCGCCTGCTCGAGGGTAAACTCATCGCACCACCACATCATATAGGCCATAGCCGTACACAACAGAGCCATCATCGACGTACCCCACGACATCCTTGTCCAGCAGGGGCGCGGTGCTTTGCGTCGAAACTTCAGAATAAGACCAATGCCAAAGAGTGTGATAAGCGCGAGAATTGCTGCTATCTGCCACTCCACTCCTTCGCGAGCGAAATTAGCAATTACGCTATCGGCATCGATCAATAAGATAGCCGAGATGGACATCAGTATATCGCTCAACGACAGCTTAAAGTTATACTCCTTTCTTCTTCTAAGGCGTTGCTGTGCCTTGTTCAAAGTGACAAGGCGCAAATTCCAAGTGGTATATCTATTCTTTAGTTTCATTGGTTTCTCCGTTAGTTTTACGTTTTGCGCGAGGCTTGCGTCCGCTACGACGCAAGGCCTCGGCAATTATCCACTGTAGCTGTCCATTGACTGAGCGAAACTCGTCGGCAGCCCACACCTCCAAAGCATCCATCGTGTCGCCATCGACACGCAGGACAAAGCTTCGTGCATTTTGCTCCTTAGCTGCCATACGCCTCGCTAGTTATGCAATGTACCAGTATTTACCACAGGCTGTGCTGCCTCATCGGCACACAACACCACGAGCAAGTTGCTGACCATAGCTGCCTTACGCTCCTCGTCGAGCTCGACAACTTCCTCAACCGAAAGACGCTCAAGAGCGATTTTCACCATTGACACAGCACCCTCGACAATCTTCTCTCGAGCCGAGATGATAGCATCGGCCTGCTGACGACGCAACATAGCAGCCGCAATCTCGGGAGCGTATGCCAAATAGTTAAGGCGTGCCTCAACAACCTCGATACCTGCAATCGAGAGGCGATCGTTAAGCTCATCCGTAAGACGCTCGTTAATCTCCTCACCACCCGAACGCAACGTCACCTCCTCGGGCGAAGAGTTGGTATTCTCATCATAAGCATACATACCCGCAACCTGGCGCAACGCCGAGTCGCTCTGCACAGCCACGAAGTTCTCCAAGACATTCATACGAGCATTAGCACCCGAAGCACCCAACTCCGATGGTGAATCGATCTCGAATACAGCGTTGTATGCACCATCATTCTTAATCTTCCACACTACAACCAAGCCGATAAGAATAGGGTTACCTGCCTTATCATTTACCTTGATAGGGTCTACATTGAGGTTACGCGCACGCATCGAGAGCTTCTTAGCCGACATCAAAGGATTAATCCACTAGAAACCCGTATTGTAGAACGTACCACGATAATTACCAAAGAATAGCAACACGCGCGATTCGTTGGGCTCGAGCATTACGTAGCCAAAGACCATAATGAAGGCAAAGAGCGCAAGTAGACCCACACACACCAACTTCCAAACCTGGAAATCGTAATCATTAGCCATATTTACGAGCAAATAGATAGCTGCTGCGCACAACGCCACGTTGAGCAACAGCGCCACGAAACCGTTAAGTTTCCAACCAGAATAAGTGTAATTTTTCATAGGTTATAGGTTTTAAGTTATGTTCTTCTTTAATACGCTTTAGCCACTGATTTAAGCGCGAATATCTGCATCATTACGACCACAGCGCAAACGCCAAAACTCCGCCTTCCATGGCCACACACGCAACTTACCAAACGATAGACCACCAAAGATCCAATTCAAAATGTTCATCTTAGTTTTCATAGGTTATAGGTTTTAAGTTAGACTATTCAAATTGCGATACAAAGTGATATTATTTTGATATCACAAAGATACTGCAAATTTTATGAATTTTCCAAATTTTTGAGCAACTTTTTTTCAATTACATATAATGAACGCAACAAACTCCACCCATGTCATGCTGAGCAAAGTCGAGGCATCCCCTCCGAGCTGACAAGCGACAACACACAAAACTCACATAGTATATTGTCACAGAGAAGCTCCATCGACTGCGCTCAGGATGACACCCTCTAATAGACACAAAAAAAAGGATTGTCCTGCGGGGCAATCCTTTATAGAGTATTTTACATTGCGACCTATCGCATCATGTGTGGAGGTCTAAAAGGCATCTTGCCAGGCGCTACGTCCATACCCTCATACTTGCTTGTATCCTTCGATGCATTCTTACCGAAGTGGCGCAAGTTGTAGTTAAACTGAATGGTGAAGTAACGACCTACAACGCTATTCCATGAGTTCTGAGTATAACCACTACCTACGGTGCGAACAAAGGCTGTATTCTCGTTGAGAAGGTCATTTACACCCACCATAATCTCGCCACGCTGGTTCTTAAAGAGCTTCTTGCCGAGATATACGTTGCAGATAAGGTAATCCTCGTTGTAGTTGTCCGTAAAGCCAATATACTGGTTGTAATTAACAGCTGCCGTAAGTGTAAAGCCCTTCCAGAAGACCCACTTCAACGTACCCGAAGCCGTGTGGTTGAAGTACTGGTTAGCGCCGCCACGTGTCGAGAGCGACTGCTTAGCATCATTGTACATACCGTTCCACTGGATAGTAAAGTCGATATTCTCTGAGATGTTGCTACCGAGAGAGAACATTGCATCGTAACCCATATTGCTTGTAATGTTGTGCTCGCCATTGATCATCGAAGGAGTACGTGTCCAGCTATAACCAGCCATAAGATTAAGGTTACACTTAATGAAGTTTACGGGGAAACCATAGCTGATATGCGTACGCAACTGGCTGTAGCCATTCATATTCTCGTATGTCGAGTACTGCAAAGGGTTGTAGTCCGTACCGTCAATTGTGATGGTCTCGGGGTTATAGGTAATCGACTGACCGATATAGTCCTGCGTGATATTACCCGAGAACATCCACATAAAGGTACGACCCTTCTCGATGTTCGAGCGTACGTAGTGGAAGTTTACGCGGTGGTTATACGACGAAATCAACTCCGAATTACCCTTCGACAAGTACTGTGCATTCGACACATCGTAGATATCCTGCAAGTTGCGGACATCGGGATTCTGCGTGTAAGAGTTCACGAATATACGAATCGAATTCTGTGGATTAAACGCAATGTTACCCATCATAAAGTAGGTCACATGGTTGAAGTCACGCACGATATTTTCACCCTTAACCAAACCATCAAGCATAGAGTGCTGATAGTAGACATTCGCAATAAACGTATTACGATCCTTAGCATAGCGGAAGCCAGGGCCTACACGGTGCTCCATATTGCGGCTGTCGGTCATCGACGAGAGCGATGCATCGGGCTGACGACCCTCGATATTATAGCTATCATCGGTGATATATGCCGTCTTGTTAATATCCTGATCCTCCATCTCGAAGCGATACTGCACACTCACCTGAGCATTCTTCGCTACTGGCTCGGTATAGGTAAAGTTTGCACTGATATCGGTCTCGCTCTGAGGCGCAAACGACGATACGTAGCGCAAATCGGGCGACACCTCACCAGTCTCGGGATTAAATATTGTATTGAGCGTCGAGAAGCTGTTTGACCACGACTTAGGCGTGTTACGCATACTGTAGCGACCATCAACCGTAATCGTACGACCTGCCTTACCGAGCTTAACACGATACTGCAAGAACTCATTGAAACGGAATGCTCGCGACGAGCCCTCAGAACCGCTATAGAGCATCTCGTAAGGCAGATTCTTCATCTCGGCAGTCTCTCCCTCCAACTCACCATACTGCAAGCTATAGGGGTCGTTACCCTGTAAGCTGAAGTTCGTGCGCGACATCAACGACATATTCTTGTTGATAGTCCAATCAACGCGGGCGTTGAAGCGGTGATTAAAGTTACGAGTCTCCGACTCACCCTCCTGCTCAAGATAGTCATCTGGCGATGGGCTCTCGTACCACTTCTGCAAAACGCTCTTATTCTTCGTATTAGTATCGTTGTAGAAGTACGAGCCATTGAGCTTAACCTTATCGCCCTCGCCCCACGAATCGGAGTACTGCACACCGATTGAGCCGACAAGAGCAACACCACTCTGAGGACGTACCATGTAGCGACCTACACCACGGCCGCCACCAGGGCCCATACCGCCGCCACCGCCCGTTACACCGAGGATATCCTCAAACGAGAAGTTCTGCTGGTTTACGTTATTGAACATACCAATAACCGAGAGTCGTGACGAGCCCTGGAAATAGTTTACATTACCGCCGATATTGAACTTATGGGGCGATGTAACACTACCAATCTCAGGGTTATACACTGCATCATCCTTAAAATCTATCTCGGGAGCACCACCATCCGTATCGGGCTGATAACCATAGCCGCCATAGAGCTTACCGAAGACACCCTGACGCATATTCGAGTGGGTAACGATATTAATTGCCTTGTAGCCCTCGCCATCATCCATACCCGAGAACTCGGCATTATCAGACAACTTATTGAATACCTCAACGCGGTCTACCGACTCGGCAGGCAACGAGTTCAAGGCCGTAGAGACATCCTCGCCAAAAAACTCCTTACCATCGACAAAGATCTTCTTAACCTGCTCACCCTGAGCCTCTACCGTACCATTCGACACGGTGATACCAGGCATCTTTTTAAGCAAGCCCTCGACATCGGCATCTGCCGCCACCTTAAAGGCCGCAGCATTGTACGCTACCGTATCGCCATTCTGCGAAGTTCGCAACGCCTGCACCTCCTTAACGATAGTTTCGATAGCTACATTCTCAGGCGATAGCTCTACTACACCAAGGTTTACCACACCCTTGACCTTCACCTCCTGGCGATGAGTCGCATAGCCGATAAACATGACTGTCATCGTATAGTCGCCATCACGCAAACCCGTGAAGCTAACCACGCCATTAGCACCTGTCGTGGTATGTCTACGAAAACTATCATCGACAGAAGAGACAACCTCAACAATAGCACCAACCACACCTTCTTTCGTCTCCCCGTCAATGATAGTAGCATTCAGACGACCCGACTGCGCAGCAGCTGAAACTGCAAGAAAGAGCATCGGGATAATCAACATTAATTTTTTCATCTGTATATCTGTTTTTTATTTGCATATCTTTTCGCTTGCGAAAGTAACACTTTTTTTATTAATTGCATAACCCTTGGCGGTGAATCGACCAAAATAGAGAGTCAGTCACCCTTAATCAGCTTTGAATTTCGACACAACGCACATTTGATTTAGTCCTCATATAGCAAAATATGGTTGCTCACCAGCAGAATAACATCGTACGTTTTGCACTTTACATTTTTTTTCGTACCTTTGATACGTTATATACATATATAGTTATTTTTACAGATGAAGAATAAGAGTATCGCTGAGATGTTGTCACATCTGACAACTCTTACAAATAGCTGGGAGAGTGCATCGCACGTACCAGCCATCGAACGAGATATAGTCCTCGAGGAGCTACGCGCACTCTACGAAGCCGTGATGAATATCGGCCTTGAGAAGCCTGCGACTGCAACCTCTCCCGTAGTGGAGGTAGTTGCCGAAAGCACCCCTAAAATAACTATCGAGGAGGTCACAGAGGTTATTACAGAGTCTGCCGCTACGGAGGTTATCGAAAACTCTATTGTGGATAGCTTTGATGATGCACTCGACATTGACGCTCTATTGGGTCTAACACCCTCGATTGAGGAGAAGGCCGAGTCAGAGGTTGTAACGGAACTCGAAATTGAAACTGTGGCAGCAGAACCCGAGGAGATCGCAGAACCTACACCAGAGCCAGAGGTTGAATCGGAGGGAGAAATTGAGCCCGAACCAGCGGCGGAGCCCGAACCAAAGGTAGTTGATGAGCCCGAACCAGAGATAGTTGATGAGCCCGAACCAGAGGTAGTTGATGAGCCTAAGGCGGAGGTTGTGGCCGATAGCGCACCTGCGATGGTTAGCGAGAGTCTTTTCGGAATCGAGGATATTCCCGTGCGCAGCAAGTCGAGCCGTCGTATGATATCGCTCTACAACACACCTACGACACCCGAGCAGTCGGAGTCTACACCCGCAAAGGCCACCACAAAGGCTACGCCAAAGAGTCGTAACTTGACATCTATCTACGAGCCACAGCCCACACCTATCGAGGAGGTAGAGGCAGTATTGGGCAGCTCAAACGATAAGGCAGACCCCGCGCCTACAGTTGTAGAAGAGATTATCCCCCAGCCAGTCGCAGCTACGACAATCAACGATGCTGCAACAACACGTCTTGGGGATCTACTTGGCAGCAAGGTGACTGTTCTTGGCGACAAGCTCGCAGCCGAGGAGCAGCCAACCACGCCTTTTAACCGCATAAGTGACCTACGCAAAGCGATAGGCATCAACGATAAGTTCCTCATGGTACGCGACCTTTTCGATGGCAACAGCGACCGCTATGAGGCGACAATCGAGACGCTCAATGAGTTTGAGGATTTGGACGAGTGCATGATCTACATCGTCGAAAACTTCGCATGGAATCCCGACTCGGAGGGGGCTAAACTACTTATCTCGCTACTCGAACGTAAACTATCATAAGCTATGGCAGCACTCTATGTTGTACCTACACCGATAGGTAATCTCGAAGATATCACGCTCCGCGCAATAAACGTACTGAAGAGCGTTGATTTCATCCTCGCTGAGGATACGCGCACCACATCGTTTCTGTTGCACCACCTCGGCATCGAAAAGCCTATGCACTCACACCATAAGTTCAACGAGCACGCCACGGTCAATCGCGTTGCCGAGGCTATTGCCGCAGGTCGCGATGTAGCATTAGTGTCGGATGCCGGCACACCAGGCATCTCCGATCCTGGTTTCTTGCTTGTACGTAAGTGCGTGGAGGAGGGCATAGAGGTTGTTACACTTCCTGGAGCTACAGCACTCATTCCCGCTGTGGTGCAGAGTGGCTTTCCATGCGACAGATTCTGTTTCGAGGGTTTTCTACCACAGAAAAAGGGTCGCATGAAACGCCTGCAGGAGCTCGCCATAGAGCCTCGCACACTGGTACTTTATGAGTCGCCATACCGTGTTGTGAAGTGCCTTGAGCAGATTGCCGAGACTATGGGTGAGGAGCGACGTGTAGCTGTTGTTCGAGAGATTACCAAGAAGTTTGAGGAGACGGTGCGAGGTAGCGTAGCTGAGGTATTGGCACACTTCCGCGAGAAGGAGCCTAAGGGTGAGTTTGTAATCGTTGTTGCAGGTTATGACCCTAAGGCACTGAATACGTCGAACGATCAAGAGGAAGAGGAAGAATAATACAATGGCTAAGGACAACAACAGATATACGCTGACACGTGGCGAGAGATTTCTCTCTAACCTACTATTCGCACTCTGCCGAATGGTGGCAATATTGCCACGCTGGGTGCGCTACTATGTCATCGAGGATTTTATATACTTCATCTTGCGATTCGTATTGCACTATCGTAAAGATGTAATTATAACCAACCTCCGCAACGCCTTCCCCGAACGAGACGAAGAGGAGTTGTGTAGCATAATGCATAAATGCTACCGAAACCTTGCCGAACAGATTATCAACACCATTAGTCTTGCGGGCATTACACCCGAAAAGCTTAAACAACAAGCAACATTTCCGGGTGTCGAGGAGTATATTGAAGCTACAAAGGGGGATGACTTGATAATGATGGCTGGTCACTTGGGATGTTGGGAGTATCTTATGGCCATTGGCCTTTACAACCCCAGCCACAAGCTCGTGAGTGTATTCCACCCATTGCAGAATAGCGCACTCGACTATCTCTTCAGGCGACTGCGCAACACACCAAACACCGAGACTGTACCTCGCGACGAGAGCCTACGCTACTTTCTCAAGAATCGCGGAGGTAAGGGCGCTGAGAGATTCCTCTCCATGGGCCTTATTGCCGATCAGAATCCATATCGCCACAAAGACTCGCATTGGTTCCGTTTTCTTAATCAGGATACAATATTTGCCGAGGGTGGTGAACAACTTGCCCTCAAGCTCCATATTCCCGTGTGGTATATTGGTCTAAAGTATCGTCGTCGTGGCGAGTATGAAATCTTCGTAGAGCTGCTCTACGATGGCAAGGAGGAGGTTGCCGAGTTCGAAATTACCGAGCGATACATTCGTGTATTGGAGCGCGAGATATGCGCTACACCTCACCTATGGTTGTGGTCACACCGTCGCTGGAAGTATAAGAAGGAGGAATAATACAACAAGTGATGAGACTTAGTGTCGTAATACTCAACTGGAACGGACGTCGCCACATGGAGCGTTTTCTACCCTCGGTTGTTGAGCATAGCTCGACGATGGAGGGCGTGGAGGTTGTCATTGCCGACAACGGCTCTACGGATGACTCGTTGGCATGGCTTGCGCTAAACTACCCCACGTTACGTGTAGTGCGTTTGGAACACAATTACGGCTTTGCTGGCGGCTATAACCGCGCATTAAGAGAGATAAAGAGCGACTACTACCTACTTCTAAATAACGATGTTGAGGTGAGCGATGGCTGGCTAAGACCGCTTATCGACACCCTCGACGCTGAAGGAGATGTTGCTGCCGTAGTACCCAAGCTACTGTCCTCGGAGCATCGCGATGAGTTTGAGTACGCTGGGGCTTCGGGAGGTTTTATCGACTATCTGGGCTATCCCTTCTGTCGTGGTCGCATACTCTCGACTACGGAAAAAGATATGGGGCAGTATGACTCTCGACGCGACATATTTTGGGGCAGCGGTGCTGCACTATGTTGTCGTGCCGAGGTATTCCACTCGCTCGGAGGCTTCGACGAGGATTTCTTCGCACACATGGAGGAGATAGACCTCCAGTGGCGCATGCAACTCAGTGGTTGGCGTATAGTCGTCGAGCCTCGTTCTGTAGTTTATCACCTCGGTGGTGGCACGCTGAAACCTTCGGCACAGAAGATATACCTCAACCACCGCAACAACCTTGCAATGCTCTACAAGTGCTCGACACCTATGCAGCGCTTGGTGGTAGCCACTATACGACCATTTACCGATATGGCCGAGGCTGCCCTACTACTTCTAACGCTTCAACCAGAGAGAGCTTGGGCCATAGTGCGTGCCTGGGGTTCGTTTATTGCTTGGCACAAGATACTCAGCAAGAAACGTCGAGAAGTGATACGTAAGAAAAAGGCAGAAAACATATACCGATTCTCGATAGTTGTGCGTTACCTCTTTGGCCGACGCCACTTTAATAGGATGATGTAATGAAAAGAGTTATTATTATACCCACATACAACGAGCGAGAAAACATCGTAGCAATGATTCAGCGAGTGATGTCGCTCGAGCTGAATTTCGACCTGCTTATTGTCGATGACTCGTCGCCCGACGGCACAGCAGACCTCGTACGCGAGCAGCAGCAGAGCTACGGCGAACGACTACACCTCTTGGAGCGTCGTGGTAAACTCGGCCTCGGCACAGCCTATATCGCGGGCTTTAAGTATGCTCTGGAGCATGGCTACGACCGCATCTTCGAGATGGATTGCGACTTCTCGCACAACCCCGATGATTTGATGCGTTTGGATATCGCCCTCGAGGAAAACGACATGGTCATCGGTTCGCGATACTGTAAGGGTGTGAATGTTGTAAATTGGCCAATGGGACGACTGCTAATGTCCTACTTTGCATCGAAATATGTCCGCATCGTAACACGCATGCCCATAGCCGATGCTACAGCCGGTTTTGTGGGCTATAGCCGCAAAGTACTCGAGACTCTGGATCTCGATGCCGTACAGATGAACGGTTATGGCTTCCAGATCGAGATGAAGTACTCGGCATGGCGACTTGGCTTTAAACTTGGCGAAGTATCAATCATATTTATCGATCGCGAGGCTGGAACATCGAAGATGTCGAGCGGCATCTTTGGCGAAGCATTCTTCGGAGTACTCAAGCTCCCATTCAGACGAATTAAACGTAAAAACTAAATATATGAATAGACCTGAGGCCGAGAAGGCCACATCACGACTACTCGAGGTTATGGACACGCTGCGCAGAGAGTGTCCATGGGATAGAGAGCAGACCTTCGACACACTGCGCAACAACACCATTGAGGAGACCTACGAACTTGCCGACGCTATTACGGAGAAGAATATGGAGGGTATCAAGGAGGAGCTTGGCGACCTTCTTCTACACGTTGTATTCTACTCGAAACTTGGCGAGGAGCAGGGGGCGTTCAACTATACGGATGTAGCAAATGGTGTGTGCGACAAGCTTATCTACCGCCATCCACACGTCTACGGCGACATTCATGCCGATACTCCCGAGCAGGTAAAACAGAATTGGGAGGCTCTCAAGCTCCGCAAGAAGAACCGCAAGGGCGGCACATTGGGCGGCGTTCCCGTATCGCTACCCTCGATGGTCAAGGCATTCCGTATCGGCGAGAAGGCCGCAGCTACGGGTTTCGACTGGGAGAAGAAGGAGGATGTATGGGATAAGGTCAAGGAGGAGCTCATGGAGGTAGATACCGAAATTAAGGCAGACAACAAGTCCAACCTTGAGGCTGAGATGGGCGACCTCTTCTTCGCACTTATCAACGCCTGCCGACTCTATGGCATCGATCCCGAGGCGGCATTGGAGCGCACAAATAAGAAGTTCATACACCGCTTCAACCATATGGAGAGCCGTGCAGAGCAGAGCGGCAAGAGCCTACACGAGCTATCACTTAACCAGATGGAGGAGTATTGGCAGGAGGCAAAGCAATTTGAGTAGAATTTGACAAAAAGTAAAACATAAAAACAGAATAGATTATGGCACTTATTAGAAAGGTACGAGGCCACGAGCCCGAGATTGGCAATGATACATGGTTGGCAGAGAATGCAGCGATCATCGGCAATGTAAAGATTGGCGAGAACTGCTCGATTTGGTACAATGCCGTATTGCGTGGTGATGTCAATGCAATCACCATTGGTAACAACTCAAACATTCAGGATGGCGTGGTTATCCACACCCTTTACGACGGTTCGAAGAATCCATCACAGACCCACATTGGCAACTTCGTATCGGTAGGTCACAATGCCGTGATTCATGGTGCAATTATCGAGGATGACTGTCTTATCGGCATGGGTGCAACAATCTTGGATAATGCTGTAGTAGCTACAGGATGTATCGTAGCGGCTAACGCTCTTGTGCTTTCTAACCAGAAGCTTGAGCCCAACTCGGTATATGCTGGCGTTCCTGCTAAGAAGGTGAAGGATGTAACCCCCGAGCAGCGCGAGGAGATTATCCGTCGCACAGCACGCGATTATCGCACCTATGCCTCTTGGTACGAGGATAAGGAGTAAGTTAGACAAACACCACAAACCAAACATAGATGAAGCGAATAAGAAGTCATATTGGACTACACATTCTCACAGCCGTAGCCCTCAGCCTTGTCATCAACTTCTCCTACCTATTGTTGCCTATCATCACCGATCGTGGCATGAATCAGCGTAGCGGACGTGAGTTGTTGCAGCGTAGCGAGAAGGAGATACATCGTAGCGGTGTGCTACACTTCACGGATGACCTATACGGATACATCATCTGTGACTGCGAGGAGCGCGATAGCATCTATGTTACAGAGTGGCAGATACACACCCACAAGCTTCAGGATGGTGACCGCTTAGAGTTTAGTACCACGATGCCGCGTGCCGAGAACTACTCGGCAGAGCAGCTAGCAAAAGCACATATGCGCCTCAAGGAGGTATATGTGCGTAATGGCGAGGAGTTCGACTTCGACACGCTCTACGACCGTCCAAGCCGCACGGTAGAGTTTATATGGCAGATAGCCTATTATGCTATTATCTCGTTCCTGATGCTTGTGATTCTCACGCTACCACAGCGCAACGGTAGCTACTCTAACAAGGTATTCGCTCATAGAGTTCTCTTCGTGATACTACTCGCCTCAGCAGCATTGTATCTCGCCCCCGTAACCTCGTTCCGCAACGGTTTGATGCGTATCGTATTTTTCTTCTCGGCAGATGCACACAATAGCACATATCTTATTGTACTCACTAAGTCGCTGTTTATGCTTGCCGTGACGATTCTCTACGCACGCATCTATATCCTTATGCGCCAACGTCAGGCGATTGTGGTTGAGAACGAACGACTCAAAAACGAGAACCTCTCGACACGCTACAATATGCTCGTGGGACAGATCAACCCTCATTTCTTCTTCAACTCGCTCAACTCATTGGCGATGCTCGTAAGAGAGAGGGATGATAAACGTGCTTTGGAGTATATCGACCAACTCTCCTACACCTTCCGTTATATCATTCAGAATGGTCAGAGCCACAAGACGACGCTTGGCGAGGAGATAGCCTTTGCCGAGGCGTATGCCTACCTCTTCAAGATTCGTTATGCCGAGAAGCTATTCTTCGACTTCGACATTGAGGAGAAATATCAGGGTTGGCAACTACCTGCGCTATCGCTGCAACCACTTATTGGCAATGCCGTAAAGCATAATAGCATCACCTCGAGGAGTCCGTTGCATATCACTATTCGCACCGTGAATAACTATCTCGAGATCGAAAATCCCAAGAAGCCGAAGCTCGACACAGAACCTTCGACAGGTATTGGTCTACAAAATTTGAATAGCCGCTGGCAAATTATCAGCGGTCGCGAGATTGAGATTGTCGAGGACGAGAGCCGCTTTATGGTGCGTCTACCCCTTGAAGAACCTAACAATTAAGCGATAATGGCGATGAGTATCAGACGAGTTATTATTGTTGAAGATGAGACCGCAGCGGTAGTAAATCTTCGCAGCATGCTCCTAAACATCGATCCCAATATCGAGATTATAACCACATTGGAGTCGGTAGATGAGGCTGTGGAATTTTTCTCATCAAGGGTCGAAGCCGACATCGTATTTATGGATATACACCTGGCCGATGGTGATTCGTTCCGTATCTTCCGCAGCGTTGATATAGACATTCCTATTATATTTACTACGGCCTACGACCAATATGCACTACAGGCCTTCAAGGTAAATAGCATCGACTACCTTCTTAAGCCCTTTCAGGAGGAGGATCTACGCCGCTCTTTGGAGAAGCTGGAGCGTCTTAAAGCTAACGAGCCAACAGAGGCATCGATACTGCAACAGCAAAACAAAACGTCCAACGTAGTAGAGAGTGTTGGTGGGCAGTTGCAGACTATGCTTGTAAGATACAAGGATAGGATAATACCTATAGCTATGGATGATGTCGCCTTCTTCTACACCTTTGCCGAGAGGGTTACACTCACCACGCATGATGGCGTAACCTACCCCGTGGATAAAACTCTTGAGAGCCTTAGCCAGCAGCTATCGCCGAAGCTATTTTTTAGAGCTAACCGACAGTTTATCGTATCGCGCCGCGCTGTAAAGGATGTGTCGGTCTGGTTTGGTAGCCGTCTATCGCTTAACCTCAATATCGAGGCCCCTGAGCGCATCGTAATCCCTAAGGCTCGTGTTGCGGAGTTCAAGCAGTGGCTATCGCAGACTTGACACAAATAATAGAATAAGTGTGCAGAGAAGATAAAATTTCATCTTCGGCCATACAACCTCTATTTCTTGTTAGACGGAGTTAGGTGTGGCCTATCGCAAAAGAATACCCCTCGGGATCGTACAAAACGTACAGCCCGAGGGGTGTTACTTTTGGGATATGGCGCTGATAGCCCTTATCACAAGGCAATAGTATAGGTGTAGGTAAGGTCATCAAGACATATATAGAGAGGTGTGTTAGCTCCCCACTCACCCACATCGGTAGTCTCAAGACGAATACGAATACCCCAAAGCTCACCAGCAAGAGCACTGATATCATAGCTAGCCCAATTATCGGCTACAAAGCGCTTGCCATCGCGATAATCCACCACGTAGCAATCTACGGTAGCACCCTCAACCTTATCCTTAAGCAGGGCTGTAAAGCTAACCTTAAGGTAGTCACCATCGCTAAAAGCGCGAGCAAAAGCGTTGCAATCCTCATCCGTGATTGACATATAGGTATAGGTCGTGAGGTTAAGGCGAACTGTCGTAAACTGGTATGAGCCGTGGTAGCGGCACAAGATATCGCATGGTTCGTTAAACGCATCGTAGTAGTACAACATATAGGCATCGCCCGACGCGGGATCTACGTTGTATACGCTATACTGATTTAGGAACGTGCCATCCTCCATATCGTACATTGCAGCCTGCGCAAAACCACCCCAATAGGCATACTCCTCGTTATAGAAGTACTGGAAATCGAGGGTCTCGGAGGTATAACCATAGTTATAGCCATCGGCCAAAGGTAGATTCTGCTCGAAGCTCTCAACTACAGCCTCGGTATAGGTCTGTGGTTCCTCATTCTCGAAGGCATCATCAACAACCGAACAGCTTGTCACCATCAATAGTGCCAATAGCGAAAAAAGTCTCTTCATATAATCAATAGTTATTTGTTATTACTCTCTGATTTACAAAAATGATACGATATCGTAGGCCCTATACTCCGTCTTATTCCACTTGGGAACAGTATCGTTATTGCCCTCAACAATGCTGAGTTCTATGGTGTAGCTCTCGCCATCATAGTCATAGGTAACACGCTCAGGAAGCACTCGGCTACCCTGCTTCACAACCTCGAGATATATGGTAAGCTCTGTAATATCCTCCTTAGGCATCACTCGAATCTTTGCTCGATTTGCTGCACTCGTCAAAATATCCATAGAGTAGATATCCGACACGAAGTCGAAAGCCCGCGTAGGATTTGTGAGAATATCGCGAGCCTCGAGATTTGCGCTATCCTCAACAACCTCCTTACGGCTGTTATTCACCTCGTAGCGTAGCTTACCGTCGCAATATACCTCCATAGCACCAAGCGTTAGATAGTAGCTATCGCCATCCACAACAAAATAGCCATTCATACCACCCATATTCTCACCCGAGACCGTCATATAGGTAGCATAGCGTTTGCCGAGTGTACGATGCAACGCCTCGAGCCACTCGCCAGCCGTAGTCTGCGCCCATAGGTTAGTCGTGGAGAGGATAGTTATAATTAGGGTTATTGCACGTTTCATCATTCTACTTATTTTAGAAAACACCCAAATCCTGCAACTTAGCCTCCAACGACTGTAGGTCGTAGAACTTTATCTCGCGAGGCTTAGAGCCTATCTGCGGACCTACGATACCAGCACGTTCGAGCTGTAGCATGATACGTCCTGCACGGTTGAAGCCCACCTCGAAGTTACGCTGAATCATAGAGGTTGATATCATGCCGTTAGCCACGGCTTCGCGGGCAATCTCGCCAAACTTAGGATCGTACTTCTGCGGAGCACTACTCTCCTCGCTACCGAACGATGGTGACATCTCGCCACCCGCCTCGGGAGCGTAGTCGGGAAGGTTGTATGCCGAAGGATAGCCCTGCTGAGCATGGATGTGCTCGACGATATTCTCTACCTCGGGAGTATCGACAAAGGCGCACTGAATACGTATAAGCTCTCCACCATTCGAGAGAAGCATATCGCCACGACCGATAAGTTGGTTAGCACCCGGCTGGTCGATAATCGTTCGCGAGTCGGTCATCTGCATAACACGGAAGGCGATACGTGCAGGGAAGTTAGCCTTGATACCACCCGTGATGACCTTAACATCGGGACGCTGTGTAGCGACAATAAGATGGATACCGACAGCTCGTGCCTTTTGGGCAAGACGCATGACAGGTGCTTCAACCTCCTTGGCGGTCATGATAAGATCGGCAAACTCGTCGATGATAACCACGATATAGGGCATAAACTGGTGACCCTTCTCGGGGTTAAGACGGCGATTGAGGAACTTTTCGTTGTACTCAACGATATTCTTGGCATGTGCCGCCTTACACAACTCCAGACGGTTGGCCATCTCTGTACACAGAGCATTGAGTGTATATACAGCCTTCTTGGGATCGGTAACAATAGCCTCATCCTCCGACTCCATCTTTGCGAGGAAGTGGCGCTCGAGCTTGTTGTACAACGAGAACTCCACCATCTTGGGGTCGATAAGCACAAATTTAAGCTCGGCTGGATGCTTGCGATAGAGCAGCGAAGTGATGATAGCATTAAGACCTACCGACTTACCCTGACCTGTAGCACCTGCTACAAGCAAGTGTGGCATCTTAGCCAAATCGAAGGTATAGTTTTCGTTCTGGATAGTGCGACCAATAACCACTGGAAGCTCAGCGCGCGACTCCTGGAACTCGCGCGAGCAGATAGCAGAACGCATCGACACGGTCTGCTTCGTGAGATTAGGCACCTCGATACCCACAGTACCCTTACCTGGAATAGGTGCGATAATACGGATACCCAAAGCCTTGAGATTCTGCGCAATATCATTCTCCAAGCCCTGAATCTTCGAAATCTTAACACCCTGCTCCTGAACAATCTCATAGAGTGTGACAGTGGGGCCTACCGTAGCATGCATACTACGAATTGGAATACCGAAGTTGAGCAACGTCTCGCGGATACGCTCCTTATTCTGGAAGATCTCCTTCTCATCGACAACCGCACGCGACTTATGGTCGGTGAGCAACGATGGCGTAGGAGGTGTATAGCTATGCAGATCACGCATAGGATCGTAGAGATCACTCTCGATCTCCTTTTCGTCAACAACCTCAGCCTCGTGATGCTCGACAGTGATAATCAGTTCGTCATCGTCACCCTGCGCCTCAACGCCAAGCGTACTCTCGGCCTCGCTTGCATCCATAGGGCGAATATCATCTAAGAGATCCTCGCATTGTGGCGCTGACACCAACTCTGCTTTCTTATCCTCCTCAGTGCAGGGTTCGGTAGAGATTGTGTATACCTCATCGTCGTCATCCTCCATTTCAGAGCTATCTACTGACACATGGACAATATTCTCATCTTTAGCGACAGGCTGCGACTCCGTCTGCTCAACATCCGCAATATCCTCTTCGTCATACTCCTCATCGTCAATTGCAAGATCATCATCATCGGCCGAACGTGAATGGTGCATATAACCCCATATACGACGCGTAGCGTGTGTCACGCCACCTGCCACCTTCTTACTCTTCTTATCGACATCGCGCAAGAAGTTACGGTTAATAAGCAAGCCTATAAGAATCCAACCAGCAATGATAATCAGCAGAGTGCCAATAAAACCCGTAAGCGTCTTAAGTTCTTGGCACATAGCCACGCCATAGCCACCTCCAAGGCCCGAACCGAAGATATCCCACGATGTGCCAAAGATAAAGCCAAGAGTCAGCGAGCCAAAGATAAGAATGAGGCCATAGATAGGTACTGTGCGTAGTAGACGCAACGGAACATAGCGAAATAGACGCCAGCCCCATTTCATCAACAACATAGGGATAACTATTGCGAAGAGACCGAAGCCTCCACCGACAATGCTGCTTGCCACGCTTGCACCACCACGACCGCAGACATTGCTAAAGCGGGGATCGCTCATTGGCACACCCACCTCGGCAAGAGCACTCATATCCTCCTTCCAATAGAAGAAGAACGACAAAATAGAGAAGAATAGAAATGCGCCGAAGACCATCAGCACAAAGCCCGATACAAGGCGTATGTTATCTCGAACAGTAACCATCTGCGACTCAGATGCCGCAGCATCGCCACGTGCAGCACCCTTGCGGACATCGTTAGGCTGTGTTCGTCTATTGTTGTAATCTTTGGTCATAATCCCTTGTTTTGCGTTACACGACAAGTACACAAATAAATCGTACGAAGATACGACAATTTTTCGAGATACGGAAATTTTATCCCCGCATCCTCGCTTTTATTCGAATATTTAGATGATTAAAGTAGCGCAAGTGCCTTGCGCTCAAGATTTTGACGATACTCCTCGTCGGCAAACGAAAGAAAACCAAATGTAGGCTGCATCGTACCATCAGCACGCAAATCATATCTATCGAGCAACCACTCCACACGGCGAGCTACAGCCTCGCCCGAGTCGATAACCTCGATATTGCAACCCGCAAGCTCACGCTCGATAAGCGGACGCAAGAATGGATAGTGTGTGCAACCGAGAACTACCCTATCGACACCCGACGCTCGCAACGGAGCGACAACTCTGCGCACTGCCTCCTCAGCACGCGCACTATGTTCCTCGCAGGCCTCGACAATCTCGACAAAATCGCGGCCAACGACCTTGATAACCTCGACATCCGAGGCATAGCGCGCAGCCGTATTTAGGAACATATCGCTCGAGAGGCTATGCTCCGTAGCAAGTACCGCTATGCGGCGACTCTTGGTGGTAAGGCAAGCGGGTTTTACCGCAGGCTCAAGACCTACGATAGGCATATCGGCCCATCGCTCACGCAGATAGTCGATAGCTGCCGTAGTGGCCGTATTGCACCCCACAACAACCATCTTGACACCCTCGGCAACAAGCCTCTCGACAGCCGCCTCGGCAAAGCCTCGAATCTGCTCACGTGCTCTACCGCCATAGGGACAATTCTTGCCGTCGCCCAGATATACGAGCGACTCATTTGGCAGGTGTCGTCGCAGCTCAAGCCACACCGAAAGACCACCAAAGCCAGAATCGTAAACTCCTATAGCTCTATTATCCATTTATCTGATTATCAATAATTTCAACAACTCTATTTTCGGCCTCATCATCACTGATTGCCGAGCAATCGATAGTATGATGTGCGCGACCATAGAAAGTCTCTCGTTCCCCCACCTGTTGCTTCATAAAAGCCAACAACTCCTCGTCGCTCTTACCCCTAAACATCGGGCGTTTCTCCCTACCATAGGCCGACAGACGACGCAGAATAGAGTCGGCATCGCGTCGTAGATACAACGTCAAGCCATGCTCGTTGAGCCACTCCATGTTATCTTTCCATGTAGGTAATCCTCCTCCCGTAGCCACGATGCACGCTCCATTCTCGGCAACAACGCCCTCAACAGCGCGTCGCTCCGCCTCACGGAAGTAACTTTCGCCACCGAAATAGAAGATATCGGCAACCGAAGCCCCCTCAGCCTGCTCGACAACCTTATCGGTATCGAAGAGCTTTAGGCCGAGGCGACGGGCAAGGCGCTTACCCATGGAGCTCTTACCCGAGCCTGCATATCCAATCAAGAAGATAACCATGACCTCAAAGGGATATAATTTTTAGAAGAGGTCGAGCTGCGACACAGTAAAGCCTGCATCCTCCCTCTCATCACGCTTGCGATAGTCCACCTTAGGATCGGCCTTAATGCCATCATCGAGAATATCGCCTACGTTTATATCTGCATCCGAATCGTCCGCTACGTCTACAGCAAGATCCTCAACGCCCTCAACATTCTCAACGCTCTCTACGCCATCAACAAGCATATCATCCATATCCTCGCCCAACGCCTCGTCGTCATCACCGAGCTCCTCATCCGATATCTCTGGCTCGATGAACTTAAGCGTAGCTACCTCATAGTTTGTGATACGCTTACCACGTGCTCGATGACTCTTAACAGCGATAAACTCATCGACATCGACATACTCCGTAGCGCGCTGCTCATGCTGACCACCGAAGATCACCTCGAGTTGCGCACCCGAACAATCGGTCATAGCAACGAAGCGCATAGAGGATCCCTCGTCCAAGAAGAACTGCGTCTTATCGCTACTCTCCAGACGGAAACGCTTCATATAGTAGTAGTTCATCTCGCCATCGAAATAGCAGAGCGAATATACCCTCTCGCTATCGTACGGCTCGACACGTATTGTATCGTCGGGGAAGTGCTGCTGAATATCGAAGTTGGTGATATAGTACTGATTCTTAGCAGTCCACACCACAATCTTATCATCTCCCTTGAACTCACCGAGCAACGTACCACGACCATCGGTATTTAGGCGGCGCACATCCTCGTCGTACCATATATTCTGACCTCCAAGGGTCGATGCACCGCGCTCCTTAAGCACAATCTTATTGATACTATAACGTGTCACAAGATTACCCACACTCTGACGGCCCTTGATTGCCAACGTAGCCAAATCCAGGTCGATAATACACTTCTTCAGGCGCGCTCTCGGACGCAGATATATCTTAAGTACCTCAGCCTCGCCATTGGGATTTGCCGAGAGGTACAACAACTCACTCTTAGGTGTACCCTTCGTCAAGTCGTACTCCTTATCGCGCGTAACACTCTTAATCGCACAGCGCTTCATCATAATAGCACCACCACGGCCATCACGATAGAGCATATTGTAGATAGTACGCTCGTCGTTACGCTTATAGATGCCGATATAGTAGATACCCTTATCGAAGAATGCCTTATCCGAAATCTTAGTAATCTTATAACGACCATCCTTGAGGATGACAATCACATCGTCTAAGTTCGAGCAGTCGCAGACAAACTCCCCATCCTTCATACTCTTACCGAAACCAAAGAAGCCCTCGGCTCTATCGACATAGAGCTTCGCATTGAGTGATGCTACCTTCCAGGCCTCGATAGTATCGAACTCACGGATTTCGGTACGACGCTCCTTACCCTCGCCATACTTCGCCTTGATACGCTCGAAGTAGGCAATAGCATAGTCGGTAAGGTGCTCCAAGTCGTGCTTCGTGTGCTTGATATCGGCCTCGATCTGCTTAATCTCGTTATCGGCCTTCTCCGAATCGTAGCGCGAGATACGAATGAACTTCAACTCCGTAAGTCGCTGCACATCCTCGATAGTCACCTCGCGACGAAGCTTATTCTTAAATGGCTCAAGACCCTTATCCACAGCCTCGTACGCTGCCTCACGTGTGCGGCAACCCTCAATAAGCTGATAGAGTTTATTCTCGATAAAGATACGCTCCAGCGATGCAGCATGCCATGCCTCCTGAAGTTCGTCAAGACGGATTTGAAGCTCGCGGCCAAGCAACGACTTGGTGTGCTCCGTAGAGTACTTCAAGATCTCGCTAACGCCCATAAACACAGGCTTATCATCGACAATCACACAAGCATTTGGCGAGATAGAAACTTCGCAATCGGTGAATGCATAGAGTGCATCGATAGTCTTATCCGATGACTCATCGGCAGCCACCTGAATGATGATCTCGACCTTCTCGGCCGTATTGTCATCGACCTTACGAATCTTTATCTTACCCTTATCGTTAGCCTTGATGATAGACTCCTTGATAGACTCTGAAGTGGTTGTATATGGAATCTCGGTAATAGCCAACGTGCGCTTATCAATCTTCGAGATACGAGCACGAACACGAACCGAGCCACCACGCAAACCATCGTTATAGTTGCCAGCATCCATAATACCTCCCGTCTGGAAGTCGGGAAGCAGAGTGAACTCCTCACCACGCAAATATGCAATCGAGGCGTTGATAAGTTCGCAGAAGTTGTGCGGCAGGATCTTCGATGCCAAACCCACAGCAATACCATCGGCACCCTGCGCCAAGAGCAATGGGAACTTAATAGGAAGCGTCACGGGCTCCTCTTTACGACCGTCATAAGCCAACATCCACTCCGTAGTCTTCTTGTTGTAGACCACATCCAGCGCGAATTTCGACAAACGAGCCTCGATATATCGGGCTGCAGCAGCCTCATCACCCGTTAGAATATTACCCCAGTTACCCTGCATGTCGATAAGCAAGCCCTTCTGACCGAGCTGCACCAAGGCATCCTTAATTGAGGCATCACCGTGGGGGTGGTACTGCATAGCCTGACCCACGACATTGGCGACCTTATTGTAGCGACCATCCTCAACACACTTCATAGCATGAAGGATACGACGCTGCACAGGCTTTAGGCCATCGTCCAAGTGCGGCACGGCACGCTCCAAGATAACGTATGAGGCGTAGTCCAAGAACCAATTTTTGTACATACCTGTAAGACGGCGCACATCATCCTCGGCCGAGGTCAATGCTCCGTACTTACCCTTGGGCGTATCATCAACGATATCGTCTGTCAGCTCAACGCTATCGACATTTGCAGCGATCTCCTCGCCACTCTCCAATATCTCTTTGTTATTCTCCATCGTTAGTTAAGCTGTTTCAAATTTTCGACAATATCCTCCTCTACTCGCAAGTTACCCACAATAAAGTCCTTGCGGTCGGGCGTATTCTTACCCATATAGAACTCCAACAAATCCTTGATTGGATCATCCTTCGTCAAACGCACCTTATCCAGGCGCATACCATCACCGATAAACTCTTTGAACTCGGCAGCCGAAATCTCACCCAAACCTTTGAATCGTGTAATCTCGGCCTGCGCACCACACTTCTTCACCGCCTGCTGACGCTCCTCGTCTGAATAGCAGTAGTGCGTCTCCTTCTTATTGCGCACACGGAAAAGCGGTGTTTGCAGGATGTAGAGGTGTCCGAGACGAATCACATCAGGGAAGAACTGTAGGAAGAAGCTCGTGAGCAACAGACGGATGTGCATACCATCGACATCGGCATCGGTAGCGATGATAACCTTGTTGTAACGCAAGTTATCCATATCCTCCTCAATGTTGAGTGCTGCCTGCAAGAGATTAAACTCCTCATTCTCGTAGACGACCTTCTTCGTAAGGCCGTAGCAGTTTAGCGGCTTACCACGTAACGAGAATACCGCCTGAGTACGTGGATCACGGCTCGAAGTGATAGAGCCCGAAGCCGAATTACCCTCCGTGATAAATATCATTGTCTGCTCGGCAAGGTCAGACTTATCCGTATAGTGTATTTTGCAGTCGCGCAACTTCTTATTGTTTAGCGACACCTTCTTAGCTGCCTCTCTCGCCTTCTTCTGTACACCCGAGATAGCCTTACGCTCCTTCTCGTTCTCGACAATCTTACGTTGCAGGGTCTGTGCTGTCTCGGGATTCTTATGTAGGTAGTTATCCAAGTTTGTAGCGAGGAAGTCGCCAACAAACTGACGCATCGTAACACCCTCCTCCTTATCCTTCGAGCCGAGCTTCGTCTTGGTCTGCGACTCGAAGATAGGGTCGTTCACACGCACCGAGATAGCCGCGATAATCGAAGTACGAATATCGGCAGGCTCATAATCCTTATGATAGAACTCTTTGATGGTCTTGGCCACCGCCTCACGGAATGCCGCCTGGTGCGTACCTCCCTGAGGCGTATACTGACCATTGACAAACGAGTAGTAGGCCTCACCATAGCCGTTGCCATGGGTGATAACCACCTCGATATCCTCGCCCGAGATATGGATAGGTTGATACAGAGGCTCGCTCGAGAGATTGTCATTCACCAAGTCCAAAAGACCATTCTTCGAGATGTAGGGCTTGCCGTTGAGCACAACCGTAAGGCCGAGGTTCAGATAGGTGTAGTTCTTAACCATCTGCTCGACATACTCCATATTGTAGCTATACTCACCAAAGACCTCCGTGTCTACGACAAACTCTACGTATGTTCCATTCTGCTCCGCAAGGCCACTCTCCGAACGATCCGTAAGCTCAAGACCCTTCGAGAATGTCACGGTGCGCGCCTCGCCCTGACGTACCGAACGTGCGAGGAAGTGGCTCGAAAGCATATTCACAGCCTTGACACCAACACCATTAAGACCTACTGTCTTTTTGAAGGCATCACCGCCATACTTACCACCCGTATTCATCTTGCTCACCGCATCCGACAACGCCTCCAACGGAATACCACGACCATAGTCTCTCACCGATACTTTGTCGCCCTCGATGTTTATCTCAATGCGCTTACCTGCGCCCATGATAAACTCGTCGATAGAGTTATCCACGACCTCCTTCAAAAGTACATAGATACCATCATCGGCCTGAGTACCGTCACCGAGCTTACCGATGTACATACCTGGACGCAGACGTATATGCTCTCGTGGCGAGAGCGTCACGATGGCATCCTTACCATATTCTGCCGTGGGCGTAGAGTTGTTCTGTTCTGTCATATATTATCTCCCTTCTATCTCTGTTTGGGACATTCTTATTTTATCTCTTATTCTCCTTGGTTCTATGCGCGCTTCGAAGCACGAATCTCGGTCAATGCATCCACCATGCGGTCGTGAACATCAGCCATAACCTCTTTGATCGACTTATCCACGACATCCTGCTTGCTCACAGGCTCCAAAATCTTAATCGTAATGCGATTGCGCCAATTAACCAGCCAGCCCTTACGAATCATCGTCGTCGTGCCGTCAAGAACTATTGGAAGGATAGGAACCTCGGCATCCTTAGCAAGGATGAATGCTCCTGCCTTGAAGTTATGAATCTCGCCATCCTTCGAACGTGTACCCTCGGGGAAGATGCTCACCGAAGCACCCTTTGCGAGCCACTCCTTACCCTGGTCGTGTACCATCTGCATAGCCTCCTTAGCACTCGCACGATTGATGACAATGTCGCCATGCGCATAGAGCAATGGACCTACGATAGGAATACGATACACCTCCTTCTTCGACACCCACTTAAAGACGAGTGGAAGCTTGTAAAGACACAAAATATCGACCATCGAGTTGTGGTTCAACGCAATAACATATGGCTGCTTGGGATCGAGATGCTCGATACCAATAACATCGCGACCCATCTTGGGTGGCAAGCCGAAAATCACATCGGTAATCCATTTCGAAAGCGTGTGTACTACAACACGCTTCTTATCAAATGGATAGCATATAAAAAGAGCTATATACGAAGCTACAAAAAGCACGATAGCCACCACTAAACATACCAAATAATAGAGAATAGTTAACATAATAAACCGTATTTTAATCGCATATTTCAATCAATCTGCAAAGATACAAAACTTTTCCGAGAAAACAAACCTCTACGAGGTGGCAATTTTAGAAAGAAATACAAGGATTTTTTAGGCGGATTGCAAGTAACTATGTGATAAAAAATGGTAACGATGGGCCGGACTCGAGTATATTCTATTCGGGGCAACGATTGAAAAAGCGGAATAACACCCTTCTTGCTTGCACACCACAATTTTTCGATAAAAGTAGTTAGATATGGCCTATCACAAAAGAAGATCCCCTCGGGATAGTACACAAAGTACAGCCCGAGGGGTCTTACTTTTGGGATGGGTCGCAGATGACTGCTTATCTCGAAAAATTCTAATTTCTTGTTAGAAGGGGTTAGATGTGGACTCGATAAAGAAATTGCCCCAGATGAGACATACTTGACGTATTTCTCATTTGGGGCAATGATTGAGAGGCCGCAGATGACCCCTTATCACATGAAATTTAGTTTTTGCCGGTAACCAAACGCTCAATCTCCTCAATCTGAAGCTTGAACTGCTTATCCGTATCCATCATATCAGATACAGCCTTGCAACTGTGCAATACCGTGGCGTGGTTACGGCCACCAATAGATGAGCCAATCACCGTGAGAGGCGCCTTGGTGTGCTGCTTTGCAAGATACATCGCCACCTGACGTGCCTGAGCCACATCGCGCGTACGCTTAGCCGAGTTGAACGTATCGAGTTCAATATTGTAGTAGTCACACACTACCTTTACGATATGCTCGATTGTGATCTCGCGCTGCGTGAGCTTAACATAGACCTTAAGGATATCCTTCGCCAAAGATATGGTAATCTTACGACCGAGGAACGAAGCATTAGCAATCAACGACGATAGCGCACCCTCAATCTCACGCACATTAGCCGAGATATTCTCTGCAAGATATACCACTACATCCTCGGGAATACTTGCACCAAGACGCTGCGCCTTAGCACGGATAATCTTAAGCTTAGTCTCGTAGTCGGGTACACTCAAATATGCCGACAATCCCCACTTAAAACGTGTGAGCAGACGCTGCTCGATATCCTTAAGCTCCACGGGTGGCTTATCCGACGTGAGAATAAGCTGCTTACCTGCAAGCTGAAGGTGGTTGAAGATATTGAAGAAGGCATTCTGCGTACCCGTCTTACCCGTAAGCTCCTGAATATCGTCGATGATAAGCACATCTACCATCTGATAGAAGTGGATAAAGTCGGTGATTTCGCCATTCTTATATGCTGTCTGGAACTGCGCCTGGAACTTGTTCATCGAGACGTACAAGACCTGCAATTCGGGGTGACGCTGACGAACCTCATGACCTATTGCCTGAACGATATGCGTCTTACCCAATCCCGAGTCACCGTAGATGTATAGCGGATTGAAGGCATTGTTACCTGGAGTAACTGCCACAGCCATACCTGCCGAGCGCGCCAAACGATTGCACTCTCCCTCGATATGGTTATCGAAAGTATAGTTGGCGTTGAGCTGCGGGTCGAACATTATGCGACGAAGGCCCGGAATTACAAAAGGATTTTTTATATTTGCAGTGTCGGTAGGCGCAGCAAACTGAGGTACAGCAGAGCTATCTGCTGCCACGGTAGTCTGTGAAGCACGACGAGGCACAGCGTAATGAAGCTGAGTATCAGCACCATATAGCTCCGAAATGATAGGACGGAGGTAGCGCAAATAACGCTTCTCGATGCTTGCCACAAAGCTCTCATTGGGAACTCTGAGGCGGAGGTTTGCACCATCGAACCCGATGGGCCAGATTGGCTTAAACCACTTCACAAACTCCTCCTCCGTAATCGAGGGGCGGAGTCTGTCGAGGCAGTCTTGCCACACTTCGCTATATGTATCGGTCTGCACCATCGTGTTCATTTTTTATTAAATTCTAAAGCCGACAATCCCCATGAAACAGCTTTTTCTTTCTGTTTCAACAAGTTAGAAATCGAACCTATATTTTTGCTTTCACACCTCCGATATTGACATTACAAATGGAGGTGTTTTGACAGTGCAAAGATGTGGATAATTTTATTAAAATAAACTCGAAATAGTGTTGCAAATCTCGATTTTTTTAATAAGGCTAAATCGGCTTAAATTTTGCTGCAAATTTTAACTGCCTGATACTTCATTATATCAATATTTTTTCTTATATTTGCATATTGGAAAATATTTCTACGCCAACAACAAACTATAAATATAACCTATACAACTATGACAAACGATTTGGACAAGCAGGTAATGGCCAAAGCGCAAGCATGGCTCGATGGCGACTATGATGAGGCTACCAAGCAGGAGGTGCGCTTCCTCATGGAGAACAACAAGAATGAGCTTATCGAGAGCTTCTACAAGGATCTGGAGTTTGGTACGGGAGGTCTTCGTGGCATCATGGGCCCAGGTAGCAACCGTATGAACATCTACACCGTAGGTGCTGCAACTCAGGGTTTGGCTAACTACCTTAAGAAAAACTTCGAGGGTGAGGAGATTCGCGTGGCTATCTCACACGACAGCCGTAATAACTCACGCCTATTTGCCGAGCGCGTAGCCGATATCTTCGCATCTAACGGCTTCAAGGTATTCCTCTTCGACGCCTTGCGCCCAACACCCGAGCTTAGCTTCGCCATTCGCGAACTCAAGTGTCACTCGGGCGTTATGGTGACCGCATCGCACAACCCCAAGGAGTACAACGGCTACAAGGCATACTGGACAGATGGCTCTCAGGTAACATCGCCACACGATGTAAACATCATCGAGGAGGTAGGCAAGGTTACTGAGGTATCACAGGTGCTCACAGGTCGCAATGCCGAGAATATCACTATCCTTGGCGAGGAGTTCGACAAGATCTACCTTGCAGCAATCAAGGATCTATCGCTCTCACCCGAGGCTGTTGCTAAGCACAACGACATGAAGATCGTCTACACGCCTTTGCACGGCGCTGGCGTGAAGCTCGTACCTCAGTCGTTGCGCAACTACGGCTTTAATAATATTATATGTATCGAGGAGCAGATGGTACTCGACGGCAACTTCCCAACCGTAGCATCTCCCAACCCCGAGGAGCGCAAGACAATGGCTATGGCTATTGAGCGTGCCGAGAAGGAGGGTGCCGACTTTGCAATGGCTACCGACCCCGATGCTGACCGCTTGGGCGTAGCATTGCGTACCGGTAAGGGCGACTACGTATTGCTCAACGGCAACCAGACACTCGTGCTTCTTATGAGCTACCAGCTCACACGTTGGGCAGAGCTTGGCAAGATTACAGGCAAGGAGTTCGTCGTGAAGACAATCGTTACGTCGATGATGCCCGATGCTGTTGCTGAGCACTTCGGCGTTAAGTGTTACAACTGCCTTACAGGTTTCAAGTATATCGCAAAGATTATCCGCGAGCAGGAGGGCAAGACTAAGTTTATCGGTGGTGGCGAGGAGTCATTCGGCTACCTTCCTGGCGACTTCGTACGCGACAAGGATGGCGTAGCTGCTATCACACTCGTTGCCGAGGCCGCAGCATGGGCTCGCGAGACTATGGGCATCACACTCTACGAGTGGTTGCAGCAGCTATATGTTAAGTATGGCTTCTTCCGCGAAGGTCTTGTAAACGTCGTTCGCAAAGGCAAGGATGGTGCTGCTGAGATTCAGCAGATGATGGTAGACTACCGTCAGAATCCTCCTAAGTCATTGCTCGGCTCACCTGTAGTGAAGATTTTGGACTACAAGATTTTAGAGGAGATCGACGTTAAGACAGGCGAGCGTCGCGCTATCGAGGGTATCGACGAGAAGAGCAACGTATTGCAGTGGCTTACCGAGGATGGCACAAAGGTATCGGTACGTCCATCGGGTACCGAGCCAAAGATTAAGTTCTACTTCGGCGTTAAGGCACCTCTCTGCTGCGTAGAGCAGTTTGAGAAGGTCGAGAAGGAGCTCGACGAGAAGATCGCAGCGTTGGCTAAGGAGCTTAACCTATAGTCGTTACGCTAACACAAGCATTGAGTGTGCCCAATAGGTTTATGGGCACACTCTTTTTGTATAGAAGCTGTATAGCACATAATTAACTGCGTACGCGCGTGTGTATATGCGCACACGAGGAAGGATAGGATTGAGCATCGAACGCGAGCTAAAATGCAGATTTTAAGCTAATTTTAGGCACACGAAAAGCGCGAGACCGCAGAATAGAGGCGAAGCTATATAATGAGGCTGATTTTAGGCATACAAAGAGAGCGAAACCACAGCCCTACGTAAGCGAAGATGCAGATTTTGAACTAATTTTAGGCACACGAAAAGCGCGAGACCGCAGCATACTAAACGTATGTGAGGATCTCGCGCTTAAGTGTAACGCCAAAGTAGCCTAAATCTGCATCTTCGCTATTTGAAGTGGACAAAATGCTCCAACGACTTCATAATATTTCTCGAGTGAAGAACCATCGTCTTAGTCTCGGTGAGAATATTGAAGAACAACATGTTAGCCGATGACGAGCCACCCATATCACGAAGACGACGTAGCTGATTTTGCATAACTTCATCAATAAGACCAAACATCTCATCACGCTTATTGAGGATATTGTCCATGCGCGAGAATGAGCGCGTGCGCAACATCTCGTTGATCTCGTTGAAGATCTCCTCCACACGGTCGTTTATACGCTTAAGATCGTAGACCTGCTCCTTTGTTAGACCCGTATGGTTATTGTCAATATGCTTATAGCAGGGGCGCGTGATATGCAAGAGAGCCTTACTTGTCTCGGAGATGTAATCGACAACCTGTACATAGTAGTGACCGGTTGTTACATCGCTCTCCTGCAAGCTGCGCAACAGAGGCATAATCTCGTACTTCTGCTGTCGCGTAGCCTGATAGAACTCCTCGGCCTCGCGAACCATATCCTTAAGCACCTTACGATTCTCCTTAAATACGGCGACAATCGTACGGTCATAAATCAACGTAACACGCTCCATTGATGAGCATACATGCTCGATATAGGCGATAAGAGCCTCCTCGGGACTAAGTTTCAACGCATCGGTGATAGCAGATGTAGCCGAGTCGGCATTTGCATTATCGTCAGCCTTCTTAGATGCTATATTACTCTTGATAATCAAGAATACACAAAGTAGTGTAACACCAATAATTGCGAACTTTCCACCGAACACCAAAATAAGTGTTACACCAAGGGCGATAAGGAAACCACCGAGAGCTGTTACAAACCAACCCATGATAACAGTTGTAACACCCGTAATACGGTATACGGCACTCTCTCGACCCCATGCTCTATCGGCCAACGACGAACCCATCGACACCATAAACACAACGTATGTTGTTGAGAGAGGTAACTTCAACTGAGTACCGATCGAAATAAGGATTGCTGCAGCTGTAAGGTTTACCGTAGCACGAATAAGATCGTAGTTTACATCGCCACGCTCCTCCTCTGGAAGTTGCTCGAAACGGGTATTAATCCACTCCGTAACACGCTTTGGCGTTATCGCATTGATAGCCTCGCTCAAAGCACGAGCACCACGCACAATACCTCGCGCAGCAACTGTTGCATCACTATTCAATGGTGCCTCCTCGCTCTGCGACGAGAGCTTACGCTCGGTCTCGATAACGCGCATCGCCTTCTTCGACATAAAGAGCGTAACGACCATAATCAAGCCCGCAGCAAACATAATCCAAAAGTTTGCAACCGTAGGATTAGAGAGAGCCTCCATAGAGGTAATAGGCTCAGCAGAGCCATGAGCCAACATATATGAGTCGTAGCCAGCGTAGGGCACACCGATAAAGTTCACAAGGTCGTTACCCGCAAATGCCAATGCCAAAGAGAATGTACCCGCAAGGATCGAAACACGCAAAATATTGACATTGAAACGCTGCAACACCCAGAGTAGCGCAGAGCTACCAACCCAAAGGATAAGCAACGACAAAGAGGTGTTATCGTTCACAAAATCTTTGATAACCTCGGGGATAAGCGTCGTACTCTTCAAGCCCTTAAAGACCGTAAAATAGATGATACCTGCAACCGTAATACCACACCATAGCGCACCGAAACGGCTGAAAATCTTGTGATAGCGGAACGAGAAGATAATACGTGAGATATACATCAACAGATGTCCTGCAAAGAATGCGAGCGCCACCGACAAAAGGATACCCGACACAATAGCCAAGGCATTACCTGAGTTGATATACTCTCCAAGCGAAGCATCGCTATTATTGCCCCAAATATTATAGAACGCAAGTGCCATTGCCGAGCCCAACAGGCCAAATACCAAAGATACGGTAGTCGAGGTTGGTAGTCCCAGCGAGTTGTAGATATCAAGCAGGATGATGTTCGAAAGCATCATACCGAGGAAGAGAACCATAATCTCCTCGTAGCTAAACATCGCTGGATAGAATACGCCACTGCGTGCTACATCCATCATACCGCTTGAGGTCATAACACCTACCATAACACCCAAGCTTGCAATCGTAAGAATAACGCGACGAGATGCCGCCTTAGAGCCAAATGCGGAGTTTAGGAAGTTCACCGCATCGTTAGAAACACCCACTACAATACCCATAACGGCCAAAAGAGCGAGTGTGATAACTATGAATAAATCCATAATTTAAGAGTTTTTGCACCCTCTTCGATTGAGGGTTGCAGGGTTAGTTCACAGCCGACAATAGGTCGTGCCAAGCGCAAAGGTAGGAAATAATTGTTACATTTTTGTTACAAAATTGTTACGACTCGTTCGAAATTTCCACTTAAAAGTACTTTTTTGATGGCGTAAAATTGTAATTTTAAGAGAAAATAACTATTTTTGTGCTTATATATTATATGTGTAAAATTAGTTTACAAGTAAGATAATGCAACGATATAGGATATTGGTGGTAGATGACGAGGAGTCGTTGTGTGAGATTTTGAGATTTAATCTCGAAAAGGAGGGTTATGAGGTAGTCACAGCATATAGTGCCGAGGAGGCACTTTCGCTACCGCTCGAAGGACTGGACTTAGCCATTCTCGATGTGATGATGGGAGAGCTAAGTGGCTTTGGCCTTGCCCGCATACTACGCAAACGCAGCGAGACAGCAACTCTCCCGATTATCTTCTGCACAGCACTTGACGGCGAGGAGGATAAGATCAAAGGTTTTGACATTGGCGCAGACGACTACATATCCAAGCCTTTCTCGGTAGCCGAAGTATTGGCACGTGTTCGCAGCGTACTACGTCGCACGGCACGTCCCTTAGAACCTAAGCCTGCACATAAGGAGAGTAGTTCGCAGGATATAATCAGCTACGAGGGCCTTATCGTAAATCGCCTCAACAAGAGTTGTCGCATAGATGGCGAGGAGATAGCCCTAACACGCAAGGAGTTTGACATCCTCGTATTGCTACTCTCGCACCAAGGCACGATTCTCTCGCGAGAACAAATCATGAAACATGTGTGGAGCAACGAGGTGATCGTACTCGACCGCACGATAGATGTAAACATTACACGTATGCGCAAAAAATTGGGACGCTACGGAAATAATATTATAACAAGAACAGGATACGGTTATGGATTCGAAGGCTAAAGTTTTGAGTTATCGCGGTGGCATGTATCTGCTACTTACAATTCTTATCATCTCGTTTATCGGTGGATTTATCATCTATCGTTACTCGTTGTTGCACCACTTCGTATCGGAGGACTATATCAACGAGATAATATTCTACTTGATTATCGGCGTGGCTACCACAGCGACAATCATAGCCCTCGTCTTGGCTATGCGTCTTACACGCAACATCCGAAGTCTTCAGCGCGTAGCCGAGGCCATGGAGAGTGGCACCAACATCAAAACTCCAAAGTTCGCGAATGATGAGCTCGGCGACCTGTCGCGTCACATCATCGACCTATACAGCCGCTTGCAGCAGGCAACTATTGATGTTCGACGCGAGCACAACCTCGCATTGCACGAGCAGCAGGAGAAGTTACGCATCAAACGACAACTTACGAACAACATCAACCACGAACTTAAAACCCCGGTGGCAGCTATCCAGGGCTACTTGGAGACACTCATCAGCAATAAAGATATCACGCCCGAGGAGAGAGAGTCGTTCATCTCGAAGTGTTATATCCACAGCCAGCGACTCTCGCAGTTGCTTCATGACGTATCGACAATCACACGTCTGGAGGATGGCAGCAGCCGTATCGAGTGTGAAAGTATCGAGCTACGTGCAATCATCGACGAAATAGCATCCGAGGTGGCTCTTCTACCCGACGATAAACGTATGCGTGTAAATATCGACATGGCAGAGAGCATGTTGGTTAAGGGTAACTCTACGCTGCTAATGTCTATCTTCAAGAATCTTACGGACAACGCTATTGCCTATTCGGGCGGTCGCGACATCTTCATTCGCCTTATTGCACAGAGCGACGAGGAGTACACCATAACATTCTCGGATAATGGCATCGGTATTGACGAGGAGCATCTACGTCACATCTTCGAGCGTTTCTACCGCATCGACAAGGGTCGTTCGCGCAAGCTCGGAGGCACAGGTCTTGGTCTTTCGATCGTCAAGAACTCGGTACTATTCCATGGCGGAGATATTTCAGTACGCAACCGTCCCCAGGGTGGTCTGGAGTTTAAGTTCACACTACCCCGCGCATAGCTTAGAACAAAAAGAGTATAATGAAACGCACGCTATTCAAATATCTCACAAGGTTGCTACCTGCTGAGAATGCCCATAGTCTACACACTGTACTGATCGACTTTGTGGGCTCACTGCCTTTCGGCAAGTGGTGGCTGCACATTGGCCTTGCGCCACGCAAATTGAACCTTGATAGGGAGGTATTCGGCATACACTTCAACAACCCAATAGGAGTCGCTGCAGGATTTGACTCGGATGGCGAGCTACTTAATGAACTTGCAGCCATAGGCTTTGGCTTTGTTGAGATTGGTTCGGTTGTTCCCCGCCCACAGCCAGGAACATCACGTCCACGTATCCGCCGTCTACGCAATAGTGACTCGTTGGTCGACAATTCGGGATACCCGTCACGCGGTCTGGAGTATGTATTGGATAAGGTGCGTCGTCGTAGCGACTACACGCGCAACTTGGTCATCGGCTGCAACATCGGCAAGCAGACAGCATCGCACGCCGAGGAGAGAGTAAAGGAGTACCTCAGGGTATTTCGAAATATGTATCAGTATGTCGATTTCTTCGTAATCAACATCGCGTGCAACACCGCATCTAAGCGCTTTGTACCTCGCACACGCGAGGAGGTATTATCGCTGATAGAACCACTATTTGAGTTCCGACGCGGACAGTCAGACTATCGACCTATACTTCTAAAGATATCGCCCGACCTAACCAAAGAGGAGTTAGACACGATAATTGATATACTTATCGAAACGCCATTAGACGGCATTGAGGCCGTAGCTGGCTCGTTAGAGCTACTTCCCGAGGAGATGGGTGCAGTGAGCGGAGCGCGTATGACAGAGCGCTCGATAGAGATTGTTCGCTACATTGCCGAGCGTACCGAGGGTAACTACCCCATTATCGGCTCGGGAGGCATGATGCAACCCGATGATATATGTCGTATGTTGGAGGCTGGAGCATCGCTCGTAGCCCTCAACACAGGACTTAGAGAGAATGGTCTAAAACTTTTGAAAAAATCATCTAAACTTTTGGCATCACGCACTCAAGACTCAACCGAGGCGCAGAAGTCCCAAAGCAATAAAAAGCAGTAATAAGTGATGAAAGCAACGATAGTTACCATAGGTGATGAGATACTTATCGGACAGATTGTCGATACGAATAGCGCATCGCTTTCGCGCCACCTCAACGGCATAGGTATCACCATCCATGAGAAGATCTCGACGGGAGATACCAAGGAGGCCATAATCGACACGCTCAACCGTGCGATGAGCAGCTCGGAGGTGGTTATCACCACAGGAGGCCTCGGCCCTACGAAGGATGATATCACTAAGCATACGTTAGCCGAGATGTTCGACTCGAAGCTCGCGTACAACGAGGCCGAGGGCGAGCATGTTCGCAAATTGTTGGAGCGTAGAGGCGTAGCTTTCACCGAGCTTAACCGTGGTCAGGCAATGCTTCCAGAGTGCTGCACCGTATTGCACAACGCCCACGGCACTGCCCCAGGTATGTGGTTTGATACGGCAAAGGGTGGCGTGGTGATCTCGTTACCAGGTGTACCCTTCGAGATGGAGCACCTGATGGAGGATGAGGTGTTACCACGCCTAAAAAAGCGTTTCGAATTGGGGACAATCGTTCACCGCACACTCATCACACACGGCATTGCCGAGTCGATACTTGCCGAGCGCATAGCTGCTTGGGAGGATGCGCTACCCGACTATCTACACTTGGCATATCTGCCTGCCCCCAACATCGTGCGTCTGCGTCTTTCGGCATACGACACCATTAAGGAGCAGGCTGAAAGTGATATCGCAAAGGCCTTCGCAGAGCTGGAGCGCATCATCCCCAACAACATCGTCGGCATGGAGGGTTCGACAATCGAGCAGCGCGTACACGAGATACTCACCTCACGAGGCCAAACTCTCGCTATTGCCGAGAGCTGCACGGGAGGTAACATTGCAGCGAAGTTTACAGCCATGTCGGGAGCCTCGGCATATCTCGTAGCAGGTGTTGTAAGCTATGCAAATAGCGCAAAGTGCAATATCCTCGGCGTAAAGGCCGAATTTATCGAGCGCGACGGAGCTGTAAGCGAGTCGGTAGCTCGCGCCATGGCCGAGGGAGTACGCCGCATAACGGGAGCCGACTACGCAATAGCTACGACGGGTATTGCTGGTCCTACGGGAGGCTCGGAGCATAAGCCCGTAGGTACGGTATGGATGGCCGTAGCAACACCCAGCGGCACAATAGTCCAACTACGCAACTGCGGCACAGACCGTTCACAGATAATCAGCCGAGCATCGGCATACGCAATAGAACTACTATACAACGAACTTAAAAAGCTATAAGAGCCATGATACGTTCAATCTTAGACACTGACCTTTACAAATTTACTACCTCGTACGCCTATTTCAAACTATATCCCCAGGCGATAGGTACATTCACGTTCAACGACCGCGCAAAGACTCGCTTTGATGAAGATTTCTTGGAGGATCTCAAGGCTGAGTTCAAGGCCCTGGAGCGCATATCGCTCTCGGACGATGAGTTCTGCTATATGAAGACCCATTGCAAATACATCCCTCAGAACTACTTTGAGTGGCTCAGAGGTTTTCACTTCGACGCATCTAAGATCAACGTATGGCTTGACGAGGAGCAGCACCTGCAGATTAACGTTACGGACTATATGTACAAGGTGACGCTCTATGAGATACCTATCCTCGCAACCGTATCGGAGCTATTCCACCTTCGCAACAGCTACGATGCCGAGGCGATGATTGCTCGTCTGGAGCAGAAAGAGCAGATTGCGCGTGACAACAACATCGTATTCTCTGATTTCGGCACACGTCGTCGCTTCTCATACGATGTGCAGCGTATGGTGGTTAAGCACCTCAAGAATAATCCTTGCGGATGTGTCGGCACGTCAAACTGCCACCTCGCAATGGAGCTCGATATGAAGATGATTGGCACCTATCCCCACGAGCTTCCGATGTTCATCGCAGCGGTGAATGGCGGTCCTCGCAATGCCAACTATTTGACTATGGAGGATTGGGTAAAGGTCTACGATGGTTATCTTGGCACGGCACTTACCGACAGCTTCGGTTCGGAGGTGTTCTTCAACAACTTTTCGAAGAAGCACGCATGTCTGTTTGATGGTGTGCGCCACGACTCGGGCGATCCTTTCGCATTTATCGACATGGCTATCAATCGCTATAAGGAGCTCGGCATCGACCCTATGACCAAGAGTATTGTGTTTAGCGACTCGCTTAACTTCGAGAAGGCCGTAGAGATTAAGAAGGCGTGTGATGGTCGTATCAGATGTATGTTCGGTATCGGCACAAATCTCACGTGTGACACGGGTCACGCTTCGTGCAATATTGTGATGAAACTATCGTCATGCCAGATTAACGAGCGTAAGCCTAAGCAGCTATGCGTGAAGCTCTCGGATGTCGAGGGCAAGGAGATGGGCGATCCCGACGAGGTAAAGGTATATCGCTACTTGCTCAAGCAGCAGGCGTAGTATACGGCATCAACAACGCAAATTTAAAATATTATACAGATGAGGAAATCTTTATTATTGGTGTGCACGCTGTTTGCGATACTATTTGTTGGTTGTACACAGAACGATATTGACCATAGTATGGTGACATCCGACGGTCCACGTCTCTATGCCCATATCGAGGAGGAGACTGATTCGCGTGTGCAGCTCAACGCCAATCTTAAGACCGTATGGAACCACGGCGATGAGATATTAGTTTTGGGTGATCAGCGACTAGAGAGTTGGGGATTTAACGGTGCGGACGGATCGCGCAATGCGCAGTTCGACTTTAACTTTGCTGATGACTACTATGACGTAGATTTCAGCGATCGTCTATACGCTCACTATCCGCTTAATAATCACGGTGGTATGGGAATATTTGAGGATGGTACTCCAGCATTATTCCTATACGTATTAGACTACCAGGAGTACACCAAGGGAAGCTACGACCCCAAGAGCAACAACATGATTGGCGAGAGTGAGGATGGCTCACACTTTTACTTTAAGAATATGCTCGGCTATCTGAGAATAAGCCTTGTGGGTGAAGGCGCTGTTAAGAGCATCACTCTTAGTGGTAATAATGATGAGTATATAGCAGGCTTGCGCTACTATGCTCTGCCCGACACTTCGCTATCGGATTGGTATGACGAGGTTTGTACAAGCATTGTTCTCGATTGTGGCAATGGCGTAGCACTCAGTTCGGAGCCTACCGATTTTTATTTTGCATTGGCTCCCACAACATTCGATGATGGCATCAATATCGAGGTGGAGATGAGCGATGGCACTATCTCTTACAGAAGCACGACAAAGTTCATAAACGTAGCGCGCAACACTATTGTTCCGATGCAGACGCTCAACATAGACGGCAACCTCGAGTGGCAGAGCGTAATGGTGACATACAACGCAAAGGAGATTACAGCACCTACCATTGAGGGTACATCATCGCTCTTCGGTTACATATATTGGGGTGATGATACAAACGATAGCATTAATAGCGAGTCGTCACACGTATATTACGACAACCAGACGACACACACTCTCACAATCGAGGTAATCAATGCTACAGCAGTGGAGTTTAGCGACTGCTCAGGTATCACGGATATTGATTTATCTAACTTCTAAATCGACTAACAATGAAAAAGATACTACTTTTAGTCTCTATACTTTTTATCGCTACTCAGGCTCTCATGGCAGGTCCTATCGACGAGAATAGAGCTCGCGAAATTGCCACAGCCTTCTTCTCTGTAAAAGCTACAAGATCGGCAGCATGTGAGGTTGAGCTCGAGTGGGCAGGTCGCGACATTACCTCACCTCAGGCCTCGACATTCAGCGCACAAACAGCCAATACCGATAATGCACTCCTATATATATATAATCGTTGCGACAAACCTGGCTTCGTAATTATCGCTGGCGCGGAGTGCGACACGCCTATCATTGCCTACTCCGACAAAAACTGCTTCGACCACGAGAACATGGCACCCAGCACACGTGCTATCCTCTCGGCATGGAGTCGCCAGATAGAGGCAGCGGCGTGTAGCGATATGGCCAAAAAGAGTGCTGCCGAGTTGGCTGCCGAGAGCTATGGTAATGTAATTACGAGCTACGATTCGGCACTGTGGAATCAGATGACACCGTACAATAACGAGTGTCCTAAATACGACGGACAACGTTCTGTAACAGGCTGTGTAGCAACAGCTATGGCTATTGTATGCTACCATAACCGTTGGCCAGAGAAGGGCGAGGGAACAACTCCTTCGTATGGCTACTGGGACTACTATGAAAATTACAGATCTGTAAGTGCAAATACATTGGGTCGCACATACAACTACGACAACATGCTCCACAGCTACGACTATGGCTATACGAACGCACAGGGTAATGCCGTAGCAGCATTGATGTACGACTTGGGTACATCCGTAGAGATGATGTACCACTACGAAGCATCTTCGGCTTATAGCGAAGATATTGCATATGCCATGAGCACCTATTTCGGTTACTCGAAAGAGGCTCGCCTACTCTATCGCGACCGTTATACACAGAGTCAGTGGAATCAGATGATCAAGGAGAATATCGACACATACGGTCCAACAATCTATACAGGTGTGGGCTATGAGGGAGGTCACGCTTTTATCGTAGATGGCTACACGGATAAAAACTATTTCCACTTCAACTTCGGCTGGAGCGGTTATGGCAATGGTTATTGGAAGACTCCCGACATAGATTTCTATGAGTATCAGGACGCGGTATTCTACCTCGCACCCGATAAGGATGGCTCAACGGAGTATGTATACACACTTAGTCTCATGAGTGGCTCGTATGGTGGCAGCTCGCATAACGGCATATCATTGAACACAAGCACCGTGAATAGCTATTTCCCATTCAACGCAACAGTAGGTTGCATATGTAATGAGAGTAATACTACATTTGCTGGAACAATGGCATTGGTGGTATGCAATAAGAATGGTGAGATTAAGGAGATTGTCCAAGAGCAGGGCTGGTCTGGATTCCAAGCACAACAATTAACAACTACAAGTTTTAATAATGCGACAATATATGAAACTCTTGAGGGAGGCGATGTATTGCGTGTTATGTATAAGTTCAACGATAATGATGATTGGGCATGGATGAAGGGCAGCACACCCGATGTTGTCGATGAGATAGTCCTACGAGAGCTTAAGAGGGGTATTGCGGAGTCTATAGCCCTACGCTACGACGCAAAATACCAAGGTGAGGATAGACGTGCAATAGTTATTAATAGCCAGATTAGTGTCAATTATGAGTGGCAGAGCAAGTCGGGCAGCGTACTGAAAGCGGGCAAGTGTGACAAAAGCTCTACGCTGGTTATTGAGTTAGACAGCAACACCAAGGGTGAGTATGTTCTCAAGTTCTCGAACGACGACGAAAGCTACAGCATCAACATTAAATTGTAGCACCTACATACGTTGGTAACAACCTTACCAACAGATATATAGCAACACAAAGGCCGTATTTTCGCACAAAACATAGCGAAAAATACGGCTTTAGTGTTGCAGAATGAGAAAAATTTCGTATCTTTGTGCGCTTTTGTGCCACGGTGGTGCAAAAGAATAAAAAAGAAGTACAATGAAAGTTTGTGAAATCACAGGTAAGGTAGCGATGGTGGGTAACAATGTTTCTCACTCGCACATCCGCACCAAGCGTAAGTTCTCTCCAAACTTGAGAACAAAGCGTTTTTGGTCAGAGGAGGAGGGCCGCTGGATCACTTTGAAGGTTTCGGCAGCCGGTATCAAAACAATCAACAAGAAGGGTCTTGTAGCAGCACTTCGTGAGGCAAAGGCCGCTAAGAAGGTTTACTAAAAAAGCTGAAAGAAAATGGCAAAGAAAGGTAACAGAGTGCAGGTGATCCTTGAGTGCACAGAGCAGAAGGAGAGCGGCGTTGCAGGCATGTCACGCTACATCACTACAAAGAACAAGAAGAATACTCCCGATCGTTTGGAGCGTAAGAAGTACAATCCTTACTTGAAGCGAGTAACTTTACACCGTGAGATTAAGTAATTTTAACAAGTAGGTAAAGTATGGCAAAGAAGGTAGTTGCAACCCTTAAGACGGGTAACGCCAAGAAGTACACTAAGTGTATCAAGATGGTTAAGTCGGAGAAGACTGGTGCTTACGTATTCCAGACTCAGAACATCCTTGAGGATGAGGATATCAAGGCTTACTTCGCACAGAAATAATTTGCATTAGTTCGTTGAACTAATACAAAAGGCGACCAATAGGTCGCCTTTTGTATTTTATGCACCTCCCACTTAGGTTACGCTAAACGAAGGCAAACTGATGACGCCTTATCACAAGCCGCAGCTTCTCAAAACTCACTACCCCACTCTCTCGCCACAGTAGCTTACCTCGACTAAAGAGCAACAGCGTAGGCACCGACACTATATTGTAGCGACGCACAACCTCGCGCGTCGAGATCTTATCTATATCTATTCGAAATAGCGCAAGACTATCGCCCATTGCGAGCGATAGACGTTCAAGCGCTGGGTCTATAGCCCGACATGCGCCACACCACGAGGCGTGAAAGACTATGAGCGTGAGACGATGCGAGGCGATGATATTATCGAAATCCCTGGTTGTCATAGGTGTAAAAAATTAGAGGTTATACCGTAAAAGTATAACCTCAAAATGCGAGCCAAAGGCCATCGCAAACATATATCTTTTGGGCTACGCCTGCATAACAGCGGCAGGTAATTGTTCTATGCTACTGATAAAGACCACCTCGATACCCTTAGGTTTCTTTATGCTCTTCTCGACGAATGACGACACCACGATACGCTTAAAACCAAGGCGTGCCGCCTCACCTATACGCTGCTCGGTGCGTGGTGCTGGTCGCACCTCACCCGAAAGACCTATCTCACCGGCACAGCATACACCCTCACGCAAGGGTCGGTCGTAGTACGACGAGATGATAGCCGCGACAACAGCCAGATCCATGCCCGTATCGGCAATCTTGAAACCACCAGCGAAGTTGAGGAAGACATCCTTCTGGAACATCTTCATACCTACTCTCTTTTCCAATACCGCCAAGAGCATACTTAGGCGACGGTGGTCAAAGCCCGTAGTTGAGCGCTGTGGGGTGCCGTAAGCAGCACCACTAACCAAGGCCTGCACCTCGATAAGATAGGGACGAAGACCATCGACAACAGCACCGACAGATATTCCCGACAATGGCACATCGTAGTGCGACAATAGAATCTCCGAGGGATTTTCGACAGCTGTAAGGCCATTATCGTGCATCTCGAAAACACCAATCTCGTAGGTAGCACCAAAACGATTCTTAATACCACGCAAGATGCGGTATGTATTGTTGCTATCACCCTCGAACTGAAGTACTACATCGACGATATGCTCCAAAATCTTAGGACCAGCAATAGTGCCATCCTTCGTAATATGGCCGATGATAAATATTGCCGTACCGAGGCTCTTAGCCGCATGGAGCAGTGTTGCTGCACACTCTCTAATCTGCGTCACGCTACCTGCCGACGACTCCACCGTATCGGTGTGCATTGTCTGAATAGAGTCGATGACAACGACATCGGGGCGAATATCCTCGATCTGCGCAACGATATTTTCGAGCAATGTTTCGGGATATACCGTACACTCGCTATTGGCAATACCTATGCGGTTAGCACGCATCTTAATCTGCTCGGCAGACTCCTCACCCGACACATAGAGCGTCGTAAGACCATTATCACTCAGAGCAAGCTGCAGCGAGAGGGTCGATTTACCGATACCTGGTTCTCCGCCAAGCAACACCAATGATCCAGGGACAAGACCACCGCCAAGCACGCGGTTAATCTCCTTATTACCGAGGTCTATACGGCGTGTCGATAGCTCCTCGATATCCTGCACCTTACGTGGCTGAGCCTTAGGAACAGAGGCGATACGCGATGGTTGCGACTCCTTAGCCACGACATGCTCCGTGATCGTATTCCACTCGTTGCATGCAGGGCAACGTCCCAACCACTTAGGCGTCTCGTAGCCGCACGACGTACAGAAGTATGTCCTCTTAAGCTTTGCCATACCCGAGTATTAACTATTGAAATAGACGCAATATATCGTTACCGTTGGCATAGAAGAGCAGGGCAAATAGTAGACCCATACCAATCCACTGCACAACTACGAGGAACTTATCGCTGGGCTTGCGTCGTGTGATAATCTCCCAAAGCGTAAAGAGCGCATGACCACCATCCAAACCTGGAATTGGGAGCAAGTTCATCACCGCCAACATGATAGATAGAAGTGCTGTGATGCGCCAAAAGCCCTGCCAGCTCCACTCCTTAGGGAATACGTTACCGATAGAGATAAAGCCACCAAGCTCCTTATACATCTTCGTATCGGGATTAACAATCATCTTAAGCTGATCCCAATAAGATGCAATCTGCTCGCCCGTATAGCGTACACCCGCAGGTATAGACTCCCAGAAGCCATAATACTGCGTGCGTGATTCAATCGTCAATGGCTCGATAATGATACCAATCTTACCCTCATCATTGATAGGCAACTCGAGTTGAACTAGTTCTCCACTACGCTCAACATCAGCCACAACAACAGCACCGCTATTGGCCATCAATATTTCATCACCCTGACGACGGTCGAGTGTTGGCTCGCCATTGATTGCCACGATGCGATCACCCTCGGCAAGACCAGCCTCGCGTGCCTCATTGCTTGTAACCTCCGCGATGAGATAGGGCGCCACGATAACCTTATTGTAGATACCGCTCCACTCGCCACTCTCACGCATAGCTACGATATCCTCCAAAGCAATATTAAGCTCTACGGTTTGACCGTCGCGCAACACCTCGACACGTGCATCAGCATCGTTGATGAGCATACGCATAACAATATCGCCAATGCTCTCTACACCCTCGCCATTAATCGTAAGAATTCGGTCGCCATCCACGAAACCGGCCTTCTCGCCAGCCTCGTCGAATAGGTAGCCATAGCGCACATCGTCGTTGTGGATGTAGCTCTCACCCCACGTATAGAGTACGCCTGTGTAGATTACCATCGCAGCCAATACATTCATCACAACACCTGCCAACATCACAATAAGACGTTGCCATGCTGGCTTCGAGCGGAACTCCCATGGCTGAGCCTCCTGCTTCATACTCTCGATCTGCTTCTGATCGATAGACTCGTCGATCATACCTGCCAAAGATACATAGCCACCCAAAGGCAACCAACCGATACCATATACCGTATCGCCAATCTTACGCTTATAGAGCGAGAACCATGGGTTGAAGAAGATATAGAACTGCTCGACACGAATCTTGAAGATGCGCGCCGTGATATAGTGGCCAAACTCATGCACCATAACAAGGAGCGAGAGTGAGGCGAAGAACTGCAATGTCTTAATTAGTATTACCTCCATTATCTTAAATTTGTTTATTTACAATGTTTGCTTATAGCTTTAAGTAGCGTGCTGCCAACTCTCTCGACTCGATATTCGCTGCATCGTAATCATCAATCGTAGGCTTTGTAACGAAGCTCGCCTCCTTGAGAGCATAGCGTATCGCACCAACAATGTCGTGATAGCCACACTTATGACCAAGGAATGCCGCCACAGCGACCTCATTCGCACCATTCATCGTACATGCTGCCGTGCCACCTCGCTCCAGGCACTCGTAGGCGATACCCAACGCTGGATATTTATGGTGATCCACAGCCGCGAAGCTTAATGTAGGATAGTCCAAAATCGAGAAGTGCTCCATAGGCTCTGCCGCACGTTCGGGATAGAGCAGTGCATAGCTAATTGGCGTGTGCATATCGGCATTGCCGAGCTGTGCCTTAACCGAACCGTCGGTAAACTCGACCATCGAATGTACGATAGACTGAGGGTGTATAACCACCTTGATACGCTCGGGAGCAATATCGAAAAGCCAACGAGCCTCGATAACCTCGAAACCTTTATTTACGAGTGTTGCCGAGTCGATAGTAATCTTGGCTCCCATCTGCCACTGCGGATGACGTAGAGCTCGCTCGGGTGTCACCGTAGCCATCTCCTCGTAGCTCATATCACGCAGAGCACCACCGCTACACGTAACGATAAGGTTGCGAATGCTCTTGCGAGCCTCACCCTCCAGGCACTGCATAATCGCTGAGTGCTCCGAGTCGATAGGCAGTATATCTACACCCTTGCGCTTCGCCTCACCCATCACCAAGTCGCCACCGACAACCAACGTCTCCTTATTTGCCAGCGCGATACGCTTACCACTGCCGATAGCTGCCAACGTAGGGTGCATACCAGCATAGCCCACCAGCGCATTGACAATTGTATCGCTACGATAGCTTGCAGCAACATCGCGTATAGCCTCACTGCCCGCCTCGACAATGATATCGGTATCGGACAGTGCCGCCTTGAGGTCTGCATAGTGGTTCTTATCACCTATAACTACAGCACGAGCACCGAAACTTCGCGCCTGCTCGGCAAGACGCTGCCAACGGCTATGTGCTACGAGCGTATCTATCTGAAAACGATCACTATTACGACGTACGATATCGAGTGTCTGCTCGCCTATCGAACCAGTAGAACCAAGTAGGGTTACTCTCTCCATCTCACTAAGTTGGTTTAGGGTTGTTTACTGAAAGAGAATGTAGCGTTCGGGATCTATGGCCGTGCCATCGCGCCATAACTCGAAGCCAAGTTCCGCACCACCATCCGATGTCGCATCCTCGCTGGGTGTAGCAATACGGCCTATAACACTGCCGCTATCTACCGTCTGACCCTTGCGCACAAGCACCTCGACGAGATTACGATAGATAGAGATATAACCTCCAGCATGCTGAATAGCTACTACACCACGGCCATTGGTAAGTACCTCAGCGCCAAGCACCGAACCCTTCTCCACGGCCATCACTGAGGTCTCGCCATCAAGACCAATGATAGCAATATCGTAGCTCGACTCTGGAGCATCGAAACCACGTGTTATGTGTCCGTGAATCGGTGAATCGAACATCGCAGCCTCGCTACGCAACGACTTTGTATTGGTCAACGAATACTCTCCAACCGTACTCTCCAATGCAGCACGCAGCAACGTATCGGCACGTGTAGGCAGAATGCGCGACTTGTCGTAACGAATAGTATCTGTAAGCACTGTAGAGTGCAATGCGGGTGTACCTCCTCCGAGAATTGACGAAACCGCCTCGTTGTACTCCAAAATCATATTCATATGGCGCTCCATAGAGTCCAAACGTATGATATTCTCCGTGAGGCTATCGTGGAGCTTGTCGGCACGGTGACGATAACCTGGCAGAATATCGAGTATCGAGGTGTAGGCCATAAGAAGTAGCAATGTCAAGAATATGACAACGACCAACGCCAACAAACTACTCCATAGTGCAAGTGGCGAGATAATCACCCTCCAATGCACCTTGTCCGTATTGCGGTCGCGCATCGAGAGCTGACGCTTATCTGTAAGGTTATCCCAAAATCGCTGTATCATGGTAAATTCACTACGTATGTTCTATATATATAAATTCGCACAAAGATAACGAAAATGGTGGGATACTTTGTATTTTACACATAACTTTTTTAACTTTGCGACACTAAATTAAAACATTAATCACACACGACTATGATTAAACCTACTCTTTTGGTATTGGCAGCAGGTATGGGTTCACGCTACGGTTCGCTTAAGCAGATGGATGGCGTAGGCCCTAACGGCGAGGCTATCATTGACTATTCGGTATACGACGCTATACGTGCAGGCTTTGGCAAGGTGGTATTCGTTATTCGCCACTCTTTTGCCGAGGATTTTAAGGAGGTGTTCAACGCCGAGCGCTTCGGCCACCGTATCGAGGTGGAGTATGTATATCAGGAGCTCGACTACCTCCCCGAGGGCTTCACACTCCCCGCAGAGCGCGTTAAGCCTTGGGGTACGAACCACGCGGTAATGATGGCGGCAGATGTCATCAAGGAGCCATTTGCAGCTATTAATGCCGACGACTTCTATGGCCGTAACAGCTACGAGGTTATCGCAGGATTCCTCTCTCAGCTTGAGGGTTCGGAGGGTCGCTACTGCATGGTTGGCTACGAGGTGTCTAAAACATTGTCGGAGAATGGCACCGTATCGCGCGGCGTATGTACCGTGGATGCAGAGGGTAACCTTACAAGCATGGTTGAGCGCACACAGATCGAGCGTGTCGATGGCACGATCCTCTTCCACGATGGAGGTGCTGACGAGCCATTGGCCGAGAATACCCCCGTATCGATGAACTTCTTTGGCTTCACGCCCGACTACTTCCGCCACTCGGAGTCGTTCTTCAAGGAGTTCCTCAGCGAGAATATCGACAACCTTAAGTCGGAGTTCTACATTCCACGTATGGTGAACAAGGTTATCAACGATGGCACGGCAACGATGAAGGTGCTCTCTACTCGTGCCGACTGGTTTGGCGTAACATACAAGGAGGATAAGCCACAGCTCGTTGCCAAGATCGAGGAGCTTATCGAAGCTGGCGTATACCCTCGCAACTTGTGGGAGTAAACCCCGCCTGACACAAAAAAGCAATGGCTGTCCGCAAATACCTCGGACAGCCATTATTTTATGCTGTTAACGCTACGGATTAGTAGTAACGTACCTCCTTATCCTCTATCGCTGTCAATAGATTATTCGCAGCAGACGACGCTCCGATACGGAACAAGTCGGTTGTGAGCCACTCCTCGCCCAAAACCTCCTGAACGATAGTGTAGTAGAGCGCAGCATCCTCGGCCGAGCGTACACCACCCGCAGCCTTGAAGCCAACCTTACGGCCCGTCATATTGTAGTAGTCCTTGATTGCATTACACATAACAAATGCCGCCTCGGGAGTTGCCGCAACGTCAATCTTACCTGTTGAAGTCTTGACAAAATCGGCACCCGCAAACATCGAAACGAGTGACGCTCGACGGATAAGCTCGGGGGTCTTCAACGCACCAGACTCGATAATAACCTTAAGGACAACATCCTGTGCCTCCTCGCGTAGAAGCTCCACCTCGCTTGCTGCCTCGTCGATCTGGTTGTTAAGCATCATACCAGGATTGAGCACGATGTCGATCTCGTCAGCACCATTCTCGATAGCCATAGCAACCTCCAACGCCTTAACCTCGATGAAACTCTGCGACGCAGGGAAAGCTCCGGCTACGCTCGTAATACGCAGTGGCGTGCCATCAACCTCCAAACCAACAGTCTCGACAAATGGGGGATATACACATATCGAGGCTACATTGGGGATATGGGGAAACTTATCACCAAACTCAACTGCCTTGCGAGCAAAGGCCTGCACCGAATCGCGCGTATCGTTGCACGACAGCGTTGTAAGGTCGATTGCCGAGTAACAAAACTTGTAGACCTCAGCGTTGTTATTCTGATTTGCCGCCATCTTGATCTTAGCAACCTCCTTTGCCACTTGGGCCTCGGTATGCGCAGGGGCATATTTCTCTAACTCCTTAGCGTAATCCATAGTCACACGTTTTTAGCAACACAAATATACATCTTTTTTGCAAATTCTGCAACATATAACCACTTTTTTGCTATCAACGACCAAGAAAGGCTTAGTAAAGATAGATGAAAAATGTAGGAGTCTGCGCAGATGCAGACCCCTACATATCAAATTTCGCACCCTTCGCAAGGGGCTATATCTCGATTTCAATTAGCGTGACCACTCCATCTTACCTGCACGGAAAGTCTTCTGGCTCTCGGTGAGGAAGTAGATGTCGCCCGACGTTGGATCCTGAGCATAGACATCGGTGTGAACAACCTCTACGAGTGCTTTAGAACCATCAGAGTACTCGGCAGTATCGGCAAACATCTCGCAAGAGACCTTACCCGAAGCATCCATCGTGAGGACATACGAAGGAATAGATACATTGAAGAACTGTCCAAGCTCGCCATCTACCGAGCAGTATGCCAACCAAATGTAGTCATAGCCATTATCCTCGTTCTCACCAACAATCTCGCCGCTCATAATATACATAGTGTTACCCGATACAAGACCACGAGTTGTCCAGCCAGCACCATACGAGCTAAAGCCGTCGATCTCAACATAGTCGGGAGAGATCTTTGTAGTCTTAATCGTTACCTTGAAGCTCTCATCCTTCTTACCCATAGTTGCATTACCCTTTGAGTCGAAAGTGATGGTCTCGTGCGATGTTACAGTCCACTCACCAACCCACTTCTGAGCATCCTCGCTGGCTGCTGCAGCCTCGGTCTTCTGCTCTGTGCGGGCCATAAACTCAACATCTGCCTCATTGGTAACAAGTGCAAGCAACGTATAGCTTGTATCGCCAGCAAGATCTGTAAAGTAGAAGCTTACGCCATCGCCATTGATACCTGCAAGAATCTCCAACTCATTGCTAAACGTGTTAAGATTCTTCTTAACATCGGTAAACGACAACTTGTTCAACTCCTCAGTCTCGAAAAGACCGTAACGAATAGACTTAACGCCCGTACCCTTCCACTCTACGCAGAGTGCGTTATAGGGATATACACCCTGCTCTGCATCGGTATCGGTAAAGAGCGTCTGATCGAACCACTCAACGCTTGTAAGACCCTCAACAACAACCGTAATTGTTGCATAGCCCGAATCCTTAAGCTCACCACCCTTAGGAGCAATAGCCTTCACACGTACGGTGTACTCGCCAACCTCCATATCCGTAAAGCTTACGCTTGTCTCGGTGGTCTGCTGAACATCACCCTTGAGTACTGTAGTATAGCTTACTGCGCCAGGCACGCTATCCCATGCTACCGTAAAGCTCGACTCCTCGAGATTCTCTACACGCAATACGGGCGCTGCTAGCTCGCCTGAAGTGGGAACCTCAGGCTGGTTAGGCTGCTCAGGGCCAACGGGTGTAGGCTCCTTCTCGCACGCAGCAAAAGCAACGATAGCAACAAATGCTACCATCAACTGAAAAAGTTTCTTTGTCATAGTCTATAAGTTGTTAAATGTTAATTATCAAACCACACATCTCTAAATTATGCACCCCGCACGTATTATTCTTCGTAGGAGCACACAATGACCGATACAAAGATACGCTATTTTTATCAATTATGCAATTATCGCCCTCTGTTAGCACGTTTTGATATGCAAGAGCCTATCCGAAGAGCAAAAAAAGAGCTGCACAACCCGAAAGTTGTGCAGCCCATATAATCCTAAAGTGGATATTACTGAAGGTAAACTACAGATGTGAGCTCGCCCATAGACTTAACTACAGGAGTAGCGATCTGACGCTTTGCACCCTTAACGAAACGCTTTGCAGTAGGAGCAGCCTCAGACTTAACCATATCCATAGCACCACAACGATACTCATCCTGGAAGAAGTAGAGCTGACCAGCCTCTGTTACACCGAAAATATCGAAGTGTGCAGCAGTGATATTTACAGCTGTACCATCCTCGTACTTAGCCTCAGCTACGAACATCTCGCAAGATACCTTACCATCCTTGTCCATAGAGAAGATGTATGCTGGGAGGTAGTCGCTGAAGAACTGACCCTGACCAGTGTCACCAATCATGAAGTATGTGAGCCACATGTAGTATGCCTGATACTCCTCGTCGTAACCGATAGTAAGACCAGACATTAGCATCAAATCACCAGTCTCAGTGTCGATAAGACCATATGCTACGCTACCCTCAAGTGCGCTGAAGCCCTCAACAAGTACTGCGTTAGGATCTGAAACATCACCAGAGATATTAACCTTGAAAGTCTCCTCCTTCTCACCAAATACGATACCTTCCTCAGCATAAGTAATAGTCTCGTGTGAAGTGAGCTCCCAAGCGCCCAACCACTTCTGAGCAGCCTCGCTTGCAACAGCAGCCTCTGTTTTACACTCTGAAACTGCAACATACTCAAGACCTACCTCGTTAGTTACAATAGCAAACATAGTGTAGCTTGTCACACCTGTAAGCTCCTCAAATACGTAAGTAGCACCCTCCTCAGAGTTGATCTCAGCCAAAACAGCATCAGTATCAGCACCGAAGTCCTGGAGGTTAGGGCGAATCTGTGACAAAGCAACACCCTCAACAGAAGCTGTCTCGAACAAACCGAACTCGATAGACTTAACACCTGTACCCTTCCAAGTGAAGAAGAGTGAGTTTGAAGGATACAAACCATCCTCCTCGCTAATAGCTGTGTAAAGCTCCTGAGTGAACCAGTCAGCAGAAGTAAGACCTGTAACCTCAGCATCGATCTCAGCATAAGCTGAATCAGTCCAGTTAGAACCCTCAGCACCTACAGCCTTAACACGCACTGTGTAAACACCTGCATTGAGGTTAGTGAACTCATAACGATTCTCAGTTACGTTCTTAATATCACCCTTAAGAACTACAGAGTAGCTTGCTGCGTTCTCAACAGCCTCCCATACTACAGTGAAGCCTGTCTCAGTAACGTCTACAACCTCCAAAACTGGAGTATCGAGCTTGCCACCCTCATTCTTAGGCTCGTCAGAGTTCTCACAAGCTGCGAAAGCAAACATAGCGGCAACAGCCACCATCATTGAAAAAAACTTTTTCATCTTTGTTGTTTTATTAATTAATAAAGTTGTGTATGTCAAGTCGTAATGTCGTTTTTTGTAGCCAACAATCCGATGTGGTATATCTTGCTTATCGTCAGCAAAATATCGTATAGTCACAACCGCGAATGTATAGACACCTATAACGGTGCGAAGATAAGCAAAAATATTTTTTCTTGCAATAGCACCCACTAATAATAGGTAGATTGCATTGATTGATGCGGTGCAAATGCACCACTATCACGAGAAATTAAAATTTCTTGTCAGAAGGTGGCAGATGGTGCATCGATAAAGAAGTTGGACGGGATGGGACATACTAAGCGTATTTCCCATTCAGCCCAACGATTGAGATGCAGCAGATGCTGCCTTATCACAAGAAATTTCTTGTTAGAAGGGGTTAGATGTGGACTCGATAAAGAAATTGCCCCAGATGGGACATACTTGATGTACATCCCATTGGTGGCGTTGATTGAAGCGGTGCAGATGCGCCACTATCACGAGAAATTAAAATTTCTTGTTAGAAGGGGTTAGATGTGGCCTCGATAAAGAAATTGCCCCAGATGGGACATACTTGACGTATTTCCCATTTGGGGCAATGATTGAGAGGTCGCAGATGACCCCTTATCACAAGAAATTAGGGATTACAAGAGAATCTCCTTACCAATGTAACCACGAAGATTTACATCCTTCTTGCAACGCTCAGCGTAAGATGCATCCTTAGCGATTGCGCTCTTAAGCTCAGCAGTAGCAGCTGCGAAGTCACCCTGCTTTACAGCGATAACTGCGCGGAGGTAATCAGCCTCAGCTGACTTGTCGTTTGCGATGTACTGCTTTGCAGATGTGTAATCAGCGTTCATTGTAGCAGCAACAGCAGCGTTGTAGCCCTCGAGCTCAGACTGTGCAGCAGCGTAGTTACCCTCAGCAGCAGCAGCCAATGCCTTAGTCTCCTTAGAAGCGTTTGCTGTGTAAGCCTTAGCAGCCTCAGTGTTACCGTTCATAAGGTTAACGAGTGCAAGGTTGTTGTTGAGCTCTGCAGAGTTACCACCAGCCTTAACAGCTGCGTCGAATGCAGCAGCAGCCTTCTCAGCCTCACCTGCCTCAGCGTATGCGATAGCGAGGTTGTTGTAAGCTGTAGCTGAGCCATAAGTCTTAGCTGCAGCCTCCAAAACTACGATCTCCTCCTCGAGTGAGAGCTTACCTGTAGATGCGATGTGAAGCATCTCCTTCTCGTCGAGCTCAGCGAACTTAGCCTCACGAACCAATGCAGCCATCTCGTCGTCAGTCTTACCAGTGATGTCAGAGCTGTTTACGAGCTGTGCACGACGAAGCTGAGGAAGAATCTCCTTCTTCAATGCGCCGAATACCTGTGACATGTTCTTGATCTGGCTCTCGCGCTCTGAAGATGACTCATAGCTATTCAATACTGAAAGGATAAGCTCCTTATCCTCGATGTTTGAAGCAGCAACGAGCTCCTTGAAGCCCTCCCAGTCCTCACCATAAGATGCAGCATCCAAAGGAAGACCGATCTCCTTAAGAAGAGCCTCAGCAGCCTTCTTACCAGACTCGCTACGAGCAGCAGAAAGCTTATCGTTGAACTTCTCAGGACCATCAGGTGAAGCGTAACCGTTTACATAGAGGTTCTGCTTGATACGATCGTTCTCCTTCTGCTCAGCAGCCTTCTGCTGGAATGCTGTAAGCTCCTCGCTATCCTTAGCCTTTGAAGAAAGACGTGAAGAGTTCATAGCGTACATGTAGTTAGCACGAGTAACCTCAGTGATAACGTTCTTGTAACCAGACTCCATAGCCTGCATAGCGTCAGCATAGTTCAAGTCAGCCTGAAGAGTGTTTACACCCTCAGCGATAACATAACCGAACTCACGTGCAAGAGCCTCAGCCTCTGCACCACCAGCTGCCAAGATAGCAGCCTCCTCCTTAGAAGGAACAAGACCTGTGTTAAGGTTTACCAAAGTAAACTCCTTGCACTTACCGCTCAAGCACTTAACCTCAGCGCGGAGCTGAAGCTGGCTGCACTCCATACGAGCGTCGTAAGGCAATGATACGTGCATAGTGTACTCGCCACCTGCCTTTGCGTCGATAACTGTGTAGTTATCCTGAACCTTTGTACCCTGGAAGTACTGAGCAGCACCTGCTACCTCACCACCCTCGAATACGATAACTGGAGTAACCTTAACTACAGCCTTTGCGTTGAAGTACTTAACAGGGAACTTAACAGTTACGTCTGCCTCAATAGTACCGTTGTTCAAAACCAAAACCTCGGGAGTGCAAACTACCTGCACATCATCCTGGTTCTTAGCCATCTTCTTGTAGCAGTCACAACCCGAAAGTGTGAGAACTGCAACTGCGAGCATTGCGCTCACCTTGAATACTCTCTTCATAGATGTTAAAAATTTTTGTTAGTAAATAAATTCTGTTTGCTTCTTTCTATTTCTCATTTGTCGGTAGGTCGCCACCACACACATATATTTATTACGTACGTGTGTGGGGCGATAGCCTATATCCAACTATTTGTGGTCGCGACGTGGTGCACGCTTCTCGCCACCCTCGCGGCCCTCACGGGGCTTACGCTCACGTGGCTCGCGCTCTACCCAACCCTCGGGCTTGGGAAGCAACGCCTTGCGCGACAACTTCAACTTACCTGTCTTCTGATCCTTAGCGATGAGCTTAACCTCGATAGCATCACCCTCCTTAAGACCTGTCTCCTCCATGGTCTCGAAACGCTTGTAGTCGATCTCCGAGATGTGGAGCAACGCATCCTTACCTGGGAGGATCTCAACGAAAGCACCGAAATCTACGATTGAGCGAATCTTACCATTGTAAGTCTCACCGATCTCGGGAACTGCAACGATACCCTTAACGCGAGCCAAAGCTGCATCCAAAGCCTCCTTGTTCTGACCGAAGATATCAACGATACCCTTCTCATCAACCTCAGTGATGGTGATAGTAGTACCTGTTGTCTTCTGGATCTCCTGAATAACCTTACCACCAGGGCCAATAACAGCACCGATGAACTCCTGAGGAATAGCGATCTGTACGATACGTGGCACGAATGGCTTGTAGTCCTCACGAGGCTCAGCGATAGTCTCAACGATCTTGTCGAGGATGTGCAAACGACCCTGACGAGCCTGCTGCAATGCCTTAGACAACACCTCGTATGAAAGACCATCAACCTTGATATCCATCTGTGTAGCAGTGATACCATCGCGTGTACCTGTAACCTTGAAGTCCATATCGCCGAGGTGGTCCTCATCGCCGAGGATGTCAGACAACACAGCCCAACGACCTGTCTCAGAGTCTGAGATAAGACCCATTGCGATACCTGATACGGGCTTACGCAACTTAACACCTGCGTCCATAAGCGCCAATGTACCAGCACATACAGTAGCCATTGATGATGAACCGTTAGACTCCAAAATATCTGATACTACACGTACTGCATAGGGATTCTCCTCGCCAAGTGGTACCATAGGCTTCAATGCGCGCCATGCCAAGTGACCGTGACCAATCTCACGACGGCTAAGACCACGTGCAGGACGAGCCTCACCTGTTGAGAATGGAGGGAAGTTGTAGTGGAGAACGAACTGCTCGCTACCCTGTACCAAAACCTCATCCTTCTGCTTCTCATCGAGCTTCGTACCGAGAGTTACGGTTGTGAGCGACTGTGTCTCACCACGTGTGAAGATTGCCGAACCGTGTGCGCATGGCAAGTAGCCAACCTCGCACCAGATAGGACGAATCTCATCTGTACGACGACCATCAAGACGCTTACCCTCATCGAGGATCATGTTACGCATAGCCTTCTTCTGTACATCGTCGTGGAAGTACTTGTGGATAAGAGGTGCCTTCTCCTCGAGCTCCTCCTCTGTATAGCGCGCTGCGAACTCAGCCTCCAAAGCGTCGAACGCATCCTGACGCTCGTGCTTCATAGTACCGCTTGTTGCGATTGCGTATGCCTTGTCGTAGAGCTCCGCGATAATTGTCTGGCGCAACTCCTCGTCGTTAGTCTCGTGGCAGTATGTACGCTTAACATCCTTGCCAAGCTCCTTCATAAGCTCGATCTGAACGGCGCAGTGCTTCATGATCTCCTCGTGAGCGAACTTGATAGCACCAAGCATAACCTCCTCAGATACCTCCTTCATCTCACCCTCAACCATGAGGATATTGTCGATAGTACCAGCTACCATGATATCGAGGTCAGCCTGCTCCATAGCCGAGAAACCGGGGTTGATGACATACTCACCACCGATACGTGCTACGCGCACCTCAGAGATAGGACCACCGAAAGGAATATCTGAAACGGCCAAAGCAGCCGAAGCTGCCAAACCAGCCAATGCATCGGGCTGGATATCTTTCTCTGCCGAGATAAGGTTTACGGTAACGAATACCTCAGCGTGATAGTCTGCGGGGAAAAGGGGGCGCAACGCACGGTCGATAAGACGTGCAACCAAAATCTCAGCATCGCCAGCCTTGCCCTCACGCTTCATAAAGCCACCGGGGAAACGGCCACACGAAGCATACTTCTCCTTATACTCCACCTGCAAGGGCATGAAATCGGTTCCCTCCTTTGCATCTTTCGCAGCGACAACAGTAGCCAAAAGCATTGTGTCGCCCATACGAACAACCACTGAGCCATCGGCCTGCTTTGCGAGCTTACCAGTCTCGATCATAATCTCGCGACCATCAGCCAAAGTGATTGTCTTCTGTACAGCATTGTACAACTTGTTTGCTTCCATAAAAATCTAAAAAAACCTCTAAAAAATTGTCGTCAAATATCTTGATATAATCTCAAAATTCATCTAAAATGAAGGCAACACATACGCATTGCCTTCATCTGTCGCACACTCTTACTTACGAAGGTTGAGTGTCTTGATGATCGCGCGGTAACGCTCGATATCAACCTCCTTCAAGTACATAAGCAACTTACGACGCTTACCTACGAGACGCAACAACGAACGCTGTGTGCCGTAGTCATGACGGTTGCTCTTCATGTGCTCGGTAAGGTGGTTGATACGGTAGGTGAATAACGCGATCTGGCTCTCGGGTGAGCCTGTGTCGGTTGTAGACTTGCCGTACTGGCCAAACAACTCCTGCTTCTTCTCAGGTGTCAAATACATAGAATTTAATGTTTTATGGTGCGTATCCATCTCATTTCCCGAGGATTACGCCCTGGTTCCACTCCACGACAGATTCTCCTTACCTGAGAATCCTGCCGGAGCGTGCGACAAAGGTACATCTTTTTTCCTGAAATTCAAAGCCTTTTTCCATAGAAAAAGAGAAATATCCGACAAATATCTATTTTTTCATCATCAATATTTTTACACTCCCCTCACCAACGCACCAAACCGTCGCACCACCAGCCCCCAATATTGGTCAATATTACCCCTAATTTTATAGCCTTATCTATTTATTATATACGCTTAATAAAAGAAATATAACCAATATAATCAGCCACAATAATTGCCATATTTACATTGCATATTCAACTATTTTTCGCATAGTGCAGCAAAATTACTTTATAAGTGTTGGCAAAATTGCATTTTTTTGCTATCTTTGTTCGCTGATTTTTACAATAAAAGAATTCGATGTTTACAATACCACGAAATATACGCAAATTTGCGATTGCCGTTTTTGTCGCAATTATTGCCATGTCGTGCCAGATAGCACCCACCACCTACACTTTGGTCGAGGGGACAGCTCTCGGCACCTTTGTCGTGGTTAAGTGCGATGCTAAAACTGAGCAGCGTGAGGCTATTATCGAGCTGATTACCACCACGGACAGCATCGCCAAGGCCTCGATGTCGATCTTCAACTCCGAGTCGCTACTATCGCGCCTTAATCGCAACGAAACAGACGAAGTCGATGAACATATCGCCTATAACATCTCTCTTGCCGAGCGCCTCAGCCGTCTGAGCAACGGAGCGTATGACATCACCATCAAGCCACTCACCGAGGCGTGGGGATTTGCAGGCAATAAGCCCGAGCAAAAGGAGAAAAATATCGACTCGTTGCTGTCGTTCGTAGGCTACGAGAAGATTTCGATAGTCGAGGGCCGTCTTCACAAAGAGGATCCTCGAGTGCAGATTGATCTAAATTCCATCGCCAAGGGTTACACCGTAGATTTGATAGCAAACGGTCTTGAGGAGATGGGTGTAAAGAACTACATGATCAACATCGGCGGTGAGATACGCTGTAGCGGACTAAACAGCCGTGGCGATGAGTGGTCGATAGGCATTGAGACACCCTACGAGGGCAACTATGCATCGGACTCGGTAGAGCGCATCGTGCGTCTTTCGGAGTGTGGTGTAGCCACCTCGGGCAACTATCGTCGTTTCTACATCACCGAGGAGGGTGAACGTGTGGCACACACGATTGATCCCCACACGGGCCATAGCGTACTAAGCGACCTGCTCTCGGCAACGGTTATAGCACCAACATGCGCCGAGGCGGATGCCGCAGCAACGATGCTTATGTCGGTAGGTTCGGAGCGTGGTGCCGAGGCATTGGCCAAGAGGTGTAACGAGGAGGCTGGCTGGGGCTACATCCTAATCTTTGCCGATGGTGAGGGCTATAGGATTGTCGATGCCGAGCGTAAGAATTTCTAAACAATTCGCACACAGAGAGTTGAAATGAAGGGACTGCTACTATACAACATCAATGCTGGCAAGGGCCACATTGCACGCCGCGTGGAGGGGCTTATCGCCATCTTCCGTGAGGCGGGTATCGAGTTGCGTAGTAAGCTTATCAACTTCAACGTAAACCCCTTCGAGGGTGACGAAGATGCCGAGATTGCAGTGATATGTGGCGGTGATGGCACGATAAACTACGTCGTGAACAGCATGTATGCATTGGGACTAAACCCCGTCTTGGGTATCATTCCTGCGGGCACGGCAAACGACTTTGCCAATTCGTTAGGCATGCCGCGCAACATCTTCAAGGCGGCACGACAGATTGCCAATGGCCACGATACGAAGGTGGACTGTGGCGTGGTAAACGGCTATCGCTTTGTCAATGTTCTCAGTTTCGGTGTGCTCACGACAACCTCGCAGCGCACGTCGGATAAGGAGAAGCACCTGGTGGGCAAGCTTGCATACTTACGTGTCGGCTCACGCGACCTGAGAACGATGCACCGCATACCGCTCATCATTCGCATAAATGGCGAGGAGTTCAGCACTGATGCTGTGATGTTCCTCGCGCTAAATGGCAAGAGTGCAGGCCACTTCCCCTTGGCTCCAAATGCGATGGTCGATGACGGCATGCTCGACGTACTGATCATGGAGTACGGCAAGCCTGTGCGCACATGCTGGAATATGATGCGCTACTTGTTGGGCAATAAGCCGAGCGCTGTGCGATATATGCGCAGCAACCGCATCGAGATTCTCTCGGATATATGTGAACGTACGGATGTCGATGGACAGCGTGGCCCCGACTTTCCGATGCTTGTTGAATGCGAGCACAACGCACTAACCGTAAGAAGATAATGCCCCGAAAAGGCTAAGGATATAAAAACGCAACACAAAGTTATACATTAGACAAGAAACGATGAAGCAGGATGGCATTAAGCGAGCCTCGATAGAGAAGCTCAAATCCAGATTCGAGACGGCATACTACTCCGAGGATATGATTATCACTCCGTTGGTGATGTTTCGTGAGCTCGACGACCTCACGGCACTCATCCAGGGTGTATCGATAGGCGTTACGGTGAGTGGTACGGCGAAGATTAAGATCAACGGCAAGCTCCACGAGTTGCGCCCCAATACGCTCTTCATCTTCAACGAGAATACCGTAATCGAGCAGGTTAAGGCCTCGATTCGTTCGTCGGGATATATGATCACCTACTCGCAGCAGTATCTAAATAGCATACATGTAGATACTCAGGATCTTATCTCGATATATCACGGTTTCTTGGATGACCCCTGCGTACAGATCGAGCCTCAGGAGGCAGCCTACATCCACGACATCTCGAAGCTCATGCGCTCGGTGTTGTGCGACTATGCCCCCACGGCCAACCGCGAGAAGATCATCAGCTCGCTCTTTGCAGCGATGTTCCACTATGTGATGGGTATCTTGCAGCGCCATAGTCTTCCCGAGAGTGGCTCGGTGAGCAACCGTACCGACGAGCTTTTCAACCGCTTCCTCGCCCTATTGCGCGAGCATTGTAGCACGGAGCGTAGCGTGGAGTTCTACGCATCGAAGATTGGCATCACGCCCAAGTACCTATCGCTCATCCTCAAGAAGAAGAGCGGTCGCAACGCATCGAAGCTCATCGACGAGGCGGTGGTCTACGAGGCTAAGCGTCTGTTGAAGTACTCGGGTCTGAGCATCAACGAGATTGCCTCAAAACTCAACTTCGCATCGCAGTCGTTCTTCGGCAAATATTTCAAGCAGCGCGTTGGCGTATCGCCCTCACGATATAAGATATGGGACGGCCGCACAGAGGAACTTCTATCGGGAAGCGACGATTTCGAGAACTACATCGAGTGTGAGAGCGCAACAGAGGGTATCGAGGTCGAGGATAAGGCATAAACGATAACACGGAGATAAGACCCAAGGAAACACGGAGATAAGACACAAGGAAACAAGACAACAAATAACTTAAACATTTTGTATTTATGAAAAAACTATTCAAATTTGTAGTGCTCGCAATGGCCCTTATGTTGCCTTTCGCAGCAATGGCTCAGGCAGAGAGCAAGACTACCATTAAGGTAGGCAACGACGCTGATAGCCCCAACATCGGTTGGACTATCACAGCAGAGGAGGAGGGTGACGGCATCTTCGTTGTTACCTTCGATGGTGCAATCAAGGAGGGCTTCCACGGCTACCCATTGACAGACTTCTCGGCACCTATCATCGAGTTTGAGAACGCTACCGCAGCTGGCGAGATGTTCGAGACACTCACTCCCGAGGAGCACGGCATCGACGAGCTTACAGGCGAGCCTGCGTACATCTACTGCAATCAGGCTATCTACGTTCAGAAGATCGAGGCTAAGGCTGGTCAGAAGGTGGCTGGTTTCATCAACGCTACTATCTGCACTAACGAGACTAACCAGTGCACAGCAAACATCGTTGAGTTCACTATCCAGATGCCTGGCGTAGCTGAGGTTGAGGCTGAGGAGGATGCTTCTTCAGCATCGGCACTCGACTGGAGCTCAATCATCGCAGCTATCCTTTGGGGCTTTGCTGCATTGCTCACACCTTGCGTGTTCCCTATGGTGCCTATGACAGTATCGTTCTTCGTTAAGGGTTCACAGTCAGCTGCTCAGGGTCGTCTTCGCGCGTTGATGTATGGTATCTTCATCGTAGCTCTCTACGTGTTGCCTATCGCTATCATCATGAGCTTGACACTCTTCGGCATCGACGTATCGGGTGACATCTTCAACTTCATCGGTACACACTGGATTCCTAACCTCATCTTCTTCCTTATCTTCATGGTATTTGCTGCATCGTTCTTCGGTGCGTTCGAGATCACATTGCCTTCAAGCCTTGTAAACAAGAGCGACGCTGGTGCTGATAAGGGTGGTTTGGTAGGTATCTTCTTCATGGCACTTACCCTCGTATTGGTATCGTTCTCATGTACAGGTCCTATCGTAGGTAACGTTATCATCGAGGCTACAAGCGGCAGCACAAATATCTGGATGCCTATTATCACAATGGCAGCCTTCGCTATCGCATTTGCATTGCCTTTCACACTTTTGGCATGGTTCCCAGCATTGCTTAAGAACCTTCCTAAGAGCGGTGGTTGGTTGAACTCTGTAAAGGTTGTTCTCGGTTTCATCGAGATCGCCCTCGGTTTGAAGTTCCTCATGACCGCAGACCAGACTATGCACTGGGGCTTGCTCGACCGTGAGACATACCTCGCTATCTGGATCGTTACGTTCTCACTCCTCGGCTTGTACTTGCTCGGCAAGCTCCGCTTCGCACACGACGACGAGGTTAAGCACGTATCTGTATTCCGTCTTACACTCGCTATCGCAGTATTCTCATTCGTTGTTTACCTCATCCCAGGTATGTGGGGCGCACCACTCAACGCAGTATCAGGCTACATTCCTCCTATGAGCACTCAGGACTACCGTGTTAGCGGTCACCACGAGAACGTAAACTCTGGCCGTAAGTATGCTGACTTCTTGCACTTGCCACACCAGCTCGAGGGTTACTTCGACTTCGAGGAGGCTGTAGAGGCTGCAAAGAAGCAGAACAAGCCTATCTTCGTTGATGTTACTGGTCACGCTTGTAACAACTGCCGTGAGATGGAGACTATGGTATGGAGCAACGACCAGGTATTGCCTATGTTGCGCAACGACTTCGTTATCTGCGCGCTCTACGTAGACGATATGACAAAGGTTGATGGTGGCAAGCGTCTTGGCTCTATCAACTCTAAGTTCGCACAGGATCGTTGGGGTGTTAATGCACAGCCTGGCTATATCCTTCTTTCGCCCGATGGCGAGACGGTGCTTGCTGGTCCACGCGGTTACAACACCGACATCGAGGCCTTCGTAGCATTCCTTCAGAAGGGTAAGGATGGCGTACGCTAATCTTTAGACTAAGCTATAGTGCAAAGGGGTTGTCCACAAGGGCAACTCCTTTTTTTTTGCGATGCACGAGGAGGAGAAGAGTCTGCGCGAGATTGCTGCGGAGTTGGGCTATAAGAGCCATACGAGCGTGAGAAAATGGTTACAGACTATGTAGTCGTGCTTGGACACGGGACACCTGGATATTTCCCCTATGCCTAATGTCCATGTGTCCACCCACTCGGGAATGTAGGAGGTGGGAGGTTGGACACGTGACACCTGGATATTTTCCTAAGGCCTAATGTCCATGTGTCCACTATTATTATGTATATCCCAATGAGTGAGTATAGATATCAGTGAGAGAGATAGAGCGTAGTACGATATATATATTCTCAGTATGATATATATACTCTGTCTGATATATATCTTCTCAGTGTAGGCCTATAGAGAGTATAGCACTCTCATTGATATATCAATAATAGTATTACTCGTTATATTGATATATATAGTAATGATAACGAGTATATATCAGTGTGGGGTATCATTATACTACACACTTATCAATAATAATGGACTTTGGACACATGGAAAAACCCTTAGGGAAAATATCCAGGTGTCCCGTGTCCATTACTATATATCATTATATCCCAATCGAGGATAAGTGAGGGTATTGTTCTCCCCCAAAACAATACCACACTGATAGGATAACAGCAGTGGACTTTGGACACTTGGACAAATACTTAGGGAAAATGTCCAGGTGTCAAGTGTCCAACTAAGTGTAGGGACTCCAAGATGAGTGTGGGCCTACGCAGAGAGCTTCGAAAATCCAAAAAATATTATTATCTTTGCGCATTATCGCTATGAAGTGAGAAAATTATTAAAACCTAATCTAATATGCTAAGAAACTTACTACTACTCGTGGCCGCAGCGACAACGCTTGCCTCAGCCACCACTGCACGTGCCTCGCAGCCCGAGGCCGTTAAGCCCAACTACGAACTTGCCGAGCGATTCTCGCCTAATAAGGTGCGACGCCTCGTGCCTCAGACCGCCGTACACCCCCATTGGTTCAAGGGTGATACGAAGTTCTGGTACGAGTGGCGCACGGTGGATGGTGCAAACTACTACATCGTAGACCCCGCATCGGGCAAGCAGCAGCTTATGTGGTCTATGGACGAGCTTGCCGAGAAGGTAACACTCGCTACGGGCGATGCGTTCGACGCCCAGCACCTACCCATCAGAAATATCGAGCTTAAGGATGACAATCGCGTGTTGTTCGACATCTGCCCCGACGATGTGCGCGTGAAGCCTAACGACTACCCACGCCTCGACGACGAGGGTAAGCCCGTAGTACACCACTTCGAGTGGGATATCGCCAAGGGAGAGCTTACACAAATCGAGGAGAGAGAGAAGCGCTATCCCGAGTGGGCTAACGTATCGCCCGACGGTCGCATAGCGGTATATCAGAAGAACAACAACCTCTACTACATGACAACTGAGGATGTGGAGAAGCTGCTTAAGGATGCTAAGGACTCGACAATCGTTGAGCATGCTATCACTACCGACGCTGTAGAGAGCAACGCCTACCACTGGTTCGAGGATTGCATCGAGCAGATTAAGGAGGACGACCGTGTGCGCGTATTATTGCAGTGGTCACCCGACTCGAAGCACTTTGCTACGGTGCGCAGCTATACCGAGATGCTCGAGGATTTCTGGGTAATCAACATCCTCAAGAAGCGCCCCGAGCTCTTTACATACAAGTATCAGATGCCTGGCGAGGATAGCCCTATCTTCAAACTCGAGGTGTTCAACACCGAGACTATGGAGCGCAAGGAGGTAGCGATGGATAAGTACGAGCAGCAGATGCTCTTCATCTGCCCTCAGCCACACACGCATAAGGCAGGCTACGACCGCCCATATCGTATGGTATGGCAGGGCGACAACGAGTCGTTCTACGTATTGCGTCAGAGCCGCGACATCAAGCGCGTAGACCTCTGCAAGGTGAATATCGCTTCGGGCGAGGTTAAGGAGGTTGTACACGAGGAGATGAACACCTCTATCGAGTACCGCTATCCCTACACCGCAAATGGTGGCAAGGAGGTTATCGAGTGGTCGGAGCGCACTGGTTGGGCTCACCTCTACCGCTACGCTGAGGATGGAACGCTTATCAACCAGGTGACAAAGGGTGCTTGGCATGTATCTGACGTCTTGGGCGTAGATGATAGCCGCAAGGTAATCTACTTTACAGCAACAGGTTACAACAAGGATGAGAACCCCTACTACTTGCACCTCTTCCGCGTGAATTTCGACGGCTCGGGCCTCAAGCAGCTCGACCCTAAGGGCTTCAACGGTCAGTTCTCTCTCTCGGATGACTGCCGCTACTTCACTACGACATATTCGCGCGTAGATACAGCCCCCGTATCGGAGCTCTACACAACTGACGGCCGTAAGCTCCTCACACTTCAGGAGGTAGATATGGAGCCACTCTTTGCTACGGGTTATAAGTTCCCCGAGCCATTTGTCGTAAAGTCGGCCGATGGCGTTACGGATATCCACGGCGTTATGTACAAGCCTTACGACTTCGACCCTACGAAGAAGTACCCTATTATCGAGTATGTGTACCCAGGTCCTCAGACCGAGGCCGTTGAGCAGTCGTGGTTCATCCACCTCAACCGCACCGACCGCCTTGCACAGCTCGGCTTTATCGTCATCACGGTAGGTAACCGCGGTGGTCATCCCGACCGTTCGAAGTGGTATCACAACTACGGCTACGGTAACCTTCGCGATTACGGCTTGGCCGATAAGGTTGTTGCAGCTCAGCAGCTCGCAGCACGTTACGACTATATCGACATTACGCGCGTAGGTATCCACGGTCACTCGGGTGGTGGCTTTATGTCTACAGCCGCTATTTTGATGTACCCCGACTTCTTCGACGTTGCGGTATCGTGCGCAGGTAACCACGACAACAACATCTACAACCGCTGGTGGAGCGAGAAGCACCACGGTATCCGCGAGAAGGTAACCGAGGATGGCGAGACTATCTTTGAGTACCACATCTCCGAAAATCCCGAGATTGCATCACGCCTCAAGGGTAACCTCTTGCTCGTACATGGCGATATCGACGAGAACGTACACCCTGGCTGTACTCTCCGCGTTGTAGATGCGTTGATTCGCGCAAATAAGCGCTTCGACATGCTTCTTCTTCCTGGCCAGCGTCACGGCTTCGGCGATATGAACGAGTACTTCTTCTGGCGCATGGCCGACTACTTCTCTGAGCACCTTTTGGGTGAGCGTGAGACATCGACCGACATTCCACAGCTTAACAACGACCTATAATCGATGCTTAAGATATTAACAGTTATAGCTACCGCTCTTCTCGCCATTGCATGCAGTGGCGAGGAGGGCAAGGAGCCTACCTACCCCACGGTCGATGGTGACAAGCGTGTAGAGCAGATTAGCCGCAAGCCCTTCTACAAGGCCAATCCCGAGAGCCGTCCTCCCGTAGCCGAGGTTACGAGCGAGGAGTATCGCCTCGAGTTTACTGGCTGGGGTGTCGATGAGCCTCGCTTCACGCTCAACTTCCCCGAGGGCAAGCACCGCCGTGTAATCTTGGAGTACACCATGGGCTCAGAGGGCGAAGGTCCTGCCGACTACGACTATACGACGATGCTCTTCGTCAAGGATAAGAGCAATGGCGAGTGGCGAGAGTTGGCACGTGCCGTAACACCCTTTGGAGGTATGTTCGATGCTACGTGGGAGAAGCGTTTCTACCTCGATATCACTGAGTTTGAGTCGTTGCTTGAGGGCGATACGGAGTTCTGCTACTACTACGGAGGCTTCGACGCTACGGCCGAGCGTGCCCACACCTTCAAGCTACGCTTCCTAGTATACGAGGGCGAGCCACAGCGCGAGCTACTAAGCATCGTAAACCTCTACGACTCGTACCACAACGGCAATAGCGGCTATCGCGGCTGGGCATACGGCGTTGCGGGCCACGACATCGAGGATGTAGCACGTCTTGGACATCGCATCGTAACGCTTCCCGACGAGGCGGGCGATATGGAGCTACGCCTAAGCATCACGGGCCATGGCCACGATATGGGTACATTCCCCGACAAGGCAGACTACGAGCCTCAGAACATGGCCGAGTTTGTTGAGAATAGCTATGCGTTTGTCATTGACGGAGTTAAGCAGACGGCCGAGGGTCGTATTTTCTACTCAAACGCCGATAATTACATACAGAAGGGCACCTATAACTACGACCGTGCCAACTGGGCGCCAGGTAACCCCGTGAATGTGCAGTATTGGAGGGTTTTGCGCAACGGCGAGGGCGATAATACCATGGAGTTCGACATCGACCTACCCCGCTTTGAATCATCGTTCGATGCGCCCAATGCCGAGGGTGTTGCACAGTATATCATCCAGGCCGATTTGTTTATTTTCAAGAGATAGCGAGGCCTTTGTCAATCAAATAATTCGTAAGATTATCCGTTGCTCTCGAGCGGCGGATAATTTTGTTTAGCGAGATTGCTCTTTTAGGTTTTTTTTCGTATCTTTGCGAGGATATTTACCTATCACTGACAAATAATTAAAACATATATACAATGGCAGTTGAATTAAAAGATCTTACCAAGAGCGACGAGAACTACTCGCAGTGGTATAACGATTTGGTTATCAAGGCTGGTTTGGCAGAAAACTCTGCCGTACGCGGCTGTATGGTCATCAAGCCCTATGGCTATGCCATCTGGGAGAAGATGCACGAGGTTTTGGACAGAATGTTCAAGGAGACAGGCCACGAGAATGCCTACTTCCCATTGTTCATTCCAAAGTCATTCTTCTCGCGCGAGGCAAGCCACGTAGAGGGATTTGCTAAGGAGTGCGCCGTGGTTACACACTACCGTCTTAAGAACGACCCCGAGGGTAAGGGTGTTGTTGTAGACCCCGCAGCACGCCTTGAGGAGGAGCTTATCGTGCGTCCCACATCGGAGACTATCATCTGGAATACGTACAAAAACTGGATCACATCATACCGCGACCTTCCAATCCTTTGCAACCAGTGGGCTAACGTAGTTCGTTGGGAGGTGCGTGCTCGTCTTTTCCTTCGTACTGCCGAGTTCTTGTGGCAGGAGGGTCACACAGCACACGCCACAGCTGAGGAGGCTATGGAGGAGACAGAGCGTATGATCAATGTCTACAAGACCTTCGCTGAGGAGTGGATGGGCGTGCCCGTAGTCGTTGGTCACAAGTCACCAAACGGGCGTTTCGCAGGTGCCGTAGACACACTCACTATCGAGGCATTGATGCAGGATGGTAAGGCTTTGCAGAGCGGCACATCGCACTTCTTGGGTCAGAACTTTGCTAAGGCGTTCGACGTTCAGTACACCAGCAAGGAGGGTAAGCAGGAGTACGTTTGGGCAACATCATGGGGTGTATCTACACGCCTTATGGGTGCATTGATCATGGCACACTCGGACAACAACGGTCTTGTGCTTCCTCCAAAGCTCGCACCTATCCAGGTTGTTATGGTGCCTATCTACAAGGGCGAGGATCAGCGTTTGCAGGTCGTAGCACGCCTCGAGGAGATGGCCAAGGAGCTTCGTGCTAAGGGCGTATCGGTTAAGGTTGATGGCCGCGACAATGTACGTTCGGGCTTCAAGTTTGCGGAGTACGAGCTTAAGGGTGTTCCCGTACGTTTGGCTCTCGGTCCACGCGATATGGAGAATGGCACTATCGAGCTTGCACGTCGTGACACACTCTCTAAGGAGGTTGTATCGCAGGAGGGTCTTACAGAGCGTATCGTGGCTTTGTTGGACGAGATCCAGGCAAACATCTTCCAGAAGGCTCTCGACTACCGCAACTCGATGATCACGAAGGTAGACTCTTGGGAGGAGTTCCAGCAGGTGCTCAACGAGAAGGGAGGCTTCATCCTTGCACACTGGGATGGCACACCCGAGACCGAGCAGGCAATTAAGGATGCTACAAAAGCAACCATCCGCTGTATCCCTATGGACGTAGTTCCCGTGGAGGGCAAGTGCGTATTCTCAGGCAAGCCATCACCCTACCGCGTATTGTTTGCTAAGTCGTACTAATAGAGCGACAGATAAGCTTGAAAGAAGAAACAAAAAAATATACAGACATGAATGCTATTGTAAAGAACAACTTCGAGTTCAAGGGTCAGAAGAGCCACTACGTAGGCAAGGTTCGCGATGTATATAACATCAACGATGACTACTTGGTAATGGTCGTATCAGACCGTATTTCAGCATTTGACGTGGTACTTCCTAAGGGCGTACCTTTCAAGGGTCAGGTGCTTAACCAGATTGCAGCTAAGTTCCTCGATGCTACAACAGACATCCTTCCTAACTGGAAAATTGCAGTACCCGATCCCATGGTTACCGTAGGTCATCGCTGCGAGCCATATAAGGTAGAGATGGTTATCCGTGGCTACCTTTCTGGCCACGCATGGCGAGAGTATAAGGCTGGCAAGCGCACCATCTGTGGCGTAGCAATGCCCGAGGGTATGGTAGAGAACCAGAAGTTCCCCGAGCCTATCATCACCCCCACAACTAAGGCAGACGAGGGCCACGACGAGGACATCTCTAAGGAGGATATCATTGCATCGGGTCTTGTATCACGCGAGGAGTACGAGCAGTTGGAGGCATACACACGTGCTATCTTCCAGCGCGGTACCGAGATTGCCGAGAAGATGGGGCTTATCCTCGTTGATACTAAGTATGAGTTCGGTAAGAAGAATGGCGTGATCTACCTTATGGACGAGATCCACACTCCCGACTCATCACGCTACTTCTACAAGGAGGGTTACGAGGAGCGTTTGGCTAAGGGCGAGAAGCAGAAGCAGCTCTCTAAGGAGTTCGTTCGCGAGTGGCTTATGGAGAATGGCTTCCAGGGTCAGGAGGGCCAGCAGGTTCCAGAGATGACTGAGGAGGTTGTTGCAGGCATCACAGAGCGTTATATCGAGCTTTACGAGCAGATCACCGGTGAGAAGTTTGTTCGTGCCGAGGCTGACGATGTAGAGGCGCGTATCGAGCGCAATGTGAAGGAGTATCTTGCAACTCTTTAATATAGAGAGTAATTCTCATGAGGGTGTCCAGCAGATTTGTTTGGACACCCTCGATTGTAATATTGACACCAGATGAAACGCATCACTCTATTTCTATACCTATTAATCCTCTGTTGCTGTAATCGAACAAGTGAGGATCAGGCACTGCCCACCGCTACGATTGATATAATTACGATAGATAGCTACGCTGTGGAGGCCACAGTGAGTACGACCAACGCCGAAATTGCAGTATGGATATGTGAGGAATTGCAGTATATACCTCCCACTGCGACGCATATTCTCAGCAACGGCCACAATATAGAGCCTAACAAGGATATTACGATTCGTGCGGAGGAGCTTAATCCTAATACAGAGTATATCCTCGCTGTAGCAGCCTTCAACGGCACAACGAATGGCCTCACGATTGTTGAATTCACAACCCTCAACGCCAAATTCGATGATTCTGATAATACCGAGGATGGCGACAAGACGGACGAGGAGAATGGTGGCAAAGATGAAAATGAGGAGGATGATAATCAAGGTGATAACAACCAAGGAGAGGAGGAAGAGATTGAGGTATTAGATCTTGCGTTTGCCTATGCCGCTACATTCAAGAGTAGCGACACGACCTCGGGATGCAACATCGCACTCAAGGATAAGGATATGCAGTACTCCTTGGCAATTAGCTTTACGGGGCTACCCTACAACCGTCTGATCGCTGGCAGCTATCACATCGGCGCAGAGCAGACCGAAAGTAATATCACAATGACGTTATCAACTCCTGCTGGCGATATTGCAGCAAGTGGCGGCAGCATCACCGTAGAGCGTGACCATGAGCAATATACGCTAAACATAGAGTTTCGCTCCGAGGAGGTGCTCCTCAATGGAACCTATTGTGGTGCTATTGCTGGACTGAATAGCGACGATGATGAGGAGGAGGACGATAGCGACAACAACAACGACCCTTCTGATGGCAAAGAGGAGAGCGATATCATCCTAACACAAGGTACAATACACAAGGAGCTGGTATCACGCTATTGGGAGCTCACTCTTAGCAACGAGAATGGAAGCACGATGCTCTATGCCGAGGTTTATGGTTATGATATAGACTTAGGCTACCTCGTGCCAGGCAAATATAGTGTCAAGAATTATGGTTATGAGTTTGCCGAAGGTGATATAGACTACTACTATTCTAAACTCACGATGGATAAGCGCAGCGAGCAGTTAGATAGTGGTATGCTGGATATATCGCTCAACGACTCACGCTACACGATTATCATCGACATTACAGACGAGTCTGGGCGTACTCTTCAAACGACATTCGAGGGAGAGCTCACGACTAAGTAGCCATGTGTTCTAAGTTTGACACGACAGACATAAATCCGAAGCAACAACGCAATCGCGTATAAAGGAAATGGGATTGTCTTCGAAGACAATCCCATTTTTTTGTTGAGTGCAGCCTAAGCTACATTCAGACTATGCCTCAAGAGCGAAACGCTTGTAAGCGATAACAGTAGCCTCATTGTCAGCACGCTGGATGAACTCGCGGATAGACTCCTTCTCACCAACAACACACTGGTTAAGAAGAGTGTTATCCTCGAAGAACTTACGCATCTTACCCTCAGCGATCTTCTCGAGAATAGCCTCAGGCTTGTTAGCGTTCTTAGGATCCTGCTTCATCTGCTCAATTGCGAATGTACGCTCCTTCTCAACGATCTCTGCTGGGCAGTCGTTCTCGTCGATTGAGATAGGTGCCATAGCTGTAGCCTGCATAGCTACTGCCTTAGCAGTCTCCTCGTCGATAGCCTTGTTGAAACCAAGGATAGTACCGAGCTTCTTGTTGAAGTGAACGTAAGCTACACAGTAAGGAGCCTCTACACGAGCGTAGTAAGCGATCTCTACCTTCTCACCTGTCTGGCCAGACTTCTCAGTTACCATCTCCTCAACGGTGTTGCCCTGAGCGTTCTTTACAGCCATAAGAGCGTCGCGGTCAGCTGCATCAGCAGCAACAGCGATCTCCAACATAGCGTTTGCAGAAGCACCGAACTCCTCGTTCTGAGCTACGAAGTCAGTCTCGCAAGCAAGGCAAAGGATATATGCCTTGTTACCTACGATCTTAGTAACAACAACGCCCTCAGTAGCCGTACGGTCTGAACGCTTTGCTACAACCAACTTACCCTTCTCGCGGATGATATCCTTTGCACGCTCGAAATCGCCCTCAGCCTCCTGCAAGGCCTTCTTGCAATCCATCATACCTGCACCGGTCATCTTGCGGAGCTTCATTACATCAGCTGCTTTGATTTCCATAGTATGTCTTTTATTTTTTTGTTAATAAATCGTTTAAAGAAAACCAAGGCGAGCGGGCTTAACGCCTACCCGCCTGTGGTCTTAATCTTTACTCAGCCTGAGCCTCAGTAGCTGCTACAACCTCAGCAACAGTAGCCTCCTCAGCATCAACAGTAGCCTTTACGCTCTTCTTGATACGTGGCTTTGCCTCCTTCTTTGCAGCGGCCTCAGCAGCCTCAGTCTCCTGAGCCTCCTTCTCCTTCTCAAGCTTGCGCTCCTCTGCACCCTCAGCAATAGCACCGCACATCACGTCAAGGATAGCTGCGATTGACTTTGCTGCATCGTCATTTGCTGGAATTACGTAATCAATGTCGGTTGGATCACAACAAGTATCTACCATAGCAAATACGGGGATGCTCAAACGCTTTGCCTCCTTAACTGCGTTCTGCTCCTTCTGCACGTCGATAACGAACAATGCAGCTGGAAGACGGTTAAGGTCTGCGATAGAACCGAGGTTCTTCTCCAACTTAGCACGCTGACGTGCGATCTGGAGCTTCTCGCGCTTTGAGAAATTGTCGAAAGTACCGTCGTTGGTCATCTTGTCGATGGTAGCCATCTTCTTAACGGCCTTACGTATTGTGGGGAAGTTTGTAAGCATACCGCCAGCCCAACGCTCAGTAACGTAAGGCATACCAACGGCTGCTACCTTCTCGGCAACGATCTCCTTAGCCTGCTTCTTAGTTGCAACGAACAATACGCGACGACCGCTCTTAACGATCTGCTTCATAGCAGCAGCAGCCTCGTCCAACTTGATAACAGTCTTGTGAAGGTCGATGATGTGGATGCCGTTCTTCTCCATGAAGATGTAAGGAGCCATTTTAGGGTTCCACTTTCTCTTCAAGTGACCGAAGTGTACGCCGGCCTCCAAAAGTGAATTAAAATCTGTACGTGACATTTTAATCTTTGTTTTAATTGTTTTTACTCTTTTTGTCAATCGACGGGTAGCGACCACAGAGGTCAATCCTATCGATTTTCCGCAACCAGGCAACCGTCGTGGCAGCACACCCACTATGCACTAAGCGGCTCTCGCGAAGCTATGCGGCATAGCATATACCGAAGTATAGGTGTGGTCCACAAGGTTTCGAAACCTCGGTTGTGCTTTTTTTTTGCCGAAGTCGGTAAGGATTAACGCTTACTGAACTGGAACTTACGGCGTGCACCGGGCTGACCGGGCTTCTTACGCTCAACCTCGCGTGAATCACGCATAAGGAAGCCGTTCTTCTTCAATACAGGGCGCATCTCTGCATCGATCTGGCAAAGTGCGCGGGCAATACCCATACGAGCTGCCTCAGCCTGACCCTTGATACCACCACCTACGAGGTTGATAGTAACGTCATAGTTCTCCAATGTGTTGGTTACGAGCAAAGGCTGCTTAACCTCGTACTGAAGAATATGAAGGGGGAAGTAAACCTCCAACTCCTTGTGGTTGATTGTAATCTTACCATTACCTGGCTTCACGAATACACGAGCCACAGCTGCCTTACGGCGACCTACGGTGTTTACAACTTCCATAATTCTTACTTAATCTCGTTTAACTTAATCTCCTTTGGGTTCTGTGCAGCGTGAGGATGCTCAGCGCCAGCATAAACCTTCAAATTCTTCATGATTGCCTCGCCCAAACGAGTCTTAGGCAACATACCACGCACTGCGTGCTCTACTACGAACTGAGGCTTCTTGTCAGTTGTCAAGAAATCAGCAGGAGTAGCGAAACGCTGACCGCCGGGGAAACCGGTGTAGCGAGTGTAGACCTTATCGGTCATCTTTGCGCCTGTGAGCTTCACCTTATCCGCATTAATTACGATAACGTAGTCACCGCAGTTAGTGTGGGGAGTGTAGCTAGGCTTGTTCTTACCACGCAAGATCTTAGCAACCTGCGAAGCAAGACGTCCCAAAATCTCGTTCGTAGCGTCAATCACGAACCACTCCTTCTGAGCGTCCTCTGCCTTGACCGAGATAGTCTTGTAGCTTTTTGAATCCACTGTTGTTTACGTTTAGTTAATACTTAATTTATTGTAATCCAATCCCGAAACCGTAATTTCGGGCCTGCAAAGATACTAATTTTTCATTACATACAAATCGTGCCACAATCTTTTTTTTCAGTGAAAGCGTTATATTATTATATTTCAAGCGATTAACACATTTTTTGGGCATATTAAAAGTTTATATTACCACTACTTTTTATCGTGCACACGCACTTTGCGCCATTATTCCGACACTCTCTCCTTCCGACCTTGCGATGATAGGTATGCGGCACACACGAAAAATCCCCCGAGTGAGCCTCGCGGCAGCACTCGGGGTCTGTGTGGTTGGTCATCACACTTAGATTACTTTATTAGGCGTTAAAGCAATTCTAAACCTTTAATTAAACGCCTATCTCTGAGAGTATTTTGTTTCTAGGCCACCTTTCTGATCGCTTAGGAATAAAACCTTATCAGCCAATCTATAATACTTAACCGATGATGTTCCATAAGATCCAGTATCCATTCTCTTAAGGGTAATCTTTGTATCATCAAACTCATATCTAAAGTCGTAGACAGGATAGGTATCTGTGGGTGCAGAGTTGGCATCCTTATAGACTGATTCATAAACATAGCCATATGTTGGCGTCTGGAATTTATAGTGATGTACAACGTACGTTCCATCACTATTTGCTTTTGTTGTACTCCAGTCACCTACAAATTTATTATCCGCATCCTTAGTCTTAATGAATTTATACTCCGTACCTGTTTCATCCATATCAGTGTGCATTAATAGATTATCACCATCAAACCTATAATGCCACTCAACAGTCTCCTTTCCAGTCCATTCTATGTAGAGCAGACTATCTTTTATCCAATAAGTAAACGTTGAGCGACTGATACTCATAAGCTTACCATTCTTATCGTAAGAATCGATGCTTTTGTGACCTGTTCCATCCTCATAGAAGCGGAACTCATATTCATCTACAACTAATAGATCGCCGTTATCGTCGCAACCTTCACCGTGACGAGTCCATAGGCCTACCAATTTCTCCATAGCCTCTTTCTCGACATCGGTAATCCCTGGTGCATTAGTTGCTTTCTCTCCACCAAACTCATCTGACTTGTCGCATGCTATAGTCAAACCACCGACTACGAGCAACATCATAATAAATTTAAACTTTCTCATAGCTGTAAAATTTAGAAATTAACAAATTAGCTGCCAAAGAGTATAACGTAATCAATCTATTATTATGTTCTTGGCACACCTTGATTAACCATAAAGAAGGAAACATTTGTGAAATTATAATCATACTCTGAAGTTGTACCATCAATCGTGGTGTATTCTTCTCTAGCGCTCATATCAAAACAACCACTATAGAACCAGCCATTACTTATTCCATCAAATCCCCAATTCAAATAAAGGTAATAATCTATGCAAGATTGGCGACTTGTTTCAGTATAACCATTTGGGAACGGATGCGTTGGATCTAAGAATTTATTAAGCGTATATTTCACTTTTTCGTATGTATACTCATCAAAACCTGTTGAAATCCAATAATGTGCAACACCTCCATTAGGTAGGCGCTCTCCAGCAGAGCCATAGAAAACAAAAATATCCTCAAGATAATCTTCGAAATATACAACATATCGAGGTAATATTGGATCACCATCAAATGTTACAACACTACCTGTTGGCTGTCCAAAGCTTTCCAATACACTCTTAACTTTGTTAATATTAAAAGATAACAACTTTGAACTCAGAGATATAGATGTTCCAGATGATAACCTATAACCAATTTCCAAATACAATCGAGCTATCTTATTATGAATAGTTGTGGTACAATCATTTAGATCAAATATAGGATGATCATATCTAACATGACGAACTAAGTCTATTGCAGATATTGTAAATGTTTGTCCATACTCACTACTATTAGGATTAGTAATAGTGTAAGTTAGATCAGATCCATCACAAGCTATAGCCTGTGCAATTGCCGCAGCTTCATCATACGCCACACCATCTGGGTAAAGACTACCATAAATCGATCCGACTCCCCATTGTATATTAGACTTTGGACCAAACCTATTATGGAGCTCATTCTCTATTTCCTCCTTAAACGCGAGATTATCTTCAGGCAACACAACGAGATAATTTACGACATCCTCCATCATAAGATCGAATGGTTCAACACCCGTAGATTCACCATAGATATAATTTCCACCCTCAGTTGCTGCAATTACAGATGGATGTGATCTATTTGCTGCAACAACCGTAAAACCTGCATTATCCTCGTTGTTAAAGATATACATAATAGGTTCTTCTGAAGTCTCACCGCTTCGAGTGACTGGAAGGGTAACAATCTGACCACTATTGCTCATGATCTTTCGAGGCTTTGATGTGCGCGTAGTTGCGTCATCAACCATAGCGACAGCCTCTTCGGCTATTTTAAGAGCCTCATCATAGCTTCGTATAAAGGTTTGAGCGACCTGCTCCTCATTCTGTACTGATACTTGTGGCTCATTAAAATCTTTCTGGCAACTGATAGCAAACATTGCTGCAAGGGTTGCAAAAATTAAAGTTCGTTTCATAATTCAAAGGTTTTAGTATATAATAAGTTAATGGGGTTGGTCCTTAATTTAATTCAAAGCGTCCGACATAATCATTACATTCTGTATAGATATTTATCACATAACGTCCAGGCTCATCTGAGATACTCACAAC
>JAZRCN010000003.1:0-61459 GCA_045659765.1 Alistipes sp.
TTTTTAATGAGTGTTTCGCAATGCAAATATATAAACTTATTTTATAAAATCAAAACCTGTGTAAGGAATTAGCACCTCAGGGATACGAATTCCCTCTGTAGTTTGGTTGTTTTCGAGCAATGCAGCCACAATTCTTGGCAATGCAAGAGATGAGCCATTCAGCGTGTGAGCGAGCTGAGTTTTACGATTATCGTCACGATAACGCAACTTTAGGCGGTTTGCCTGGAACGACTCGAAGTTCGAAACAGACGACACCTCCAACCAACGCTTCTGTGCCTCAGAATATACCTCGAAGTCGTATGTGAGTGCCGATGTGAACGACATATCGCCACCGCAAAGACGCAAGATACGGTAGGGCAAACCGAGTGAAGCCACGATGCTCTCTACATGCTCAACCATCTTATCCAATGCCTCGTACGACTTGTCGGGGTGCGATACCTGCACGATCTCCACCTTGTCGAACTGGTGCAGACAGTTAAGGCCGCGCACATCCTTGCCATACGAACCAGCCTCGCGACGGAAGCAAGGTGTATAGGCTGTCATCTTCACGGGAAGCTCGCTCTGCTCGAGGATTACATCGCGGAAGATGTTAGTTACAGGAACCTCAGCCGTAGGCACAAGGTAGTAACCATCGGCCGTAGCATGGTACATCTGACCCTCCTTGTCTGGTAGCTGACCAGTGCCAAAGCCCGAAGCCTCGTTTACCATAATAGGAGGCTCAACCTCCTGATAACCAGCACGTGTATTGCAGTCGAGGAAGTAGTTGATAAGTGCTCGCTGAAGACGTGCGCCCTTACCCTTGTATACGGGGAAGCCTGCACCTGTGAGCTTCACGCCGAGGTCGAAATCGATGATGTCATACTTCTTGGCAAGCTCCCAGTGGGGGAGTGCGTCACCGTCAATCTCGGTATAGTTCTCCACGAGCTTAACCACAACGTTGTCCTCTGCTGTGCGGCCCTCGGGAACGATATCTGCTGGGAGGTTAGGTAGAAGCACAATCTCGGCCTGGAGCTGCTCGGCAACAACATCCGACTCCTCCTTAAGCTGCTGTGAACGCTGCTTAAGCTCGGCAACCTCAGCCTTCTTAGCCTCGGCAGCCTCCTTCTCACCCTTGCCCATAAGTGCGCCAATCTGCTTGGCTGCTACATTCTGCTGTGCAAGGCAGCTATCCAACTCATTCTGCAACGTCTTGCGCTTGTCATCAAGCTCCTCGATGCGGGCGATGATAGGAGCAGCATCCACGCCCTTCTTTGCAAGGCGAGCGATTGTCTGCTCTTTGTTATCACGTAATTGCTTTAGTGTAAGCATATATTCTGATGTATTTTATATTTTCTGCGCACAAAGATACAACATAATTAATAACATTGTTCCGTAATCCCGCAAAAAATCTATCGCTTCACTTTGTGAGGTGCAGATGCTTCGGTCAAATAAGGGGTTTTGTAATGCCTTATTTAGGGCTAAATGTTTGCTTTTTTGGATAAATTACACTTTTTTTATGCTTTAATAGTTTGTTTTTTATTTTTTATTTTGATAAATTTGCAATTAGAAATAAACAGTTAAAGACTATAAAAAATGAAAGTCCTAAAACTTCTATTCCTTGCATCAATTCTTATTGGAGTTGCATCGTGCTACAACGAACCGGATGATGTCTATCCCGAGTATGAAATGCCGAATGATGTCTATGTGGGTGATAACACTCTCATTCCCTCGATTGAAGGATGTGATAGTCTGTATGTTAAGAATGTCAACATCTTCATCAAAACCTCGGCTGGAGAGATTATCTCGCGTCGTGCGACACATCGACATAACGATGGTTTGTCGGAGTTTGCATTGTTGCACGGCTTGGTTGAGGATACCTACCATCTGCTCTATGCCGAGATAGAGGGTGTTGATGATAAGGGCGAGGCCGTAACGCTGGACTATGGCTTGGGTTGCCGTATTGCATTCCGCGATGGAGAATTTAACATATTGAGCAACTACAACCGTACGTTCAATATGTACTCATCGGGAACAGAGGTAGATACGCTATATATCACATCGACAGACGATGTCGTAGACCTTGTAAATATGTCGAACGATATCCGCTATATGGATAAGTTTACGGACAACACCTACTTCCTACAGCTTATCGACCTCAATGGTTATGTAATATCAAGACGAGTGTCGAGCGAATATGGATGGATGCCTATTGGCTGGCAGTCAAGTATTCCATTTCGAGGCACTTATGATGGCGGTGGACATTCGATTAACGGTCTATGGATCAATCGCGAGTATATGGCTCCAGTAGCCTTTGTTGGTTTCTCGGATGGTGCGAGTGTGCGCAATCTAGCACTTAATGATGCGTCGTTGCTGGGTGACTTGGCTGTTGGAGGTATCGTAGGTGTTGCTACAAGTAGCCAGGGCAAGCGTAAAATTACCTATATCGACAATTGCTCGGTGAGCGATAGTCGCATCGAAGGAGCTCCCGATAGTTATGGTGTTGGTGGTATCTTGGGTATCGTAGACTACGAGTCGCAGGCATTGATACATCGTTGTCGCTCGTTGCGTAACACAATCTCGGCACATAGTCAGGCTGGAGGTGTTGTGGGTGCTGGTGTGCGTACCTCGATGCTCTCGACCTACGACTGCGAAAATAGCAGTGACGTGTCGTCGGAGTACAACTCTTGCGGTGGTATTGTCGGTATGTGCGACTCGTTGATTGCTGGAGGCTGTGTGAATCGCGGATTTATCAATGGAGCATATAAGTTCGTTTCGCCGAACAAGGAGCTTGGTCAGGGTAATGTCGGTTGTGGCGGTATTGCTGGAGGTACAGGAGTATCCTATTTTGTAGGCTGTCTCAATGAGGGAGATGTTCAGGGCCGTTCGGGCGTTGGTGGCATTGTCGGAAGTGCTCGTTTTACGGGTGGTGATAGCGAGGATGAGGGCTACTCCTACAACAATGTAGCTATGGGCTATTGTGCAAACCGTGGAGATGTTCTGGGCGATGAGTTTGTTGGAGGTCTTTGCGGTGAGGCTCAGTATGGTGTCTATGGTGGATATAACGAGGGGTCTGTTACGGCAAATGGTAACTACGCTGGCGGTATTATTGCGACGAGTGCCTTTGCTGCTGTTCACAACTGCGTGAATATGGGAGTGGTTACGGCTGACTCCTATGCAGGTGGCATAGTTGCTCTATCCTCTACTTGCTCTATCGCTATCAATCAAAACTATGGTAATGTTCAGGCTCATAATAGCCACGCTGCAGGTATTATCGCCTTTGCAGGCAATCGTGCGACGTTGAACTATTGCACAAACTATGGCGATATAATACACACTGCTACCCTCGGGGGTAGCTCGACACGAGGCCTAACATTTTCGGAATACTTCGGAGGTATCTTCAGTCAGATGGGCAACCCTAATGAGATGACACCTATGGAGATTGCCTCTATTGTCTATGCTGCGAGCGAAGCGGCATTTAGTTTGGTCTGCATACCTATCGGTATTGCAGGTGAAGTAGCTAAGGGAACGTGGGCAACAATATCTACTACCGCAGCAGCTGTGGGCCTTATCACAGCATTTTTAGATGGTGCGATATGTGTCGCAAATGGTATCACCGAGATGGTAGGTTGGATTAATTTCGAAGAGGATTTCTATGCTATGCAGGAGGAGGTGCTTAACCAGTGCGGCAATGTGGAAAATATGCTTTTGCTATCGCGTAAGTCGCACAATGTACTCATCCCGAGCTACTTCGAGTCGAAGATTGCCAACGAGGAGCTTCTTGCCAATCTCGAGGCTCTTGTGCGTGATCTCAGGGAGCCAAACCGACTCTCTACCTACAACTATAACATTAATGAACAGCAGCGCGAGCTAACCGAAACGATGGTTGAGAAGGCAAAGGCTAAAGATATTACCCATACTGTACTTTCGGGACTCTTTATCACATGTTCGTTGATTGCGGGCGTTACCTCGATTGTTCTGACAGGTGGTGGTGCTGCGCCGATCATTGCGGGAGTATGCGCGAGCCTAAGTACAATATTAGGTAGTGCAAACTCAATTTGGGAGACGTGTACGACCTACGAGCAGAACTGTGTCGAGGTGTCGCAGTGTGGCAACTATGGAAATACCTTCACGTTGGCTGGTAGTACAAAGGTTGGTGGTGTTGCGGGTGTTGCCGAGGAGAATATCATCATCAAGGATTGTTTCAATGCTGGTGGCGGTAGTTCGGGTGGACATATTGTTGGCGAGATGAAGCATAAGTCGCAACTTAAGCGAAGCCTCTCTATTGCCAATGCAAAGGACTGGGGCGGTGGTATGTATAGCTCTGCGGATAACAATGTCGATATAGAGAGTCTCTATTTTCACAACACTTCGGGTGACCACTCGATGGCCGATGCTACGGGCTTGAGTACCGAGCAGATTGGCGATAAGTCGAACTATAAGGGTTGGGATATCGACTCGAATGGTGGTATGTGGGAGATTGTCGAGGGTGTCACAGGTAGCTATCCTATCATCAACGTCTCGCAGTTTCAATAGGCCAATACGTAGTAAATAAGGGTGTTAAAATAGACTATTTATCTATGAAAGAGTATATTAAGTTCTTGGTCGCTGCAATGGCTGTTGTGCTGTCATTGCAGGCTTGTGAGAGGTTTGACGAGCCTGTTGTCTTGCCTCAGGAGCCTATTGTCGAAGAGGTGGGCGGTAATGCCTACTACTCGACATTCTATCTGCCTAAACAATGGATATTGAACGAGCAGATTGCCGACGGCGATATCTTTGATATAAAGTTGGAGCTATTGCCCTTGGCCAATCGTCTAAAGCCATATATTTACGATGCCACACTTACGGTTGGCAGTAGCTATGCGATACGCTTTCTTATCGACTTGGAAGCAAACGAGGATCTACCTGCTGGTAGGTATCTGCTTAGGGCCTACTCGGCCGAGGGCGAACTCTACGACTCGGAGTTTGTGATTAAGGTCGAAGATCGCTGTGTTAAACATTCGGAGATTGTGCCCAACTACTCGGAAAAATTGTCAGGTAAGGGTACTGCGGAGGCTCCCTATGAGATTAATAGTGGCGAAGCTTTCGAACTCCTATGCGAGATTCTCGATAAGGATAAGTCGCATGGCGCGGGCAAACACTTTGTCCAGATGCAGAATATAGAGATATCCTCGAATAATGGCGATAACATTGTTGAAGAGGGTTGGTTCAATGTCGATTTTGCGGGCGTCTACGATGGTAATAACTGTGTGGCTACGGGCTTCTCGTTCAATGGTATGCGCGATGGCGTTGCCGAAAATATAGGACTCTTCCGCACTCTGCTTAATGGTGCTGTTGTCAAGAACCTCCATTTGAGTTGTTCGGGTATCAGTGGCGTTGCTAAGAATGCAGGTATACTGGCTGGAGAGGTTGCAGAAGGAGCTGTTGTCGAGATTCGCAACTGTACATTGAGCGGAATGATCTCCGACTCAGGAAACTCAATCGGTGGACTTATAGGCTATATCTACAATGCCGATGTTACGATGAGCGATATTAAAATCGGTATGAACATCTTGTGCGAATCTAGTAGTTTGACGGATACTGCTACTGGTTATCGTGTTGGAGGTCTTGTCGGTTTTGCCGTAGATAGTAGCCTTGATATTTCGAATGTGGAGGTATACCTCAATAGCATGAAAATCTATGGTGGTTGGTGTGTTGGTGGTCTTATTGGCGAATCTCGCGATTGTACAATAAGTGTTACGGATGCAGATTTAGAGATTCCGACCACAAAGAATCTGGGTGCTGCGGTAAGGGGGCGTCAGTATGTAGGTGGTGCTATTGGCTATTTGGATATGAATGGCGATGATGTCGATTTCTCTAATGTCTCTATAGTCTATGCTATCTCTGGCGATAATTATGTTGGAGGTTTGATTGGACGCACATATAGCAAAAGCCCAGAGCAGCATGTGTTTATGAAGAGTGTATACATATCGAGCGAAGTCGAGGGCGTTAATAGTGTTGGAGGCTTCATTGGCTATGCATCTAATGCCGAGTACCACTCTACCTACCTAACCTTTGATGGTAGATGTTGCTTCGGCCCAATCAATTCGAATGTGACAAGTATTAAGGGCCAGAGCAATGTCGGAGGTCTTGTAGGTGCTACATACAAAGATGTGAGATGCCTGTTCGAAACGGCTGATGAGGTTATGGTTGCCTCTGATATTACCGCCTCGGTAGAGAATGCGGGTGGTGTAATAGGTTATGCCGAGAATGTAAGGTTTAATCTCTATAACTATACTCCGAGTCCTAATTCCAAGATCTATGCTCCCAAGTGTGCAGGTGGCGTTATTGGTTATATGAATGGCGGTACATTGTCGGGCTCTACTTCGCAATGGGACTTCGATAGTGCAGGCTGTGAGAAGGTGCCAGCCTTCAGCGAGCTGAATGCTCCTGTTGTCGAGGTAAAGATTCAAGTTGAAGATGCATCGTCGCAATATATTGGAGGTGTTGTCGGTAGGGTTGGTACTAACACTACGGTACGAGATTTTGTTACCAGCTCGGAGATTACGGGTGGTAAGTATGTCGGAGGTATAGTTGGCGGCGCCGTTGGTAATAATATACTCCTTGAGGGTCTCTATCCGTCAGGTATGGTGAAAGGTCTTGATATCGAAATTGGCGGTATTGCAGGACGCATTGAGGGAGGTGTAACTATAAAGAACTCAATTAATTATGCGAGGTTGGAGAATAACGACTCGGCTGCCGAGATAGGTGGTGTCGTTGGTTATGCCAAGTATAATGGCGATAAAGGAGGTATGCCCCACGTATACTACTCGGTCAATGTGGCTCCGATTAAGGCTTGCGAAGCGGCGGGAGGCGTTGTCGGTATTCTATATGTTGGTCTGGAGGAGTACAACAGTATGCTCCCCATTGAGAGGTGCGCCAATTTCGGCAAAATTACAGGCTTCGAGAATTCATCCTACGGTGGCTATACTGGCTTCGGTGGTATCCTTGGTAATAGCTATAATACGCAGGGGGTGCGCATTGCTCACTGTGCCAACTTCGGAGATCTTGAGGTTAATTGTTCGTCGCACGGTGTTGGTGGTATCGTAGGCGCAATAGGTAATGATCCCAAGGGTGTGCAATTCCAGGAGGAGAAGAACTACCACGTACACTCGTGTGCTAACTACGGCAATATCACGGGTAGCAGTGATGGCTTTCATTGTGGTGGCTTGGTAGGCTATATGGAGGAGGGCGATATGGAGGCTGGTAACCACGCCTGTTTCGAGGGTTGCTACAATTGGGGTGATATCGATGTTGCTGTCGATGACGACCACGGTTTGGGAGGCCTTGCTGGCTATATGGATAGTTATGCCGAGTTGTGGTGGAATATCAACTTTAAGGAGCCTTCGGGCCATAATACCTCGAGTAATACGGGGCATATCTGGGGCAAAAAGAAGGGTGAATATACCACCGAACATAACTACTATGTATATGACACTGCGGCAATGGCAAATGCTGACAACTTTGGTGATTTGGATATCAATGGCGACAGCTCTTATTGGGTTATGTCGGCAGGTGATCCTCATCCTCGAATTAAGGATTGTCCCTTCCAGAATGCAACATATACGCCCGATGACAAATAGAGGGCATGTCGCATAAGTAAGAGGCTGACTACTTCCGCTAAGGTATTCGTAGTCAGCCTTTTTTATATCGCTATTTTCGCGTTTAATTAGAGGACATAGGCTTGACTTGAAAAATATTTATATTTTTCCTCGCACAGAGCTATTTTCTCGTAAATTCTGAGTATCTTTGCACGATTAGTATGTATACAACTATGAGTGTAGCGAAACGAAAGATAGAGTTGCTCTCGCCTGCGCGCGACTATGCTACGGCTATTGCAGCTATTGAGTGTGGTGCCGATGCTGTTTATATCGGTGCTGGCAACTTTGGTGCGCGCCGTGCTGCGGCAAACTCAACCGAGGAGATAGCACGTGTTGTGGACTATGCCCACCTCTTTGGCGTTAAGGTCTTTGTAACCCTCAATACAATACTCTACGAGAGTGAGTTGCGTGATGCCGAGCGTCTTGCACGTGAGCTTATTGGCGTGGGTGTCGATGCGCTCATTGTGCAGGATATGGCCTACTGTGAAATGAATCTCCCCGTGGCGTTGCACGCCTCGACGCAGATGTGCAATATGGATGCTCGTGGCGTTGCTTTCCTTGAGGATTGCGGCTTCGAGCGCGTGGTATTGGAGCGTGCGTTGTCGCTCGACGAGATTCGCGAGATATGCTCGAAGACGAGTGTCGATATAGAGTGTTTTGTGCATGGTGCGATATGCGTTGGTCATAGTGGACGATGCTATCTCTCGCGCTCGCAGTCGCCCCGTTCGGGCAATAGGGGCGAGTGCTCACAGCCCTGCCGCCTCACCTACGATCTTGTGACGGGTGGTGGAGAGAAACTTATCGAGGGCAAGCATCTGCTCTCGGTAAAGGATTTCGATCTCTCGGAGCGCATTGGCGATATGATCGACGCAGGTGTTATGTCGTTCAAGATCGAGGGTCGTTTGAAGGATGTAGGCTATGTTAAGAACGTGGTTAGTTACTACCGTCGTAAGATCGACGAGGCGTTAGCTTCGCGTCCCGATTGTTGCCGTGCTTCGTCGGGACGTTCCGAGGTGGAGTTTACGCCCGACCCAAAGAAGAGCTTTACGCGCGATGGTGGCGAGTATATGCTCTCGGGCAAGCGTGCGGGTGTCGCATCGTTCAATACGCCCAAGGCCGTGGGTGAGTATATCGGTCAGGTGAAGGCTATCGTCGGTAAGGGTTTTCGTATTGCTACCAAGCAGCAGCTTGTGGCGGGTGATGGCCTCTGTTTTGTTGCCAACGATAACTTCATAGGTACGAACATCAATCGTGTTGATGGTGATAGGGTAGAGCCCAACCGCATGGATGGCATCCGCGAGGGTATGGAGGTGTATCGCAACCTCGATCTACGTTTCACGCAGGCTTTGGAGCGTGGTCGCATACGTCGCGCTATAGATACTTGTTGCTACGTGGAACTTACATCTGAAGGCATTGTGGCTCGCTATGCCGATAGCGATGGTTATAGCGTTGAGGTGTGCCGTAATATGGTTCTTGATGCCTCGAAGAGTGCCGAGAAGATGCGCTCGGTAGCTGTTGAGCAGATGTCAAAGAGTGGCGACAGCATATTCCGTGTAACGGATGTTGAGGTGGCGGATAACGGACTCTTTGCTACGGCTAAGCTCTTGGCCGAGGTGCGCCGTGAGGCACTTTCGAAACTCGCAGCCTTGCGTTTCGATGCTTCACACAATGTAGCGCGCCCTAAGCGTCGAGATCTCGGAACACCCTATCCCGAGAAGGTGCTCACGCCACAGCATAATGTCGTAAACTCGCTCTCGCGTCGCTTCTACGCTCGCCATGGCGTAGAGTCTATTGCCGAGGGCCTCGACTTGAGGGCCTCGATGACGGGCGAGAGAGTTATGGAGTCGAGCTACTGCATACGTCGCGAGATTGGAGAGTGCCTTAAGAGGGGTTCGAAGCTGCGCGATGAACTCTACTTGGAGCATGGTCGTCACCGCTACCGCCTCGCCTTCGACTGCGCTAAGTGCCGCATGTCGCTAATCGATTGTACCGAACAAGAAACAACATTTAGAAGATAATGATAAAGCAACTAACACCCGATATTCGCGACTACGAACTCCTCGACACGGGCTGTGGCGAGAAACTCGAGCGTTTTGGTCGCTATGTGGTACGCCGTCCCGAGCCTCAGGCTATATGGCGTAAAAGTTTAGACGATAGAGAGTGGCTGCGTGCCGATGCCTCGTTTCTGCGCGACTCGAAGAGCGAGGAGCGAGGCGAGTGGAAGCTCCGCCCTGAGATGCCATCACGCTGGTCGGTCGAGTATCGCTACAAGACTATGCAGTTGCGTATGCGCTTGGCACTCACCTCGTTTAAGCATGTGGGCATCTTCCCCGAGCAAGCTGCCAACTGGAACTTTATCTACGATAGCGTTGAGGAGCTACGCGAGAAGTGTGGCATCGAGCGTCCTAAGGTGCTCAACCTCTTCGCCTATACGGGAGGTGCTACGCTTGCGGCATGTGCCGCAGGTGCCGACACTACGCACGTAGACTCCGTGAAGCAGGTCGTGACGTGGGCTCGTGAGAATATGGAGCAGTCGGGATTGGATGGCGTACGCTGGATTGTCGAGGATGCAGTGAAGTTTGTCGAGCGCGAGGTGCGCAGAGGTAACAAGTATCACGGCATCATCCTCGATCCGCCAGCCTATGGACGTGGTGCCAATGGCGAGAAGTGGGTGTTGGAGGATGATATATGCCATATGTTGGAGTGCTGTTCGAAGCTTCTTGCCGATAAGGATGCTTTCCTTGTCTTCAACCTCTACTCTATGGGTCTATCGTCGATGCTTGCACGTACGGCGGTGCATCAGGCCTTTGGCGTACCTAAGGCGGAGCAGATGGGCGAGCTCTATTTCAGCGATCGTAGCAAGAAGGAGATACCTTTCGGTACGTATTACCGCTTTACGAGATAAATGTGAGGGACTATGCGTGGACTAGCGGAGATATTTTGGTCGTTTCTCAAGATTGGGGCCTTCACTTTTGGTGGTGGCTATGCCATGATTCCGCTTATTGGCCACGAGGTGATCGAGAGGCGCGGTTGGATTGCCGAGCGCGATTTTGCCGACCTGCTCACCCTTGCACAATCTGCCCCAGGCCCTATTGCACTCAACACGGCGGTCTTTGTGGGGTATAAGCGAGGAGGTTTCGCGGGCGCTCTGGCAGCAGTGCTGGGCGTTATCGTTCCCTCGTTTGTTATAATCCTCGCTGTGGCGATCTTTTTTAGCGATATGCGCAACAACGCTATTGTAGATGCTGCCTTTCGAGGTATGCGCCCTGCGGTTGTAGCTCTTATCATTGCTCCGATTATCGGCCTTGCACGTGGCATGAGGGGTGTGGGTATGGCCGTTGCGGCGGCTGTGGCTGTTGCGGTGTGGTACTTCGATATCTCACCTGTGTGGTTTCTGCTCTGTGGTGCAGCTGTCGGGCTTCTCTATACACTATATTGCGGAAAGGAGGTCAAACGATGATTGCAACACTTCTACAGCTTATGCTGAGCTATCTGAAGATTGGCTTCTTCGGTTTTGGTGGTGGCTATGCCATGCTCTCGCTCATACACAGCGAGGTTGTGGTGCGCAATGCGTGGCTTACAAATGGCGAGTTTTCGGATATTGTGGCTATCTCGCAGATGACGCCAGGCCCTATAGCTCTTAACTCGGCCACCTACATCGGCTACGAGGTAGCAGGTGTATTGGGCTCGGTGGTGGCTACAGTGGCGGTATCGTTACCCTCGCTAACGGTTATGTTGCTTCTCACGCGCTTTTTTCTGCATCTGCATGACAATCGCTATGTGCAGGGTGTAGTGCGTGGTATGCGTCCTGTTGTCGTTGGCATGATTGCCTCGGCGGCATTGCTCCTCATCTTCCCATACTCGGATGAGGGTCGCAGCTTTATAGATGTATGGAGTTGGGCGATTTTCGCCCTTACGTTGCTCGGCTCGGCACGTAAGATTAACCCTATAGGGCTTATTGTAGCCTCGGGTGTGGCGGGCATAGTGATATACGGACTCTTTTAGGGTTACAAGAAACAGAAAGTGATGACAGAAGATATACTACATGGACTCAATGCGGCGCAGCGCGAAGCTGTGGTAAACTACGATGGCCCCTCGCTCATCATTGCGGGTGCAGGCTCGGGTAAGACACGTGTGCTCACCACACGTATCGCCTATATGCTACAGCAGGGTGTTGCTCCGCAGTCTATTCTTGCGCTGACCTTTACCAATAAGGCAGCCCGCGAGATGCGCGAACGTATCGAACGTATAGTAGGTCCTCAGGCTCGTTATATACGCATGGGTACGTTCCACTCGGTCTTTGCGCGACTGCTCAGGGAGAATGCCGAGAAGATTGGCTATCCACAGAGCTACACGATATACGAGTCTAACGATGCCAAGAACCTCATAAAGACGATTATCAAGGATATGAACCTCTCGGAGGAGAGGTACAAGCCGCAGGCTATCGCCGCACGTATCTCGATGGCTAAGAACTGCTTGATAACGCCCGCGGCATATATTGCCAATGCGACACTTGCTGGCGAGGATCGCGAGCTTAAAATCCCCGAAACGGGAAATATATATGCCGAGTATTGTCGTCGCTGTAAGCAGAATGGTGCTATGGACTTCGACGACCTGCTGTTGCAGACCAACATTCTATTGAGAGATGTTCCAGAGGTGCTGGCGCAGTATCAGCAGCAGTTCCGCTATGTGTTGGTGGATGAGTATCAGGATACGAACATGGCGCAGTATATCATCGTGCGTCGTCTGGCGTTGCTACACTCCAACGTCTGTGTCGTGGGCGATGATGCACAGAGTATCTACGCCTTCCGAGGTGCTAAGATCGAGAATATCCTCTCGTTCCAGAGGGATTATCCCACTACGCGTGTCTATAAACTGGAGCAGAACTACCGCTCTACGCAGACCATCGTAGAGGCGGCCAACTCGCTCATTAAGCACAACTCGCGTCGTCTGGAGAAAAAGTGTTTCTCGGCAGCCGAAATGGGTGATAAGATTCGCGTTGTGCGCGTTATGGAGGATAGCTACGAGGCTGTAGAGGTGGCTATGGATATCAAGGATAAGCGCCGCGATGGTGCGGAGTGGAGAGATTTTGCTATTCTCTATCGTACCAATAAGCAGCATGGTCTTTTTGAGTCGGCCCTCGCACGTCGAGGCATACCCTACCGCGTATATAAGGGCATGTCGTTGTTGGAGCATAAGGATATTCGCAACCTCTTGGCATATATTGCGTTGATTATCAATCCTAACGATAACGAGTCGTTCAAACGCATTGTAAACTATCCAGCACGAGGTATTGGCGATACTACCGTGGCGCGTATCGAGCAGATAGCCCGTGAACAGCAAATATCTATGTGGCATGCCATTGCGCAACTATGCAACAATCCCGAGCTTAGCAGTGTCGAGCGCGTTGTGGTGCGTAAGGTTGCCGACTTTGTGAAACTTATCTCGGAGCTTGCCGCTATGCGTATGCAGATGGGTGTCTGCGACTTTGCCAAAGAGATTCTCACACGCTCGGGTATCCTCCACCTGCTCGAAACAGAGAAGCGCCCCGAGAACGACACCACGAAGGATTATATCGACCAGTTGCTCTCGATGATGAGCTCCTACGAGGATGAGTGCCACCGCGACATGGAGGATGGACTCAGAGAGAGTGATCAGGAGCCTACTATTGACGAGTGGATGCAAAATATCATGCTCCAGACCGACCAGGATAGCGAGGATGATGGTAACCGCGTTACGCTGATGACCGTACACTCGGCCAAGGGCTTGGAGTACGACTATGTCTACATCGTAGGTATGGAGGAGGGTTTGTTCCCCTCGAAGCGCAGTGCCGAGTCGTTGGCCGACTTGGAGGAGGAGCGACGATTGATGTATGTGGCTCTAACACGTGCCAAGCGTGCTGCTATGCTCTCGTTTGCCGAGCTGCGTAGGGTGTGGGGCAAGACCGAGAATACGTTGCCCAGCCGCTTCTTGCGCGAGATTGAGGCCGAGTATCTCGACCCCAACTTCCGCCTTGAGGAGCTTAGTGGTCGTGGTCGTATGGCGAGCCTTATTGCCGATGATGATGACGACGATGACTACACAAGCTACGACCCACGTCGTAGCCGTCATGGTGATAGTCGACCTGCGCAGCCGCGACCATCATTCGAGCGTAGACCCTATGCGAGTGCTACGCAGCGTCCGCAGACGAATGTTGCGCCACGCCCACAGGGAGGAGCTCCCCGTCCCGAGATTGTTGCTACACCGCCACCTATCGACCCGCGACGTGCAGGTATGCGCTCGGTGGGTGTAAGACCGAGCGATACTGACTCATCGTCTGCAACGACTACGCCTGTGGCAGGTTGTGCCTATGCCGTAGGCGATAGGGTGGAACACCCCAAGTTTGGTAAAGGTGTGGTTGAGCGTATCGAGATGCTGGCTACCGACCATAAGGTGGTTGTGACTTTCCCGAATTACGGCTCGAAGACACTGCTTGCCAACTTTGCAAAACTTACAAAACTATAACTGCGCGTATGAATGAGGTGCTACTATCGGTGGTTATGACCACCTACAATCACGCTCGATACCTTGCTGAGGCTGTCGAGAGTGTGCTTATGCAGCGCACCTCGTTTGGTGTGGAGATTGTCATAGGCGAGGATCGTAGCACGGACAATACACGCGCCATTGCAAAGGAGTATGTGGAGCGTTATCCCGAGCGCATACGCCTTATCACCTCGGCCGAGAATGTAGGCATGAGGGCCAACTATCGCCGTACTATCGAGGCGACGCGCGGTCGATATATTGCCCTACTCGATGGCGACGACTACTTTACCAATCCCGATAAGCTGCAGATGCAGGTCGAACTGTTGGAGAGTCGCGAGGGTGTGGGCATGTGCTACACGCGCTCGGAGCGTATCGACGAGAGGGGTAACGTGGTGATATACCCGAATGGTCGTTGCACGACAGATTTCGACTCGATGCTTAGGCGTAATCCTGCCGAGAATGCTACGGTTGTGGCACGTCGTGACCTTGTTATGCGTTACTACGCTGAGGTGCGCCCCGAGGAGCATCCCGAGTGGCTCACGGATGATCTGCCTATGTGGTTGTGGTTTGGAGCAAATAGTGGCGTTGAGGCTATAGACTGCACTACGGCAGTACATCGTGTATTGTGCCATAGCGTCAGCCACAGCCCCGACTATAGACGCAAGTTACGCTTCTGCGACTCGCTTAGCGACATCGCTCTATGGTACGACGAGCGTTACAATGGTTGTAAGTTACACTACGAGTTGTGGCAGCGTAGAGAGAACGAGGCTCTATGGCTTTTGTCCTATAATGGCAGCGTTGGCGAATATGTCGAGCGTTGGAGGCATGGACTACGAAAAGTGCCTCGTTTGGTGTTTAATATTGCTGCATACGTGCTGTTTGTGAAGAAGATTGCGTGGCGTATGTGGCGCAATAGTGACAGATAAATCAAACTTAAGATATGACAACGAAAGAGCGATACCGTCGCGTGGTGGAGTACTTCTCGGAGCATATGCCTTCGGCCGAGAGCGAGTTGAATTTTCGCAACCCCTTCGAGCTGTTGGTGGCAGTGGTGCTCTCGGCGCAGTGTATCGATAAGCGTGTGAATATGACCACACCTGCGCTCTTTGAGCGTTATCCCACAGCCGAGGCTATGGCCGAGGCTACGGCGGAGGAGATCTACGAATATATCAAAAGCATTTCCTATCCAAACAATAAGGCGAAGCATCTGGCAGCCCTCTCGCGAGGTATTGTCGAGCGCTTTGGTGGCGAGTTGCCCACCGACCTGGATGCTCTGCAAACACTTCCAGGCGTAGGTCGCAAGACGGCAAATGTCGTGGGTGCAGTGCTCTGGGGTCGAGAGGTTATGCCTGTCGATACGCACGTCTTCCGTGTTGCAGCACGCATAGGCCTAAGTCGCAATGCTCGCACACCATTGGCTACCGAGAAGCAGCTTGAAGCTGGCTTCCCGAGCGAGTTGCTACCCATTGCGCACCATTGGCTCATACTACATGGTCGCTATACCTGCATGGCACGTAAGCCTAAATGTGGGGCGTGTGGCATCAAGGATATATGTCGTCACTATGCTGCCGAGGCTCGTGCAACGACTAAAAAAGAGAGTGTTAAAGATGAATAAGATGTTGATACATAGATTAGTGGCGATTCCCGTAGCAGTAGCCTATGCGCTGTGCATGCTTGTAGCCTGCACTACGCCCTCTTACCCCTCGGGCATTGATCGCCCTGCGACAGTCACCGAACTTGACCGAGAGGTGATAGCCTACATAGATAAGCGCCTCAGTGAGGAGTACTATTGGCTCGACGAGGTGCAGGAGCGCAGCGGTTCGTTTAATCGTAATGTCGAGTGGAGCAAGTATCTCAACTCGACGCTCAATGCTCTGTCCACGAATGTCGATGATGGTTATCGCAACAACAAGGGGGCGCGTGTCTTTTACTCCTACATCCGCAATGTGGAGGATGGTTCACGTGCGGGATCTATGGTTTCAGGCTTTGGCATCGACTTGCACTATACTGTAGCTAAGCTTAGTGACGATACCTTCGGCTTTATTATCAGCAACGTCTATCCCGACTCGCCCGCTGCGCAAAGAGATGTGCGCCGTGGCGATGTTATTCTGTCGATTGACGGACGTAGCATAACGCAGAACAACTACCAAACGCTCTTTAATGCTATACAGTCCAACACTGCCTCGTCGTTGCAACTGACCTTAATGCGTCAATCTGCTGCAAGCGAGCAGGAGCGAAGCCACTCGGCAATGCTTCAGCGCGGCAGCTACTTTGAAACACCTATTGCCTACTGCGATCTGCTCGATATCGAGGGCGTGGATAAGCGTATCGGCTATCTTGTATACAACTCTTTCGATAGTGGTTACAACGAAGAGTTGGGTATTGCGCTTGCTGGTCTGAAGGCTGAGGGCATCGAGGAGCTTATTCTCGACCTTAGGTGCAATAGCGGAGGCTCGGTGTCGAGTGCTGTGTTGCTCTGCTCCTCGATTTGGGGTGCTGCCCACGAGGGCGAGCTACTCTTTGAGCTACGTCGTAACCCTAATAATGTGTCGAATAATAAGACTACGCAGTGTCTGGCAGAGGCTACTCCCGCCTCGCTCGACCTGGAGCGTCTTACGGTCATCTGCTCGAACTATAGCGCTTCAGCTTCGGAGATGGTGATTGCAGGTATGCGAGGTGTCGATATTCCCGTGATGCTTATCGGTCGCACAACCGAGGGTAAGAACTGCGGTATGGATGTCACACGTCGTAGCATAGGCTCGCTCTATTTGGAGTATGCACCGATTACGTTTATGTGCTACAATGCAGTAGGCTTTGGCGAATATGGTGAGGGTATTGAGCCAGATATCGACCTCTGCGAGGAGAATAAGTATGGCGTGAGTGATGAGCACTACCCGTTGCCACGTTGCGAGTGGGGTAATGTGAATAACGATATCGCGCTTGCTGTGGCCGTAGCTTCGGTTACGGGCAAGAGTGTATCGCAGGGTTCAAAGACACGTGTCGTAGAGGGCGTAGAGGTGTCGGGTAGCGACCTCGCTATGCCACGACCTTTGGTCGGTGTGCGACTCTACGAAAATGACTAACATGTTGAACAACAATAAATTATTAAAATAGTAAAATTATGGGTTATCTACTAATACTTCTCGCAATTTCGTTTGCGGTATCGGCCGTGGGCTGGTTCTATTTTATCTATTTCTTTAGTATTGGTTATGGTCTCTCTATTTCGGCTTTGGCGGTGGCTACTGCTATTATCTTTGCCGATGTTATCACCTTGCCCGTTGCCATTACTTGTGTCGTGCTATTTATCTATGGCATCCGCTTGGCTGGTTACCTACTGTTGCGTGAGCGACGCTCACCTTCGTACAAGAAGATCTTGTACCAGCCCGAGAATACGGCTCGCAAGCCCCTTTTTGCGATGTTTATGATATGGATCTCATGTGCTTTGCTCTACGTGGGTCAGATTAGTCCCGCAACATTCTATCTCAACCATTTGGCTGCTGGCGAGGCTGTTTGCCCTCTTTGCGCATGGGTTGCTGCTGTGGTGGTTACTGCGGGTATCGTTATCGAGATTATTGCCGATGCGCAGAAGAGTGCCGCAAAGCGTAAGGATGCTTCACGCTTCGTATCTACAGGCCTCTATCGTATCGTTCGTTGTCCCAACTACTTTGGCGAGGTGCTTATGTGGACAGGTAGCTACATTCTCTGCTTTGGTGTGCGTTGCACGGTTGGTGAGTGGGTTATCGCCACGTTGGGCTATGTCGGCATCGTATATGTGATGTTTAGCGGTGCACGTCGTCTGGAGCTTCGTCAGAGCGAGGTTTATGGCAACGACGAGGAGTTTAAAGCCTACATAGCTAAGACTCCGCTCATTCTTCCCTTTGTCCCCATCTATAGCGTAGCACGCCATACGTGGTTGAAGGGTTAAGTAGATTTTTATTACCTTTGCATCAATATAAAACCTATCGAAATATGAAAAGCGTACTTAAGTACTACAAGGATTTCCCAAAGGAGGGTATCATCTTCGTTGATATTATGCCTTTCCTCCAGAATAAGGAGGTCTTCAACCGCCTGATGGCCGAGGTTGGCGAGGCTTGTACAACGCCCAATATCGTGGCTCCCGAGGCTCGTGGCTTCCTCTTTACGGCTCCGTTGCTCTGCACTTGCGATAAGGTAAAGAGTGTCATTCCCGTGCGTAAGAGCGGTAAGTTACCCTTTGCCGAGGGTGATCTTAAGGAGGTGCTTATCGAGAAGGAGTATGGTTGCGATAAACTCTACTACCGTCTTAGCGACATCGCTGCTGGTGAGCCGATTGGCGATATGTTCGAGCTTACGATTTTGGATGATGTCTTGGCTACGGGAGGTACTGCCGAGGGTCTTGCCGAGTCGCTCAACGCATTACGTGTGGTACGTGATGGCAAGGAGTATGGCGTAAAGGTCAAGGAGTTTGTCTTTATCGTAGAGATTGAGGATCTTGGTGGCGCAGAGCGTCTTAGCCGTATCGCTCCTGTCCGCTCGATCTGTAAAATCTAATATAGGTAGGATCGTCGGGAGGACTAAAAATCGTAGAGGTTATGTCGGGAGTGTTGTCACACGATGTTAAGTTTGTCGGTGGCGTAGGAGAGGCGCGTGCTCGTCTACTGCTGCGCGAGGTCGGCGTGCGCACCGTGGGCGATCTGCTGATGCGTTTTCCTTATCGCTATATCGACCGCACACGTGTGATGCGCATCGACGAGGTTGATGAGTCGATGGAGAGTAGTTATGTGCAGCTACGCTGTCGCCTTGTGGGTAAGTCCTTCACGGGTGAGGGCTCGAAGCGCCGCTTCACGGTCGAGATTAACGACATCTCGGGAAGTGCCGAGCTGCTATGGTTCCACGGCATAAAGTGGATCGAGAAGCGTGTGGAGATAGGACGCGAGTATATGATCTTTGGTCGTCCATCGTTCTATCGCGGACGTATGAGCATGGTACATCCCGAGATAGAACCTATCGAGCAGGCTTTGTCGCGCAAGAGCGAGAGCGGATTTCAGGGTATCTACTCCACAACCGAGAAACTCTCGGAGGCTATAGGCACAAAGAGTATGCTGACCATTGTGCAGAACGCTTGGCAGCTCGCCTCGGCCGACCCCACAGCCTTTATCGACCCGCTACCCGAGGATATGCGCCAGCGCAATGGCCTTATGCCGCTTCGCGAGGCAATATACAATATCCACTTTCCGCAGTCGGCCGAGAAGTTGCGCATGGCGCAGTATCGCCTTAAGTACGACGAGCTTCTCGGCGTGCAGCTTACTATCCAGGCACGTCGTACAACTCGCCATAATCGTGCTAATGGTTTCCTTTTTCCGCGTGTGGGGCTTAATTTTAATACCTTCTACCGCGAAAAACTACCCTTTGCACTCACGGGTGCGCAGCAACGTGTCATCAAGGAGATTCGCTCCGATATGATATCGGGCAGACAGATGAACCGCCTGCTGCAGGGCGATGTCGGCAGTGGCAAGACGATGGTGGCCTTTATGTCTATGCTTCTTGCCGTGGACAACGGCTTTCAGGCTTGCATAATGGCTCCTACCGAGATTCTCGCGCGCCAGCACTACGCCTCGATGTGCCGCTTTGCTGAGGGCCTCGATATACGTATTGCCATACTCACAGGCTCGTCGAAGGCTAAGGAGCGACGCTTGGCATTGGAGGGTACACAGTCGGGCGAGGTAGATATTCTCATAGGTACACATGCCCTCATTGAGGATGGCGTGAAGTTCGCAAATTTGGGCTATGTTGTCATCGATGAGCAACACCGCTTTGGTGTCGAGCAGCGTGCAAAGCTATGGACAAAGAATGCTCAACCTCCTCATATCCTTGTGATGACCGCTACACCCATTCCACGCACCTTGGCCATGACGCTCTATGGTGACTTGGAGGTGTCGGTTATCGACGAACTACCCCCAGGACGACAACCCATACGCACCTATCGCTATACCGATTCGGCACGCTTGAAGATGTTTGGCTTCCTGCGTAGCGAGATAGCCAAGGGGCGACAGGTATATATCGTCTATCCGCTAATCAAGGAGTCAGAGGCCTTGGATTACAAAGATCTATACGATGGTTTCGAGTCGATGTCGCGCGACTTCCCACTGCCGAAGTATCGCATAGCGGTATGCCACGGCAAGATGCGCCCCGAGGATAAGGATGCCGCAATGGCGCAGTTCAAGAGTGGCGAGGCCGATATCCTCATAGCCACCTCGGTTATCGAGGTGGGTGTCGATGTGCCCAATGCTACGGTTATGGTTATCGAGTCTGCCGAAAGATTTGGCCTATCGCAGCTACATCAGCTACGTGGTCGTGTAGGACGTGGTGGCGAACAATCCTACTGCATACTCATGTCGGGCGATAAGCTCTCGAAGGAGGGTCGCGCAAGGCTTGATGCTATGTGCGAGACCAACGACGGCTTTCGCCTCTCGGAACTCGACCTCAAGCTACGTGGTGCGGGAGATATTCACGGCACACAGCAGAGTGGCGATGCCTTCGACCTACGTATGGCCAACCTCGCTACCGATACTCAGATTATGGAGCTTACGCGCAGTGAGGCACTCCGCATCTTGGAGACCGATCCTCAGCTCCAAGCCCCCGAACATAGAGCATTGCAGGAGCTAAGAGATAGACACCGTAAGCGCGAACGCATCGATTTTTCGGATATATCGTAGCGCGTGTACTAAGGTGTTGTAAAAAACGTTATCTTTGCAAAGGTTTAATCAGTAATACACAATATTATATATGGCACTTATTAGATGTAACAAATGTGGTAACCTCGCTTCGAGTCGTGCTAAGGCATGCCCTATTTGTGGTGAGCCTATTGCTGCGGAGGTGGAGGGTACTGCCGCTGAGAGCGCACCACAGCCCAAGACATTGAATGATATTTTGGCCGAGCAGCAGCGCAACCAGACGCTCAACGATAGGCTTAGTGGTGATACTGCATCGGAGCCTACGGCTGCGGAGCAAGATTCGAATCCCGAGCATACTGCTGCCAACTTCGAGCAGCGTATCGCAGAACGTATGAACGAGGAGCCTGCAAGAGAGTATAACCCTCAGATTGATGATTACGAGGCGGAGCTTGTAGCACGTGAGCGCTCTATTAAGGGCTTTCGCACGGCACTTATCGTCGCAATTATCCTGCTTATTCCTTCGCTTTACTTTACGGTGACATGGGGTCTTAAGGCTAAGTCTATCGCTGAGGATTACGCTATCGTAGAGTCGGCACGTATGCTCTTCGAGGAGCAGAATGCTATGTTGCAACACGATGCCGAGAATCTTGTTACGGAGCTACAACAGCTTAAGGATAAGAACGATACGATGATGATGAAGTATCAGGAGGCAGTCGTTATGCTCGAGCAGTTGCAGAAGGAGAAGACCTACAACTACGAGCAGCTGGCACGCTATAAGAAGGAGGTGAACACCTTGCGTGGCGTGATGAAGGGCTATCTTCGTCAGATCGACTCGCTCAATACGATTAACAACTCTTTGCAGGCGCAGAACGTAGCCTACAAGAAGGAGATAAATACGGCAAAGATGCGTGCAGATGTTGCCGAGGAGCGTGCAGACGAGCTCGGTACGAAGGTGCGTATCGGTGCTGTTATCCGCACAAGCGCGATTCGCACTGTGGCGCTCAACGATCGTAACAAGGAGGTTAAGCGCATCAAGCAGGCAACACGTCTAAGAGTAGATTTCGAGCTTACGGCAAACGAACTTGCCGAGCCTGGTGAGAAGTCGATATATATCTGCATCACGGGTCCCGATGGCTATGTGCTTTCGCCTGCTGATCTTATCCTCTTCCAGTTTGAGGGCGAGGAGATGGCTGCCTCGGCAATGCGTAAGGTAGATTATGCCAACGAGTCGGTACCTGTCAGCATCTTCTACGATGGCATGGCCTTTGTGCGCGGTACATATAAAGTAGATATCTACATCGATGGACGACATAGTGGTTCGCAGGAGACCTACTTCGAGTAATTTCTTGTGATAAGGGGTCATCTTTGGCTCTTCAATCAAAATGGCGAATGGGAAATACGCTTAGTATGTCCCATCCGCCATTTCTCATGTCATAGCCAAATCTGACCCCTTCTAACAAGAAATTTCCTGTGATAAGGGTGTTATCTTCGACCTCTCAATCATTGCCCCAAATGGGACGTACGTCAAGTACTACCCATCTGTGGCAATTTCTTTATCGAGGCCAAATCTGACCCCTTCTAACAATAAATTAATATAGTGGTAAAACCCGTACAGCGACCATGACTAATCAATAACTCATTGTGTGTAAGTTTGATTTATAGGGTTATAAAAATAAAGAATTTGACAAAGAAAATATTTGCGCTATCTTTGCACTTGAAAACAGAAAGCAATGGCAGCAATGCCAAAACTAAACTAACAATAAACGAACCAATAAAAACAAATATATTATGGCAACTAAGTTTTTCAAGTGTAATACCTGTGGTAATGTAATTATTAAGGTTGTAGATTCTAAGGTACCCGTTGTATGCTGTGGCAAGCCTATGGAGGAGCTTCATCCCAATACCGTAGATGCAGCTACCGAGAAGCATGTGCCCGTAGTTACATGGCTCAACGACACTCATATCAAGGTTGAGGTGGGTAGCGTAGCGCACCCCATGACCGAGGAGCATCACATTGCGTTTATCTACGTCGAGATGCCTAATGGTGGTATTCGCGTAGATCTTAAGGATAAGCCCGAGGCCGTAATCTGCGTGGGTGACTCTAAGCCCGTGGCTGTATATGAGTACTGCAACCTTCACGGCCTTTGGAAGGTAGAGCTTTAGACGACAATATAAATATAAAGTATAGGGGTGCCCAATCGGACACCCCTATAACATTTAGATATTGCCAGAACCCTATATTATGGTCGGCCTGGCCAGTCACCGCCGCCACCGGGCCAGCCACCGCCACCAGGGCCGCTGCCAGAACCATAGCTTGTGACGAGGCTTGGTACTTCGATAGATGCCAACTCCTGACCTGCTGTCCACTCGTCGGTATCCCACCAGCCATATCAATATGACGCAGCCTCCATTAATCGTGATTAATTTATCGGCTCGTAGCCAAGGTTGAGGTTGCCGCTATATGTTACGTGATGGAGTTTACCATCATTGAAGCGCATCATAACGTCAATACCGCTCTCCGTAACAGTTATTTTGCCGCTGACAGGTGTGTTCTCAATTCTGCCACCATTTGCTGGTAATTCAATACGGTAGCTCGATCCAGCATTTATAGTTCCTGCCAAGGCTGATATTCCGACCTCATACTCACCTACGGGTAGTTTAGGAGCGTTTGATGAGCTGGATGTATTAGAGTATAGCTCAAAGCGGTAGTAGATATCTGGTCGCTTTTCAGATGCAAAGCCAGTCATACCTTGGGTAGAGAGTATGATGAAGTATTTGTATCCGCCACTATTCCAGCCATAATACTCTCCGTTGAGTTTCTTAGCTTCGTATACAACATCGGGGGTATCGGATACTATATCTATGGATATTGTTGCAGCAGAAGAGTCCGAGTATGTCGAATCCTTAGCAGCAATAGCTGTTACCGCAACCTTATATCGACCAGATGAAAGGTCAGTAAAGGTCATATATGTATTGGTCGTAGTATATGTATTACCATTAAACTCGACGGCATAGTGCTCAGCATTTGCTACCGCTGTCCAACTAACGGTAAAGCTTGTGTCGCTCTGCTCCGAGATGCTAAGCATAGGTGTAGCAAGTGTATCTGAAGGTAGTGAACCGTTCAAGTCCCACTTATTGCCATAGTAGTCTATGCTGGTGTCGATTGGACAGAGAGCTACGTTGGCAACCTCAAATTTACCAGAGGCATTCTTCGCACTTACAATAACCAGCACATCCATATTCTTCATAACCCAACCTTGCTCGAGTGGTATAGAATACTCTGTGGTAGCAATATCGCCAACAGCAATCTCTCCGAGAGAGTCGCCCGAGAGATCACGACGATTGTATGCACCTGCTATATAACGCAAAGAGTGGTTGCTGATATAGTGGCTACTCTGAGTAGCACCTGACTGATCAGGGTTAGAGATGTTGTTCTCTAATAGCCAAGCGGTAACCTTGTACTCCTGTGCTACAGCCGCTTTAACGCCGATATAAGTATTAACAACACCATTACCGCTGATGGCCGTAGCAGCAATGCCAGCGTCGGCGCCACCTCTCTTAATCAATGAATTAATAATTGATGTGTTAGACGACACAAACTCCGCAACATAGCCAGTGTTACCACTACCAGCATAGAAGTTAAATCTAATATCAGGATAACCATCAGGATAATAAAAGTCATCCGCGGTAGCTGCTGCTGATGAGTAGGCTTTGTCAGAGGTCGAGCTTCCATGCACAGCAACCTCGTGGTAGTATGTTGCAGCCTCTGTTGCGCGCAAGGCATCAAGACCATCCATAACGCGTGGACAGTTTCCACACCACGTGCCAGTATGATCGACGAGCAATACTCGGTGTGGGAACACAGTACCTGTGGGGTTGATATCCTCTGGTAGGAACGATGAGTTGTCGTTTGCGTCCTTATCTGCACTAAACTCCTTAGAGGCCATTGGTAGAATATGGTTGCGCTCGATTTTTAGTTCGTTGTTGGTGCTAAGTATCATAGGCTCATAGCCCTTGCAGTTTACCTCTACGGTGATACCCTTCTTGAAGGTCTGGGGAGGTAACGCAATGTAGAACGCCGTAGCCTCGGCAGATAGAGCTGCACCATAGTTGCATTCGAGAACGAGCTCCTTAGCTACCATGCTGCTGTCGTTTAAAGCTACGCTTAGCTCCTCGATGTTAATAGCGATTGTACCAGCTATCTGCTCGTTGTCGTTGCCGCGAACAATGATATTGTCAACCCTCTCGCCATTGCCCGTAAGCTCTATCTTGAGCCAGCCACATACGCTCTTAAGCGTAAATGCAGAGTCGCTATTGCCCAATGCCACCATTAGGTTTTCGCCTACGGCATAGCTGCCCTGAAGATAGTTCAATGTTGAGGGGAGGGTAGTATTGAGTGTATTCGCTGTTACGTCGTAATCGTACTTGTCGTTATAAGGATATACGATCACAGTTTTGTCCGAAATCTCTACTTCTGTCGCCTCTTTCTCGGTTTTAATGATACCCGAACGGTCGCCATCCTCACCCTGGAAAATAGCCTTAAGGTTCTCCTCCGACTTATGGAATACCGATACGGCATCGCCCTCGTTCCATACGCTCTTTCCCGCATCGTTTAGCTGGATACGTGTGGCGTCGTTATCGAAGCCTACGGTAAATGTTTGAGTAAGTTCTGAGCGGTTCAAAGAAAACTCATTCTCCACATGCGTACATGCTGCGAAGGTTAACGCAGTGAGTACGAAAAGCATAATTCGCTTCATTTTTTTCTATTTAGGTTTTGGTTATTTTTTTCTAACTAACGTACAAAAGTAGAAATATTTGTCGATACTACAAGCAATTACATGGATTAATTTACCAAAAAAAATAAAACTCTGTCTTATACTACAACTTTTTTCCTATCTTTGTAGAAATTATCTACTACCATGAGAACTATGCGAATTATACTTGCTGTGGTTATCAGCTCAATGTTATCTTTTGTGGCGAGTGCCACCAAGACGACAACACCTCCGAATGACAATGTTATCACCCCTGTTCCGAGTCAAATTGTTATGGGCGAGGGTGTGTTCGATGCAAGTCGAGGTTTGAACCTATATATCGATGGAGATCTTGCGGTCGATGATCTTCGACGCCTTAGCGTTGCAGCTGCCGATTGCGGTATCGATCTGAAGGTCGCAAAGTGCCTACCTCGTAAGGACTATTTGCATCTAAGCCTCGATTCGCAGGCCGAGTTAGGTGCGGAGGGCTACACGCTGAGTATCGACCAACAAGGTGTCGCTATCACGGCTGCCGAGCCCGCGGGACTCTACTATGGCTTACAGAGTCTTAAGTCCTATGTCGCTGATAATATGCAGCTTCCTTATATGTTTATTAAGGATACGCCTCGTTTTGCATATCGAGGTATCCTTATCGATATTTCGCGTCATTTCCGCACCAAGGAGTTTCTCATGCGCCAGATAGATGTGATGGCGAGCCTGAAGATGAACCGCTTGCACCTCCATCTCACCGATGCTGCTGGTTGGCGTATCGAGGTGGAGTCATATCCCGAGCTTACGAAGTATGCAGCATGGCGTAAGCCCGCCACATGGAAGGAGTGGTGGTATGGCGACCGTGGCCATGTGTGGGAGGGTAGCGAGGGAGCTTATGGCGGATACCTCACCAAGCAGGATGCACGCGATATTGTAGCCTATGCTGCCGACCGCTACATAACCGTCATTCCAGAGATCGAGATGCCTGGCCACTCCGACGAGGTGTTAGCGACATACCCCGAGCTGCGCTGCACGCAGCTTCCTGAGCGTCAGGGCGACTTGTGCGTAGGCAAGGAGGCTACCTTCGAGATGATGCAGACCATTCTCGGTGAGATTATCGAGATATTCCCCTCGGAGTATATCCACATAGGTGGTGACGAGGCCTCGAAGGGCTCGTGGGTGGAGTGCGAGGATTGCCTCCGCCGTATGCAGGAGGAGGGCTTGGAGAGTGTCGATGAGCTACAGAGCTATATGATACACCGTATCGAGGCGTGGCTCAACGAGCGTGGCCGACAGATTATCGGCTGGGACGAGATTTTGGAGGGTGGCCTCGCGCCAAATGCTACGGTGATGTCGTGGCGTGGCGAGGAGGGTGGTCTTGCTGCCGCAGCTGCGGGGCACTATGTCGTAATGTCGCCCCACGGCTACTGCTATATCGACGCTCCACAGGATGCCCCCTACTCGCAGCCCGAGAGCATCGGTGGTTATCTACCCTTGGAGAAGGTCTACTCTTACGACCCCGCACCTGCGACGATGCCCGAGGATGTAGCGCGCTATATCCTTGGTGTTCAAGCAAATCTATGGGCCGAGTTTATCGTTACGGATCAGCATTACGAGCATATGCTCTGGCCACGTGCCATTGCCATCGCCGAGATAGGTTGGAGCGCCCCCGAGAAGCGTAACTATACCCTTTTCCGCGAGCGTGCCGTAAAGATTGTCGATAGAATGATCGAGGATGGCTACGCACCCTTCGACCTTAAAAACGAGATAGGCACCCGCCCCGAGTCGAAGCAGCCTATCGAGCATCTTGCGCGTGGCAAGAAGGTGGAGTACCTATCTCCTTCGCGCTATTATGCCCCTAAGTATGCCGCAGCGTGGGATGCGACGCTCACCGACGGCCTACGTGGCACGTGGACCTATGCCGATGAGAGGTGGCAGGGATTCTTGGGTCGCGGTGGTGTCGATGTAATTATCGACATGGAGGCGGTGACTACCATACGCTCCATAGCTGCCGACTTTATGCAGATATGTGGCCCAGGCGTCTTTATGCCATGCTTGGTCGAGATTGCCGTATCCACCGATGGTGAGAACTACACTAAGATTGCCGATATCGAACACGAGGTCGTTGTAGACGAACTACCCTCGTTCAAGAGCTTCGGTTGGCAAGGCGAAGTCGAGGCACGCTACATACGCTACAAGGCTCATCGAAGCTCGTTTAGCGGTTTCTTGTTTGTCGACGAGATTGTCGTAAATTAGACTCTTGAGGGTCTTTGCACGAAAAAATGGCGAAAAAGCGTTGCATTTCCGATGATAATATGTATCTTTGTAGGAAGATTCGTCCGAAAACTATTAACAACATCAAATAACAAACTAAAACTTTACGACAATGTACGGAAAATTTCAGCAGCATTTGCAGAATGAGCTAGCCGAGATTAAGGCTGCCGGCTTGTACAAGACCGAGCGTATTATCGAGTCACCACAGCGTGCCGAGATCGACGTGGCTAACCGCCCCGTTTTGAACTTCTGCGCTAACAACTACCTTGGCCTTTCAGACAACCAGCGTCTTATCGACGCAGCTAAGAAGGCTATGGATGAGCGTGGCTTCGGTATGTCATCTGTTCGCTTTATCTGCGGTTGCCAGGATATGCACAAGGAGTTGGAGAAGGCTATTGCCGACTACTTTGGCACTGAGGATACTATCCTCTACGCAGCATGTTTCGATGCTAATGGTGGTGTTTTCGAGCCTTTGTTCACAGCCGAGGATGCTATCATCTCTGACGCTTTGAACCATGCATCTATTATCGACGGTGTACGTCTCTGCAAGGCTCAGCGCTACCGCTACGCTAATGCCGATATGGCAGAGTTGGAGGAGTGCTTGAAGCAGGCTCAGGCTCAGCGTTTCCGCATCATCGTTACTGATGGTGTATTCTCTATGGACGGTAACGCCGCTCCACTTGACAAGATTTGCGAGCTCGCAGAGAAGTATGACGCTCTCGTAATGGTTGATGAGTGCCACTCTGCAGGTGTGTTGGGTAAGACTGGTCGCGGTATCACCGAGCTCTACGATCTTCGTGGCAAGGTAGATATCCTCACAGGTACTCTTGGTAAGGCCTTTGGTGGTGCCGTTGGTGGCTTCACAACAGGTCGCAAGGAGATTATCGACATGCTCCGTCAGCGTTCACGTCCATACCTCTTCTCTAACTCATTGCCACCCGCAGTAGTTGGTGCATCTATCGAGATGTTCAAGATGTTGGAGGAGAGCGATCAGCTTCACGATCAGCTCGTAGCAAATGTTGAGCACTTCCGCTCAAAGATGGTTGCTGCTGGCTTCGACATCAAGCCTACACAGTCAGCTATCTGCGCTGTTATGCTCTACGATGCAAAGCTCTCACAGGACTTCGCAGCTGAGCTTCAGCAGGAGGGTGTATTCGTAACAGGTTTCTACTACCCAGTAGTACCAAAGGGTCAGGCACGTATCCGTGTTCAGGTATCAGCAGGTCACACTGTTGAGCAGCTTGATCGTTGCGTTGAGGCTTTTGTTAAGGTAGGTAAGAAGCTTAATGTTCTCAAGTAATTTCTTGTGAATTTCTTGTGATAAGGCAGCATCTGCTGCATCTCAATTGTAGGGCTGAATGGGAAATACGCTTAGTATGTCCCATCCAGCCCAACTTCTTTATCGCTGCACCATCTGCAGCCTTCTAACAAGAAATTTCCTGTGATAAGGGGTCATCTGCGGCCTCTCAATCATTGGCTCGAATGGAATGTACGTCAAGTACTATCCATCCGAGCCAATTTCTTTATCGAGGCCACATCTAACCCCTTCTAACAAGAAATTATTTCTCGTGATAGTGGCGCATCTGCTGCACTTCAATCAACGTCACCAATGGGACGTACATCAAGTATGCCCCATCCAGCCCAACTTCTTTATCGCTGCAGCATCTGCAGCCTTCTAACAAGAAATTGGGGGTGGGCTGTCCAGATAAGTGTTCATCATTTGCACACTTGCGTTTCTATAATAAATTCACTATCTTTGCATAATAACTATCGCACAACTAACTGCGCAAAACATAGCGATTATGTCAGTAATAAGATTAACCAAGGAGTTCAGCTTCGAGGCGGCACACGCTCTCGAGGGGTATGATGGTCGTTGCCGAGAGATTCACGGCCACTCCTATCGTCTATACATCACAATAAAGGGCGAGCCTATCAACGATCCCGACTCTCCGAAATATGGTATGGTCATGGACTTTGGCGCGCTAAAGCGCATTGTCAATGAGCAGATTATCGACCGTCTTGATCACTCCTTTATGATGCGTCGCACGCCCGAGGCGGAGCAGATAGCTGCCGAGATATGTTCTCATTTTCAGCGTGTGATACTCACCGACTACCAGCCTACGACCGAGAACCTCTTGAGTGACTTTGCCGAGCGACTTCTCGGAGCGCTACCCGAGGATGTCGAACTATGCAAGCTCAAGCTCCACGAGACAGCAACGTCGTTTGGCGAGTGGTATGCATCGGACAATTTCTAAAATTAGTAACATATCGGCTATGAGCAACAAGCGCCTCTTTTTGATCGACGCCTACGCGCTGATTTTCAAATACTACTACGCCTTTATGGGGCGACCAATGCGCAATCGCGATGGCTTGAATACCTCGGTGGTATTTGGCTTCACGAAGTTCTTGCGCGACATTCTCCGTCGCGAGAATCCCGACCTTATAGGTGTAGCGTTCGACCCTGCGGGCGGATGTTTTCGTCGTCGATTGTTCGAGGAGTACAAGGCCAACCGCCCACCTACGCCCGAGGATATAAAGCTATCGGTACCTTACGTGAAACGTCTTTTGGAGGCAATGTGTATTCCCGTGCTGGAGGTTGCTGATTTCGAGGCCGATGATGTTATCGGCACATTGGCTAAGAAGGGTGCTGCAGCGGGTTACGAGGTATTTATGGTTACGCCCGACAAGGACTACGGACAACTTGTCGATGATCGTTGCAAGATATATAAGCAGAAGGGCGACGATGTCGAGATTATAGGTCGCGAGGAGATCGAGCAGAAGTATGGTTTCGCCGATCCGCAGCTCGTGCGCGATATGTTGGCTTTATGGGGCGACTCGTCGGATAACATTCCAGGTGTGCCAGGTATTGGCGAGAAGGGCGCATGTAAGCTCGTAAGAGAGTGGGGTACAGCCGAAAATATCCTTGCCAATAGTGCCAATATTGGTGGTAAGACGGGTAAGAATATCGCTGAGTGGGGCGAGCGTCTGTTGCTTGCTAAGGAGCTCACGACGATACGCCTTGATGCACCTATCGACTTTGTGGAGGATGATTTGCGTATGTGCGAGCCCAACTACACACTTCTCAAGGGTTTGTATGCCGAACTAAATTTCTCGTCGTTCCTCCGCGATTTGGAGAATGTTGCACCTGTAACTCCCGTAAGCGACGTACCACGTCAGGAGCCACAGATGCAGCTACAAGAGGTGGCACGTGCTAAGTCGGCAGCTAAGCGTAGCGCAAGCCTTGAGGGTCAGGGCGATCTGTTTGCTATGGCCGCAGCAGCGCCTGTGGTAGCTGTTGAAGAGTCTATTAATGATAGCGTTACAAATGGTGACGAAGAGCCATATCTTCATACCATATCGGATACTCCGCACACCTATCACACGGTGCGCACGGCGGATGAATTACGTGCTATGTGCAACAAGATTTCGACATACGCGGAGTTCTGCTTCGACACCGAGACGACAGGTTTGGATCCAATAAATAGCCGTATTGTAGGTATGTCGTTTAGTGTTGAGCCCTATGAAGCATGGTACGTACCTTTTGGCGAGAGCTGCGCTGTGGAGTATCGCGAGATTTTACGCCCGATATTTGAGAATGAGGCAATTGCGAAGATAGGTCAGAATATAAAGTTTGACATCATGGTACTTCGTAACCTCGGTATCGAGGTGCGTGGCCGTAAGATAGATACCATGCTTTTACACTATCTCATAGATGCAGAGTCGCGCCACAATATGAACTTCCTTGCGGAGCGCTACCTGAGCTACAAGCCTATCGAGATTGAGACGCTTATCGGCAAGGGTGTGAAGCAGCTAACTATGGATATGGTTAGCGTGGATAGAGTTGCCGAATATGCTGCCGAGGATGCCGATGTCACGTTGCGCTTGAAGCATGTGCTTGTGGAGGAGGTCGAAAAGCTTGGTATGATGGAGCTCTATCACCGCATCGAGGAGCCGATGATTGACGTCTTGGCCGATATGGAGCTTGCGGGCGTGAAGGTTGATTGTGGGGCCTTGGCGCGCTATGCTGTGGAGCTTCGTGAGTTACTCGACAGACTCGAGAGCGAGGTGCGCGAGATGGCCGACGAACCGTCGCTCAACATCAACTCGTCGCGTCAGCTCGGCGAGGTGCTCTTTGCCAAGCTGCGCATCACGGATAAGCCCAAGATGACCAAGACCAAGCAGTTCTCGACCGACGAGGAGTATCTGCAGGGCTTTGCACACGACTTCCCGATTGTGAGCAAGATATTGGAGTATCGCGGTGTCAAGAAGTTGCTATCGACATACGTTGAGGCGTTGCCCGAGCTTGTAAACCCCAAGACGGGACATATTCACACGTCATATAATCAGGCAGTTACGGCTACGGGTCGTCTATCTTCTACCAACCCCAACCTGCAAAATATCCCTATCCGCGACGATCTGGGTAAGCCCATACGTGCAGCTTTCGTTGCCTCGGATGCGGAGCATACGCTGGTTGCTGCCGACTACTCGCAGATTGAGTTGCGCCTTATGGCCCATCTCAGCGCGGATCAGGCACTAATAGATGCCTTCTTCGCAGGTGCCGACATCCACGCTGCTACGGCAGCACGACTCTACGGCAAGCAGCCCTCGGAGGTCACGTCGGACGAGCGTCGCAGGGCTAAGACCGCCAATTTCGGTATCATCTACGGTATCTCGGCCTTTGGTCTTGCGCAGCGTCTTGATATCCCGAATAAGGAGGCTAAGGCGCTCATCGAAAACTACTTTGCATCCTATCCCGAGGTTAAGCGATATATGGACGAGGCTGTGGCTAAGGCTACTCAGCAGGGATATGTCGAAACGATGTTTGGCCGTCGTCGCTTGTTGCGCGATATCACCTCGGCAAACCGCACGGTGCGTGGTATTGCTGAGCGAAATGCTATAAATGCTCCCATTCAGGGCTCAGCTGCTGACATTATGAAGTTGGCGATGGCAGAGATTGCTCGCCGCTTCAAGACCGAGGGCATACGTTCACGCATGATACTGCAGGTTCACGATGAGGTTGTCATAGATGCCTTGCGCTCGGAACTCGATGCCGTTAAGCGCATCGTCAAGGAGGCTATGGAGAGCGTCGCCGAGCTTCGTGTGCCACTTATTGCGGAGGTGAACGATGCTGATAATTGGCTCGCGGCGCACTAAGCCGATGCTACGATACGAAATAAGGGCTATCCCGCGGGGTAGCCCTTATTCTTTTGTCTAATGCTTGTTACGAGATCGAGAAGTCGCGCAAAGCATCGTTAAGCGATGTCTTCTTGTCGGTAGACTCCTTGCGGTGACCGATAATTAGGGCGCACTGTACGCCATATTCGCCCGCGGGGAAACGCTTAGTATAGGTGCCCGATACGACCACCGAGCGGGGTGGTACATAACCCTTATACTCCACGGGTTCGTCGCCCGTAACGTCGATGATATGTGTCGAGCCTGTAATCACAGTGTTTGATCCGAGCACCGCCTCACGGCATACATGAGCACCCTCGACCACAATCGAGCGTGAGCCGATGAAGCAGTTATCCTCGATGATTACGGGCGATGCCTGTACGGGCTCCAGCACGCCACCGATGCCTACGCCACCGCTGAGGTGTACGTTCTTGCCAATCTGCGCACATGAACCGACTGTTGCCCAAGTATCTACCATAGTGCCAGTATCGACATAGGCACCAATATTCACGTACGAAGGCATAAGGATAGCACCTGGGGCGATATATGCGCCATAGCGAGCGATGGCGTGAGGCACTACGCGCACCCCCAACTCCTCGTAGCCACGCTTAAGCTCCATCTTGTCGTACCACTCCAACTCGCCAGCACGCATCGTGCGCATAGGCTGAATGGGGAAGTACATGATAATTGCCTTCTTGACCCACTCGTTCACCTGCCACTCGCTGCGCTCAAGGTCGATAGGCTCGGCACAACGCAACATACCCTTATCGACAGCCTCGACAACGCGACGTATCGCCTCGCGTACATCCTCCTGCGCCAACATTTCGCGACTCTCCCATGCCGCTTCTATAATTGCTTTTTCACTCTGAAACATAATCAATCAGTTTAATTTATAATTCATACGAGCAAAGATACGAAATATCGCAACAAGCACAAAAAAATGGAGCAGATAAATGCTCCATTCTCTCATTTTATGGCTACCTCTTCAGGCGTTGGTAGTGGCAGACAAGTAGATTGTCGTCATCGTCGTAGAGGTGCATGCCATTGCCCTCGCAATATTGCCACATCTTGCAGTCGGCACATTTACCCTTCTTAGCCCACGCGCGGTTTCGGAACTTCTCGAAGCGGTTTTGCCACACATCCCAGAAGTTATCCTTGTAGATATTACCCTGTGTGAAGTTGGCCCTTACGCTCGTACATCCCGATATGTCGCCATTGACACGTATCGAGGCTACGCCCACGCCAGCATAACATTCGAAGGGGTTGGTGCGGACCTTCAGCTCGTAGCCTCCCAGGAAACCCTCGCAACCGTAGCTCGCCTTGATACGTCCCTCGCTGCGTGTGCGCTCGATGAACTGCATCACGTAGGTGAACTCCTCGTCGTTAAGCTGCAATGATGGGTCTTCGGCAGCGCGACCTACGGGGAATATGGTAAACAATCGCCAGTTGCGCACGCCAAGTGAGTAGAGGAACTCCTTGAACTCCTCGAGGCGGGGTAATAGGGCGGGGGTCACACAGGTTACGACATCCGAAGCTAAATCCTTATCTGCCGAGATCATACGCACAGCCTCCACAGCGCGAGCAAAGCTCTCGCGGTTTTGGCGAATATGGTAATGATGCTCCTCGAAGCCATCCAACGATACGGTTATCGAGTGGAGTCCCGAGCGAATAAGCGAGTCGAGTCTTTGGCGTGTAAGGCCGAGGCCATTGGTCACCATGCCCCAGGGATAACCACGACGGTAGAGGTTGATGCCTATATCCTCCAAGTCGCGACGTACGAGCACCTCGCCACCCGAGAGAATTATGAGTACCTTATTGGGATTTACGTTGGGCGTAATCTCGTCGTCGAGCACGCGGAAGAAATCCTTGGCGGGCATATCGGTCAGCGTAGAGTCCACGCGGCAGTCGCTACCGCAGTGGCGACATTGTAGGTTGCAACGCAGGGTACACTCCCAAAATAGGGTGTTTAATATATGCTCATCACGACGTATCTGTCTAAGTTTGCGGAATAGCTTAAGAGCTAACCATTGGCGTAGTCCAAGTCGTTTCCCCATAGTGTTAGTCGTTTAATAGGTTGTCAGCGCTCTCCACGGTGTGAAATGTGCTGTATGGCACACCATATTCTGGTACTGGTATGATCTCCTCCTCTTTTGGCTCGCAGCTTGTGAGCGTAAAGCCGAGTACTGATAAAAGAAATAGAATTGTTCGTTTCATAGCTCTATTGTAGGTTTTATGTTAGGTCCATTACGGGGTCTATGCGGTCAAATGTGCCGTATAGCTGCTCCGAGGCTGCGCGGCAGCCGCCACGACACCTCTCCCAAAGCTCGCATGCAGAGCACTCCGCAGGTGTATGGTCAAAGTACCCGTCGCTCGACGAGCGGGTGATAATATCTGCAAGTCGCTCCTTGTGTATATTCCCCAAGATGCGTGGTGAGTGGTTACAGAAGCGCACGTCGCCACGATAGTTCACCGTAATCGGTCGTGTCAGCAGGTCGGTCGTGCAGTGACTAAATGTTATGTGTGGATAATCCTTGGGGTTGAGCAGACACATTGGCGAACATACGCCATTGTGTGCTCGCATTCCCAACTCTCCTAATTTTGCATTTGCACGACGGAAGGCATCGCGCAGCTCTGCGTGGCTTAGTACAAGCTCCTCGGCATACTTGCGTCCGAGGCCTCCGATGTTGAAGCGGTTGAGCATCAGATGTTTTATGCCCATAGCAGCATACATCTCCAACGTCGGCTCAATGCTATTGATGTTTAGTCGACTGAGGATAAATACGGGAGTAAGCCATCCCTCGCGTGTTGCAATAACCCTATGTGCAGCTGTCGTAGCTCTCTCCCACGACCCTGTGAGCTGTGTCTGGTAGTCATGCTCTGTGGCGAGGTGCGAGAGTAGAGGTATCTGTATGGTCGATACGCCCAACTCCTCAAATATGGCTATATCCTCCTCACGAAGAAGTGTTCCGTTAGTGAGTAGGTTTACTTTCGAACCCGCAAGGCGCGCCTTAAGCACCAGGTCGTGGATACGTGGCATGAGCATAGGTTCTCCGCCCGATAGCGATATGCTTCCAATGTTTGCCTCACGTAGAAGCTTGCGTAGTGTCTTGCGTGCCGCCTTGAAGTCGGGGGCTGGGGGTGTGCATAGGCCCTCGCCACCCTTAAAGTGGTTGTAGCAAAACCTACACGCCTGGTTGCAAGCGTCGGTGAGCTCGAAGATGATGAAGCCTATGTCGAGCTTCTGCCTCCTGAAGTGCCACATCTACTCTACAATGGTTATGAATGATTCGCAAACAAACTCGCTTATGCCGTAGCTATCGTCATTATACAAATTGTACTCAAATCTCACCCTCGCGATGCCGGTGTAGTTGCCTACATCTACGGTCAGCTCATAATCGCTCACCTCGGGCGTTAGTGTCATCTTCTCGCTCTGTAGCACCTCGCCAAGCTCCTCCTTGAGATTACCCTTCTCGCTGGTGTAGATGGTCACGGTGAGCTCGTCCTCGAAGTCGCAGTGAAAGATGAACTTTATGCTCTCGCCATTGCGTACCTCCTGATAGTCGAGATTTGTCAAACATTGGTTTGTTGGAGGTGGCGCGGGATCGTAGCAGCTTACCATAACCCCCTCGCACGCTGTCGATGTAAGTGCCATAAGGCTAAGCAACGCCCCACCAAGACGATACTTTAGGCGTGTGGCACGTGCACTGCGACCTCCACTTAGCGCAAACCATAGCGATACTGCAAGGAATGCTGCGCCCAATGCTATAAATAATATAGTACGTTTCATTGCTCTTACTCTTTGATAAACGTTATTCTACTCGCTCCATCTCCACATCGCCCAGATCAATCTCGCCCGACTCTGGGGGGAGCACCTTGCGAAGTTCGGCAAACTCTCCACCGTTAGCCTCACCATCGCCATCGCGGAAGTATATAGCATCGGTACACTCTCGTATGCCACTTATATAGAAGCGACCATTATTGCTTGTTGTCATCCAGGTGTGCTCCGACGCTACTACGATACCCTCGATAGGTTTACCCTCGTTATCTACCACGCGACCTCTCGCCACGAAGTCGGGATGGTACTCATCGTAGGGCGTGCCGTAGCACGCCACGCAGGTTAGTGTTATTCCAAAGAGTGCAAACAGACGTGTTAGCACCCTACCTAATAAGCTTGTATTCATAATTTTAGGCAACTATCTACTTTAATCTTGTAAAAAATAATAGGTTGCTCTTTATAGGTTACTCTTCGTTATCGGAGTTCTCCTCGTTCTCAGAGCCTTCTTCATTCTCTTCGTTCTCCTCCTCCTCGGTGACCTCTTTGAGTTTCATAACTACGGTGCCAACATCGACTCTGTATGCTCCGTGATACCAGTTACCATCGCCCGCTTCGAGCTCCTCCACATTCGTAAGTTTCACGAGCTGCGTTTCAAACTCGCCGCTGTTTGCCTCGCCGTCGATGTCGATAAACTGCACCTGCCCCCTCTCGGCACCTGGCCAAAAGCCGCCGTAAGCGTCGATGTTACCCTGATAGTCCGATATACCCGTGTTGTATTCGAAGCGCTCGTCATCCTCTGTGCGTACCTCGATACCCTGTATTGGCTTGCCTGCCTCGTCTACTACGCGAGCCTTGAGCTTGAAGCTTACGTGTGGAACACCATACTCTGCGCGACCTATCTCCTCGCAACTCTGAGCACCAAAGCCGAGGAGTATAAACAATATGTAAAGTAGTCGTTTCATACCTCTTATTTTATTAGATTGTTATTTCGTTACCTCTCTTATTCCAACTTAGCGCGTTTCATAACCACTTCGCCAACGCTTATAACTTCACTTCCTGTATATCCCCAATCGTCGGGAGAACTATCCCACCCTGTCATCTTCGACTTGATGTTTAGCGTGACACTTTCAAAACATCCACCATTATATTCGCCATCAATATCCTCGAATACCACATCTCCCGATATGTATGGCGATGCGTGTACAAAGCCGCTAATCTCGCCCAGATAGTCGCTATATCCCGAGCGACCATTGAACTCCTTCTCCACCAGGTAAGAGTGTATGCCCTGTATAGGTTCTCCCGCCTCGTCTATCACGCGCGCTGCGAAATATATAACATAGTATGGGCTGTTTTTGAACTCATTCTTACCATCGCAACTCGTAAGGCCCAATCCGAGCACCACGAGCATAAAGTAGATAAACCTTTTCATAACCGCTGTTTTTTGAACTTTTATCAACAGCAAAGATACTACATTGCGTATGCTTGACCAAATTTTAGAACTATTTATTTTTCAAAATGCAACTTGTAAACTATTGATTATCAGTGTGTTGAAGACGAGTGAAAATAAGATTTTTCAACTGCCTGATTATCAATGAGTTACGATATGGATTTTTAGCAGTCGTGAAAATGTTTATAAACTACTGATAATCAGTGTGATATATTGACGGGTGTAGAAAATCTCCGTCGTGGTGTTACAATTCAGAGAAAAAGGCGTAACTTTGTGTTTAATTAGTAAAAACTTTGCAGCAATGAGCAACCTCAATCGTTTTTCGCGCCGTCGTGCCCACGAAGTACGCATCGGCAACGTAGTAATCGGAGGCGATAATCCGATAGCCATACAGTCGATGACCAACACTCCAACAGCTGATGTCGAGCAGACCGTGGCGCAGACCGAGCGTATCGCAGCGGCGGGTGCTCCCATCGTTCGTCTTACGGCGCAGGGCCGCAAGGAGGGTGAGGCGCTATCGGCAATCATGGAGCGTCTGCGCGAGGATGGCTGTCAGTCGGCCATTGTTGCCGATATACACTTCACCCCAGAGATAGCTATGATTGCAGCCGAGGCTGTCGATAAGGTGCGTATCAACCCCGGTAACTTCCGAACTACGGGCGACGACTTGGAGCGCCTTATCGAGATATGCCGTCGTCGCGGTGTGGCTTTGCGTATTGGCGTAAACCATGGCTCGTTGGCAAAGCGTATCTTTGATGAGTGGGGCGATACGCCCGAGGGCATGGTTGCCTCGGCTATGGAGTTTCTGCATCGTTGTCGTCGTGCCGACTTCCACAATGTCGTAGTGTCGATGAAGTCGAGCAATACGCAGGTTATGGTTCATGCCTATCGTCTACTTGTCGAGGCTATGGAACGCGAGGGTATGACCTATCCGTTGCACCTTGGCGTAACCGAGGCTGGTGATGGCATCGAGGGTCGCATAAAGAGTGCTGTGGGCATTGGCGCACTGCTTGCTGATGGTATTGGCGACACGTTGCGTGTATCGCTTACTGAGGATCCAGAGAATGAGGTGCCCGTAGGCGAGGTTATAGCTCGTTATTTCGAACACCGCGAGGGTGAGTTCGAGGTGCTCCACCCCGAGCGCTATTCACCTACGAAGTATGCTCCGCGCACCGTAGCTAAGCCTGTGATACATAACGAGCTAACGGCAGAGTATGATGTCGTTGAGGCGGTGAGTGGCAATCCTACGGCTGAGTGGCGTGCAGCGATTCTCAATCGCGAGGATAGCCGTCCTGTGGTTATTCGTCGTCGTTACGACATTGAAGATAAGGAACTTGTGGCGATATATGCAGCAGCAGATATGGGAGCGTTGCTCCTCGATGGTCTTGCCGATGGTGTTTGGGTAGATGCGCCGCAGTTGGATGAGGCCGAGCGCAGCGATATAGAACTTATGATACTTCAGGCCTCACGTCGTCGTTTCTCGCGCACGGAGTATATAGCTTGTCCGAGCTGTGGCCGTACGCTCTACGACATACAGACTACGCTTGCCGAGATTAAGGCACGCACGTCGCACCTCAAGGATCTCAAGATTGGCGTTATGGGCTGCATTGTGAACGGCCCTGGCGAGATGGCCGATGCCGACTACGGCTATGTAGGCTCCTCACCCGAGCATATTACCTTGTATCGTGGCCGCGAGATTGTCGAGCGTAACATTCATCAGAGTGAGGCTCTCGACCATCTTATCGACATTATTCGTCGTGACGGCCGTTGGCACGACCCCGTGGAGTAACATTGTAGGAGCGGGCGGAGTATGGCAGCGATGAAGAGCTACAAGGCGCGAGGTATCGTTCTCGGCACACTGAAGTATGGCGAGAAGGGTGTCATCGTACATATGCTCACCGATGTTCATGGCCGCCAAAGCTACATGGTGCAGGGTGTAAAACCCACGGCTAAGGGCTCGCGCATGGCACTGCTGCAGCCTATGTTTGCTGTTGAGTTCGAGGGCCTTACCTCGACAAAGATGTCGATGCATCGTCTGCGTGACCTTGTGCCTGGCATGGTGTTGCAGAGCTCTCCCTTCGATGTGCGCAAATCGACGATGTCGCTATTCATGGCAGAGGTGTTGTATCGTCTGATAAAGGATAACGAGCCGAGCGAGGCGCTGTTCGACTTCGTGTGGGGTTCGGTGGCAGCCCTCGATGTGCTGGACGAAGGTGTGGCCAACTTTCATCTATGGTTTTTGGCCAATCTAAGCCGACTCTTGGGCTTCTCGCCCGATAACGAGTATAAGGAGGGTGCGTGGCTCGATATTCGTGATGGACACTATACGCATACACCATTGTTGCCGAGCTGTGCTCTCGATCCAGATAATGCGCGACTATTGCGAGATATGTTGGAGTGTGATGTACGCTTTTTGGGCGAGATTGGTCTTAACCGCTCGCAGCGCGTAGCCTTTCTCGAGGCGATGCTAAAATATTATGCCTACCACCTCGAGTCGATCAAAGCGGTAGAATCTATTCGTATTCTAAGGGAGGTCTTTTAAAGACTCTCAATCACATAAAACGTAGATTGCAGGAGTGCCTTGCCGTAGCGCAGGTGCTCCTGTTCTTTTTGGGCTGTGGTTGATACGACCGTTTGCGCATTGTCGCAGTCGTAGATGGTCACGCCCTCGCTATCTGCTATGCCGAAACCATTGTTAAATGCCCAATAGCCGAAGTGTGTAGCCTTGTCCGACGCGATATTACGACTAAATGGAAAGTTGTCGTGGGGTAGAGAGAGCTGTGCAAGAAGTGTCGCGGCGAGGTCGGTCTGCGCAGCGTACTCTTCGATAACGCGGCTATCTGCCACTGCGCCGCCAAGCCACAACATGGGAATATGGTGTCGTTCTGCACTGTAGTTCGTAACAGATGACGGGTATGGGTAGCCATGGTCGGGGATGATGATGATCAGGGTGTTGTCCCAGTGCTTGCTACTGCGCATGCGCTCTACAAACTCGCCTACGGCCATATCCGTAAATGCAAAGGCATTCAGCGTCTTATCCTCCAGATGTGTGTATGGAACTTCGAATGGCTCGTGGCTGCTTAGTGTGAGTATCGTCTCGAAGCACTGCATGCCACTATCCATGCGTTCGATAATCGTATTGGCAGCGGCCTCTAAAACCACATCATCGGCATAGCCCCATTTCGAGCGATGACCGTTAAGCGATAAGCTACTCTCGTCTACAACCTCTTGATAGCCCGTAGCATAGAGATAGGCGCGTGTATTTGTAAAGTTGGCGTCGCCACCATAAAAAAAGCGTGTCACATAACCTGCATCTGCCAACGACGATGCTATGCCCGCAAGGTGCGAGGCACGCTTCGGATACTTCATAATAGACATTTTAGGCTGCGCAGGGAAGCCACTTAGCGTAGCCACCGTGCCACGATCGGTGCGAAACGACGAGGCATATAGATTCTCAAACCATATACCTTCGCTCTTCAGATGCTCGATGTTGGGTGTGACGCCCTTGCCTCCTATCTTCGTATCGGTAATCGTGCGTCCCATACCCTCGACAATAAGCAGTATGATATTGGGACGCTCGGAGTGTAACCACTTATCCCTCAGGTTATCATCGTCATACATTATCTCGCCGAGTATTGCGGATGCCTCCTCCTTCGAGGTGAATTGATATTCATCGAAACACTCGTCGCTAAGTAGTGAGTCGAGTAGCGAGAATAGCGGATTTACGGCCGTCTGGTTGAGGAACATATTTGACGAAAAGTATGCTTTCGATACATTTGCAGTTGCCGTAGTCAAGCCTCCGCGAATAGATACAAATAGCAACCCCGCAACCACGATCATCACTGCGGTAGAGCCTATGCGTGCCCATATAGACTCCCTAAATGATGGCGTAAACCATCTGCGTAGAGCCATGCGGTAGAGAATAATCCCAATGACGAATGTCGCTGAAATATAGATAATTGCAGATACAATATGCACAAATGACAGGCTGGCCATCATCTCGCGTGGCGAGTAGATGAATATCTGCGAGTCGATGCGGCTCTGCCACTCGCCAAACATGCCGATATCGGCACACTGAACACAGGCAAAAATAAGTGTGACAACACAAAAATAGAGCATTACAATGCGTCGTAACACATTGATAATGCTCTTGTTATGCTGTAACCATATCGTTGCAATGGATATTAGCAAAGGTACGATTGCAGTGTATCCCGCAACGCTCATATCGAGCTTTAGGCCGTGAAGCAACGCAAGACCGAAGTCGCCAAGACTGCAATCAGCACCTAAGGCGTGATTGTAGAGTATGAAGACCACGCGGTTGAGGCTCGAGATAAGCATCGTAGCGGCAAATATAGCCACGACAAAACCTACATGTCGTACAATACCTCTGCGTGCCATAATGCTGATAGCCAATGTTATAGCTTCTCACCGTATGCCAAGTCGCCAGCATCACCAATGCCAGGAACGAGATACGACTTCGATGTAAGTTCCTCGTCTACAGCAGCACACCATAGTGTGTACTTCTCGGGGGCTATGTGGCGCTTCACATAGTCTACACCCTCTTCAGATGCAAATATTGCAGCGAAGTGCGTATGCTCAGGTTCGCCAGCACGGCGCACTAATGCATCGTAGACGAGCATAAGCGAGGTGCCCGTAGTGAGCATCGGATCGACCAAGATAAGGGTCTTGCCACTAAGCGAAGAGGTTGCTACATACTCCACATCGACAATGAAGCTGCCGTCGGGACGGCTCTTGCGATATGCCGACACAAAGCCATTCTCGGCATCGTCGAAGAAGTTTAGAAAACCCTGATGGAAGGGAAGACCTGCGCGCAAAATAGTAGCTACGACAATCTTGTCGTCGATACACTCCACAGCGGCAATGCCAAGTGGTGTCTCGACCATGCGTGTCGAGTAGCTAAGCTTATGCGAGATCTCATAGGCCATAATCTCGCCTATACGCTCCATATTGCGGCGGAAACGCATCGAGTCGCGCTGTATCTCCTTATCGCGCATCTGGGCGATAAACTTGTTTAGTATCGAGTTCTTCTTGTTGAGAATATGTATCATAGCTACCTAATTTTTAGAGTGTTAGTACAAGAAGTTGTTGAACGGATAACGTCCCGCATGTATCTCGCGTACCATGCCGTAGAGGTCGCTGCGGAGCTTATCTACGCCCATCTTCTCGCGTGCCGAGATGAAGATACAGGGGGTGTTAGCCTTAGCAATCCAACTCTTCTTAAGGTCGTCAAGCGATAGGTTCTCACGTGTGATTGGCGTGAGGTCGTCCTCCTCCTTAGGTGTATAGGTATAGGCGTCGATCTTGTTGAATACAAGGAACGTAGGCTTGTCGCCAGCACCAATATCCGAGAGTGTCTGTTTAACGACGGCAATCTGATCCTCGAAGTTGGGATGCGAAATATCTACGACATGTAGCAATAAGTCTGCCTCGCGCACCTCGTCGAGTGTCGATTTGAACGACTCGATAAGCTGTGTGGGGAGCTTGCGGATGAAACCTACGGTGTCGGACATGAGGAATGGAAGATTGTCGAAAACAACCTTACGTACCGTCGTGTCGAGTGTAGCAAAGAGCTTATTCTCGGCAAATACCTCGCTCTTCGAGATGAGGTTCATCAGTGTAGACTTACCTACGTTGGTGTAACCCACCAATGCCACGCGCACCATCTGACCACGATTCGAACGCTGTACGGCCATCTGGCGGTCGATCTTCTTGAGATCTTCCTTGAGCTTTGTGATGCGGTTGCGCACGATACGACGGTCGGTCTCAATCTCGCGCTCACCAGCACCTCCTCGTGTGCCTGTACCACCTCGCTGACGCTCGAGGTGTGTCCACATACCCGTTAGTCGTGGCAGCATATACTCGTTGTGTGCAAGCTCCACCTGTGTCTTTGCGTATGCGGTTTGCGCACGCGACATGAAGATGTCGAGAATCAGACGCGTACGGTCGATCACGCGGCAGGGCATAGCCTGCTCGATATTACGTGTCTGGGCGGGTGATAGCTCGTCATCGAAGATAGCTACATCTATCTCCTCCTCTTTACACCACTCGGCAATCTCCTGCAACTTACCAGGGCCTACATAGATCTTCGACATGGGCTGTGGCAGGCGCTGTGTGAAGCGGCGCACGGTACGTATATCGGCAGTCTCGGCGAGAAATTCCAACTCGTCGAGATACTCGTGTGCAGTATCGGGATTTTGGCTGTCGCGGATCACAGCAACGAGCACAGCGCGTGTTTCGCGCTCCTCGATCGTAGGCTGTGGCTCCTGTTTGCGACGCACATTCTCTTTTTCCTCTTTCATCGAAATATATTATTATATATGGGTATGCAGAGCTTGAGGCTCTGCTACTCGATTGGTGTTGTGCCAACTTGATAAAAAAGGGGTGCCACCCACAGGCGGAACCCCCTAAATTTGCTTGGTAGCCTCTTAGTTCTGGATACGGAACGAGATAGGCAAGGTATAGGTAACACGCACAGGCTTGTTACGCTGCTTACCAGGCTTCCAACCATTCTTAAGGTTGTTTGCCTTCTCCAATACTGTGAGAGCAGCCTCGGTAAGTGTACGGTCGGGAGACTGGAGAATAGTAATCTTAGACATCTTACCATCCTTCTCAACGACGAACGATACAACTACGTTACCCTGGATACCGTTCTCGAGAGCGATCTGAGGATACTTCACGTGCTCCATCACCCAGTTACGGAATTTAGAGAGGTCGCCACCCTGGAACGAAGGCATCACCTCGGCATTTACGAAGATCTCCTCCTCCTCGATCTCCTCCTCCTTCTCCTCGATTACGATATCGAAGTCGTCGAAGTCGTCAGCATCATCAGTAAAGACGATGTTAGTCTCGATCTTCTGGTCGTTAGATACGATGTTGAGCACGTCGGTTACAACCTGGGCCTGAGCCTTCTGCTGCTCGGGAGGTGTCTCGGGCTGATCCTGACGAGTCTGGTCGATCTGCTCCATCTCGGTAGTTTCACGCTTAGGTGGCTTGTACTCGCCAGCCTCTGGCTTTGAATTGATAGAAAACGCAAGGCCTGTAATACCCAATGCAATAACAAGGCCAACCAATAGGAAAAGCACCTTCTGTTTCTCAAGGTCTGCTTTTGGTGATTTCTTAATCTCCATTTATAGTTAATTTTTTAGTTTTTAATATCTTAGCTCAAAACGGTCGCTACTTATAGACCCATAAGTGGCGAGTTTTTGCAGGTAGATGCACTCATATACGCGCACTACACTATGCAAAGATATAAATAAATTTTCAAAAAATGTATCTCTGCACCGAAAAAATACTTATTTTTTACTAATTTTGTGGGCGTAACTATTATTTGGAGTATGACATCAATCGCAAAAAAGAGGCTCTATGGAGCGTCGCCCGACGAGATAAAAGCACTATGTCAGGAGCTGCAGCTGCCAGGTTTTGCCCACAAACAGATCGTGAAGTGGCTCTACTCGCGTTTTGTTACCGATATAGAGTCAATGACCGACCTTTCGAAGGTTGCGCGACAGCGTTTGGCCGAGCATTGCGAGCTGGGATTGTCGGCTCCGCTTAAGGTTTCGGTGTCGAGCGATGGTACGAAGAAGTATCTCTTCCGCACGCTGCAGGGTGAGTATATCGAGTCGGCACTTATCCCCGATGGTGAGCGCATGACGTTGTGTGTGTCATCGCAGGCGGGTTGTCGTATGGGTTGTAAGTTTTGCGCTACGGGTCGCCTCGGCCTACGACACCACCTATCAGCCACCGAAATCATAAATCAAGTAATCTCTATTCCCGAGCGTGATAGTCTCACCAATATCGTATTTATGGGTATGGGTGAGCCGCACGACAATACCGATAATCTGATGCGAGCACTCGACATCCTCACCGCAGAGTGGGGTATGGCGTGGTCGCCGACACGCATCACCGTATCAACTTCGGGCGTAGCGCGCACGCTACCACGTTTGCTCGACGAGTCGAAGGTGCATATCGCAGTGTCGCTACACAATCCCTTCCCCGAGGAGCGTCGCGAGATTATGCCTATCGAGGATGCCTACTCTATCAAGGAGGTGTGCGATATTCTGCGTCGTTACGACTTCACGCACCAGCGTCGTGTATCGTTCGAGTACATCGTTTTGGAGGGTATGAACTGCTCGCCACGACACATCAAGGAGCTCTCGAAGTTGTTGGACGGCATAAAGTGTCGCATCAACCTAATTCGTTTCCATAAGATCCCCGACTCGCCATTCTTCTCGCCACCATTGGAGCGCATCATCGAGTTCCGCGATACGCTCACTAAGCGAGGTATTCAGACGACGCTAAGAGCATCACGAGGCGAGGATATTGAGGCGGCATGTGGTCTCTTGTCTGCCAAGGAGACAAAATAATAATAGGATGAGAATGAGGAAATTTATAGCCATAGTTGCGTTGCTCTTTGTCGTGGGACATCTCGCGGCACAGCCCTCGCGTGTCGAGGTTACGTCGCCCGATGGTGCTAACGCCATAGCGCTCGATTGGAGCGATGGTGCGCTGCGCTGGTCGGCGCGTCACAATGGCGTGGAGGCTGTTGCGTTGTCGCGTATGGCTATGGCTACTGATCGCGGAGTGTGGGGCGAGAATGTAGGGTGTGCCGAGAGTGTAAAAATTGAGCCTGATAGCTGTGTAGCCGAGGTGACCTTCGGGGAGTATGGCGTCGAACTAAGAGCCTACGACGAGGGTGTCGCCTATCGCTTTATATCTCACTGCACGGGCGATTATAAGATCCTCGATGAACTCGCCGAATTTGCGTTCGATGGCGAGGATATGGCCTACGTTCCCTATGTAAATTTTCGTCCCGATGCAACATCGGATTACGCTACGCAGTACGAAACATCTTTCGAAAATATTTATAGCTATACGGCAATCAAGGATATTGATTGGCGCAGACTTATATTTGCGCCTGTCGTTGTCGAGGGTAATGGTCTAAAATTTTGGTTATCAGAGGCTAATCTAGAGGATTATCCTGGAATGTTTTTCTCTAATCGCGATGGCGATGGCCTTCTCGATACGGAGTTTGCGCCACGTCCTAAGGAGGTGGAGCAGGGTGGACACAATATGCTTCAGGGTATGGTCAAGTCGCGTCACGAATATATTGCCGAGTGCCGAGGCGCGCGAAACTTTCCGTGGCGTATCGTGGCTATCGGAGAGAGCGATGCCGACATCGCCAATAGCAACCTTGTGTGGGAACTATCCGATGAGTGTCGCGTGGCGGATACCTCATGGATAAAGCCTGGCAAGGTGGCCTGGGAGTGGTGGAACGACTGGGGCTTGGAGGGTGTCGATTTTGAGGTAGGCATCAACAATGCAACCTATAAATACTATATTGATTTTGCCTCGCGCTATGGTATCGAGTATGTCATCTTGGATGAGGGTTGGGCGGTAAATCTCGCAGCAGACCTCATGCAGGTTGTTCCCGAGATAGATGTAAAAGAGCTTGTCGATTATGCCGCTGAGCGCAACGTGGGTATCATCCTTTGGGCGGGATATTGGGCGCTCAGAGATATTGAGGGGCTATGTAAACACTACTCCGAGATGGGTGTTAAGGGCTGGAAGGTCGATTTCTTGGATAGAGATGATCAGGAGATGGTTGAGTTTGTCTACGACCTTGCTGAGGTGGCAGCTAAGTATAAGCTATTGGTCGATTATCACGGTGTTTATAAGCCTACGGGCCTGAACAAAACCTATCCTAACGCTATTAATTTCGAGGGTGTTCATGGCCTTGAGACGATGAAGTGGCTCGGTGCCGAGCACGACCAGATAACCTACGATGTGTCACTACCCTTTATCCGTGGTGTGGCAGGCCCTATGGATTATACGCAGGGTGCTATGCGCAATGCGGCCAAGGGGTACTACGAACCCAACTACTCGCGTCCGATGAGTCAGGGTACGCGCTGCCACCAGTTGGCGATGTATGTTGTCTACGATGCTCCGCTCACGATGCTCTGCGACTCGCCTACGAACTACGAAAAGGAGCCTGAGTTTACAGCCTTCCTCGCCTCGATACCTACGGTGTGGAGCGATAAGGAGTGTTTGGAGGGTGCGATTGGCGAGTATGTGGTTATGACCACGCGCACGGATGATGCGCTCTATGTCGCTGGCTTGAATGGCTCTTTATCGCGCGATGTGGTCGTAGATTATCGTGTCGAGGGCTATGCGGGCGATGTCGAGATATACTGCGATGCAGCGACCAGCGAGGTGCGTGGCAGCGACTACACATATACGAAACTAAGCAGCGAGGATTTTTACGCCTCAGCAGAGTGTCGCACCCTGCATATGGCCTCGGGTGGCGGCTTCCTAATCAAAATATCGAAAAATTAAGTGACGATGAAACGATTTATAATACTCCTTATAGCGACTCTTTTTGTGGCGAGCCTCTCGGCTGCCGAGCCTAAGGATCCGACGATGTGGGTAGATCCATTTATCGGTACGGCCGACTACTCGGCTACGCATCCAGGAGCTGTTGTGCCTCATGGTATGATGGCTGCTGTGCCGTTCAATGTAACGGGCTCGGAGTTAAACCGCTACGATAAGGATTCGCGTTGGTGGAGCACTCCCTACGATGTGCGTAATAAGTATAGCGTGGGCTTTGCACATGGTGTGCTGAGTGGTGTTGGCTGTCCCGAGTTGGGAGCTATTATCACTATGGCTACGACGGGTGGTATCGAGCCCGACTGTCGTAACCATGGCTCGATCTATAGCGACGAGGTTGCCGAGGTGGGCTACTACGCTGCAACCTACGATAAGCATGGAGTTCGTGCCGAAGCTACGGCTACGGAGCGTGTGTCGGTCGAGCGCTACACCTTTGCGGAGGGTGGCGAGGCCAATATCCTTATAAACCTCGGCACAGCACTTTCGAATGAGTCGGGAGCTATGCTGCGTCGTGTGAGTGATACGGAGGTTGAGGGTATGCGTCTGCTCGGCACCTTCTGCTACAACAATCAGGCTGTATTTCCGATATACTTCGTGGCCCGAGTGTCGCGCCCCGCAGAGCGTACGGGCTATTGGAAGCTGCAACCCGAGATGACGGGTATCGAGGCTCAGTGGTCGGGCGATAGTGGAGAGTACAAACTCTATGAGCGATACCACCGCGAGATTATGGGCGACGACATCGGCTTCTACTTCTCGTTTGGCGAGGTGGAGCGTGGCGAGCAGATAGAGGTAAAGGTGGGTATATCGTATGTATCTATTGAAAATGCACGCAAAAACCTCGATGTTGAGGTTGGTGCACAGAACTTCGATTGTGTACGTGGTGAGGCTCACAAGAAGTGGCGTGAGGCTCTCGGTCGCATACGTGTCGAAGGGGGTACTGATGAGGAGCGCACGATATTCTACACGGGATTGTACCATGCGCTGTTGCACCCCAATCTCTTGAGCGATGTCAATGGCGAGTACCCGATGATGGAGTGTGGCGATGTGGGCGTGGCTGTGGGCTATGAGCGCTATACGGTCTTTTCGTTGTGGGATACCTATCGCAACCTACATCAACTCTTAACGCTTGTCTACCCTGAGCGTCAGCGCGATATGGTCTGCTCTATGGTCGCTATGGCCGAGGAGTGGGGCTGGCTGCCACGTTGGGAGCTATACGGTCGTGAGACCTTCACTATGGAGGGCGATCCTGCTATTTCTGTGATTGTCGATAGCTACCTCAAGGGCATCCGCGACTTCGATGTTGAGGCTGCCTACCGTGCTATGCGTCGCTCGGCAACGACCGAGGGTAAGAGCAATCCTATTCGTCCTGATATCGACCCCTATGTCGAACGAGGATATATCCCTGTGGGCTACTTCGCGGCTGATATGACGGGTGATAACTCGGTGTCGCACGCCTTGGAGTACTACGTTGCGGATAGTGCTTTAGCGGCTTTTGCCGAGGAGCTTGGCGATAAGGCCTTTGCCGAGGAGCTGAGGACGAGAGCTAACGGCTGGCGTAACTACTTCTGTAAGGAGTACGGCGCTATGCGACCCATTGCCGCCGATGGAGCGTTTATCGAGCCTTTTGACCCCGCAGCGGGTGCCAACTTCTCAAATACGGTAGGCTTCCATGAGGGTAGCTCGTGGAACTACAGCTTTTTCGTGCCTCACGATGTTGAGGGACTTATCAAGGTTATGGGCAAGCAGAGATTTGTCAATACGTTGCTCGATATATTTAATAAGGGTTACTACGACCCTACGAACGAGCCAGATATCGCCTATCCCTACCTCTTCAGCCGTATCAAGGGTTACGAATACCTCACGCAGGAGCATGTGCGAAGGCTTCTGGATGAGAATTACACCACCTCGCCCGATGGCCTGCCAGGTAACGATGATACGGGAACAATGTCGGCATGGGCAGTATTCTCGATGATGGGCATCTATCCCGACTGTCCAGGCGAACCATACTACACCATTACAACGCCTCGCTTCGAGCGCGTAGAGGTGGATACGGCAGAGGGTACAATAGTTATCGCCACAGATGGCGAGGGCGATTATATTGGCGAGGTGTGTCTTGGCAATAAGACTGCAGGGTATCGCATATCGCACGATGAACTTATCAAGGCTAAAGAATTGAAACTAAAACTTTATTAATATGAAGAAAACTAAACTTTTTGTAGCTCTTGTGTCGTTGGCGGCTCTTGTGGGTTGCGCGACAGCAGAGGTGGATTACTCGGCAAAGGTCAATCCGAAGATTGGCTCAGGAGGCCATGGACACGTATTCGTAGGTGCTAACGTGCCTTTCGGTATGACGCAGGTGGGTCCTACGAGCATATCTCAGGAGTGGGATTGGTGCTCGGGTTATCACGATTCGGAGAATAGCGTTATCGGCTTCTCGCACACCCACCTATCGGGTACGGGTTGTGGCGATTTGTTCGATGTTACGCTTATGCCCGTAATGGGTGATGTGACATATTCGCGTGGCCGCCTTGGCGACTACTCTACGGGCTTCTGGTCGGAGGCCGACCGCACGCAGGAGGTTGTCGAACCTGGCTACTACTCAGTGCCATTGACACGTTACAATATCTTGGCGGAGATGACCGCTACGGAGCGTGGTGGTCTGCATCGCTATACCTTCCCCGAGGGTGAGGATGCTGCAATCATCCTCGACCTTGTGCATGGTGGTTGCTGGGATCGCCCCGAGGATCTCTATGCCGAGGCCGAGAGCGACACACGTGTCGTTGGTCATCGCCACACCTACGGCTGGGCAAATGCACAGAAGGTATTCTTCGTTATAGAGTTCTCTAAGCCCTTCTCCGAGTTTGAACCTATCGACGAGAACAACTTCTACTACCGCATACACTTCGACACTGTGGCTGGCGAGCAGATTGGCGTTAAGGTGGCTCTCTCGACGGTGAGTGTCGAGGGTGCTGCACTCAACTTCGAGGCGGAGCTTCGCAATGTCGACTTCGACGCAGCGCGCAAGGTGGCCTACGATAAGTGGAACAGCGAGATTTCGAAGATTCGCATCGAGGGTGCAACTGCCGAGCAAGAGGAGATCTTCTATACGGCGATGTACCACATGTACGTAGCGCCATCACTCTTCTCGGATGTGGATCGCAAATACCGCGGTGCCGATAACGAGGTATACGACGACCCAGGTTTCGATAGCTACACTACCTTCTCGTTGTGGGATACCTATCGTGCGAAGTTGCCTTTGATGACCATTACTCATCCCGAACTCATGGACGATATCACCAATACGATGATCGACATCTATAAGAAGCAGTCGTTCTTGCCTATCTGGCACTTGTGGGGCTGCGAGACAGGTTGTATGGTTGGCTCGCCAGGTATCATCGCTGTGGCTGATGCTGTGGCTAAGGGTATCGAGGGTATCGATGCTGAGGAGGCATGGGAGGCCCTCTACAACTCGGCTATGCACGATATTCGTGGTGGTCGCCACCGCAAAGTATATGGCTTTATGCCTAACGACCTTCAGGCAGAGTCTATCGCCCACGATATGGAGTTTGCTATTGCCGATGCTGCTGCTGCTGTTGTTGCCGAGAAGCTTGGCAAGACAGAGGAGGCAGAGTATCTCGCAACACGTAGCCACTCGTGGACCAACTATTACGATACGGAGAGTGGCTTCATTCGCGGTAAGTCATCTAAGGGTGAGTGGCGCGCAGATTTCAACCCCTATAACGCATCGCGCATCGCCAACGAGTATTGCGAGGGTAACGCTTGGCAGTATTTGTGGCTCGTACCCCACGATCTCGAACTTTTGGAGCACTATATGGGTGGTCGCGAGATTACTCTCGAACGCCTTGACGAGCTCTTTACGACCGATACAAAGATGGAGGGTGAGGATGTAACCCCCGATATTTCGGGACTTATTGGCCAGTATGTTCACGGCAACGAGCCAAGCCACCATATCATCTACTTCTATACGATGCTCGGCGAGCCTTGGAAGGCGGCTGACCGCCTCTATGAGGTTATGGCTACGATGTACTCAAACCAGCCTGACGGCCTATCGGGTAACGAGGATGTGGGTCAAATGTCGGCATGGTACGTTATGACAACATTGGGTTTCTACCCCGTAGAGCCAGCTTCGGGCAAGTATGTTTTGGGTGTGCCTATGGTAGACGGTGCCGAGATTGATGTCGCTGGAGGTCTATTTGCTGTTAAGCGTGAGGGATACAGCGAGCAGAATCGCTATGTTCAGCGTGTGGAACTTAATGGCGTAAATCTGGAGCGCAACTACATCACCCACCAAGAGATTGTCGAGGGTGGAGAGTTGAAGTTCTATATGGGCGCGGAGAAGAGCGTTTGGTATTAATAGCATGTCTGCAAGAGGTTTTTTATGGCCATTTGCAGACTATCTATTAAAATAGATGCCAAAAATTGCTCGATTTGGGCGAAAGTTTGTACATTTGCCCCGAATTAGCTAACAATAACAAAAAATATAGGATAATAACTAACCCCTTTACGTTATGAAAATTTCATCTCGTGATCTTGTTGTAGGCATCAAGGAGTATCTTTTGATGACCTTTGGTATGTTCTGCTATGCATTTGGCTGGCAGATGTGCGTACTTCCCGCCGGTGGTATGGGTGGTGGTGCGGCAGGTTTGGCTACACTTATTAATGCCATTCTCCCTGTTTCGCTCTCATCAGGCTTCCTAACTATCGGTAACTTGATTTTCATCATCAACTGTATCCTCCTTATCCTCGGTGTTATGATCGTTGGTTGGAAGTTCGGTATCAAGACGCTGTACTGTATCTTGATGATGTCTGTGATGTTCAACCTCGTTGAGTTCCTCGATCCAGCATTGGTGGTTAATGTGTTCCGTGGCGTTGATGCTTGGAGAATCCTTATGGTTGTCCTCGGTGCTGCATCTTGTGGTGTTGGTATCGCAGTGTCATTTATGCAGGGCGGTTCAACAGGTGGTACCGATATTGTAGCGATGATTATCAATAAGTTCCGTACCGTAAGCTATGGCAAGGTGCTTCTTATGACGGACTGTGGTATCCTTATCTCATCAGTGCTTCTATCTACTACCGTAAATATGGCAACTGATGCAGGTATCATCGAGCCACACCTCATCTCACCACTCGATCCAGAGGCCTTCGCACGTATGGTATACGGTTTCATCATGATCGCAGTTATTGGCTACACAGTAGACTTCGTACAGTCTGGTAACCAGCAGTCTAACCAGATTATGATCTTCTGTAAGGACTACGAGAGCATGGCCGAGATGATCAACACCAAGGCTCACCGTGGCGCTACGCTTATCGACGCTATGGGTTGGTACTCAAAGGTTGAGTCAAAGGCTGTTATGGTTGTCTGCCGTAAGCGCGATACCTCTACAATCTTGAAGTTCGTGCGCGAGGAGGATCCTAACGCATTTATCACCGTAGGCTCAGTAATGGGCGTTTACGGTCAGGGCTTCGACGCTTTGAATAAGCTCTAACGGAGTTTCGAATCTAAAATAAGCTGCTGCCATGCTTTACGCACAGGTAGTCCTGCCGTTGGCACAACCCACCTACACATTTGCTGTGGATGAGTCGTTGTCGGTCGGAGTGGGCGATGCCGTTGTCGTACAGTTTGGCAGCAGCCGTTATTATACAGGCATAGTCTGGTCGCTTAGTGCAGAGCGGCCAGACTATCCGCGTATTAAGCCCATACTTCGTAAGCTATACTCCTTTCCGTTGCTTACGGCCGAGGCTATGAAGGTGTGGGAGTGGGTCGCGGAGTACTATATGGCCACCCTGGGCGAGGTTATGCGTGTTGCGTTGCCCTCGTTGGCTAAGCCTTCGGCAACGACCATTGCCGAGCTTGATGAACGCTCTATAGAGCCGCCTATGGAGACCTTTGTGGCTCTCGTTGAGGGGCTACGTGGCGAGGAGGCTTTGGCCGAGTATGTTGCGAAGCATTGCCGCCGCGCACCACGCCGCACATCTACTATGGAGTATATTGCAGCGCTCGCTTCGGAACGTGGTGCGGAGGATGGCTTTGTGCCACGCCGTATGGTCGATGTCGATGCTCAGGCGTTGGCCGCGTTGCGCACTAAGGGGCTTATTACGACGGAGCGCAGGACCAGAGAGCGCAATATCGGTGGTGCAGACTCCTTCCTTTTGCCGAAGCTATCCGAGGTGCAGACTGCGGCGTTGAACACCATCCGTGGGGCACATGCCGAGGGGCGTGTAGCTCTGTTACATGGCGTTACGGGCTCGGGTAAGACAGAGATATATGTACACCTTATCGCCGAGGAGCTTGCTGCGGGGCGTGATGTGATGCTCCTCGTTCCCGAGATTGTCATCACCTCGCAGCTTATCGAACGTCTTGAGCGAATATTTGAGGGGCGCACTACGACCTACCATTCGCGCCTTACGCCACGACGTCGTGGTGAAACATTCCTGCGTTTGGCAACATCTACGGGTGGTGAGTTGATTGTTGGTGTGCGCTCAGCGTTGTTCCTGCCGATTAATAATGCTGGACTTATCATCATCGACGAGGAGCACGACCCGAGCTATAAGCAGAGTGACCCTGCACCACGCTACAATGCCCGCGATTGCGCTGTGGTTATGGGTAGGATTTATGGCGCAAAGGTACTTTTGGGTAGTGCTACACCATCGCTGGAGAGCTATGTTAATGCCCTCTCGGGAAAGTATCAGTATGTCGAGTTGAGTGAGCGTTGGGGCGATGCTCTGCTGCCCGAAATAGTGGTGTCGGATACGCTCAGAGCCGTAAAGCGTGGTGAGCGTAAGACGCACTTTAACGTAGAACTACTCAACTCGATAAGTGACTCGCTTGCAGCGGGTAAACAAACAATATTATTCCAAAATCGCAGGGGTTATGCCCCGTATATACAGTGTCGCACTTGTGGCTACTCGCCACGTTGCCCGCACTGCAACGTGACCCTCACACAACACAATACGTCGTCGCGTATGGAGTGCCACTACTGTGGCTACTCGGAGCCACGACGCAACGTATGTCCCAACTGCGAGACGCAAGATATGGCCCCTATGGGCTTTGGTACGGAGAGGGTTGAGGAGGAGATTTCACGCCTATTCCCCGAGGCGCGTGTGGCGCGTCTGGATGGCGATACATCCTCTTCGGAGAGCTCGTTCCGCCGTATCGTTCGTGAGTTCGAGATGGGTGAAACAGATATTTTGGTAGGTACCCAAATTTTGGGCAAAGGCTTTGATTTTGGAGGTGTTACGACGGTGGGCATATTAAATGCCGATAACCTATTGTCGGCTCCCGACTTCCGTGCTGCCGAGCGAGCTTTTCAGCTTATGACACAGGTGGCAGGCCGTGCAGGTCGTAGAGAGGAGAGGGGGCGTGTGGTTGTGCAAACCTCGCTGCCTAATCACCCCGTTATCCGTGAGGTGGCGCTTGGTGACTATCGCGCTATGGCACTTGTAGAACTCCGTGAGCGCGAGGCATTTGGATATCCTCCATACTCTCATCTTGTGCGCTTGTTGTTACGCCATAGCGATAATGAGCAGTTGCGTAAAACGGCCGATTTCGTTGCTCGTCTTATGCGCCAAAAGTTCGGTACGAGGGTGCTGGGCCCTGTTGCTGCGGCTGTCGAGAGGTTCCGAGGCGAGTATCGCTCGGAGATATTGCTTAAGATTGAGAGTGGCGCATCTATGCAACGTGCCCGTACGTTGTTGCGTGACGTGCTACGCATGACGTCTGAAGATAAAAGTTATAAATCTGTGATTATCAATGTTGATGTCGACGCTTGGTAGTGCCTTAAGAGCACTTCGCACATTGCTTTTTCCTTCGAGTTGTATGATATGTGGCGAACATATTGGCTCGAAGATGCACGGCATCTGTATTCGTTGTCGCTACGAAATACCTCTAACATCCTATTGGCGCTCCGAGGAGAATCCCGTGAAGGAGCACTTTGCAGGCCTTGTTCCTTTGGTGCAAGGCTCGTCGTTTATATTCTATAGTGGTGAGAGTCTTTGGCGTGATATGGTCCACCGTTTCAAGTATGGCGGTGAGTGGGCAATAGCTGAGAGTATGGGTCGTTGGTATGGCGCAGAGCTAAGAGACTCAGGACTTTACAACGATGTAGATGCTGTTGTGCCAGTGCCTCTACACCCGCTGAAGACCTTGCGTCGAGGCTATAACCAATCGCGATATTTAGCCGAGGGTATAGCCCATGAGTTGGGTGCTAAGGTGGTGGCCGACGCTGTAGTTAGACGACGCAATAACCCCTCCCAGGCACGTCGTAGAGGTAGCGAAAGATGGGATAATGTCGAGGCACTTTTTGAGTTGCGCAAGGCTGATAAGTTGCGTGGCAAGCATCTACTTTTAGTCGATGATGTTCTCACCTCGGGTGCTACGCTCACGGCTTGTGCCGAGGCGATACTCAAGGTGCAGCCCGACTGTCGAATATCTATCGCTACGCTTGCTGTTACACAGCGTATTCTTAGGGAATAACAATCTTGTATGAGCGACCGAAACGATCTGTAGACTTGATAGTTACAGCGTTGTCTTGTGTGCTACGCTTATAGCGGAAAAAGTGCTTGGCGGGTATTGCCGAGCGACGCAGACGCTCCATAATAATCTCGGGGTATGATGCCTCATTTTCCACGTAGTTGATATATTCAGGGTCTACGATTATGATGGGCTCCATATCGTGCCATATCGTGCCATCCTCGCTACACTGCACACTCCATTTAGAGTCTACGCCCCAAATCTTCACCACCACATACTCTTCGTTATCCTTCACCTCTCCCTCGCGCCATGCTACCATTTGATGCTCGGCTGAGTGTTCCAGAGTGCGGAAGTGCCACCTAATGTCATCGTTGCGACCCTCAACGATAAGTACACCGCGTGGTGTGCCATCGGCGCAAATAGGGGCAAACCATAGGTTGCCATTGACCTGTGCCACGCAGTGCTCGATGATGTTGGGTGCAATGTCGAAGGTGTTGTTGCGGTGGCCATGACCTGTGAGTAGGTGTACCTCGCGATTGCCTACGAGGTCAAAAATCTCCTGTGCATAGGGTATTGCTATGCCCTTGCGAGCATCGTATGCTGGGGCGTGCATGGCGATAAGTAATGGCCTATCTTGGGGCGTGCGTTGTAGGGCGCGCTTTAGCCAACGTAGCTGTTTTCTGTCGATGCCTAATGAATAGTCGAAATAGTTGTTGTACAAGATGTTATCGAGTCCGATAAGGGTGTATTCGCCAAGCTTCGTGGTATAGTATCGCTTGCCAAATGTACGGCAATAATCGCGTAGCGCGCGTCTTTCGCGACCCTCTATCTTGCGGTCGTAGTCGTGGTTCCCGGGGACGGTAAGTAGAGACACTCCAAACGGCTCAAACATCGCCTTAATGCGTGGCAAAAACTCCACTGTATCCCACACAACATCGCCCGTGATGAGTATCGCTTCGGGGATTGAGTCCTCGCGGTCGTACTCGGCAAGGATTGAGGCTATCGAAGGCATAATCTCGTTTTCGAAACGCGCGAGTTGCTCCTCGGTTTGAGGTTGTGTGTCGCCTAAAACAATGAGGTTAAAACCTGTATTATCAGGCTCTTGTGCAACTGAAATATTTACTGTGAATAGAAGTATAACAGCAAATAAATATCTTAGTTTTTTCATCTTTCAAAAATCTTTTTCTCATTTAACACACTTGCAAAGTTATACGTTTTGTCCGAAATACCACCATTTAAAGCGAAAAAAGTACGCGCGTACGTGCGTAGTCTCGAAAAAATTAGTACCTTTGTTCCGTTATGGAGAATTTTGTTGTTTCAGCACGTAAATATCGCCCTGCGACCTTTGCATCGGTCGTAGGACAGCGTCATATAACCTCAACGCTGAAGAATGCTATTGAGCGTGGGCAGCTTGCTCATGCCTACCTCTTCTGTGGTCCTCGAGGTGTTGGTAAGACCACATGTGCTCGTATCTTTGCTAAAGCCGTAAACTGTCTCAATCCACAGGCGGGCGAGGCTTGCAACGAGTGCGAGTCATGCCGTTCGTTTAACGAGGGTCGCTCGCTTAATGTTCACGAGCTCGATGCTGCATCGAACAACTCGGTAGACGATATCCGCAACCTCATCGAGCAAGTGCGTATCATCCCACAGCAGGGTAGCTACTCGGTCTTTGTTATCGACGAGGTGCATATGCTCTCGTCTGCGGCGTTCAACGCCTTCCTTAAGACCTTGGAGGAGCCTCCGCGCCACGCTATCTTTGTGCTCGCTACTACCGAGAAACATAAGATTATCCCTACGATTTTGTCACGTTGCCAAATATACGACTTCAATCGTATCAAGGTCGAGGATGGCGTGGAGTATCTACGCTATATAGCCGACAAGGAGGGTGTCGTGGCAGATGACGAGGCTCTTAACCTTATCGCTCACAAGGCCGATGGTGGTATGCGTGATGCGCTGTCGATGTTCGATAAGGCCGTATCGTTCTGCGGAAATAGCCTCAACTATAAGGATGTGGCAGCTACGCTCAACGTCTTGGATTACGACACCTACTTCACGCTTACGGATATGTTGCGTGAGGGTCGCTATACCGATGCGCTTATTGCCTTTGATTCGGTGCTCTCGCGAGGCTTCTCACCTCAGGTGTTCGTGGCGGGATTAAATGCTCATTTGCGCGACCTGCTAATGGCTAAAGGCCCTGCGGCGACGCTCGTAGAGTTCACAGGGGCGCTTGTCGAGAGGTATAGGGCGCAGGCGGCAGTGTGTGACGAGGCCTTCCTCTTTAATGGCATATCGTTGCTCACAGAGGCGGATGGTCGCCTCAGACAGTCGTCGAATCAGCGTTTACTTGTGGAACTGGGACTTATGAAATTAGCAGGTCTCGGTCAAAAAAAAAATAGTGAGGTAGCAGAGGCAAGCTTCGCAACGTCGTTTGCACTCCCCGAGCTTGCTCCAAGTAGGGTAGAACCTGTAGCGCAGCAGACGGTAGCCCCTCAGATAGTAACGCCTCAGGTGGCACCAATATCTCAACCTACGCCACAACCTGCGTCGATGTCACAACCTGCATCGCAATCGCAGTCTGCCCCACAGCCTGTAACCGCAAGTGTAGAGCAGCCAACGGAGCGTCCTGCGCGTCGCATATCTACGCTCAAGACCGTGAAGTCGGGATTCTCGATCAATGCGATGATGGGCGATGATGCCAAGCGAGGAGCTGTGCAGGGGGGTGAAGAGGTGGCGGCTGCCGTATCGAATGTCGATCCGCAGAGTGAGGCTAAGCTCAAGGCGGCAAAGGCATCGTACGTAGAACGGCTCATGGTGACACAGCCGCGCTATGGCGTAATCTTCGAGACGATGCGTGTCGAGGCCAATACGGTTACGGTGAGTGTCGCTTCGAGAGAGATTGGTGACGATCTGTTGCGCGGTTCGCGCGAGTGGATGGGCGAGTTGGCGGCTCATGCGGGCGTCGATGGCTTCATCGAATTGAAGGTCGTGGTAAACGAGAAGGTTAAGACCGCTAAGCCTATCACATTGGAGGATAGGTTGAAGTTCTTGACAAATAAGAATGCTGCGTTGGTAGCGATGATTGAGGAGCTTGGTCTTGATGCCCAATAATTTTTGTGATAAGAGGCCATCTACTGCCGCTAACGAAATATCTCGTCAATGGGCAGTACACCAAAGTACAGCCCATCGCCTCGAATTTCGCCGAGCGTTGTATCTAACCTCTTCTGACAAAAATTATGGTGAGGAGGTAGGGAAGATAAGAGGCCATCTACTGCCGCTAACGAAATATCTCGTCAATGGGCAGTACGCCAAAGTACAGCCCATCGCCTCGAATTTCGCCGAGCGTTGTATCTAACCTCTTCTAACAAAAATTATGGCGAGGAGGAGTAACGGGCGGCTCAATATAAGTTATTGCATACGGTGTAAAGTAAGAAAATTTGAATTTATAAAACTATAGACAACAATGATTAAAGATTTTGTACAGGAGCTCGAGTGGCGTGGCATGATCCACACGATTATGCCAGGTGCTAAGGAGCAGTTGCAGAAGGAGATGACGACAGCATATCTCGGTATCGACCCTACAGCCGACTCTCTACATATCGGCCACCTCGTAGGTGTTATGATTTTGAAGCACTTCCAGATGTGCGGACATCGACCCATTGCCCTTATTGGTGGTGCTACGGGTATGATTGGCGACCCTTCGGGTAAGTCGCAGGAGCGTAACTTGCTCGACGAGGCTACGTTGCGTCACAACCAGGAGGCTATCAAGAACCAGCTTGCACGCCTTATCGACTTCGACTCTGAGGCCGAGAACCACGCATTGCTTGTGAACAACTACGACTGGATGAAGGAGTTCTCGTTCCTCGACTTCGCACGCGACATCGGTAAGTGTATCACGGTGAACTATATGATGGCCAAGGACTCTGTTAAAAAGCGTTTTAATGGCGAGGGCGACGGTATGTCCTTTACCGAGTTCACATATCAACTCTTGCAGGGCTACGACTTCTTGCACCTCTACCAGACTATGGATTGCAAGTTGCAGTTGGGTGGCGCAGACCAATGGGGTAACATCACAACAGGTACGGAGTTGATTCGTCGCAAACTTGGCTCGGAGGCGGAGGCTTTCGCTATCACCTGCCCACTTATCACTAAGGCTGATGGCACAAAGTTCGGAAAGACCGAGAGTGGAAATGTTTGGCTCGACGCTCGCTACACTTCGCCTTACAAGTTCTACCAGTTCTGGTTGAATGTTAGCGATGACGATGCAAAGCGTTATATCAAGATTTTCACTTTGCTCGACCGTGAGACTATCGAGGCTTTGATTAAGTCGGAGGGCCAAGCGGTCTTAGGAAGACAATTAATTAAG
>JAZRCN010000004.1:0-77750 GCA_045659765.1 Alistipes sp.
GCGGCTGTGCCGCTCATATATACAATTCACCCTAAACCCCTCCTTTGATAAGGAGGGGCTTATTTGTATATATACAAAATATCTAACTCAGGATTCTGGCTTGAAGAGCAGACTATATGCTGCACATATATTTATATTCTCTCCCAACCTCCCGTTGAGAAGGAAAGACTTATTATTTCATATATAAGGTCAACACTAAGGATTTATTTTTGAAGAACTTGACCCATATAAATATTTATTTTCCTTTGAATAGTTGCACGTTAAGTAGTTTATGATGATTAAAACTCGAAAAAAACGGGCTGTCGAAGGATAGCGAGAGGGCTTTTGTGCTAACTTTGCATTACGGAGAGGAGTACAATAATTGCAGGATCAGAATGTGACCCATAATTAAGCTTCTCATTTCGCTATAAAATATATCGTTATGGAGAATTTGACGGTTGATAAGCTCTGGACGAAGAACTATGTTCTCGTCTGTTTGTCGGCATTTATGATGTCGTTCTCGTTCTTTATCCTTGTCCCAACGCTACCGCTATACCTAAGCGATACCTTCCATATCGGTCAGGGACTGGTCGGCATAGTGTTGTCATGCTATGTTATTGCGGTATTGAGTGTCAGACCGTTAGCGGGATTTGTCGCTGATACATTTCCTCGAAAATTGGTATATGTTATTGCCTATTCAATTTTTGTAGCAACCTTCTTAGGATACTTTTTTATTACGCAGACACTCATACTATTTATTCTTCTGCGCATATTTCACGGTTTTAGCTTTGGTATGCTAACGACCGCAGGTAATACCCTTGTCATTGATGTTATGCCCTCATCGCGACGTGGCGAAGGCTTAGGCTATTACGGTGTTACGAACAATCTCGCCATGGCGTTTGGTCCTATGGCGGGACTCTTTATCGTCGGTATGGGCAACTACGACGTGCTTTTTGCCACATCGCTCATAACGGGTTTAGTTGGCTTGACGTGTGCTTTTGCAGCGCGAGCACCCCGTAAGGAGCAGGCTGATAATGTAGAATTTAAGTTCTCGGCTGATAGATTTTTCCTCAAAGAGGGTATTCGCGCTTGCATAGCATTCTTCCTTCTTGCCATACCTTATGGTATGACTACCAGCTACATAGCTCTATATGCTCGTGAGGCAGGTATAACGCACAATGCGGGTTTGTTCTTTACTGTCATGGCAGCTGGACTTATCTCCTCGCGTCTACACTCGGGTAAGCAGGTGGATCGCGGTTTTATAACGGAAACCATATCACGAGGTATTGCCATAGCTCTTATTGGTGCTTTGGGCGAGGCTTCGTTGAGCACCATTGCATCGGCGAGCATTACGTTGGGTTATATAGCCTATTTTGTCACAGCATTTCTTTTTGGCTTCGGCTATGGTACAATGTTCCCAGCATACAACACTCTGTTTATCAACCTTGCGCCTAACTCACGTCGTGCTACTGCTAATGCTACGTACCTCACGGGTTGGGATGTAGGTATTGGTGGAGGTATGCTCCTCGGAGGTTATATTGCCGAGTTCGACTACTCCTATTGTTATATGTTTGGCTCGGGCTTGGTAGTCGTAGCGCTGCTCTTTTTTGTGCGTGTGGTAGCGCCCCATTTCCACAAGTTTAGACTCAGATAGCGCTAAAAAATATGAGGTGTCCAACCCGATTTGGACACCTCATACTTATTTTATATATATATATCCTTTAGGCGTTGCCCTTGTGACCGAATGGGTCAATCATAGGCTGCTTAGATGGGATGTTAATCTTTCCTACGTTGCTCTCGTAGCGTGTGATATTCTCCTGCAACGACAGGAGAAGACGCTTAGCATGCTCGGGAGTAAGTACCACACGGCTCTTAACACGAGCCTTGGGAAGACCTGGAAGCATCGTCGCAAAGTCTATGATAAACTCCGATGTAGAGTGAGCAATAATCGCCAAGTTGCAGTAGTTGCCCTGAGCAACCTGCTCGTCGAGCTGTATCTCGATACCTGTTTTCTTTGTCTCTGTCATAATTCTATCTCTTTAAGGTTATTTACCAATCGTAAAGTTACGTAAAAATCGACAACCCTCCAAATCTATGGTACGGGATCGTATCCACTACCTCCCCACGGATGGCAACGTAGCAGACGTCGAACAGTGAGGTATAGTCCACGTATTGGCCCATGCTTGCGAAGTGCCTCGATAGCATACTGCGAGCAGGTAGGCGTAAAGCGGCATGATGGCGGTTTTAGTGGCGATATGCAGAGCTGGTAGAAGCGCACGAGGCCTATAAGTGGCAGTGCTACAACTCGCTTAATCGCACTTAGCAACTCTCTCCAAGACTTTGCAAACTGCATTTTCAACGCTCTTATACGATACTATATCCTTGCTGGTGTAGATCAACGCAAGCTCTATGCGTAGGCCACGCTCTATGGCCATAGCTACCAACTCCGACTTGTGCTGTCGATAGGCTTCGCGCATACGTCGCTTGAGCAAATTACGCTTGTTAGCCCTCTTATGGTAGCGCTTAGGCACCGAGAAGAGCACTTCGACACAGGGCTGCTCGCCACTCTCGCTAATGAACATATAGCGAAAGGGGTAGGCAAAGGCCGACTCGCCATCCGTAAAGAGACGACGTATAGCCTTGAGCGAGTGTAGACGCTCGGCCTTAGGTAGTCGATTAGTGCTGATCATAGCCGATACTTTGCGCTAAGGAGAGTCGCTTACTCGCTCTTTTTGGGTGTGCGAGTGCGAGTCTTCTTCTGTAACTTAGACTGCTGTGCGCGGATAAACTCCTCCTTGTTAGCATCCTCGTGTACCTGAGCATCCTCTACTTCAAGACCCTCTGCCACCTTACGGCAGTAGATCTCCAATGCCTTAACCATCGAGGGAGCCTCGGGGGTGGGTGCCGAAGCCTTGACCTTAAGGCCTGCATCCTTAGCAGCACGCAATGTAGCCTCGCCAAAGGTTGCTACAACGGGAATGTTTGCTACCTCGTAGTTCTCAACCAAAGCCTTAACCTCGGCGGGTGAGTAGAGCGCTATGATGTCGTAGTCTGCGAGCTTAAGCTCCGACATATCGGCAGCCACTGTACGCGCAAAGACTACGGGCGATACCTTCAACTTAAGCTTTGCCAATGTCTCGGGAAGTTCGGGCTTGTAAGGCTCCGTAAGGGCGAGGATAAACTTCTCGTCCTTATGCTTTACGATAAGCTCGAGCAGTGAGTTGAACGTACCATCGGCAAACGAGATCTTACGCTTGCGATATACGATATACTTCTGCAAATAGAGAGCCACAGCCTCCGTATTGCAGATATACTTCATGGTCTCGGGAACGGTGATACGAGCCTCCTCGCAGATGTGGAAGAAACTATCAATTGCCGCACGTGATGAGAAGATCATTGTCGTGTGCTCAAGAATCTCGGTACGCTGTGCGCGGAATTCCTTGAGTGATACGCCCACTACACGAATCAACGACTTGTAGTCGATATCAAGCTCATATTTTCCTGAAAATTCGTAAAAAGGCGACTTTTCTAATACAGCCGGTTTAGGCTGAGATACCAAAATTTTACCTACTTTCAAAGTGTACGCTTTTATTTCTTAGTTCACAAATTCCTCTTTTTTGACTGCTTCGCAGTACTCTTCTATTTTGCAATATCTTGTTAATCAGCATATTGCGGCGTGCAAATTACTGCAACATCCTTGGCAGCCATGCCGCCAAGAAACTCAATGGCAACAAAATTGCGGTGCAAAGGTACAAAAACCAATTAAAAACTGAAACTTTTTTTTCGAGAAAGAATATAAAAGTATCTTTCAGATATATTGCAACAAAGAGAGTTAGCCCCACAATAAGTACCCAACCGACAATGCCTTCGGCCGTGCCGTTGGCAACCAACCATACAGCCGTGGGTAGAAATAGTGCAACGACCGCACGAACAATGTTTATATAGCCTATTGTAGCAAGCTCCTTGGCGTTTTTCGAGCAAGTCACCCAGCCGAGAACTACATGTAGCAGATAGCTCCAAAGAAGTACTGCGCTAATGATGATGAGCATCACAAGGGGCATGACGTTCGATATACCCATATCGTATATTGCGGCCTCGCCAACCAAATATATATCCATAAGTCGTACGACAACAAGGGCGATACTTACTGCGCCTATGATTGCTGCTGTAAGCTTAAAGCGTGATAGCGGCAAAGCGCCTCCGGCATAGGTCATATTCTGCTCGCTGCGACGGTAGTCAATAACGCCACTCCAAATAGAGCCGATAAAGTGCCAAGCACGTAGCACCATGTGCATATAGACAACTACCAAGGCGATGACAAGTAACTGAAAAAATGGCTCGTTGCTGAACGTAGGCTCTACGCTCTCTGGAACATCAATTGTCGCGCGATATGTGGCAATACCGAATATATCTTCGGCACTACCCTCCTGATAGCCGCCATCGCTCACCGCACCATCGCAGAGCGTCGAGGCCTTGCCAAATAGCTTCCTGGCGCTTGTGGGGTGGTAACCCGCCTCCTTAAAATATGATATATATTCGCTATTCATTCTCTGCGTTGCGTTTCAGGGTTATACGTATTGTCGTGCCGTGGCCAATCTCGGAGCGTACCACGGCAATGCGGCCTCCGTGATACTCCTCTATAATGCGTCGTGAGAGCGATAGGCCCAAGCCCCAGCCACGTGTCTTTGTTGTAAATCCCGGTTCGAAGATACGTGTCCAGCTACTCTTGGCAATGCCCTTGCCCGTATCGCTAACCTCGACAAATACCTCGTTATCATTCTCGCCAACGACAACATCTATCTCACCATGTCCTTGCAGTGCATCGAGCGAGTTTTTAAGCAGGTTTTCTACCACCCATTCAAACAGAGCTGCGTTTATTGCCACGCATATCGGTGCTATGGCCAAGCCGTTGTACGTAAGTGTTACGTTGCGCGGTATGCGACGACGGAAGTACATCACCGTATCGCCCACAACCTCGTTGATATTCATTGACGTAAGCTGCGTCTCGGAGCCAATCTTCGAGAAACGATCCACAATCTTTAGTAGGTGTGTCAAGTCCTTCGACATCTCCTCCACGGCCATCTGATCTACGGGCTGACTGCGCAGATACTCGATCCAGCCCAACAACGATGATGTCGGTGTGCCGAGCTGATGTGCCGTCTCCTTGGCAAGACCCACCCACACGCGGTTTTGCTCATTCTGCTTCGTCGACGAGAAGGCCATATAGGCAAATATCGCAAAGATGATGATGATGACGAGCTGAACATAGGGGAACAGTGCCAATGCCTCGCTATGAGCGCTCGATACCAGCTCGGAGTAGTTCGTTGTGCCGTAGTATATCGTAAAGGTGGTACTGCGCATAAGTCCCGAACTCACCGATATAGGCTTGTTTGTCAGGCTCATCTGCATAATCTCGTCGCGTAGACGCTCGCTATTGCCGACGATCTCCATAGGGAGGTTGGTGACCCACACGTTGAGCCTCTCATCGGCGATGATAAGTGGTACGTTGGTATGCTCGGCGAGCTTATTGAGTAGCTCGGGGCTGTAGATCATGTGGCCGCCAAAGTTCGTCGATTGCAGGATATCCTCCCACATCTCCACAGCATTACGCTCGGCAAGGCGTAGCTGCTCGATAGCCATCTCGTCCTCATGCCTCATATCGGCCGAGATGCTCCACGTATAGAATACCGAGATAGCCGCAAGAAGCAGTCCGACCACAATAACTGCGGCCTGACGACGCATCGAGAGGTATCTCATCGGTTGCTTTATGTTGATACGTGGTAGCTTCATTATCTATGGGGTTACAAGCCGAATTGTTAGTGCATGTCGAGATCCTGTTCGCTGAGGATGCGTCTGTACTCCTCGCTGTTGAGTAGCAACTCGACGGCTTCATCTACCGTCGTGTCGTTTACCGCATTGTACTCCACGGCACCCTCGTTGTAGGCGTAGCGCATCACGATATTTCCGTTTAGCGCCTCGATAATCTCACGACGATAGGTCTCCATATTCGAGAGCTTATCATCCTTGATTAGTGCGCTGAGGGCTTTCAATGCCTCGCCAAGTTCCTCGTCGTAGAGGTCGTTCTCTACGGCCTTCTCCAAACTCTTGAAGGCACGGCGTGTCTCCGACTCATAGGGCACATCCTGCTCGGCGATATATGCCGTAAAGTCGGCATAGTCGCTGTCGCTAATAGTGAAGGTGCGCAGGTCGACACTCTCCGTATGGTGCTTACGCATATACTCATCGGCCCAATCCTCCATAAAACCCATGGCGTAGAGCGTGAGGGCAAAGCGGCTTACATACTGAGGCTCAATCTTCTTGTCGGGGACGATGCCACCACCGTCATAGACCTTGCGGCCACCGCGTGTGCGATACTCCGTAATTAGTGAGTCGGGCACACTTCTCACGCTACCATCCTCATCGCGCGAAGCATAGTTCACGGCCTGGATACAACGTCCCGAAGATATGTAGTATTTGGCTGTCGTGTACTTCAGGAAGTTGTTGTAGCCTACGTGACGTGTGCCCTGTACCAGGCCTTTACCAAAGGTGCGTTGGCCCATGATCACACCACGATCTGTATCTTGCAATGCTCCCGCCAAGATCTCAGATGCCGAAGCCGATGAACCACTCACAAGCATAACGATAGGCAGCTCCGTAGCCAATGGAAGATGCTCCGTGCAAAACTCCTTGAGCGATGATGAGTCGCGACCCATAATCGACACCACGCGCTCGCCACGTGGCAAGAAGAGCGAGGCGATATCTATAGCCTCTTGCACCAAGCCTCCGCCATTCGAGCGGTAATCCAGAATCAGACCACGTAGCGTATCCACACTCATCAACTGCTCCAGAGCGGCACGCATCTCGTTGTAGCTACCCTCCGTAAAGTCGTTGTGACAGATGTAGCCTATGCCTTCGCGAATGATACCAGCATAGGGAACACTCGGAATGGCGATATGGCGGCGCATCATACGTAGCGTATCTACCTTGCCGCTGTAACAATGCTCAACGACAACTTCGACCTCGGTCTCGGGCTCACCCTTAAGCCTCTTGCTCACCTCGCCAACCTCCATTTTGTAGGCATCGTGGCCGTCGATAGCCAATATCTTATCACCCACCTTGATACCCGCTTCGTCCGACGGAGATCCCTTGTATGGCTGGGCAAAGAGCACGTAATCGCCGCGTTTGCGAATGAGCGAGCCTACACCACCGTAGCGCCCCGTAGTGAGTATCTCGAACTGCTCCATCTCCTCCTCGGGAAGGTACTCCGAATAGGGATCTGTGGCACGTACCATGCCCTCGGCAGCATACTCAAGCATGCGGCCTGCGTCAATCTTATCGACATATCCCACCTCGTACTCGCGCATGATGTTTGCGAGGATCTCGGTAGCCTTGCCTAGTTCGAAATCCTTAGCTACACGCTCCCTCTCCTGTGCCGTAACACCAAGTGTGCTGATGGCAAGTAGCAGTGCTAATGCGAGTGCTTTATTGCGAAAGTTCAACATGTTCTCTTTAGTTTTCGTAGCGGCTGTTGTGCATATAGCCCTTAAGGCGTATTGCGATGCGCACCACCTGACGACGTAGACCGGTGATAACCACGCCACCCTCATCGGCACTCACCTCGATACGATCCTCAAACATCATCGTAAGGCGAAGAATGGGGCCCATGGCACGATATACGCGCAGACCTTCGCTCTCCTCGATAAGCTTAAAACCCGAGTTCATCATCGCATTGTCGATGCGTAGTGCATCGCGCTCGATGTCGCAACCCTCGATACGGCTGCTGATAAAGCCGAAGCGCGGATATGCAGCAGCAAGAAGTACAACGCCTACCGAGAGCCATATACCCTCCTTAGAGAATAGCTGTGCGCGTACCATAGTCCAATAGTCGATACCCGCAGCCTCGGGATAGCTGATCGTCATAACCCATATAAGTGCTAAAAGTAGAACGCAGAGAAATACAAAATATTTTAGCGAACGTACCAAGTATTTCATAATCAATATAATTTTCGTTATTTATAATTTGCGTTGATAGCCTCGGCTACGCGCTCCATAAGCCAGCGAGGTGTCGATGTAGCACCGCATATTCCGACGCTATCTACACCATCGAACCACTCGGCCTCCAACTCGCCCACGTCCTCGATATTGTACGTACGCTCGTTAGCCTTGCGGCACACCTCACAGAGTACCTTGCCATTTGACGACTTACGGCCTGCGACGAAGATGACCACATCGACACTGCGTGAGAACTGCGTGAGCGACTCCTCACGACCAGCCACACGACGACATATCGTATCGTCAAGTGTCACACGCTCCGCATCTCCCGAACGACGCACAATCTCCTCGCCAAGACGGTTGAACAGATCGATACTCTGTGTAGTTTGTGAAAGGAAATATATCGGGCGGCTGAAGTCCACAAGGTTGAGATCATCCTCTCTCTCCACGACAACCACATCGTCATTGACCTGACCCGTGAGTCCGACAACCTCGGCATGGCCACGCTTACCCAAGAGAACAACGCTACCTCCTACAGCCTGCATCTTATTGTAGGCATCGCGTATGCGACGCTGTAGGCGAGCAACAACGGGGCATGTTGCATCAATAAGCTTCAGACCGAGCTCCTCGGCACGGCGATAGGTGCGCGGTGGCTCTCCGTGTGCTCGAATGAGAAGTGTGGCATCTCCCAACGAGGGCATGTCGTCGTGCGACACGGTGCCTAAGCCCAACTCTTCGAGGCGCTGCACCTCGATACGGTTGTGAACAATATCGCCCAAGGAGTATACCTTGCCAACCTCGGTTAAAGCTCTCTCGGCCTCGCTAATAGCACGAACTACGCCGAAGCAAAAGCCCGAATTTTCATCTATCGTAACACGCATATTATCGGCTGATTATATCGTTGTAACGCTCCATAAACCACGCCATCTGCTCCTCGACGCTCATCTGCGTATTGTCCAAAAGGATGGCATCCTCGGCACGGCGTAGTGGTGAGATGGCACGTGTCATATCGGCCTCGTCGCGCGATACAACATTAGCGTATACCTCCTCGAAGGTTACGCTGTCGCCCTTAGCCTGAAGCTCAGCATAGCGACGCTCAGCACGTACCTTTGGGTCGGCCGTCATATATATCTTAAGCTCGGCCTCGGGGAATACCACCGTGCCTATATCGCGGCCATCCATAACAACGCCCTTGCGTACACCCATCTCCTGCTGCATAGCTACGAGCTTCTGGCGCACGGCAGCAATAGAACTTATAGCACTCACGCAGTTGCTCACCTCGATAGTGCGAATCTTGCCCTCGACCAAGTCACCATTGACGTAGATGTCGCTGGCACCACGCTGTGCATTGAAGCGAAAGTCGATGTTAATATCGTCGAGCATAGCCTCCACGGCCTGCTCATCGACCATTCCCGAGCGGATAGCTCCATGCTCCAAGGCGTAGAGCGTAACGGCACGATACATTGCGCCTGTGTCGATGAAGATGTAGCCAAGACGTGCTGCAATAGCCTTGGCAAAGGTGCTCTTGCCACACGACGAGTGACCGTCGAGGGCGACAATTATCTTTTTAGTCTGCATATATCAAGTTGAATTTCGTTACACAAATTGCGAAATTAGCGCAATGAGTCCCAAAGCGCTGATTACAACACCTGCCACGCGGTTTATCGTGAGCATGTGGCGTGGACGGAACCTGCGGCGGAAGATGTTGATGATCGAGGTCAGCGCAAGCCACCATAGCGAAGCACCAAGCAAGAATCCGCTGATAATTAGTCCATTAGTTGCGATGGTGCTTATCCCTGAACCGTTCGCTGCTACACTCTCCGAGCTGTCGGCAAGGCCTACGTTAAACATCGTGAAGAAGGCGAGGATATAGGGGATGATGACCACGAAGTTGGCCAGTGTGAAGCCAAACATCGAGACAAAATCCTGCCATAGGGCGATGTGTCCCGCGCGGTTTTTGCGGATCTGCGGCACGGGATTTTTGAAGAAGATGAAGATGCCGACAATCACTACGAATACTCCTCCGCAAATCTGTATCACGGTGTTGTATTCGTCGATGTATGTCTTCAGAAGGGCATATACCGAGAAGGCGAGAATAGCGAGTAACGTATCGGCACACGCTACGCCCATACCCGACATAATTCCTGAGAGGCCACCCTTGCTTAGGGTGCGTTGTATGCAGAGCACCGCCACAGGCCCCACCGTCATCGACGAGGCCAGGCCGACGCATATTCCGTCAAAAAGAGTCTTAAGTATTTCGACTACCATAATCTTTGTTGTTGAATCCAAAGTACGTGCCGCAAAATATTCGCCAAAGCTATGCTTTACATACGTACATATATCGTGGCAAATATACAAAAAAAATGTGAAACCTCGAAATGGTTATCCGCTATTCGGTGCTAAATAAGAACAATTGTGTGGCGAAATGTTCAAACATAAGATGTAATACTCTTTGTGCGGCTAAAAAACGGGGAAAATGTTTCGTAGAATAGAAAAAAATGTATATCTTTGACAACATATTATGTAGTAACTAAACGAATAAACAAACCTAAAACAATTAAAGATATGAGAAAACTACTTCTCGGTGACGAGGCTATCGCTCAGGCCGCTATCGATTCAGGTCTGTCGGGTGTCTATGCATACCCAGGTACACCTTCGACCGAAATTACAGAGTTCATTCAGTTGCGCGAGGAGAAGCGCGGCGCTGCTGACGACAAGATTTGTTGCCGTTGGGCGACTAACGAGAAGACCGCTATGGAGGGTGCTCTCGGTATGTCGTACATGGGCAAGCGTGCTTTGGTATGTATGAAGCACGTAGGTGTGAATGTTGCTGCCGATCCATTCGTAAACTCGGCAATGACAGGTGTAAATGGTGGTTTGGTGGTTGTTGCTGCCGACGATCCATCTATGCACTCGTCACAGAACGAGCAGGATTCACGTTTCTACGGTAAGTTTGCTATGGTTCCTGTCTTCGAGCCATCTTCACAGCAGGAGGCTTACGAGATGACACGTGCTGCATTCGAGCTTTCAGAGGCTGTTAAGCTTCCAGTGCTTATGCGCGTAACAACACGTATGGCCCACTCTCGTGCTGTTGTTGAGATTAGCGACTCACCTCGCAAGCAGAACGACATCAACCGTCCAGAGGATGTGCGTCGTTGGATTTTGCTCCCCGCATTTGCAAAGAAGCGCTATGTGGAGTTGCTCGCTCAGCAGGACGACCTTCAGACAAAGGCTGTTGAGTCTAAGTTCAACTTCTACCGCAAGGGTACTAACCCCGAGCGTGGTGTCATCACTACGGGTATCGCCTACAACTACTACATGGAGAATGTAGCTGGTGCAGAGGAGCGTAGCGTATTGAAGGTTTCGCAGTATCCATTGCCCGTTGCTCTTGTTGAGCAGATGGTAGCGGATGGCGCTAAAGAGATTCTCGTTATGGAGGAGGGGCAGCCCGTTGTTGAGGAGATGATTCGTGCTATCGTTCCTTCAACAGTTGCAGTTAAGGGTCGTTTGACAGGTGATCTTCCACGTGTTGGTGAGCTTACTCCCGATAGCGTACGCCTCTCACTCGGCATGACCGCTTTGGAGAACCACGAGGCAGACAACTTGGTAGTAGCTCGTCCACCCGCATTGTGTCAGGGTTGCGGTCACCGTGATATGTACAAGGCATTGAACGAGGTTGCTGCTGAGTACGAGAATCCTCGTATCTTTGGTGATATCGGTTGCTACACTCTCGGTGCTTTATCGCCATTCAACGCATTGTCAGCTTGTGTCGAGATGGGTGCTTCAATCACTATGGCTAAGGGTGCAGCAGATGCTGGTCAGTTCCCATCGTTCGCAGTTATCGGTGACTCTACATTCACTCACTCTGGTATGACAGGTCTTTTGGACTGCGTGAACTCTAAGGCAAATGTTGTTGTTATCATCTCGGACAACCTTACAACAGGTATGACCGGTGGTCAGGATTCAGCGGGTACAGGTAAGATTGAGGATATCTGCCGTGGTTTGGGTGTAGCTCCTGAGCACGTACGTGTTGTTGTGCCTCTACCCAAGAACATGGAGGAGATTAAGAACATCTTGCGCGAGGAGATCGAGTACAACGGTGTATCTGTCGTAATTCCTCGTCGTGAGTGTATCCAGACAGCTAAGCGCCACGCTAAGGCACGTGCTGCAGAGAAGAAGTAGGCCTAAAACAACAAAACAGAAATCGTAATGAAGAAAGATATCATTTTAGCTGGCGTCGGCGGACAGGGTATTTTGTCGATTGCCACAGTCATCGGTGAGGCAGTTCTTGCCGAGGGTTGGAACATCAAGCAGGCTGAGGTTCACGGTATGAGCCAGCGTGGTGGTGATGTGCAGAGTAACTTGCGTATCTCTACCGAGCCTATCGCTTCGGACCTTATTGCTAAGGGTGGTGCCGATATTATCATCTCGCTTGAGCCTATGGAGGCTTTGCGCTACTTGCCCTACTTGAAGAAGGATGGTTGGGTAGTAACCAGCAATGTTCCTTTCGTAAACATCCCCAACTATCCCGATATGGCAGAGGTAGAGAAGCATCTTGCAGCGCTTCCACACTGTGTATCGCTCAATGTCGAGGAGTTGGCTAAGGAGGCAGGTGCGCCACTTCAGGCAGCCAACATGGTATTGTTGGGAGCTGCTATTCCTATGCTCGACATCGAGAAGGAGAAGATTGAGGCAGGTATCCGTCGTATCTTTGCACGTAAGGGTGAGGAGGTTATCGAGAAGAACCTCGCAGCAGTTCGCGCAGGATATGACAATAGCGTGAAATTGTAATTTTGGAGCAGACTATGGAGAGACCATTAGATAAACAGACGGTCGATAATATCTGTATTGCCAACGGTTTGCGCAATGCCAAGGAGTTGGGTGCAGCCTCTATTCGCCAGTTTGTTAGCGTCGTTAAGGATATCGAGGCTAAGATGGGCGTGGAGTATATCCGTATGGAGATTGGCGAGCCAGGTTTGCCCGCTGAGCAGATCGGTATCGAGGCTGAGCACGAGGCATTGCTCTCGGGCGTAGGTTCTAAGTATCCACTTATCACAGGTATCGAACCCCTTACAAAGGAGGCATCACGCTTTATTAAGGCCTTCATCAATATCGACATTCCTCCCGTATGTATCGTACCTACGGTAGGCTCTATGCAGGGCGCTTTTGCAGCCTTCACCGCATTGTCGAAGGTGCAGGAGGGTCGCAATACAATCCTCTTTATCGATCCCGGCTTCCCTGTGCAGAAGATCCAGTGTAAGGTGCAGGGTATCCGCATCGAGTCGTTCGACGTTATCGACTATCGCGGCAAGGCTCTCGAAGCTAAGTTGGAGGAGGTTTTGTCGTCGGGCCGTATCAGTGGTATGATCTACTCTAACCCCAACAACCCTACGTGGATGTGTCTTAACGAGGAGGAGTTGGAGATTATCGGTCGCATGGCTACTAAGCACGATGTTATTGTCATCGAGGACTTGGCATATCTCAACATGGACTTCCGTGAGGATCGCTCTAAGCCCTTTGAGCCACCTTACCAGCCATCTGTTGCACGCTATACAAACAACTGTATGCACCTGCTCTCGGCATCTAAGATGTTCTCGTATGCAGGTCAGCGTGTAGCTGTTGTTGCGCTTAATCCTACGTTGGCTGATCGTTGCTACGAGGGTCTTGCAAAGCTCTTCAATAACGATGGTCAGTTCCGTCGTAACTTCATTTTCAATATCCTCTACGCTCTATCGTCGGGTGTTCCTCACTCTACGCAGTACGCTTTGGCGGCTATGTTCCGTGCAGCTTCGGATGGCAAGCTCAACTATGTGGAGCACACACGCGAGTATGCTCGTCGTGCCGAGCGCGTTAAGGAGATTATGATTAAGAATGGCTTCCACATCGTCTACGATAAGGATTGCGACGAGACTGTGGGTGATGGCTTCTTCTTCACCTTTGGCTATAAGGATATGACAGGCGAGCAGCTTATCAACAAGCTCATCTACTATGGTATTTCGGCTATTACGCTCACACCTACGGGTAGCTCTCGTGAGGGTTTGCGTGGTTGCGTGTCGATGATTTCGGACTACCAGTACGATGAACTCGACAAGCGCTTGCGCCTCTTTAGTCAGGATTATTAATAATTATGGGCTGCCCGAGGTTTAAGGACAGCCCTTTTTAACCTTAAGAGTATGAATTTAGTAAGTGCGGCAGAGGCCGTAAAACTTATCAAGTCGGGTGACTCGGTATATATCCAGGGCTCGACATCTATCCCTGAGGTCTTGGTACAGGCTATGACCGACCGTGCAGCAGAGCTTCGCGATGTGAAGGTCTACACGGCCTTTGCTATTGGTCGCTTCGATGCTCCATACGCTAAGGCAGAGCTTCGTGACTCGTTCGAGCCTCTCAGCTTCTTCGTGGCCAACAACTTGCGTAATGCTATCAACTCGGGTGTGGCGCAGACTATCCCGGCATTCTTGGGCGAGATTCCTTTCCTCTTCCGTAGCGGTCAGGTGCCCTTGGATGTTACATTGCTCAACGTATCTGAGCCTGACGAGGATGGTTATTGCTCGTATGGTGTATCGGCAGACTTGGCATTCTCGGCTGTGGAGTGTTCAAAGACCGTTATCGCTCAGGTAAACAAGTATATGCCTCGCACGTTTGGTGATCCTGTTATCCACGTGTCGAAGATTGCAGCTATGGTGCGCGGTGATGAGCCTCTTGTTGAGGTTCCTACAGTTGTGCCCAATGATGTGGAGCGTGCTATTGGTAACTTCATTGCTTCGGAAATTCCTGATGGTGCAACATTGCAGATTGGCGTAGGTGGTATTCCTAATGCTGTGCTCGATGCGTTGCAGGGCCACAAGCACCTCGGTTTGCATACCGAGGCTATGACCGATGGCGTTGTGCCCCTCATTCAGAAGGGTATCATTGATAACTCGTTGAAGAAGCTCTACCCAGGCCAGTCGCTTGCTTGCTTGTGCCTTGGTAGCCAGCGTCTGTACGACTATCTCGACGGCAACCGCGATGTTGTCATCCGCGATGTGGCATGGACTAACGATCCTCAGAATATCCGCCAGAACCCTAAGGTTATGGCCGTAAATTCGGCTATCGAGATCGATCTTACGGGTCAGATTTGTGCCGATTCTATCGGTGAGCGTATCTTCTCGGGCGTTGGTGGCCAGCACGACTTTATGTATGGTGGCGCTTTGTCTGAGGGTGGTAAGTGCTTTATCGCTCTGCCATCAATCACCTCTAAGGGTCAGTCTAAGATTGTGCCTACGCTTACGAAGGGTGCAGGTGTGGTAACAACACGTTTCCAGGCGCAGTATATCGCTACGGAGCACGGCATCGTCTATTTGCGTAACAAGTCGTTGGCGCAGCGTGCTAAGTTGCTTATCTCTATCGCCGACCCATCGGTTCGCGAGGATTTGGAGCGTGCTGCTGTCGAGCGTTTCGGCATCGGTTTCTTGCGCTGCCGCGTATAGGTCGAATAATCTATACCAATATTTATATAGGGCTCTCCACGCTGTCGGGGAGCCCTATTTTTGCGCTAATTTTGAAAGTGTAACCCACATTCTCTCTCTATTATTTTTTTACACAAATAAAAATTATTTGTATATTTTTGGCTCTCGGGCACTCTCTTTTTTGGAGTTTTTTTGTATTTTTGTAGCCATAAAACAAAAGAATAACCTAAACGTATGAAAGTATATAAGTTTGGCGGTGCGTCGGTTAAGGATGCCGCAGGCGTGAGAAACCTCCTAAATATAGTACAGGGCGAGAAGGACCTCTTTATCATCGTGTCGGCTATGGGCAAGACGACAAATGCCCTCGAGGGTGTATTCTCGGCTATGCAGCAGGGCGACGAGAAGTTGGCTTTGGAGCGTATCGACCAGAGCTATGCCTACCACCGCTCGATTATCGACGACCTTATGGGTGCCGATATCACGATAGATCAGGTAAACGTGCTCTTCGAGCAGTTGCGTAACACCGTGAAAAATACTATCTACCGCGCTTCGGATGCCGAGCTGTGGTACGATACTATCGTGGCATTTGGCGAGCTTCTCTCGACAACTATTGTTTCGAACTATCTCAATGGCTTCGGTGTTAAGAACCGTTGGGTGGATATGCGTCGCGCCTTCCTTACCGAGCAGCGTCACAAGGATGCTAACGTGAACCTCGAGGCTACAGCCGTGCGCCTTAAGCGCGAGATCGAGGGTAGCGACGTGTCGGTATTCGTGGGTCAGGGCTTCATTGGCGGTGCTCCCGACGGTACTACGACAACGCTCGGACGCGAGGGCTCGGACTACTCGGCAGCTATCGTGGCAAATGTCCTTGATGCTGAGTCGATGAGCGTGTGGAAAGATGTGGACGGTATCCTAAATGCCGATCCTAAGATCTTCCCCGATGCGCGTAAGATCGAGCGACTCAACTACATGGATACTATCGAGATGGCATATAGCGGTGCGCAGATTATCCACCCTAAGACCATTAAGCCGCTGCAGCAGAAGAATATACCGCTGTACGTACGTCCATTTGGTAATAAGGAGGCTAAGGGCTCGGTGATTACGGGTGATGTGGAGCGTGCCTACGAGCCTATCATGATTCAGAAGAACAACCAGGTGCTTCTCAACCTCCATTCGCGCGACCTATCGTTCGTCTTGGAGGAGAAATTTGCAAAGCTCTTCGCTACGCTCGACAGCCACCGCATACGCATCAACCTTGTGCACAACTCGGCAGTGAACCTCTACCTCGCCGTAGACTCTTCATGGCATATTGATGAGGCTGTGTCGGAGCTTGAGGCTGAGGGCTTCGATGTCGAAAAGACCGAGGATGTCGAGATGGTAACTATCCGCTATTACAACGACGAGCTCTATCGTCGCTACGCTTTCGACGAGCGTATTATTATTAAGCAGACTACGCCTCACTCTTTGCGCTTCGTTCGCACGAAGTAAACGCGCATAGCTGGGATATTTTCTCGTTATACATCGAGCGCGAGTTTTGGCGTATGTGAGGAGCTCGTGCTCAGTTTTACCAATGGCAATAAAAACACAAACGGCTGCCCGCAGGACAGCCGTTTAATGTTAGCAAAGCGTAGGTGCTACATAGTGTACACCACCGAGATATCGCTCTTCAACGTTGAAAGATTATCTCGCTTTATCTTCTTATTAGGCGTAAGTTTATATCCCTGTAGGCCATTTGCCGACATTGCCGAGCTCTTAGCAGCACGATTATCCGCAAGCTTGATCATATCCATCTCGCCGGCACGGTAAGTAATAGGATATGAGTCGGTTATATACTCGACAAGACCGTCGTATGTATATACATACATCTCTGTATGGATGTTTGTGTACGTTACTGTCGAATCATCTGAATAATAGGCTATATCAGAGTGCAAACGACAGCTAACATTGCCAGCCTCATCCATCGAGAAGATCTGAACAGGGGCATTGTAGATGTTGTATCCTTCATTGCCATCGCTATATATGCAGTATGAAAGCCATGCGTATACGCCATTATATGCGTCGTCTGTTGAATATCCACTTCTTAAGCAAAGCTCGTTGTTTTCATTAAGGTTTGCTTGAATAGGCCAACCCTCACCCAAGACACTGAAGCCATCAACAAAGAAATAACGGGCGATATTAGGATTAGCGGTGATATTGACTGTGAAGCTCTCCTCTCGATCTACAATTGAGACGTTCCCACCATCATATACGAGTGCCTTGTGTGCAGTCATCTGCCATGTGCCAATCCATCTGCTTTCAGCCTCGCTTAGCTCATAGCTTTCAGTTTTGCTCTCGCTTATAGCCATGTATGTCTCTCCCAGCTCATTGGTAACAAGTGTAAAGAGAATATATCCCCAGTTTGTATTTAGGCCCTTGAATGAGCCAGAGAAGCCCTCTTCAGAGTTTATAGGTTCAAGAAGATCACCTGTATTGTTGTTCATGCTTGCGACAATAAGGCCCAATGAATAGCCGTAATAATAGTAATCTTCGGCGTCTAATAAAAGATATGAAATAGAGGTAACGCCCGTACCCTTCCAAGTGAGATCCAAAGAGTTGTATGGCTGATTATTTACTGACGTTCCCAGGCCAGGGCTTAGGGTCTGTGTAAACCATGAACAAGATTGATTAACATCAATAGTATAGGCATACGTGTCAACCCAATTCGATGACATGTAGGATGGTGAATCAGACTGCGCAGATACCCTTGACCAATAGAGTGTATATGGAGTCAAATCGGTGAACTCAATGCAGTTCTCGCTTGTGGTATATTCTCTACCCGTGTCATCGATGATCTTATATGACGATGCATTTTCGACATAGTCCCAAGTTAGGGTAAATGATGTTGCACTCTCGTTGATAACACGAACGTTCTGAGGTGCTGGCAACTGAGTAATTGTTGCAGCATCCATCGCCTCCGAACGATCTACACCTGCCTCCATGAAGAAGAACTCGTAATTGTTGGGCTCAAAGTAGATGTCGTAGCTACCTGTTTCGTAAACGATGATGTTATTTCCGTCATTGACAAGAGATGTGAAGCTATTAATAGGAAACGCTGCAATGTAATTGACCAAGCCATAGTTAATATCCCACAACTCGTTAACGCGTAGCTTGAACTGATCGCCCTCGTTAAGCTCCAATCTATAGTAGACATACATTCCTCTCTCCTCGTCGTAGGTCATGGCAAAATCGGGAGACTCACCCCATCCATTCATCGAGCCGCAAATACCTATGTTCTCTCTTTGAACGTAAGCATCGCTTGGATCTGTACCCCACTGCATGAAGTAAAGCATCATGGTGTCGAGGTCGATATAGATATCGTAGATGCCATTCTCTCCAACATATAAATTCTGACTACTAGGGCTGTTCCACAACTCGATAGCAAAGTTTGGAGCAATAGTTGTTTCATAATCATATCCAATGTTATACACTCCATCCCATCTGTTATCAACACGCAACTTAAATGCGTCGTCTGTGGTCAGCTCAATGCCGTATGCCACATAGAGATTGCGCTCCTCGAGATACTCCATAGCAATATCTTCACTTCCGCCCCAATCTGTAATGGTGCCACAGATACCAATATTGATAGTAGGCTCTACGACCTCGCCTGTCTCATAGTCGATACCGGCAATCATCGATGCATAGCCGCTCCAACCCTCTGCAGAGAGATATCTATCCAACGACTCAAGTGGAACGTAGATAGTGCACTTTGGGGCCTCCCAGCCGAAGAGTGAACCATCGATATATGGAGGCTCGATAGCTTGGCAATAGAAGCTCGTGAGGTTGTAGCAACCAATAAATGCATCATAACCAATGAATGATAGGCTCGCAGGAAGAGTGATTGTGCTAATCTGAGAGTTGTCAAATGCGTTGTATCTTATGGATGTTAGGTTGTCATTGAGATTGATCTCTGTAAGAGTTGAATAGGCAAAGCAGAAACCTTCGATAACCTCTACCTCATCTGGCAGAGTGTACGATGATATGCCGCCCCAAGCAACAGCGATCAGATCACCATGGAAGATAAGGCTGCGACCATTCTCGCTACTATACTGCGAGTTGATGCGCTCGAGATTGTCGCAATCTGCAAACATGCCATGGCCAAAGGTGTTTACGCTATCGGGAATAGTAATCTCATTTAGTGAGTCACAATTTCTGAATGCTTGAGAACTGATTTCCTGTAGGTTTGCTGGTAGCTCGATGTATCTCAGTTCACTACAATCCTGGAATGCGCCATCTCGGATATAGAGTACGCTATCGGGCATAACAACCGTATGGAGTCTTGAGCCATAAAAGGCTTCCGATCCAATTATCTTTACACCATCTGAGATAAAGATCTCGTTTAGGGATGAACAATGTCTGAAAACATTTGCTCCAATAGTGACTACTCCACTCGGAGTAGTGTAGGTCGAGAGACCAGCAGGTGCAAATGCTACAAGAACATCATCAATCACAAGGCATCTGCCATCCTCCGATGCGCACCATCCCTCGAACTTCTCAAGATGACCACACGATGAAAATGCACCTGGCTCGATATATGTGACACTCTCGGGGATGTATATTTAGGTAAGTCCCCAACAGTTATAGAATGCTGAACCATAGATCTCGGTTACGCTATTTGGGAGGTTGATGCTTGTGAGGTTCCAGTTATCCCAAAAGGCACCATATGGGATTCTTGTCACATCGCCATCAAAAGTCAAAATGCCCTCGCCAGTATTGTAGTCAAAATAGTTGTCGATAAGCGTTGCGCCAAAATCCCAATCGTTATTAGGCCATACCTTATCTGTTGCAGTATACCAAATCTCGGTGTTGGGAATATCTACTTCGTCGCTCTCCTCAGCCTCGAACTCGACAACCTGCATAGGCTGGATGTGGTTGCGCTCGATGGCGATTGCATCATTGCGCTGGAGAACCATAGGCTGATAGCCCTGACACTTAACCTCTACGGTGAAACCATTGGTGAAGGTCTGTGGAGGAAGTGCAATATAGAATGCCGTAGGCTCAGACGAGAGCTCCACACCGCTGCACTGCAACTTAACGCTGGTGAAGGACTCATCCTCGAAGACAAGGTCGCCACCCACCTCCGAGTCATCGCCGGGGGCTGTGCCGTTGCTTGCCATAAAGGTGGCGGTAGCCTCGGCTGCATCGATAGCGATGTCGCCAGCCACGAGCTCATCGTTGTTGCCACGGAGTGTGAGGCTTCGCACAACCTCGCCATTACCCGTAAGCTCAACTCTGATCCAACCACATACGTTCTTAAGCACGAAATCGCGGCCCGTGCTGTGTGCAATCATTAAGTTGCTCTGTGGATCGTAGCTGTTATAGCGGTAGTACTGAGTTGCGGGCATATGAGCCTCGATGCTCTTATCCGCCAATCTCACGAGATAATTCTCGTTGTATGGGTAGACGATGATAACATCATCCATAGTCTGAGTGCCAATCTCGCCTGAGACAAGCTTAAGTGTGCCTGTGCGGTCGCCATCCTCGCCTTGGAACTCCCACAAGAGGTTGTTGAATGAGCGGTAGAAGACCGAAACGCAGTCGCCCTCGTTCCACACAGTTTTGTCGTTAAGAAGTTGGATACGTGTGTCGGCGTTCTCGAAACCTACGCTAATATTATCGGGAACAAATAGCTTATTGCTCGATAGTTCTTCGATCTCGTTCTGCGTACACGCAGCAAAAGCAAATGCAGCCAATACGTAAAGTATAAATCTTTTCATAGTAATGTGTTTTTAGTCTTCCCAATGTTGTGAATCATCTACTTTAGGATCTTCGAGGTTGCTATCTGTAGAATAAGCAAATCCTGCCTCGACGATACTCTCTACGACCTCGGCCTCAGGCGCGAGGTAAGGGGTGTAAAATTTCTTGTTCATAGGTGTATGTTTTAGTTAGTGATTAGCTATTGGATGAACCGTTAAGTGTAGTTCGCACGCATAAGCTACTACAAAAATATAAAAATTTCCTAAGAACTACAAAATATAATCTAATAATATCCGCTCCGAGCCCTATATTTTTTTGCTGAAAGTCAGCTTATTTACATGCAAAAACGAGTGTGTCTAACTCGAAAGTTAAACACACTCGTCATAATATGGTGCCGCCCTATCCGATAGAGCGAATTATCCCTATGTTATGCGCACACGCTACGATACAAGCCTCTATCGTCTTGCCTCCTTAGCCTCGATACACTCCGTAGCGTGGGGTACGCGCAATAGTCGCTCACGAGGAATAAGCTTTCCTGTGGTCTTGCAGATACCGTAGGTCTTGTTGTTGATACGCACAAGAGCCATCTCGAGGTTGCGTATGAACTTCGCCTGACGCTGTGCCAAGCGACCATACTCCTCCTTCGAGAGCGTTGTGGCACCCTCCTCCATAACCTTGAACGTGGGTGACGAATCCTCCGTGTCGTTCTCGTTGCTGGTTGCCGAGCGCAACATCTCATAGTCGGAACGCGCCGAAGCTAACTTTTTCTCTATCAACTGGCGGAACTCCTCAAGCTCCGAATCGTTATATCTGGTCTTCTCCTCTGCCATAATCGTAGCGTTTTAGTACGGTTATACATCGTTTAATAAACAAAATTAAGCAAAAAATATGACACGTGCAAATATTTTTCAATAAAAAGCATAAATTTATTATCAACCGTAAGCCGCGACCCTATAAGAAAAGGGCCACCCAGCATACGCTGGATAGCCCTTGTATACCTATATATAATGTTAGGTAACTTCTGAGATTAGATGCGCGATACAGCGATCTTGAGTGTAGCCTCGTCAAGCTCCGAATCGACAACATTCTCGCCCTGAGGCTCGGCAACAGCCTTAACCTCAACAGCAAGAGTCTGCTGTGCGATATACTCTGCGAAGCTCTCGACAGCCGAAGCCGTAGCCTCCTGAAGCTCGATCTCGACACGAATCTTATCGGTAACCTCGAAGCCTGACTCCTTACGGATGTTCTGGATACGGTTCACCAACTCGCGAGCTACACCCTCGCGGCGCAACTCCTCGGTGATGGTGATATCCAAAGCTACGGTGAGCTTACCCTCCGAAGCAACCAACCAGCCTGGCATATCCTCCGATGTGATGTCGAAGTCGGCAGCTGTAGTCACAAACTTCTGATCCTCAACCTCGAGGATTGTCTCAGCGTTGTTCTCAACAGCTGCGATCTGCTCCTGAGTGAACGTCGCAACAAGTGCTGCTACCTGCTTCATATACTTACCGCACTTAGCACCCAATGTCTTGAAGTTTGGCTTGATGCGCTTAGTGATGATGCCCGTAGTATCTGAGATAAGCTCGATATCCTTGATGTTTACCTCGTTCATGATAAGCTGGCGTACAGCCTCGATGCGTGTTGCCATCTCCTTATCCAAAACGGGGATAATGATCTTCTGCAAAGGCTTACGAACGTTGATATTTACCTTACGACGCAATGCCAATACCATTGACGATACCTGCTGTGAGAGTGCTGTACGTGCCTCAAGCTCGGGGCAGATGAGCGACTCATCAACCTTAGGATAGATCGAGAGGTGTACGCTCTCCTCCGTGTGACGACCGCTCATAGCGTTGAGGTCACGGAAGATCTGGTCAGTGATAAATGGCGCGATAGGCGCAGCAAGCTTCACGACAGTCTCCAAGCAAGTGTAGAGTGTCTGGTATGCTGCCAACTTATCCTCGGTCATCTCACCACCCCAGAAACGCTTACGGTTAAGACGCACGTACCAGTTCGAGAGGTTCTCGTTCACGAAGGCGTCGATGCGACGTGCTGCAGGTGTTGGGTCGTACTCCTCCAACGATGTGGTAACATCGCGGATAAGGGTATTGAGCTCCGAGAGGATCCAGCGGTCGATCTCGGGACGCTGTGCCACGGGCACCTCAGCCTCACGGCCTGTGAAGCCGTCGATATTTGCATAGAGCGCGAAGAACGAGTAGGTGTTGTAGAGCGTGCCGAAGAACTTACGGCGGCACTCATCAACGCCATCAACATCGAACTTGAGGTTATCCCAAGGCTGTGAGTTAGAGATCATATACCAACGTGTAGCGTCGGCACCATACTTTCTGAGTACCTCGAATGGATCTACAGCGTTGCCCAAACGCTTCGACATCTTGTTGCCGTTCTTGTCGAGTACCAAACCGTTAGAGATGATATTCTTGAAGGCCACAGAGTCGAACAACATCACAGCGATAGCGTGTAGCGTGTAGAACCAACCACGTGTCTGATCCACACCCTCAGCGATGAAGTCTGCGGGATAGATCTGGTCGAAGCCCTCCTTCGCCTCGAAGGGGTAGTGTACCTGTGCGTATGGCATAGCACCTGAGTCGAACCATACATCGATGAGGTCTGGCTCACGACGCATAGGCTCGCCCTTAGACGAGAGAAGCACGATATTATCCACGTAGGGACGGTGCAAGTCGATAACATCCGTAGAGTAGTTCTCCTTAGACATATCGCCCACCTTGAAGTTCTTGTATGGATTCTCGGCCATTACGCCAGCTGCCACAGCCTTCTCGATCTCGCCAACAAGCTCCTCGATAGAGCCGATACACTTCAACTCTGAGCGATCCTCCGTAGCCCAGATTGGCAATGGAGTACCCCAGAAGCGTGAACGTGAGAGGTTCCAGTCGTTGATATTCTCCAACCACTTACCGAAACGACCAGTACCTGTAGACTCTGGCTTCCAGTAGATGGTCTTGTTGAGCTCCATCATGCGCTCACGGAGTGCTGTAGTGCGGATAAACCATGAGTCGAGAGGGTAGTACAACACAGGCTTATCGGTACGCCAGCAGTGGGGATAGTTGTGGGTATGCTTCTCGATCTTGAATACCTTACCTGCCTCCTTAAGCTTGAGTGAGATATAGATGTCGAGGTTCTCAGCAGCTGCTGCAGCCTTCTCGTCATAGCGACCATCTACGGTGTACTGTGGGTCGTAGGCGTTCTTCACGAAGCGACCCTCGTACTCCTTGTACTCCTCGGTTACGCACTGCTTTGCGAACTCCTCGTCGAGCTCCTCAGTAAGGTAGAACTTACCTGTGAAATCTACCATAGGACGTGTCTCGCCACGCTTGTTGATCATAAAGAGCGAGGGGATGCCTGCCTGACGTGCTACGAAGGCATCATCCGCACCAAACGTAGGTGCGATATGTACGATACCCGTTCCATCCTCAGTGGTAACGTAGTCGCCCAAGATTACGCGGAAAGCGTCTGCCGCAGCCTCCGACCAGTTGCCCTTCTCGTCAGCCTTAACTGGCTTAACCCAAGGCAAAAGCTGCTCGTAGTGCATGCCACAAAGCTCCGTACCTCTCCACTTGCCAACAACCTCGAAGGGGATAAGCTTATCGCCAGCCTTGTAATCCTCCAATGCGATCTCCTCGGCCTTCTTGTTGAAGATAGAGTAGAGCAATGGCTCCGCAACAACAGCTGTCATCTTCTCGCCATTGTATGGGTTGTATGTGCGTACTGCAACATAGTCGATCTTAGGACCTACGCAGAGTGCAGTGTTTGAAGGCAATGTCCAAGGTGTTGTTGTCCATGCGAGGAAGTAGGGTGTGCCCCAGCCCTCCATCTCGGCCTTAGGGTCGAGGATGCGGAACTGAGCCGTACATGTTGTATCCTTCACATCGCGGTAGCAACCAGGCTGGTTGAGCTCGTGTGTTGAAAGACCAGTACCTGCAGCGGGCGAGTAGGGCTGGATAGTATAACCCTTATAGAGAAGGCCCTTCTCGTAGAGCTGCTTCAAGAGCCACCACAACGTCTCGATGAACTTATTGTCGTAGGTGATATATGGATCGTCCATATTTACCCAGTAACCCATGCGGCGTGTCAAGTCCTCCCAGATGTCGGTGAACTCCATAACTGCCTCGCGGCACTCCTTGTTATACTGCTCGATGGTAATCTTCTTGCCGATATCCTCCTTTGTGATGCCGAGCTTCTTCTCTACGCCAAGCTCTACGGGAAGACCATGTGTGTCCCAACCCGCCTTACGGTGTACAAGGTAGCCCTGCTGTGTCTTGTAGCGGCAGAATACATCCTTGATGGTACGCGCCATAACGTGGTGGATACCAGGTGTGCCGTTAGCTGATGGGGGACCCTCGTAGAATACGAACGTGGGATGACCCTCGCGTGTTGTGATGCTCTTGTGGAAGGTATCCTCCTCGGTCCAGCGTGCCAACACCTCGTCGGCTACGCCTGCCAAATCAAGACCCTTATACTCTGTAAACTTTTCCATAGCTATAGTAGTTATTTTTTTATGCGCCATGCGAAAGAGTTAAGATTTACTCCTCGTCCTCCTCCGACTCGGCCATTGTAGTGTAGACGTTAGTCACGTCGTCATCCTCCTCAAGGTGCTCGATAAGCTTATTAACTGCCTCGCGCTGCTCTGCTGTAAGCTCCTTCTGATCTGTTGGGATGCGTACGCTTTCACCCGATACGAGTTCGAAGCCCTTATCCTCGATCCATGTCTGAATCTGACCAAACGACTCGTAAGCAGCGTATACTGTTACCTCGCCCTCCTCTGCGTAGAACTCATCCACGCCGAAGTCGATCATCTCAAGCTCCATCTCCTCGAAGTCTACGCCCTCGGTAGGCTTGAACTTAAATACGCACTTGTGCTCGAACATGAAGCCTACAGAACCTGATGTGCCGAGTGCGCCACCATACTTGTTGAAGTACATACGTACAGATGCAACAGTACGGTTTGTGTTGTCGGTAGCGGTCTCAACCAAAACGGCGATACCGTGAGGACCATAACCCTCGTAGATCATCTCCTTGTAGTCTGCTGAGTCCTTATCTGTAGCACGCTTGATAGCACGCTCTACGTTCTCCTTAGGCATATTCTCAGCTTTCGCGTTCTGCAACAAAAGTCGAAGACGCAAGTTTGATGAAGGATCTGGACCTGATGCCTTAACTGCCATCTCGATCTCCTTACCAATCTTGGTAAATACACGCGCCATGTGTCCCCAGCGCTTCATCTTTCTCGCCTTGCGATACTCAAATGCTCTTCCCATAATTTATCGTTTTTATTGTTTGTTTTTATTGTTTATACATATATATAATGGCGCAAAGATAGTAAAAAAAAGTTAAAAACTAATAAAAATTAGGGGCTCTATTGCACGAAAAAACGCAGTGCTCAACGAACACTGCGTAAATTTATCGATTTCGAGATACTCTACTTAAGTGAAATAGCCACCGTCTGAGGCTCTTCGCCGAGGTGAACGCTCTGGCGCTGAAGCTCGCCTGCAGCGTTGTAGTAGCGTAGCTCGTAGTCGCAATTCTTAGGCAACAATACCGAGAACATATCGTTCATATCGCGCAGAGGACCAGCCGTAAGACCTCCACCCATCTGCTCCGTGCCGCAGAATACATCGACACCCATTGCTACGCGATCGCCCGAGTGTTCACGCTTCGATGCATCTGCATAGCCTGCAATGCGAAGGAAGGTGTGAGTGCCAGCCTCCAAGTGACGTGTGTACTGCTCGTAGGCCAAGTCGATATATCGCTTAGTGACGTTTTCTGCACCTATAGTCTGGGGTAGTGCCTCTACGGGAGTGTTGTCTTCCTCGCCACACCAAACCATTGGGAACCAGTCGTTAGCACCACCAAAATGTGTTGCGTAGATAGCATAGTTGCGGTCCTCGGCTGTGGCCTTTGATGCGTCGGCCATAAACCAAAGGTGGTCGAGCTTTGAGGGCATATAAAACTCCGTTACGCGCCATTCGCCATCGAGCCAAACCTCTGTCCAACTATGGTTGCCACGGTTGTCGTGCCACGATGCTGTGCCAGCAAAACGTGCGGGAATACCCACTGAGCGAAGGGCGTCGACAAGCAAAATAGCAAGACCCGTACACGATGCCATGCCCTGACGCATAGACTCGCGAGGGCTCTGATTGGTCTTCTCTCTAAGCGTGTTATAATCGACACCTGTCATGCGTGGAATGTTGCTATTTACAGCCTTTATAGCCTCCTCCATCGTGGCGCACTCAGCCACTGCTGGGGCAAACAACTCGTAAAGCTCCTTGCGCCATGAGTCGCGCACCTCATCGACAACAAAGTATGGTAAAACATCGCTTAGGTATACCTCCGTAGGAAGTGTTTTGCACCACTCGAACTCCTTGCGGGCACGTGTCGCATACTCCACATTCTCGGCAAGTAACGTAAGCGACATTGTGTCTCGGTCAGCCGTGGGCATATTGACCAAAAGATACTCCATGTCGCGCTTCGATTTACGAGGCGTAGACTCATAAAGCGCAGTCAGCTCTGTGCTGCGTGGTGAGCTTTCGATAGCGGCTTGTAGCTCCTCTCCGATATTGTTTTTGGGCCAAAAGCAGTATGCTAAAGCTGCTACTATGGCGAGGAAAAAGGGTAGTAGTTTTTTCATATCGTACGTTTGTTTAATTATTTGCAGAACATAGCTTTAGGATTGCCTCAACCTCCGCCTCGTCTACTACGCGGAGTGCGAACTCGTCGACGGCTGATGAGCCACCCATCGAGATTCGAGGATTGCGATACTGCATGCCTCCAGCTACCATCATCTTCGCGCTGAAATGTAGTGCATCGACGCCTGTGGCTTTTAGCTCCGATGCATTTTTTGCAACTACGCCACTGCCAGCCATAATCTCGATACGGCCACGCGATACCTCGACTGCGCGACGTATATTGTCGATGCCGTCTGTCGCCTTATCGTAGCCTCCCGAGGTGAGTATACGTGTACACCCTGCTGCGATAACATCCTCCACGGCCTGAGCATAGTTCTCGGTCATATCTACTGCACGGTGAAACGTCGTCTCCATGCCTTCCGATGCCTCGACAAGGGTGCGTGTGCGCTCTATATCAACCCTACCGTCTGGCGTGAGGATGCCAAATACTACGCCTGTAGCACCCGCTTTGCGAGCATGTGCAATATCTTGAAGCATCGTCTGAAACTCCTCGTCGGAATATAGGAAGTCACCACCACGAGGGCGTATCATCACGCTGAGGTCGAGGTTGGGTATTGCAGCTACGCGCTCTATGGTTGCAAGTGAGGGTGTTACGCCACCCTCGGCAGGTGAGGCGCATAGCTCTACGCGATCGACACCGAGACGTGCTGCAGTGCGACATGCCTCTACGGAGTAGGCACAAAGTTCGAATTTCATAGCTATAGTTGTTCGTTGGTTATCAGTTTGTTAAGTACTGCATATACCGTAAGACCCGCTACCGAGCGAATACCTGTCTTATGCACGATATTTTTGCGGTGCGAGATAACGGTGTGTGGTGAGATGTTTAGCTCCGAGGCTATCTCCTTATTGGTGTATCCACGTGCTACGAGGATGAGTACATCGCGTTCACGCTCCGAGAGTTCGTGGCTCTCGCTGTAGCTTGGCTCGGCTGCACGGTCGAGGGTCTCGTGGAGGATGCGTAACAGCTCCTCCGTAGTTGAGAATATCGACACCACAGCGGCAAAGCGACGCAGTGTCTCGTTGTCTACGAGGGTGCTCTGTATTGCCACCATCGGCACGTTATCAAATAGTGACATGCCGCTGAGTTGTGGTGCGAGAGTTGCGGCCACAAAGAGTATCTCCACCTCATCGTGGAGACGTGTGTAGCCCTTGGCCTCGGCAATGGAGCGACAACAGAAGAGTACCTCTGTCTCGCCACTTGCAACGAGCATCGAGGCTATGCCCTCGCCGATTACCGATGCTGACTCAATGATTGCTATGCGGTAACGCTTCATTGCTTCGAGGTATTAATGGTTTGTACTATCAGTGGTCGCAGAAGTGCAACCTCGACGTTGTAGTGACGTCGTAGGTCGTCACGCAGGGCGTATATATGGCTGAGCATCGCACAGCGCAACTGTGTAGGAGCCGCTTCGGGCAGACACTTGATTATGAGTGAGGCTATGTCGTTGGTGCGGTCGTCAATGTCGCTGTGTGGCACCTCCAATCCTGCGAGGTTGGGACGTGCTCCCGATGCAGCGCTCTCTACAGCTGTGAATATGGTCTGCTCCTCCTCTTCTAAGTGCTCCTCGATGTAGCGCACGTAGTCGTTGTAGAACTTGGTGAGCATGCTTCGCGATAGCTCGTCGCAGTAGCTTAAAATCTCGTCGAGGTGCTCGCCCGCATGTGGTAACATATAGTCGGTGTAGTAGCGATGCGTAGCTCGCAGGTAGCCGACAACCGAGAGGAGCATATCTTCGTGTAGCTCCGAGGGGCGTGGGCGGAATGAGATGTCGATGTGCATGCGACAGAGTAGTAGGAATAGCTCGGGAGAGTGACCATCTCTACGGCACATCTGCTCTACGGATATATCGCCAAATGGGAGTGTTATGCCCAAGCGCGAAAATACGGATAGAAGCACGGGGTAGGCGTCTATCAGCTCAAAGATCTTCATGTCGGGCGAGAGTGCGGCCGACGCACTATGATAATTTGTCTTATTCACGTGTTTATCAGTTGCTTACATTAATATTCCCTCATCATCGGATAACCGATATGCAAAGATACGAATAATTCCTTAAATCACCAATCCCTACAATAGGGGATGCGCGTGGACTGAATTTCCCTAAAGTGAGTGATTGTGAGCTTGAAAATAATGCTGCATCTTTGCACCATGAAAGATAGGCGCGCCAAAAGAGAGTGTTTCTCATGCAATTTGTAGCCGCAACGTTGTGCTCAAATCGGAGGTATATAGGCATGCGTATCTGCTTATAGATTGATCTTTTTAGTTTTTATTGGGTGTTTGCTCGACCGTTTTTGCGGCGAGACTTGAGGGCTGTTTGATAAAAATCATACGGTCCTCTTTGTTTTTCGGAATTTTATATATACTTTTGTGCTATCTTTTAGTGCAATGTGCAAAAAGGGTGTTGCTAACAGATTGAGAAATTATTAACTAAAGACTAAATAACTTATGAATACTAAATTTTATGCAGGCTACCTCGCACCTGAGGTTGAGGTTGTAGAGGCTGTTGTAGAGGCTGGCTTCCAGGAGTCAAATCTTGAGGATCCAGTTGTGGATGACACACAGAGTTGGTCAGTAAGCGCTTGGTACTAATCTTTAGCATTGTACCACTAGGCTAATGTTATATAAGAGGGGCTATCCAGCGAGGATGTTGGATGGCCCTTCATTGTCTGATTTTGTTGCTAAGTATTTATGCAACAGCAAACTGTGTAAGAGTTAATAAACATATAGAATGAAGCGTTTTATATTTTTTGTAGTTGCTGTGCTGGCGTTTGTCGCATGTGCGCAGAGCGATATTGCTGAGTTGTCGGGTAATAAGCCCTCTCTTTTCGAGGTGCTTCATGTTGGCTTTGAGGGCGACGACACACGTATTCACCTTGTCGAGAATAAGACGGTGTGGAATGCAGACGATAGGTTATCACTCTTTTATAAATCACACGAGAATATCGAGGCAAAGTTTCTCGGTAATACAGGCGACCGCTCGGGTGATATTTCGTATAACTCTCAGGATGCTGGTGCGCAGACTACGGATAGAGTCGTGGTGGCATATCCCTACGATAAGAACTATCGTATTGATGCCGATGCTGAGCATTTAGAGATTGTGCTGGCCGATGAGCAGAGCTATATGATCGATAGTTACGACCCTAAGAGTAATATTATGGTTGCTACGAGCTCTGACCATAATTTCGTGTTGCGAAATGTGTGCGGATGGCTTAAGCTACAGCTTAGGGGTAACGGAGAGGTTGTTGAGAGTATCATGCTTGAGGGTAATGCTGGCGAGCAGATAGCTGGCTATGCCTATGTAAATGTCGCTACGGCCGAGGTGGAGGCATGGCAGGGTGATGCTGTGTCGGGTGGCGATAACGAACTATCGGGTACAGTCGTCTTTGACGAAACTAAGGGATACAATATCACGCTTGATTGTGGCGAGGGTGTGAAGCTATCCTCTACGCCTACAAACTTCTACTTTGCACTACTTCCTACGGAGTTCAAGAAGGGTATTTGCGTGAGAATCAAGTGTGAAGGCCATGAGTCTAAGAGTATAGCAATGGATAAGGCTTTCGAGGTTAAACGCAACTATATTAAGCCTATGGAGGTGGTTGAGTATGTGGGCGACAATGGCGCAATTAGACCCTGGGAGGAGTTCTTGCCCGAGGATAGCAATCCCGAGAGCAGAGTTTTCCCTCATAAGATATTGCTTGTAGACCATACGGGTGTTGGTTGTTCAAATTGCCCTCGTGTGATCGACGGCCTCATGGCATTGGCAGATACGGATGTTGCCGACTACTACCACGAGGTAGGTGTGCATGGCGGTAGCTTTGCTACGGGAAATTATGCCGATAATGCCTATTCTGATGCTGCGTCAGTTGTCGATAAATTCTATCGCAGTGCGGGTTATCCAGCTATTCGCTTCAACTTCCATGGAGGCTTGGGCGATACGAGCGCTGATAAATTTGTCGAGAGTAACAGTCAGGAGATCAATGATTTGGTAAAGAGAGATGGTGCTGATGCCGGTGTTGCAGTATATGCCGCATTGAACAATAATGAGGTTTCTGTTGCGGTAGGTGTTAAGGCAGCTGTCACGCAGGAGTATAAGGTTACGGCATGGCTTCTCGAGAATGGAATCTCTAACCCTTCACAGGAGGGCGCGAGCTATGCGCATCACTATATCAGTAACCATGCGTTGCGCAATATTGCAGGTGCGCATGACCGACGTGATATTTCGGGAGATTCGCTCGGTATCATCGTTGCTGGCGAGACTAACGGCTGTACATTTACAATACCTATTCTAAGCAGTGCGTGGGATACCGACAATATGGAGGTGTTGGTCATCGTCTCAGCAAAGGATAAGTTGGGCCGTTTTGATGTTGTGAACACAGCACTCTGCGACCTATCTTCAACTATCGATTACTATGGCGTGAAGGAGCTATATGTAAAGCCCGAGGAGCAACTAAATATTGCATTGTCGGTCGATAAGAACGAGATTAAGGCCGATGGCGAGGAGAGTGCAACCTTCTCGGTTAGCCTTAATAATCAGCCTATTACCAATGGTGTTACTATCTATTCGCTCAATGATAGCAAGGCTCTCAATGGTATGAGCTTCTCGACTACGGAGGCTGGCGAATATCGCTTTATAGCGCAGTATAATGGCAGCTATTCCAACGAGGTGCGTATTGTTGCCAAGAGTGATGAGAATCAGGGAGGCTCTGACGGTGGCTTTGGTGAAGATACCGATCCAAACAAGGAGTATAAGGTTGGAGATTACTATAATGTAAATGGGGTTGAGGGTATTGTATTTGGATTTAAGGAGATTGCAAAGTATAACGACTCATATACCGAAATTGTAGGATACGATAAGTATTGCTATCTATTCTCTATGGATCAGGAGTATATAGAGTGGTCTACAGAGAATGTTATATGTAATGCATTGAACTATAAGGATGGTGCTAAGAATATGCTCTCTATCTCATATCAAGATCCAACATACGCCAAGTATCCTGCTGCTAAGTGGTGCGCTGACCACGGCGAGGGATGGTATCTGCCTGCATCTGACGAGCTGCATATGATGTGGAATGCTATCAGCGGAGGAAATCAAGTATTCACAGACCCTGTAGTTGCGGCTTTCAATAAGACCCTAATTGATAATGGAGGTCAGCCTATCGAGGAGACCTTCTACTGGACCTCAAACGAGGTTAGTGAGTCGCACGCAGAGGTGGTATGCTTCTCTGAAAGTAAGGGTGTATGCCTCGAGATTCTGAAATCGCAGTGTTACGATGTTCGTGCAGTATATCGTTTTATAGTTACAGAGTAGTATCAACGGTAATGATGCAAAAAGAAAGAGTGTGCCCATCAACTTGTTGGACACACTCTTCTGCTATTTATCCGCACACTCGATTTACTCGTGGTCGTGAGTGTGGTTATGATCGTGATACATAGCGTCATCCTCGTGGTGATGGATTACGCCATACTCATTCTCGTTTGTAAGCTTAACGCCCTTATACTCACCCGTCAATGTGCGGAGGAATGCAACGATTGCTGCGGTCTCCTCGTCGTTGATATCCACGTCAGACTGGTAGCGAGCCATATCGCGTACGGCCTCCTCCATCGTTAGGCGTGTGCCGTCGTGATAGTAGGGCCATGTAAGCTCGATGTTACGTAGACCTGGAACCTTGAAGCGGTGGCGGTCACGCTCCTGCTGCGTCTCCTTGAAACGACCGTTATCCTCGTTGGTAAGCTCCAAACCACGATCTGCGAAGTAGTGACGACGCAAGCCCATAAGCTCGTAGCTCTCGCCACCGAGGTTAGCGCCTACGTGGCATGTTGCGCAGTTGTACTCCTTGAATAGCTCATATCCACGAAGTTCCTCAGCTGTGAGCGCCTCGTTGTCGCCCTTTAGCCACTTGTCGAATGCCGAGTTAGGCGTAACAAGCGTGCGCTCGAACTCCTCGATAGCATTTGTGATGTTCGCCTCGGTAATGCCGTCGCCATAGATGTTGTCGAATGCCGCAACCATTGCCTTATCCTGTGCAAGCTTTGCGATGATCTCGTCGAACGATGTCGAAGCCATCTCCACGGGGTTGAGTGGAGGACCTGCAGCCTGCTCTGCGAGGGTGCGTGCACGACCATCCCAGAACTGCACGAAGTTATAAACCGCATTGTAGACCGTGGGAGCATTCACGCCACCCATACGGCCCTCTACGCCATCCGAGTACTGGTGGTTATCAACACCGCCGGTGTTAAGACCGTGACAGGTAGCGCACGATACGGTGTTGTCCACCGATAAACGTGTGTCGTGATAGAGCTTGAAACCGAGTGCAGCCTTCTCCTCGTCGATGTTTGTCGCGGGCTGGATAGGACGAATAGGCTCGCCAGCACGCTCCGCTGTAAGACCATCTGCATAGTAGTCGGTGCGGTAGTTTGTAGCCCATGCTGCGATGATATCACGCTTCTCGTTGGTCATCTGGCTACCCCAGTGCATAAGATAGTACTTTGCCATAGGCATACGCTTGTCCAAAGCTACCTTCTCGACCTTGGCAACATCCACAGGACGAGGTGTCTCGCCATTACGCAACGCCTCCATCAAAGGCTCGATGTCGTAGGCACGGTAGCCATCCTCGATATCCTTCATCACAACCTTGCCTGCTACGGGAAGCTTTGCATAGAAGGGTAGCTCGGGATTTGCCGAGTGACAGCTAAGACATCCGCCCTCCTCCAAGACCGCCAAAACACGTGTCTCCTCGGGGAGGTTCTCGGCAGGTGCATTGTTCGAAAGACGGTAGGCTACGAATAGGGAAACGGCAACGATAAGTGCCATAACCAAAAATAGTCTAATCTTCTTCATAATATTTGTATTTTAGGTGTTAATTAATTTACTTACTGTGTGTTACTTCTGCATTGTGTAGGTGTGTTCGCTCTGTGCTGCGTTGGGTAGGTAGTTTACGCCCCACCAGCACATCTGCAACGATAGAAAGGCTACGATGACAATCGCATAGTAGAGCCTGCGACGATGTGGCGTGAGGTGTAGTGCGAGGAGATACAATCCCCATGTTGCTGCCGCCCATGCCTCCTTAGGATCCCAATTCCAATAGGTTCCCCATGCCTCCTTGGCCCATAATGCGCCCGAGAGCATGCCGATAGTGAAGAAGGCGATACCCGAACTCATCACGCGACCTATGGCCTCATCCAACTCTGCCGAGGGTCGCCACATGCCATATAGCGAGAGGAGCGTAGCGCAGCCTAACAGTGCGTACGAGAACATATATATAGATACGTGCGGCACAAACCAAACGCTCTGTAGTGCTGGCATCAGCGTATGGTCGTGAAGCTCGGGCTTGGCGATATTCACAATCATAAATACCGTTGCCAGAAGTGTCGAGAAGCCCATTATCCAGCGGTAGCGCCAGCGCAGGTATGTCGCAAGGCCTGCGAGGAGTAGGAACAGCGAGTACCAAAGGCGTGTTTCGCCCATTGTGCGTAGCGGAGGACGTTCGAGCGTGAGCCAAAGCGTAGCGACAAATGCAGCTAATATGACTATGCTACCAATTGATGATACTATAGCAAGGTGACGGCCACGCCCCTCGCGTAGCGCTGCGCAGACGGCAGCAACCACCGAGAGTAGTGCAGCGAGTGCCGCAACAAATGGAAATATATTCCAACCGAGTACCATAGCTAATCCCTCTTTTTACCCTGTACAAACATTAATATAGCACCCATGATGAGCATTAGAATACCCGCAACCGTGAGCCAACGCCAAGGCTCGCGCACCACCTCGACAATGCAGTAACGAGCCTTATCGGGCTGCTCCGTGTCGTAGCTTATAAGGTATATCGTTTCGGCCCATGTGCGGTTATAAGGGTTATTTACGCGCAATGTAACATCCTTGTTATCAACACTTACTGTGGCCTCGAAAGACGATGGTGTGCCCGTGTCGAAATACTCTATTGCAAAGTCGTTCATCGCAATTTCGTAGTCCAAAATCGTACGTCCGCCCGCCTTCGTATAGGCGATGTTGGTCGGCATATCGCGCTCGACTACTACACGTAGCTCCTCCCTGTCGGCTGCGCCCCAGAAACCTGCGCCAAGGGCCAATATCAGGCCTAAGTGGTTGAGCAAGAAGCGTAGGCGTAGCTTGCCTTTAGCGTCGCGCCATCCGCGGAGAGTTACCATCACAAGGTGTGATAGGATGAAGAGTAGTGCCGCTGTGGTTGGCCAGGAGGTTGTGCGTGGAGTATGCTGTACGCCAAATAGAATACCGAAGACAACCAACAGTATGAGAGCCAATATTGTCGCGCGCATCGAGAGTAGCGACTGCGCCACTCGTGAGATTTGACGTGCGCGGTATAACCATAGGAGAGTCGTGATCCAAAGGGCTATGAGAAGTATGTTTAGCGGAAAGGCAAAAAACTCCACGGGAATATCGCCTACGAAGTGCTGCACGACAAACGAGGCGATAGCTATTGCGCTGACCACCAACACCTCTCCTATTATCGTACCTCTTTTGCTCGACACCTCTGCTCCAATTTTGTGGTAAAGGTAGTAAAAATTTTCAAATACATTTATTATTTTACTAAAATTTTAGCGAAAGGCGGGGTGGTAATAGACGAAATAAGGCGGCTGCAATCTGCAACCGCCTTATTGTGGACCCAGAGGGGCATGATCCCACGACCTTCGGATTATGAGTCCGCTGCTCTAACCAACTGAGCTATGGGTCCAACGTTTTCACGTTTTTGTGGGTGCAAAGATAATACAAATTTTGCAATACGCAATAGCGCATACTCTTTTTTGTTTATCATGTTGAAGTTAAGGACTATTCTGTAAATCTCTTTTGCATATTTTTAATGGCTAAAGCATTGCATTTAGAATTGTTTTCGTATATTTGTCTAATTATTTAGGGATGATACTAAAACTTAATATAATGAAGACAAACCGCAATCTTTTTGGCAACTTCGGCAAGGTGTTGCTAATGAACGTATTAGCGCTATTCGTAGTGCTCTTTTCGGCGACAACAGCATCGGCACAGCAGGGTACAGAAGATGTAAATGACATCTTCCGTTTGGGTGTTGAAGCGCGTTTCGACTATCTCAATGAGGCTCTTGCAGGTAAGCAGAACGATGCAGCCTCAGGTTTCAAGGTTCGCTACGTCAATTTGCGTATGGATGGCCAGATCCTTCCCAATTTCACCTACTCATGGCGTCAGCGTTTCAGCAAGGTGAACTCGGCAAGCGATTTTGTGAACAACATGGATTGGTTCCACCTTACCTACAAGCCTAGCAAGAATTTGGCTATCTCGGCAGGTAAGCAGGTGGTGATGATTGGTGGATGGGAGTATGATCGTGCCCCTATCGACATCTACTTCTGCTCGGAGTATTGGAACAATGTAAATTGCTTCCAGCTCGGTGCAAGTGTGGCTTATACAACCAACGAGGGTAACGATACGCTTACCTTCCAGGTCTGCCAGAGCCCCTACGATGCACCCAATACAGACTACTATGCTTATAACCTCTATTGGTCAGGTTCGCACGGTTTCTATACAGCCTTGCACTCGTTGAACTTCTCGCAGTACGCTCCGGGTAAGTACGATGCATACCTTGTGTTGGGTAACCAGTTTAAGTTTGGCGATGCGACCATTCAGCTCGACTTTATGAATCGCGGTACCAGCCTCGATGAGTTCTTGCTCAAAAACTTCTCGATTATGGGTGAGGCATCATACATGATTGCAAAGCGCGTTAATGTCTTTGCGAAGTACACCTACGATACGGCTGGTGAGGGATATGCTTCAGGCCTTTTCGTATATCCTAATACCAAGATCTCTCGCGTAGGTGGTGGTGTGGAGTACTATCCATTTGGCCACAAGGGTAACCGCGATGTGCGTCTACACGCGGCATACGTCTACAACTTTGGCGATAACACCAACCCAGCGGGTACAGCTCTTAACAAGGGTTCGTTCTTCACAGCAGGTCTTACATGGCGTATCGACATTATGAAGGCTGCGCAGAACATCATCAACAAGACTAAGAAACAGTAGTTAGATTAGAATAACAAAACCTAAATAAAAGATATGGAGAATCAGTCAAAAGGTATTAAGAAGTACCTCGGCGGTATTATCTGCCTCGTTATCGTTATCGGCATCTTTGGCGGTATCGGCTCGGTTATGGGCTTGCCAAACATGCTTAACACAATCATGAAGACGGCGCACGACCTATTGCTCAACACCGTATTCTACCTCATGGCAATCTGTGTTATCACAGGTGCGTTGGGTCGTATCTTCGTTGAGTTTGGCGTCGTAGGTCTCTTGGAGCGTATCTTGCGTCCCTTGATGAAGCCATTGTTCAACCTTCCTGGTGTGGCTTCACTCGGTGCGGTTATGACATTCTTGTCAGATAACCCTGCAATTATCTCACTTGCAAAGGATAAGCGTTTCAGCACCTATTTCCGCAAGTATCAGTTCATCTCGCTCACCAACTTCGGTACAGCATTCGGTATGGGTCTGCTCGTTATCGTATTTATGGTGTCGCAGGGCTTCTTCGTAGAGCCTTTCATCGGTTTGGCTGGTGCTGTTATCGGTTGTATCACCTCTACACGCCTTATGCAGCGTTTCATCGTTAAGCAGTACCCCGAGTTCAAGGAGGAGTTTGCTGCGGTACTTGATGAGACCGATATGCAGGAGCAGGAGTCAGTTAAGGAGACTTCGATGTTTACTCGTATCCTCAACTCGTTGCTCGACGGTGGTAAGACAGGTGTTGATGTGGGTCTTTCGATTATCCCTGGCGTATTGATTATCTCTACGTTGGTTATGATCCTTACCTTCACAACAGGTGACAACGGTGTATATGACGGAGCTGCATACGAGGGTGTAGGCTTCTTGCCATGGCTTTTCGGTAAGATCAATATCGTATTCGAGTGGTTGTTCGGTTTCGAGCACCCTGCACTTATGGCCTTCCCTATCACAGCTCTTGGTGCTGTGGGTGCAGCTTTGGGTCTTATCCCTGGCTTCATTCAGGAGGGTTGGGTTGATGGCAACGCTATCGCCGTATTTACAGCTATCGGTATGTGCTGGAGTGGTTACCTCAGCACACATACAGCTATGCTCGATGCTCTTGGCTATCGTAAGCTCACCTCTAAGGCTATCCTTGCCCACACTGTAGGTGGTCTTGTTGCAGCGATCTCGGCACACTGGATGTTTGTGCTCTATGCTTTGGTATTTGGTACTCCTTCAACATTCGAGGGTGGTGCAGATCGCTATGAGCCTGCAAACAAGGTTATTGCATTCGAGATGGTTGGCGACAACCAGATTCGCGTTGGCGACCGCGTCTTTACGGACAATCCCGAGGATAAGTCTACTGACGACCGTTCGTTGGCTAACTACATCTTCGATTATTTGAGAACTAACTCGGAGGTAGTAATTACAGATAACGCAGAGGGTACAAAGCTCAATGTTGCAGAGTTTATCTTCGACAAGGATCTCCCTGCTGATATGTATGAGAGTCTCTACCGCGAAGTGCGCGTAGGTTTCAGCTGGTATAAGGATGAGGTCGCTATGAAATACTTCAAGCGTCCCGTAAGCGAGCTTACTGCTGAGGAGTTGGCTGAGCTCGATGAGATCATCCCTTTCCGCTTTGAGCGTGATGATGTAGAGCCTCTCGCAACCGAGGAGCCTGCATCGGAGGAGTAGTATTTGATTGATAATGGAGAGTGTCCGCCTATTTTGTGACACTCTCCTTTTTTGTTACATTTAGATAATCAGTAGGTTTTATGAGAATGACCAAGATTTTTATGCTCTGCGCAGCTCTTTTTGCTGTGGCATGCTCGCAGGAGGATGTTGTGTTGCAGGGCGTTGAGGCTACTAATTCAGATTGCCAGCTTATCGCTACGTTGGAGGGTGACAATAGCCGTATGCAGCTCAATGATGAGTGCCAGACGGTGTGGACTGCAGACGATAGAGTAGCTGTAGTATATGCTTCGGGCAATATCGAGGAGTGGAAGTACGAGGGTGAGACGGGCGCTCGCACGGGAGTCCTTAAGCCTGTAGTGGCTAAGGATGTGGTAGCAGACGAATCTAAGATCGCTACGATATACCCCTTTGCGAACTATCAGTTTGATGCCGATAATGCTACGTTCAAGGCTACGCTTCCTGCCGAGCAGAACTTCTTGAAGGATAGCTATGGCGTGGGTAGCAACATTATGGTCGGTGTTGTAGAGGGTACGACAACTACGCTTAAGAGCGTATGTGGTTGGTTGCGTTTAGACCTTTGTGGCTATGGCGAGGTTGTGCGCAGCATTAAGTTTCGTGGTGCGAATAACGAGCAGGTGGCAGGCGAGATTGTCGTAAAGCGAGCTGATGCGACTGCTACTTTTACAACCGTTGCAGCCAATGCGCTTCGTGAGGTTACGCTCAACTGCGGCACGTCGGGTGTAGAGCTCGGTGCTGAGGCTACGTCGTTCTACATTTCGCTCCCTCCTCAGACCTTTAGCCAGGGTTTTGAGGTTGAAGTTATCTGCGATGGAGATGTATGCTTTACAAAGAGTTCGGAGAAGAGCATTACGATCTCTCGCAACCATATTACGCCTATGGAGGCTTTCGATGGCGAGTTGTTCTATCCCGATTCTAAGCAGGTGTGGTACGATACCTACAGCAGAGAACTATTAGTTGTCGGTGGTAAGCCTTTTGATCAGAGCATTGTTAATAATGAGATGTATCAGTGGTGCGTAAATGATAGTTGTCGTAATGTGAAGCGCTTTATTTTCAACGCGAGTGTTACCGCTGTTTCGGCTCAGGCCTTCAAGGGTGATGCTGATTTGGATACGATATATCTGCCTCACAGCGTAACGACTATCGGTGCTTCGGCATTCTCGGACTGCGCAGAGTTCTATGCAGTTCACCTCGGTCGTAGCCTAAAGAGCATCGAGGCTAATGCCTTTAGCAACTGTCCATGGCTTTCAGAAGTATATTGTCGCGCAACGACACCTCCAGTGCTTGGCGAGGGTGTATTTAGCAATTCGGCAGAATTGGGTAACATCTATGTTCCTGCCGCATCTGTCGATGCCTACAAGAAGGCTGCAGGTTGGAGCGAGTTTGCTGATAAGATCAAGGCGTACGACTTTATCGCTGGTAGCGTTGTAATGTAGTTTGACCTATTTAGCGTGGCCACACTCTGCATTGGGTTACTCTCACAAGGGAGTATAGATGTGGAGTGTGGCCACAATACTAAACGAAACTAAAGTCTCTCGATGCAATATATAATATCTCTGTTTTTTCTGCTATTGTTAGCATCCTGCTCGGTGGCAGATGTGGACGACATAGGTCAGCAGCACCTTACGTACTACCCCGACGAGCTTCGTCTGTCGCTCGAGGCGAGCGATGCTACGCGCATGGAGCTGTTGGGTGGAAAGACTGTCTGGAGCGAGGGCGACTTCGTGTCGGTATTTTACTTTAGTGATGCTAACCAGAAGTGGAGATACGATGGAGCTACGGGTGAGCGTACTGGTTCGTTTAGCATTGTAGAGAGCCCCGAGGCGCGAAGAAATACATCGTCTATCGTGGTGCTATACCCCTATGACAGTCGCTATGATATCAACTCGAATAGTTGCAATGTAGGTGCTATGCTCCCTGCTGTGCAGCACTATGCTGAGGATAGCTTCGGTATAGGTTCGTCAATGATGGTTGCAAGGGGTAATACTTCGGAACTAAAGCTACGCAATGTCTGCGGCTGGCTACGTCTGCATATTACGGGCAATGGTCAGAGGGTAGAGAGTATTGGCCTGAGGGGAAATTGTGCCGAGCAGGTTGCAGGTCGCACATTCATCAATACAGCCGATGCCACTTCGCATCTTATGACAATGCCTGCATCAGACATCGAGGATGGTGGCGTTGGAGGTACATTGGTCTTCCCAGGCGATATTGTCGAGGAGGTTACACTGGAGTGTGGCGGTGTGGAGCTCTCGGCCGAGGCTACAACATTCTATATTGCGTTGCCACCCCGTAGTTTTGAGCAGGGCTTTACGATAGATATTAAGTGTCGGGATGGTAGCATTATGCAGAAGAGTACCTCGAATAGGGTTGTTATACAGCGTAATCATATCCTCCCGATGGCAGAATTTAGTATATAACGATGTCCTGTTATGCAACCTATAACGATAGATGGTGTCTTGCAGAGAGTAAGACACCATCTTTTTTGCTACTTTATATCTTTGAGTTTCGCTTTCGTACGATGGTTCACCACCATACGACGTATCCATAGATAGTATCCCGTCAGCGGTAGTGTCGCTCCGAGCATAGCTGCTAAGAACCACATTATGCGTGTTAGCAGGCCTCCGAAGTTGCCAACGTGTAGCGAGTATATCCAGCCACGCGCCTTATTCGCTTTTGTGGTGTCGGCATACAACTTTATGGACTCTATCTGGCCTGTGGCGTTGTCGAATGTGTAGCGGTCGGCGGCACGCTGGTTGCCCCAGCCTCCATTATTTACCGATATTGTACCCTTCGAAATTGTTATCTGTCGAGCCTCGTCACTCTCGCGTGCTATACGTTCGTATAGCTCCTGCCAATGAATATATGGTGTGGTGGTAGCCCCTCTCTCTCCACGCCTATTATCAGTCTTACTACTATTTGGACTCTTGGTCTGCTCGATGCCGAACACAGCATATAGACCGTCCCTATACCAGCTGAACGACCACGTAAGACCTGTGAGAGCCATAACCAAAAGTAGTGCCGTGGCGTAGAATCCACCTACGACATGCAGGTCGTAGAAAAGACGATGACGACCACTGCGCACCTTAATCTTGAGGCGTGGGCCGAGCGACTTCAGATGCTTGGGTAGCCATACTACAAGGCCTGTAAGCATGGCCAACGCCATGAGGAGCGTGCTTATGCCAACAATCATCTTGCCCCAGAATATCGAGCCGTCGCCAGGGTTTGAGTCCATCAACCAGCGATGTAGACGGAACATAGTGCGGAAGAGGCTAAGACGCTCGGGCTGTCCCAACACTTCGCCGCTATATTGGTCGATGTATGCCGCTCCGTGCTTAGGCTTCGAGAGGTTTACTTTGTAGCTTCGCTCTGCATCGTCGAAGATTGTGATGCCACGAATCTCCTGCCCCTCGGCAAGCGTAGGCTCGACACGCGCTAAAAGCTCGTCGATGGGTAGGGCCTCTGCGCCAACCTCCGCGACATATAGATAGTCGCGGTGTGCGCGCTCCGAGATTTCGGGCTCAAATATTAGTACCGCACCCGTAAAGCAGGTTACGGATACCACCATTCCGATAGGTATCGACAACCATAGGTGTAGCTGCTTGAATATCTTTTTCATATATTGTGTGCGTGGAATTATAGTTATAGCGGAAAGAGACGACCTACACCGCTAATCTGTGTCGCCTCAACAGTTATGCCCTTTGTGGCTACTGCCGATACGTTGTCGATGACATATATTGCAGGGTAGTCGTTGGTGGTTGTTACTGTTATGTAGCATTTACCACCCTCGCTATATGGCGCGCTGCCAAATCCTGAGATATTCTCGGCCGCAGGAAGCCCCGTAACATACTTAAGCGTGCCGGCCTCAGCATCGAATATTGCGAGCTTGTTGGCTGTCATACTCTTTTCGGGGGTGATAGGCGCGTTGTACATAAGCATTAGGAACTTAGTGCCACCAATAGGCCAGGTGCGCAGGAATGAGCAACCATCGGCCAATGCCTCTATGTTGAAGTAGTAGCTAGGATCGAACTCCTTCTCGCCACTCTTGATGCGCATAACACCTGCGGGGAGTGTGGTGCGTTGGCGAGCGTCGTCCATAGCCTTGGCATAAGAGGGCGAGAATACGTAGATGTCGCCATTATCGACACTCCAAATCATCTGATAGTACTGCGACTTATTACGGCCACAGGCATAGCTTAGCTTGTCGGTCTTTAGTAGATGCTTAGATGTGAGTGTCTCGTCATCAAATATTGCTACCCAGCACTCGTCGGGATATTGTGTCCACTGCAACTCTCCCTCCTTATATGCACCCGAGCCCGAGCCTCCCGCCTCGCTCTTTACGAGGTCGGAGTAGCCCTCGCGTATCCACTTGCCGCCCTCGACCTTCGCACCATATTGGCTAAGGCCCATAGGTACTGCTGCCGAGTATATCTTGTCGCCACTCTGCTCGATACCTGCAAGGGTAACATACTCGCCATTGCCCAAGAAGTTCTCGGCGAGATATGCCTCCTCGCGGGTGTCGTTCGTGGTGTAGGTCTCGGCTGCGACATCGAGGTAGGAGATGAGTAGCGACTTAGGGATAAAACCGTTCTCATCGGCCCACTCCGCAGGGCCATCGCCTGTCGATGATGTCATTATATACTTGTCGTAGATGCCATAGCTCGTAAAGCGGCGCACGGCATACTCCGCAGGACGCGCCTCGAGAGTCATATCCTCACGGAGGATGTAGGAGCGTGTTGTACCGGCATTACCCTGGTTGTATGTAAGGCCATAAAGATACTTGTCGCCATAGAAAATCCAGTACGTCGCGCCATCGTTTACCAGACCATTCTCCATACCCACGCTGCCCTCGCTGAGTGTAGAGGTTGTGAGTAGAGCATTTGTCGTAGTGTTGGAGAATACGCCTTGCGAGGCGATGACGTAGGCGTAGTCCGTGCTTATTGCAGGCTTATCTACCTTGTTAGGGTTGTTGTTCTCACATGCTGCGCCAAGGATGGTCGCAGCAATCATCATTGTTCGAAAAATTGACTTGAAATTCATATACTATAATTATTTATTATTATCCCTGTTATCTGCCTCCGAACGATATGCGTAGCTTGCCATAGAATGCACGACCAGCCTTCTGTAGCGAGAAGTTGTCGTAGAGCTTCTCATTGGTAAGATTACGGCACTCGAACGATATGTTATACTTGCCATCCTTGAGGGTGTAGCTAAGAGCAATGTTGTGCGAAAATTGATTGGGCACCATATAGTCATCGCGATTTGTTCCGATGCGAGATGAGTAGTAGTAGAAGTGGTGTAGGTATTGGTTGTCGTAGGTTAGCGACAATGTGTTGTTCTCGTGGAGAAAATCTTGCCACGTGAAGGTAATATCGGCATCGGCAAAGAGATAGGGGATGTTTGGCATACGGTCGCCATAGCCCAAGTTGGGCATCGTCGTACCGAGTGCGAGCTTCATATTGTCGCGCACATCCATATATGTAAAGTTGCCACCCACCGAGAGCCACTTTGCAAAGGTGTAGCGTGCCGAGATGTTAGCACCGAGCGTCAGTACCCTGCCATAGTTGATATACGAGGCTGCCGATTTGCCACCGCTAAGGTCTACGATGTTGCGCTGAATGTAGTCCGTAGTGTTGCGCCAGATGAATCCCGCCTCGACAAATATGCCATGATGGCCATCGCTACCGAGTACGGTGTTGTACGATAGACTGAAGTTTAGGTTATCGCTCTTTTCGGGGCGTATGCCAACATCGCCCATCTCCAAATCTTCATCACCAAAAAGCTCCTCGATAGTTGGCAGACGCACAGCCTTTTCGTAGGATAGCTTCGCCTGCAGTTCTTCAATGATAAAGTATGTTGCTGCAGCACCATAGCCTAAGGCATCCTCGCTGCGTGTAGCACGCACAAACTCTGTCTGCTTGTCGTTTGTGGCTATTGGTCCTGAGGTGTAGAGCGCGTAATACTTGGCAAATGCCGAAGCGTTCCACCTCTTAGATGGCGAGAAGCGGTATTGCAGGCCAGTGATATTTTTGCGTGTCTGCTTATCGATAGCATCCGTTGCTACCTCCTTGGCTAGCAGTGAGCTATTCTCACGGCGGAAGGCGTTGAATACATGGTTGAGTGTGATATGGTGCTTGCGGCTTATGCGGTAGTTGAGTGTTGCCGTAGCGTTCCAGTTGTCGTTGTCGGCTGCTGAGTGCTGATACGACTGCTCACCAGGAGAGTTGAGACGCTTAGTCTCGCCACGCCAATTATACTTATACTGCGCTGTATCGACATTTACCGTATGATTACGATTGTAGTTTGCCGTAAGCGTAAGGTCGAGACCCTCGACCAGAAGGTTGCGCTTCTGATACTCTAGCGATGGGATAAGCGAGTAGCCATGTCGGAACTTCTCTCCATAGACAATCTCTTGGCGCACGCCTGTCTGTATCTCCTTGTACATCTGCGAGTAGTTTATGCCTATAACAAAACGGTCTGCCCACGCCTTGTCTACAACGCCGAGCTTTGCGACGATAGCCTCGTTGTGGTAGGTGTCGTGGAAACGCTCAACCCTCTCGAGCTTGTTGCGCTCTATGCGCCCTGTGGCGAAGTCCTCTACGGGAGCCTCCACCTTGTAGTTGTTGTCCGAGTAGTTCTGAAAGGCGTTCACCTCCCACATAAAGCCGTTGTCGAGCGTCTGTCCAGCATTCACCGACGAGCGGTGGGTGTTGAACGAGCCGTAGGAGTAGGATGCGTCGGCAAACCAGCGACGACGCGCCTTGTTAGTGACGATGTTTACCACGCCACCAATTGCATCCGCACCAAAGCCTACAGGTACGACGCCACGATATACCTCTATGCGCTCGGCAAAGCCTGCAGGTATGTTGTTCAGCGAGAAGGAGCTACCCACACCCTCTTGCGGTACGCCGTCGATAAATATCTTGACGTGCTTGCCCGTGAAGCCATCTACCGATAGCGACATCTCCGAGCCTACGCCTCCCGCCTCGCGGAGCTTGAGACCGGGAGCGCGTGCGAGAGCGTCGCTTAGATTCTTCGTGGTATTGCGCAAAGGGGCTGTATCTACCGCCACAGCATTAAATGCCGAGCGTCGCAGACCTCCTACGCCTGAGGCTGTTACCACCACTTCGTCTATAGCTGTGCTCTGCTCTTCGAGAGCGAAGTTTACGCTTGTAATTGTGCTCTGCGATGCGTCGATATCCATCTTGCTGTCCTCATATCCAAGTACCGATGCAACGATAGTCTGCTTGCCACGCGCCACACGCAGGCGGTAGTGTCCCGAAGCATCTGTCGTTGTACCTTGTGTTGAACTCTCCACATATACAGTGGCGTAGGGCAGAGCATCGCCTGCACTATCTGTTACACAACCCTCGATAAGTACACCTCCAGGAGGGTTGGTACTCTCGGTCGAGGCGTATGCCACGTTGTGTAGTAGCAGTATACCTATTATTAATATAATATTTACGTATCTCGAAACCCTCTCCATATCTTCCTATTTTTCTCACTGCAAAGGTACCGCATCACGCCGAGGTGGACAATCGCCAAATGTGGGTAAATTGAGTATTCGATAACACTATATTTGGGGATGTTTAGAGAAAAAATTAAGGGTTGGAGAGAAAATTGTGTGTAAAAAAGTCGATTTTTATTTTTGATAATCCGAAAATAGGCGTATATTTGTAGTTGCGAAAGTGTGAGTAACGCCGAGCAAAAGATACGGAAAAGAAACATTATCAAACTATAACTACTTAATAATTCGTTTATTATGGCTAATGTACCTGCAAATTTGAAGTATTCTAACGACCACGAGTGGTGTCGTGTAGAGGGCGATGTTGCTGTTATCGGTATTACAGACTACGCTCAGTCACAGCTTGGTGATATCGTTTTCGTTGACGTTCCTACTGTTGGCGAGACTATCGAGGCAAACGAGGTATTCGGCTCTATCGAGGCTGTTAAGACTGTATCTGACGCCTTCTCACCTGTTAGCGGCGAGGTTTTGGAGTTCAATGAGGCTGTTGAGGCTGACTCTTCACTCGTAAACAAGGATCCATACGGTGAGGGTTGGTTGGTTAAGATTAAGATGTCTAATCCTGCTGAGGTTGAGGATTTGCTCGACGCAGCAGCATACGAGGCTCTTATCGGCTAAAATATACCGACACAAAAAATTATTCCCCGAAGGTGATTACCCTCGGGGAATTTTTTGTGGTAATGCCTAAAAATAGCATCACTCTACGTATTATTGCTGCCGCTCATTGACGACAGCTTCGGATTACGCTCGATAGCATAACCCACAAATATTAAAACTCCTTACCCATAAACCAGCGAGGTAGGTTGCAGCCGATATAGTTACCCACTACGGACCATATCCACGCCATAATCATCCAAGGCTCAAAGTCGCCGTGGAGAATTGCTACCCAGTAGTAGAAGGCATCGGCAATACTGTGTGGTAGTCCGCACATGATAAATACCGGAACACCATAGAGTAGTGGAAGATAGGTGCCATTACGTACGCCGTAGAGCGCGAGGGTCACGATAACACCCGTACCTACGGATGTCACAACAATATTCCACGATGCTGCCTCGCGGGCCGCCATAATGGTCTGGAGTGTAGCTAAAGCGTTGTCGCTAACCTCGATGGTCGAGTAGGCTATACCAGCCATTAGAAGGCAACCCACAGCATTTAGCACAACCATAGGTAGTAGCTGCAGCGACTCCTTAAAGGGTAGATAGCCCGCCTTGCCCGTGAAGAGCAAAGCCTTGCTTATGCTCACCGACATAAGGCCAAAGGCGAAGAGTACTGCTCCGCCCAAACCTCCGACATGCAGGAAAACGAGTCCGGCAATGCCGATCAAAAGACCGGCAAATACCGACATCGAAATAAACTGCCTGACCATTACATCACGATATTGATGATCTTGCCCTTGACAACAATAATCTTCTTAGGCTGCTTGCCCTCGAGCCACTTCTGAGCGCCCTCGGTCGTAACGATATCTGCTACGATTGCCTCCTGTGTCATATCGAGTGCATACTCCTGCTTGAAGCGGAGCTTACCATTAATCATCACGGGGTACTCAAATGAGTTCTCCACCAAATACTCAGCGCAGAACTTGGGGAATGCAGCATCGCATACCGAGGTCTCATGACCCAACGTATGCCACATCTCTTCGGCGATATGTGGTGCAAATGGTGCGATAAGAGCTGTCAAAGGCTCCAAAATCTCGCGCTTAGAGCAGTCACCGAGCTCGTTGAGACAGATCATGAAGGCTGCAACAGAGGTGTTGAACGAGAAGTTCTCGATATCCTCGCTTACCTTCTTGATAGTCTTGTGGAGGGTCTTAAGCTCGGCAGGTGTAGCCTTCTCGTCGTTAAGAAGTAGCTGACCATCGCGCGAGTAGAACTTTGCCCACAAGCGGCGCAAGAACTTATGTACACCGTCGATACCGTTGGTATCCCATGGCTTAGACTGCTCCAATGGGCCGAGGAACATCTCATACATACGCAATGTGTCGGCACCGTAGGTATCTACGATATAGTCGGGATTTACGACGTTGAACATCGACTTAGACATCTTCTCGATAGCCCAACCGCAGATATACTTGCCATCCTCGAGGATGAACTCTGCATCTGCGAACTCGGGACGCCATGCACGGAATGCATCGAGGTCGAGAATGTCGTTCTTAACGATATTCACATCGACGTGGATCTCCTGTGTCTCGTACTCGCCCTTAAGACCGAGCGATACGAACTTGTTTGTGCCAACAACGCGATATACGAAGTTCGAACGTCCCTGGATCATACCCTGGTTTACGAGCTTCTTGAATGGCTCGGCCTCACATACATAACCCAAGTCGTAGAGGAACATATTCCAGAAACGTGAGTACATAAGGTGACCCGTAGCGTGCTCGATACCTCCCACATACAAATCGACATTGCGCCAATACTCGTTAGCCTCACGACCTACAAGCTCCTTGTTGTTGCGAGGATCCATATAGCGGAGGAAGTATGCCGATGAGCCAGCAAAACCTGGCATTGTTGAGAGCTCATAAGGATAACCCTCGGCTGTGTGCCACTCCTCGACACGTGCCAAAGGAGGCTCACCCTCAGCCGTAGGACCGAAGTTCTGGATTGCGGGGAGTGTCAGAGGAAGCTGCTCGTCGCTAAGACGGTATGCAACATCATTCTTGTAGTAGATAGGGAATGGCTCACCCCAATATCTCTGGCGTGAGAAGATAGCATCGCGCAAGCGGTAATTAACCAATCGCTTACCGATACCGCGCTTCTCAACCTCGGCAAACATAAAGTCGATAGCCTCCTTTACGTCCATGCCGTTGATAAGCTCCGAGTTGATTAGCTTACCCTCTTTAGCATCGTACGACTCCTTCTCGATGTTGCCACCCTCAACAACGGGGATGATATCAAGACCGAAGTGGCGCGCGAAGGCGTAGTCGCGAGAGTCGTGTGCAGGTACGGCCATGATAGCACCAGTACCGTAGCCCGAGAGTACATAATCCGAAATGTAGATAGGTATCTGCTTGCCGGTAAATGGGTTGATAGCATACGAGCCAGTCTTTACACCACTCACACGCTTCGTATCGGCGATACGCTCACGCTCCGAACGACGCTTTGTCTCAGCAATGTATGCCTCGACAGCCTCGCGATTCTCGTCAGTTGTAAGCTCTGCTACCCACTCGTGCTCGGGAGCGATAACCATAAATGTAACACCATAGATAGTATCGGGGCGTGTGGTGAAGATCTCCAACTTGCGCTCCATGCCTGCAATGTCGAAGAATGCCTGAGCACCTACCGAGCGACCGATCCAGTTACGCTGAATCTCCTTGAGCGACTCGCTCCACTCCAACTTCTCGAGACCGTCTAACATGCGCTGTGCGTATGCTGTAACACGCAATAGCCACTGCTTCATGCGCTTCTGCTCTACGGGGTGGCCACCACGAACCGATAGGCCCTCCTTAACCTCGTCGTTAGCCAATACTGTACCGAGTGCGGGGCACCAGTTTACCATAGTGTCGGCGCGGAATGCAAGGCGGTAGTTCTGCAACACCTGCTCCTTCTCGGCCGCCGACATAGCCTTCCACTCCTCAGCTGTGAAGCTAAGGCTTGCGGTCTGTGCTGCATCCAAATCTGTGGTACCCTTCTCCTCTAAGTGGCGTACAAGAGCGGTGATAGGCTCTGCCTTGCATGTAGTGTTGTTGTACCAGTGGTCGAACATCTTGAGGAATGCCCACTGTGTCCAATGGTAATACTCGGGCTCGCAGGTACGTACCTCGCGTGACCAGTCGAACGAGAAGCCAATCTTGTCGAGCTGTGAGCGGTAACGTGCAATATTCTCCTCGGTAGTTACTGCTGGGTGCTGACCTGTCTGGATAGCATACTGTTCTGCGGGAAGACCGAAGGCGTCGTAGCCCATGGGGTGTAGGACATTGAAGCCCGACTGACGCTTGTAGCGTGAGTAGATATCCGATGCGATATATCCGAGTGGGTGACCCACATGTAGACCTGCACCCGAGGGGTAGGGGAACATATCCAATACGTAGAACTTAGGGCGTGAGGCATCGACATCTACCTTATAGGTGCCCTCCTCCTGCCATCTCTTTTGCCATTTCGACTCTATGGCTCTGAAATCGTATTCCATAATTTGTTGTGTTTTATATTGTTTTGTTATTTTGTTTGCTCTATTATTTTTAATCTTCATCGTCGAAGGCCTCATCATCAAAGTAGAAACCCTCCATAAGTGCGTCAATATCGCGTCGCTCCTTCTTCGTAGGACGGCCCGTGCCACGATCGCGGAAGACAAATATGGTTTCGTGTGGTACGTTGAGCTTATCCAACTCCTCCTGCGGCGTGCAGTTCAGGCAGTACATAGGCACATTTTTGGCGGGCTGGCGGCTCGATACTAAGTCCAATACCTTGTAGCTATATGTGATACGCTCACGACGCACCGTTACCATATCGCCAATCTTTACCTCGCGCGAGGGTTTGGCATAGGCATCGTTTACCATCACGCGGTTTTGGCGTATGGCATCCGCAGCATCGCTACGGGTCTTGAAGATACGCACGGCCCACAGATACTTATCCAATCTTATGTCGTTACTCATCGTTGTACTCTTTTTTTGTTTGGCGTTTTTTCGTCTCGCTCTCTGTAAGTGCATTTGTGCGACTTACGCTGATGATTATGCCTATGGCGATGCTCGTAAATAGCATCGAAGTACCACCTCGCGAGATAAGTGGTAGGGTCTGTCCCGTCTCGGGGATGATGTTTATCTGTACGAGAATATGTAGCAGTGCCTGAATCGTTATGAGCAGACCCAGACCTGCGGTCATAAGCATAGGGAATGCTGTGCGACACTTTCTACATATCTCTATCGAACGGAAGAATATCCATAGGTATAGGAGCATTAGCAGCAGTGCGGTGATTATGCCATACTCCGAGACGAAGAAGGCGTAGGCATAGTCGCTCTCGGGGTGGATGACAACCACACGCGAGGTGCTATGTCCCGCACCCTCACCAAAGAGGCTACCGTTATGTATTGCCACCATTGCGCGCTGCGTGTCGGACATCTCGCTCATCGACGAACACTTACCATCTGTTGTCCACTCGCTAATCCACGATGATAGGCGACCGCCTGCCGTATCGCCACGACCCATGCCTACGAGCGACATCGCCGAGAGTCCCAGCATGCCTATTGCCGACATCACGACGATAAACTTGGCTATCTCCTTGGTGCTCACACGGCCGATATAGAGCATGATTACCGAGGCCATAAAGATAATTACAGCCGAGGAGGTATGCGCAGGAAGAATAACACCGCACGACAGAATTACGGGGCCAATCAGCGGTATGGTATTCTCGCGAATGATACGCCTCTGCTTCTCGTCGCCAAGGCGTAGCGAGGTAGGCAATAAGTTCAGCTTGTTGATATCGACCTGTCGTGGCTCCATGCAGCGTGCAAGCATAAGAATAGTCATAATCTTAAGACCCTCCGATGGCTGGAATTGGAAAGGACCGATAGGTAGCCAACGAGCTGCGCCATTTGTTGTCGAGCCAAAGAGATATGCTGCAACCGTAAGACCGATAAAGAGATAGTACATCAGTGGTGTGAAGCGACGGAATAGGCGATAGTCGGTCTTATGCACAAAGTAGATGAGCGGTATGGACATCAGCACAAACATAATCTGTGTGCGTAGTGCATCCGTAGTGCTCATCTTCGAGGTGATGTCATAGGCCATCTTCGCCGTAGAGGAGTAAACCACAAGGATAGATAGGGTGATGAGCACTGCGTAGATGATCCACAGCGTGCGGTCGCCTTCGAACGCGAGGCGAACATCACTAAATATATCCTTACGACCCTGTGTGGTCTGCTTATCGTTCTGCTTGGTCATAGCCAATTAGTCGTTTAGAACATTCTCCTTAACCCACTCCTTGAACAATCGGCCACGCTCCTCGTAGTTGTGGAAGAGGTCGAAACTTGCACATGCGGGCGAGAGCAACACGGTATCGCCACTGCATGCCTCGTTGCGCGCTGCACGCATAGCTTCGTCCAACGACTTGCAGTCGTAGAGCTTGGGAACTATGCCGTCGAACTCGCGAAGGAGCTTGCTGTTGTCCACACCCATACAAACCAGAGCCTTAACCTTGCGACGTGCAAACTCCTTGAGCGGTGTGTAGTCGTTACCCTTGTCCGTACCTCCAGCAATCCACACCGTAGGACGCTTCATGCTCTCCAAGGCGTACCACACCGAGTCTACATTCGTAGCCTTCGAGTCGTTCACCCACTCGATGTCGTCCCTCTTACCCGCAGGCTCGAGGCGGTGCTCCACGGGTGAAAAGTCGTAGATAGAGCGCTTGATATGGCGAGGCTCGATACCCGCAGCGAGTGTTGCCAAAGCTGCGGCCATGGCGTTGTAGACGTTGTGCATACCCTCGATTTGCATCTTGCGAGTGTCGATCGTCACAGACTTCTTACCCACCGTAGCCGTAAAGCTATGACCCTCGAGCACCGCGTCACCATCACCGCTGGCAATAGCCGTATTGATGGCGAACGGAAGCTGGCGGGCACGCAACGTCGAATCCATATTGTCGAGCATGCGCTGTGTCTCCACATCGTCTGCCGAGTAGATGAAGGCATCGGTTGCTGCCTGATTCTGCGTGATGCGCATCTTCGAGCGAGCATAGTTCTCCAACTTGTAGTCGTAGCGGTCGAGGTGGTCGGGAGTGATGTTTGTGAGCACACCAATATCGGCCTTGAACTTAAAACATCCATCGAGCTGGAACGAACTGAGCTCCAATACGTGCCAGAAGTAACGGTCGGTAGCTACCGAGTAGGCAAAGCTCTCGCCGATGTTACCACCGAGTGATACCTTGCGACCTGCATCCTTCATAATCTTGTAGATGAGCGATGTGGTCGTCGTCTTACCATTCGAGCCGGTGATACAGATAGTCTTTGCAACGCCCTTGTAGCGGCCTGCAAACTCAATCTCGGAGATGACGGGAATACCCTTCTCGCGGAGCTTTACGACGATAGGTGCTGTATCGGGAATACCTGGTGACTTAATCACCTCGTTGGCATCGAGTATGCGCTCCTCGGTATGCTGGCCCTCCTCATACTCCACGCCCCACTCGTCCAAACGCTCCTTGAACTTGGGTGCAATCTTGCCCATATCCGTAAGGAATGTGTCAAAGCCCTTCTTTTTGGCAAGGATGGCCGAGCCATAGCCCGATATGCCTCCGCCGAGTACAACTATTTTACGTTTCATTATCTTAATATCTGTTTTATTATTTCTTGTTGTGTCAATAGTCGAATTACTGCATCTTCAACGTTGCCAACGTGAGAGCCGAGAGCAGCAACGATATGATGAAGAAGCGCATCATAATCTTCGTCTCGAACATGCCCTTCTTCTGATAGTGGTGGTGTATGGGCGACATGAGGAAGATGCGACGACCCTCGCCATACTTCTTCTTCGTGTATTTGAAGTATCCCACCTGCAACATCACCGACAACGACTCCACGAGGAAGATACCGCAGAGAAGCGGTAGAAGCAGCTCCTTGCGGATGCAGAGTGCGAAGACGGCGATAAGACCACCTATCGTGAGCGAACCGGTGTCGCCCATGAATATCTGTGCAGGGAAGGAGTTATACCACAAGAAGCCGATGAGCGCACCTGCAAATGCTGCTGCAAAGACGATTAGCTCACCGCTATCGGGGATATACATAATGTTGAGGTAGTCCGAGTAGATGATGTGTCCTGAGAGGTATGCCAATATACCGAGCACAAGGACTATCGGCACCGAAACACCCGTAAGTAGTCCATCAATGCCATCCGTGAGATTTGCACCATTCGATACGGCGGTGATGACAAGTATTGCCACGACGATATAGAGCAGCCATGCTGCGGTATCGTTACCCGCTGTTAGCTGAGCATAGTCCAACTCCGTATCCTTGAGGAAGGGAATCGAGGTCTTGGTGCTCTTCTCGGGTGATGTGCTGATGATGCGACGCTCGGTATGGTTGCCTACAACCTCGCCCGTCTGGTTATCGGTGATGGTATAGGTGTAGGTCTCGAAGCTCTTCTCGCGTACGACAATATCCTCCGATAGCCACATCGTAGTACCCACGATGATGCCCAGACCAACCTGACCAACAACTTTGAAACGACCCTGCAAGCCCTCCTTCTTGTGGCGGAAAACCTTGATGTAGTCATCCAAACCGCCAATGAAACCGAGCCATATTGTCGATATAAGCATAAGCTGAACATAGACATTATTGAGGTCGCCAAAGAGGAGCACGGGAGCCACAATTGCAAGGAGTATAATGATACCACCCATCGTAGGAGTGCCCTTCTTTTGTAGCTGCCCCTCAAGTCCGAGGTCGCGTATATCCTCGCCAATCTGCTTACGACGCAAGAAGCGGATGATGAGCTTGCCGAAGAGAATGGTAATGAGCAACGATAGCACGATGGCCGCTACGGCACGAAACGATATGTAGCTGCCAATACCCATTCCAGGGAGATTGGTGTTGTGGTTGAGATATTCGAAAAGACGGTATAACATAGTTTCTTTCTACTCTTATTTTGTGTGTTATTGTATCGTTCAGTTTAGTTTCTTGTGCTGCTGTGTGTCGTTACGAAGGCTTCGCGTATCTGTTCTCTATCGTCGAAGTGGTGCTTCTCGGTGCCAATAATCTGGTAATCCTCGTGGCCCTTACCTGCAATAAGGATGATATCGCCCTTTTGTGCCATCATTGCAGCCGTGCGTATTGCCTCACGACGGTCGCTGATGCGTAGGTAGTTATTGCGATCCTTCACTCCTGCAATCATGTCGTCGAGGATAGCCTCGGGGTTTTCTGTACGAGGATTATCCGAGGTGAAGATAGCTGTAGTGGCATACTTTGCAGCGATAGCAGCCATTTCGGGACGTTTCGTGCGGTCACGGTCGCCACCGCAGCCACATACGACAAACAGACGCTCCTTGTCGCGGCGTAGCTCCTCGATGGTCTCCAAGACATTCTCCAATGCATCGGGCGTGTGGGCATAATCGACAATTGCCATAGTGCCGTCGTCGGCTACAATAGTCTCGAAACGACCACTAACGGGGCGTAGCTGCGATAGGATGGTGAGTGCCTCTATCTTATCCACTCCGAGCAGACGTGTTGCGGCATATACTGTTGTTAAGTTGTAGGCGTTGAACTTGCCCGAGAACTTAACCCAGGTCTCCACACCGTCGATGTTGAGCAACATGCCATCGGGTAACATCTCGATAACCTTACAACGGTAGTCGGCCATAGAGCGTAGCGAGAGGCTGAAGGTGCGCGCCTTGCAGTTTTGGATCATCACCTCTCCGTTTCGGTCGTCGATATTGGTGACTGCCCACGCCTCGGCCGATAGATTGTCGAAGAAGGATTTTTTAGCGCGGATATACTCCTTATATGTGCCGTGGTAATCGAGGTGGTCATGCGTAAGGTTGCTAAAGAGTGCGCCCTCGAAGTGAAGACCTGCGATGCGGTGTTGAGCCGCAGCATGCGATGATACCTCCATAAAGCAGTAGTCGCAGCCAGCATCCACCATACGGCGCATCATGGCGTTGAGGCGTATGGCATCGGGAGTGGTGTGTGTCGAGTGGATAGACTCCTCGCCAATACGATAAATCACCGTTGAGATGAGTCCTGCGCGGTAGCCCAAAGCGGTAAACATATCGTAGAGGAGCGTAGCTGTTGTGGTCTTACCATTCGTACCAGTGACACCTACTAGGTGCAACTCGCGGGATGGGTGGTCGTAGTACGCAGCAGCCATAGCAGCCATAGCCACGTTGCTATCCTTAACCACGATGTAGCTCACTCGCTCGTCGCGCTCTGCAGGAAGCTGCTGGCATACGACAGCCACGGCACCGCGCTCGATAGCCGAGGCGATGTAGCTATGTCCGTCGCTTGCCGTACCCGTTACGGCAAAGAAGCATGCGCCAGTCTCGATGCGGCGTGAGTCATACTCCAAGGCTGTAATCTCGGGGTTATGAGGGTTATGTATCTCGATCGCCTCTACGTCGGCGATAATATCTTCAAATCGTTTCATCGTTTCAACTATATAGCTCTTTCTGTAAGTTTTTCATTGTTATCTCTCCAATGTGAGGTGTATCGTGCGCCCCTGCTTCGATATTGCCGTGCCCGAGCGTATGCTCTGGCTCACTACGCGGCCGCTACCCGAATGTGTGACCCTCAGACCGTTGCTCTCCAAGAGATATAGCGCATCCGAAAGACCCATACCCACGACATTTGGCACCTTGCCATCTGCCGTCGTTACGGCACTTATCGTGGCGACGCCCTCCTCATCAATCGAGCTTTTGCACCACTCGGCCGATTTAGCCTTGATGCCATCCTCGCTCTCTTGCTCTACGACATCTGCTGCATAGCGATCGGCACACATCCATACCGCCTTACCGCTGCCCGCCTTGATGCTACGTGCTGCATAGGGCTCCTCGGGAACCTCCACGTGGGCATGTAGCGTGGGATCGTTAGCATAGATGTAGTCCATGATGGCACGTGCCGTAGGTCCTGAGAGGTTGATACCGTAGTAGTTGGGATGAGAGCCAGTCTGCTGCTTGGCTACACACACCATAACCGTATATTTGGGGTTATCCATAGGGAACATCGTAATCACCGAGCCAAGGTAGTAGCCATCTTTAACGCTCATACCATCGCTCATGCTTCTCTTGTCGGCTTCGCTATCTGATACGAAGCTACCCCAAATCTGTGCAGTACCCGTCTTGCAACCAAACTCTATAGGAAGACCTCGGAATTTATATGCCGTGCGGTTGTCTGCCGAGGCTGCCGAAAGACACTCTCTAAGGCCCTCCAAAGTCTTTGATGAGCACATCTTCTCGCGTAGCGTAACAACGGGAGGACGCTCCACAACCTCGCCGTCACGCTCGATGCGCTCGATAAGGCGTGGTGCTACCATGCGACCATTGTTTGCCACACCGTTGAAGAAGGTGAGGGTGTGGATTGGCGGTAGCTCGATGATATAGCCGTAGGCAAGCTGAGGTAATGTAAGTCCTATGCTGCCATTCTTCTTCCACTCCGCAGTGCCTGGTCGCGGAAGGTTGGCCTTAACCTCGCCATAGCTCTGTAGGCCGACATGGTCGTTGAAGAGCAAACCCTCGAGGAAACGAGTATAACGCTCGGGTTCATCCTTGAAACGGTCGTAGACAGCCTTGGCAAAGTAGATATTCGACGAGTGGGCAAAGCCGTCGCGCATCGTTACACTATCCATAGCCTTACCATCCTCATTGTCTATGCGGTGCGAATCGACCACCATCTTGTCGCCGACCTTCTGGCTCGACTTCGGAATGCTGACTATCGTGTTGGCGTCACACCCTCCAATCTCAAGCAGGGCCATTGCCGAGGCGAGCTTAAATGTTGAACCTGGGCACATAGCCGTACTAAAGGCGTGGTTGAAGACATCTTCACGATAGTTCGTGCCACGCTCCTTGCCCGAACTGAGGTTTACCAAGCAGAGCATATTTCCCGTGGCTACCTCCATTACCATTGCTACACCAAACGAGGCGTGTTCCTTCTCCAACTCCTCTCGAAGTCGCTCTGTGGCCATCTTCTGCAGACCACCATCGAGCGTAGTCACCACATTGCAGCCATCCTCGGCCATGCGGTTGCGACTATCCTCGATACGTGTCCAGAAACCGTGTGCGATACGCTGCTCTATGGATAAGCCGTGCTGTCCTGCGAGGTCGTCATTATAGACACGCTCTACGCCCGTGCCGAAGCGGATCTTGTCGGCCTTCGTAGAGTCGGGAAGTACGCCGATAAGCTGCTTGGCAAGATCCCCCGAGGGGTATATGCGCTCGTCGGTACGACGTGTGCCACATACGATACCCATGTTGTCGTTCAAAATTGGAAAGTTACGACGTATCATGTTCCACTCATCGGTGGTTACTGCTCGCGGAAATATCTGTCGAGAACGATCACGACCCGCAGCCGTCAGGCGTAAAAACTCCCTCTTGTACTCCTCGGCCGAGATATACTTATAGCCGTGGCGGGCTGCGTCATTTTGGTTGAAGTGCATGGCCAACAAGCGGGCAAGAGAGTCCACGTTGCGATGTAGCGTCTCCTCGTCGCTCTCTTGCAGTGCTTCCGAGGCAAAGTCGATAGCTGCGTGGTAGCGGAAACTCGACAGAGCCAAAGGCTCACCCTCGCGCGTGAGGATTGTACCACGGTGTGCTGGTAGCATCACCTCGCGCACGATGCCGTCGTTGAGGACGCGGGCATTATGTCGTACCGAGGGGCTGGCAATCTGCACCCATAGCAGACGAGCTACGATGCCTATGCCGAGCAGTATGAAAAGGGTGTAGAGAAGCTTCACGCGAGAGAGAATGTCGCGCTTAGCATCCTGCACCTGCTTAGGGCGTTTTGTTGATGTTGTTGTATCTGTTTGTGCCATTGTTACTTCTCGATTAGGCGGCTGTGCTTAGATAGATCAATGAGTTCGATACCGTAGCTGCGCAACCTATCCTCGACGTTGCTCTTTGACGATAGCGAGTAGCGCTCCTCCTCCTTAAGTACGGCGCGCTCATTGAGAACCGTAGCGTAGTTCTGTAGGTTGCGGTATTCGCGGTCGGCATTGAGTTGTACGAAACTTAGGAAAATGCTCAAAAAATACATCGCTGCGATAGCTATGAGGTAGCGGTAATAGCTCGCAGCACCATCCGTGAAGAACGTACCTGTGGTGATATGCTGCCATAGCGACTTGGAGCGTCGCTCAACTTGCGCTTCGCTCTCCTCGTCACCCTCCATCTCGGGGATGTACTCCTCCTCGTCCTCGTAATCCAATCTCTCGACCTCGTCGTCATCCTCATAGCGTTCGATAGGTGTTATGCGCACCACCTCGCGGCGTATGCGCTTCTCCCTCTCGGCATCCATGTCGAAGATAACCTCTTCGCGACCGTCATCGCTATATCTATCTCTCTGCATCTTAATAATTCGTTTTGAGCTGTGGAGATTATAATTTCTCGGCAACACGTAGCTTGGCACTGCGCGAACGAGGGTTGCGCTCTATCTCCTCGTCGCTGGGGATGATAGCCTTGCGGGTGATAACCTTTAGGGGTGTTGTGCTGCGACCGAAAAAGTCCTTCTCTACCTCGCCATTGCAATTTCCGCTGCGCATAAAATTCTTTACCAATCTATCCTCCAACGAGTGGTATGACATGATGACCAAACGACCCTCGGGGTTGAGTACCTTAAGGCTCTGCTCCAAGGCCATCTTCAAGGCTTCCATCTCTCCGTTGAGCTCGATACGCAACGCCTGGAAGAGCTTTGTGAGGAACTTCGACTCATCCTTGGCAGGGGTGCATGGCTCCACGGCCTTGACTAAGTCGGCTGTTGTGAGGATAGGAGCATTGGCACGAGCGCGTTCTATGCAGTTGGCAATCTTCCACGTGGTGTCCAATTCGCCATACTGAGCAAAAATATCGGATAACGCCTCCTTCGAGTAACTGTTTACGATGTCGGCTGCCGTGCGACCTGCGCGGCTGTTCATGCGCATATCGAGTGGAGCTTCGCCACGGAACGAGAAGCCACGATGCTTGGCATCAAAATGGTGCGACGATACGCCAAGGTCAGCTAAGATGCCATCTACACCCTCTACACCGCGCAGACGTAGTGCACCACGCAAGAAACGGAAGTTGCTCGCAACGAAGGTGTGTCGTGTGTCGCGGGGGGCATTAGCCTCGGCATCGGGATCCTGATCGAAGGAGTAGAGGTGCCCATTCTCACCAAGATGTTCGAGTATGGCGCGGGTATGTCCGCCGCCGCCCATCGTCAAGTCGACATAGGTGCCGTTAGGCTTAATATCGAGGGCTTCGATGCACTCCTCCAAAAGTACGGGTATATGGTATGTTTCTGCACTCATTTTTTATAGGCTTTTTACTTAAAGTAAAAAATAACGGCGTAAAGGTACAAAAAAAATCTTTTTTACGGGGCAATTGTTCGAAGATATTTTGCGTATGCCGAAATTGATGAAAAAGAGCAGGGGGTGGGGAGTTCTGTTTTGGTGTGAAAACGTAGTGCTAGACGTTTTGAGTTTTTAGATATATTCATAAAAAATATGGGTATCTGACAACAATGCCAGATACCCATCATATGGTGGGAATATAATGATTAATAGTTCTCTATGACTGCCTCAAGGTGCTGTTTCCAGATAAGAGCCGCGCCACCCAAAATAGCTACATTCTTATCCTGGATACCACTCATCATCAGCTTAACTTTACCCTTGAAAACCGATAGTTGATTCTCCTCCATATACTTGTATGTAGGACGCATGATGTAGTCACCAGCATTAGCCAAGCCACCGAAGAGAATGATAGCCTCGGGAGAGGTAATTGCGGTGAGGTCAGCGAGTGCCAAACCGAGGGTTTTACCTGTCTGCTCGAAGGCCTCCAAAGCGATAGGATCGTTCTTTGCAGCGGCATCCGAGAGCATCTTAGCCTCGAACTTATCGTATGGTACTGAGCGAAGCTCACTGTCGCAAGTCATTGTTGCCATAAGGTCGAAAGCCGTGCGCTTGATACCTGTTGCCGATACGTATGCCTCAAGACAGCCGCGACGGCCGCAACCACATACACGGCCTGTCTCGCGTGATGCTACGGCGATGTGGCCAAACTCACCTGCGAAGCCGTCATGGCCATAAACCATCTCGTCGTTGCAGACGATGCCTGAGCCAAGACCTGTGCCGAGTGTAATCATCGCAAAGTCCTTCATTCCGCGAGCATTACCGAAGACCATCTCGCCGATAGCAGCGGCGTTAGCATCGTTGGTAATCATCACCTTAACACCTCCGAAATGCTTGCCGAGATCCTCGACAAAGTTGAATGTGCGGATAGAGTTAGGGCGTGGGTCTGCAGGATCCTCGAACTTCCAGAGGTTAGCGGGGGTCTCGATACGGCCAGAGTGAATATTGGCGTTGGGAGCACCTACACCAATACCAATAAGGTCGCACTCGGGCTGCGATGCGATGACCTCCTTCATTGCTGCAGCCAAAGTCTCAACGTATGGCTTATAATCGTCGTAATACTTAAACTTGTCGGTTGAAATCTTACCCTCGGCGATCACATTGCCATCCTCGTCTACGAGACCGAAAGCTGTGTTGGTACCGCCGATATCGATACCCATTGCGTATTTTTTCATCATAATGTGTTAGTTTTTTGAAATTAATTGGTCAAAGTTACCAAAATTATTTTAATCTCTGCAAAAAAAATACTAATTTTGAGCCATAATAGTGCTTAATCCCATGAATTGGGCTCCGCAGCGTTGAAACTTATGCGCGAGAAAAGTGATTATAAAACAAAAATAAAATAGTTTCTTTTAAGGTTATGTGTCATACAAACGATGAGATATTGGAGCTCTTCGAGGCTACGCTTCGACAGCTACAGACTCCCGAAGAGCCCGAGTTGCTCTACACTCCGATAATATACTCGATGTCGGGTGGTGGTAAGCGCCTACGTCCCGTGTTATTGCTCCTCTCGGCTGAGGCTTTTGGTGGCGAGGTAGCAGCGGCTATGCCTGCGGCAATGGCTGTGGAGGTGTTCCATAACTTCACGCTACTGCACGACGATATTATGGATAATGCAGCCGTACGTCGCGGTAAGCCCTCGGTGTATGCGAAGTGGGGTGGCAATGTTGCTATCCTCTCGGGCGATGCAATGCTTATCACAGCCTATAAGCTCCTCGCAGGTTTGGATGGCGATAAGCTAAAGCGTGTGATAAACATCTTCAACGACATGGCTCTGGAGGTGTGCGAGGGTCAGCAGTACGATATGGACTTCGAGAGCATGGAGCGTGTTTCGGTCGAGGATTACATCCTTATGATCGAGCGCAAGACGTCGGCATTGTTGTCGGGTTCGGCAATGATTGGCGCAACGTTGGCAGGTGCTCAGGATGAAGATATAAAGAAGATATATCGCTTTGCAACAGAACTCGGTCTCGCCTTCCAGCTTCAGGACGATATGCTCGATAGCTATGGCGATGAGGCGTTGGGTAAGAAGATCGGTGGCGACATCCTCGAGGGTAAGCAGACCTACCTCATGGTGCAGGCTATGAGCCGTGCTACGGCCGAGCAGCGTGAGGCGTTGCGCACTACGCACAAGATGTCAGATATTAGCGATGCGGAGAAGATTTCGCGTGTGAAGGCTATATACGATGCTCTCGATGTTAAGCATGCTACCGAGCAGCAGATCGAGTTGCGCTTCGAGCGTGCACTCGGCATTCTCGATAACCTCTCTATCGCGGAGGAGCGTCGAGTACACCTCAGAGAGTTTGCTCGCAACCTTATGGGACGTAAAAAATAGAAGAGATGATACGTAGAAAAGATATAGAGATAATGGCCCCTGTGGGCTCCTACGAGTCGTTGCATGCAGCCATTAATGCTGGTGCAGACTCGGTATATTTTGGCGTCGAGCAACTCAATATGCGCGCTGCATCGTCGGTGAACTTCACTCTCGACGACCTCGCAGAGATTGTGCGTACGGCACACGCTGCGGGTGTTAAGACCTACCTCACGGTGAATATCGTCATCTATGACGACGAGATGGAGGTTATGCGTCGAATTATAGATCGTGCTAAGGCTGAGGGTATCGACGCAATTATTGCTACCGACCTTGCAGCTATTCTCTATGCCCGTGAGGTGGGTATGGAGGTGCATATCTCTACGCAGAGCAACATCTCGAATATCGAGGCTGTGCGCTTCTTCGCGCAGTGGGCCGATGTTGTCGTTTTGGCGCGAGAGCTCTCTTTGGAGCAGATTGAGCGCATCTCGAAGCAGATCGAGGAGCAGAATATCTGTGGCCCTGCGGGTGAGTTGGTGCGTATCGAGATGTTTGCACACGGTGCTATGTGTATGTCGATGTCGGGTAAGTGCTACCTCTCGGAGCATGAGTCGCATCACTCGGCAAATCGTGGTGCTTGTCGTCAGATATGTCGTCGTAAGTATACGATTACGGATAAGGATTCGGGTCAGGCGTTGGATGTCGATGGACAGTATATCCTCTCGCCCAAGGATTTGTGTACTGTGGACTTCCTCGATAAGTTCATCGGTGCGGGTGTGCGTGTACTCAAGATTGAGGGTCGTGCTCGCGGTGGCGAGTACGTGAAGCGCGTTGTGGAGAACTACAACAAGGCCTTGCTACTTTTGGAGCGTGGCGAGTACACCCCCGATAGTGTTGCTCCGCTTAAGGAGCATCTTCGTACGGTCTTCAACCGTGACTTCTGGGGTGGCTACTATGCAGCTAAGACGATGGTCGAGCATAGCCAGCACTACGGCTCGTCGGCAACGCTCAAGAAGGTATATATGGGTAAGGTTACCAACTACTTCAAGCGTATTGGTGTTGCTGAGGTATTGGTTGAGGCTTGCGAGGTTTCGGAGGGCGATGCTCTCCTCTTCATGGGCGAAAAGACAGGCGTTGTGGAGCAGAAGGCAGAGGGTATAATGCTCAATGAACAGCCTACCGAGAGCGCAAAGCAAGGCGATTATATCTCGCTAAAGACTATTGAAGAGGTTAGAAGAGGTGATAAAGTCTACAAGGAGGTAGAGAGGTAATTAGGGAAGTCAGAGAGTTTAGTGTAAGATTCATTAATCTTTCTAAATTTCTAACCACCGTAACCTAAAAATGATTAACAAACTAAAACTATTATAACTATGTTCAGCAAAGAGACTTATGTGGCGCGACGCGCCGAATTGTGCCGCCGTGTGGGCAAGGGACTTATTCTTCTTCCCGCTAACCCCGAGGTGCCAAATAACTACCCTAACAACACATATTACTACCGTCAGGACTCTACGTTCCGCTACTACTTCGGCCTCGACATTCCATCGTTGATGGGTGTTCTCGATGCCGAGTCGGGCGAGGCTATGCTCTTCGGTGATGACTTCACTGTGGAGGATATCATCTGGACAGGTCCTATGCCTACGCTCTCGGAGTTGGGTGCTGGCGTAGGTGTCGAGAAGTGTTATCCTAAGGCCGATGTTCGCAACGTGTTGAAGCGCGCTATCGAGCAGAATCGTCCTGTACACTACCTTCCTCCCTATCGTGCCGAGCTTAAGATCGAGCTTGCCGATTTGTTGGGTATCCGTCTTGCGATGTTGCATGAGAGAAAGTCTTTGGATTTGATGTTTGCCGTAGCGGAGATGCGCGAGAAGAAGTCGGCAGAGGAGATCGAGGCTTTGGAGCGTGCATTTAAGATTGGCTACCAGATGCACATGACAGCAATGAAGATGTGTCGTCCTGGCGTTGTCGAGCGCGAGATCGCAGGTCGTGTTGAGGGTATTGCTAAGTCGTATGGTCAGGGTGTGTCGTTCCCAACTATCGTTACGCAGCATGGCGAGATTTTGCACAACCACAACCACGACGGTGTGTTGGAGGCTGGCCGTCTGTTGCTTGTCGATGGTGGTGGCGAGTCTGTTGAGGGCTACTGCTCAGATCACACACGTACATATCCCGTTAGCGGTAAGTTTACCGACCTGCAGCGCGACATATATAATATAGTACTTCGCGCGCATAGCGAGGTTAAGGATATGATTAAGCCTGGTACGATGTATCCCGATATCCACCGTGCTGCATACCTCTCGTTGGCTGATGGCTTGAAGGGTATGGGCCTTATCAAGTCTACTCCCGAGGTAGCTGTTGAGGCGGGTGCTATGTATCTCTTCATGCCTCACGGCTTGGGTCACGGTATGGGTATGGATGTTCACGACTTGGAGAATGTTGGCGAGCGTTCGTTCGACTTCTCGACTGTTGCAGAGCGTGCTGCGAAGTCGGCAACATGTATCCACCGTGCTACATGGCGTGTAGAGCCAGGTACGGTGATGTCTGACGAGCCAGGTATCTACTTCATCCCTGCACTCATCGACAAGATGCGCTCGGAGGGTAAGTTTACGGATATTGTAGACTACAACGCATTGGATAACTATCGTACGTTTGGCGGTATCCGCATCGAGGACGATGTGCTTGTAACAGAGACTGGTAGCCGCTTTATTGGTGATAAGCTTCTTCCTCTTACTGTCGAGGAGTTGGAGGCTGTTGTAGGTTCGGACTACAGATAGTCAGGTAATTATGCACCATAAGGTGGTATACATATTCCCTACGGAGTTGGAGGCAGAGCCTTTTAGAAGGCTCTGTCCCACTGTGGAGATTATAATATCGGGTGTAGGTATGGCGGCAACATCTGCCGCCATTGCCTCACTATATGCAACCTATGAGCGACTCTGCGATGTACGATTGGTACTCGCGGGCTTGGCGGGTAGCTATGGCGATAGTTGTGCGTTGGGCGAGGTTGTCGAGGTGCGTAGCGAGGTATGCTCGGAGCTTCCCGAGAGATTTCGCAGAGAGTATCACAATCGGTGTTCTACGACGCTACGTAGCGTGAGCTCTGCTACGGTACATTGTGGTGGCGAGGGGTGCGGTGCCGAGATTGAGAATATGGAGGGTGCTGCAATGTTTGCTCTTGCCGAGGCTTTAGAGCTGGAAGTCACCGAGATCAGAGCAATATCTAACCGTGTTGGTGAGTCCTTTGCGAAGTGGAGAATAGAGGAAGCGTTGAATGCTTTGGCCGAGGTGTTGGTAAAAATAGAAAAGGGGTTATGACTCGTACAAAACAGATTATACTATACATACTAATCTTTATCGTAGTGTGCGTATGTATAGGTGTGGTGTGGCACTTCTTCCGCAACGAGATTATCGTTGGCTTAGGTTGGGTGTCATTGTTCGTTATTGTCTATGGCGTAGGGTGGCTTTCGGGGCGCTACGGTCGCATTAAAAAGTAGGATATATGTCTCGACGATTACAACTCTCGATCTCGCCATGTCCGAACGATACCTTTATGTTCGATGCGATTGTTAATCGACGCATCGACCTTGAGGGATTGGAGTTCGATGTGGAGTATCACGATATCGAGCAGCTCAACGAGCAGGCTATGGAGCGTAGGGCAGATGTCACGAAGTGTAGCACGGCTATACTCTCGACGATCAATGATAAATACGCGCTACTCGATAGCGGCTCGGCGCTTGGTCGTGGCAATGGCCCGCTGTTGGTGCGTCGTAGTGGCGAAACCTCGCCGCTTAGGCATATCGCTATTCCGGGTGAGCATACCACGGCTAATGCGTTGGTGTGCAGACTATTTCCCGAGATAGAACATCGCTCGCCACGCCTCTTTAGCGAGATTGCCGAGGCCGTCGAGAGAGGAGAGTATGACGCTGGTGTGCTTATCCATGAGGGTAGGTTTGTCTATGCGGCACGCAACTTGGAGCTCGTTGCCGATTTGGGCTTGGAGTGGGAGCGTAGGATGTCGCTGCCGTTGCCTTTGGGCTCGATTGTCGTGGCGCGCGATTTGGGTGACGAGGTGGCAGAGAGTGTTGATAGGGTGCTGCGTCGTAGTATTGAGTATGCCTTTGCGCATCCCGAAGTGTCGCGCGAATATATAAAGCAACACGCAAGGGAACTTGATGATGAGGTTATATCGAAGCATATATCTCTGTTTGTCAATGATTTCTCGTTGTCGCTTGGCAAGGAGGGTCGTAGGGCTGTTGAGGCTCTGTTGGGTGCAGAGATTGCCTAATCATACAACATATACGTAATGAGGATCTCCAAGAGTGAAAATCTGGAGCTCCTCATTTGTGTTATGGTAGAAAATTAATGCGCTTAATCCTCGTAGGGTAGATGCACTTTAGGTTTTTTTATTACCTTTGCACAATTATTAAATAATTGTGTAAATGGAATACGTTTTTCTCATCCTCAGCCTTGTACTGATTATCTTTGGTGCAACGCTGCTCACAGATGGCTCGGTGGCTTTGGCAGCACGTTTCAAGGTTTCGGAGTTTGTCGTAGGTCTTACGATTGTTGCTGTGGGTACGTCGATGCCCGAGCTTGTTGTTAGCGCACTTTCGGCACTTTCGGGTAGTGGCGAGATGGCCATAGGCAATGTCGTAGGGTCGAACATCTTTAACGTCTATGCAATTTTGGGTATGTGCGCTGTGGTAGCCCCTGTGTTATTTACTCGCTCGAATATGCGTAGCGATATACCTATCTGCATCTTAGCCTCTGTGGCGTTGTGGGGTGTTACGGTCTACGATAATGTTATCACTCGTTGGGAGGGTGCGTTGTTGCTCTTCTTCTATGTGCTTATGCTCTTTTACTCGATTCGTCAGAGTCGCAAGGAGGGTGCTGATATGTCGGCAGATGGCGGTGAGGATGCTCAGAATGCTAAGGCTATGCCCACTTGGCGTATTCCCGTGTGGATTTTGGGTGGTCTGGGAATGCTAATCTATGGCGGTCAGCTATGTGTCGATAGCGCAACCGAAATAGCTCGTAATCTCGGTGTGTCGGAGGCGACTATCGCTATTACGCTTGTTGCAGGTGGTACGTCATTGCCAGAGTTGGCCGCAAGTTTGGTATCGCTAATTAAGGGTCGTGGTGGCTTGGCCTTGGGTAATGTCCTCGGTTCGAATATCGCCAATATATTGCTTATTCTCGGTGCAAGTTCGCTGATTACGCCACTCTCGATGGGCAATATCACGATGATAGATATCGCTGTGGCGGTGTCGGCTCCCGTGTTGGTGCTTCTCTCGGGTCTGTTTATTGGCGATAAGCGCATTACACGCTTTGAGGGTATTATCTTTCTACTTATCTTTGCAGGGTATATTTATACACTCATTTAAGAGATTATAGTTTATGTACATTTTGCAGGCTGATCCCGTAGTTGTGGCAAGTAGCAATGTTCTTGCTGGCGAAGGCACTATGATATTGCCCATAGTGCTTATAGCGCTTATTGCCGTTGTGGGCTACGCTGTGCAGGCGCGCCTACGTAGCGTTATGAAGATGTGTTCGATGCTTCCTTCGCCTCAAGATTTGACAGGCGCCGAGGTTGCTCAGAAGATGCTCCATGCACACGGCATCTACAACGTGCAGATTACACGTGTCAGGGGACATCTAACCGACCACTTCAACCCCGAGACGCTTACGATAAACCTTAGCGATAGTGTCTATTCGGAGCGTAGTGTTGCAGCTATGGCTGTGGCGTGCCATGAGTGTGGTCATGCTGTGCAGTATGTTACGGGCTATAATGCATTGCGTCTACGTTCGCGCTTAGTTCCTGTCGTAAACTTCTCGTCACGTGTTGCTCCGTGGATCATCATGCTCGGTTTGGTGTTTATGGCCACTACCAACAATGCTATGTTGTGCTGGTTGGGCATTTTGTTGGTGTCGGTAGCGGCACTATTTGCCCTTGTGACACTTCCCGTGGAGTATAATGCTTCGGCAAGAGCTTTGGAGTGGTTGGAGAGTAGGGAGTTGCTCGTGGGTAAGGATCTGGAAGGTGCTCGTCTGTCGCTTCATTGGGCAGCGCGCACATATCTGGTCTCGGCCCTAAGTGCTATTGCTACGGTGATATATTATGTCGTGCTTATCTCGCGACGTAAATAACTCAAATATAGGTATATGAAGGAGAGGGATTATACACTTAGAGGCTTTGTGCTGACACTCGCTATTGTGGCGGGTGTAGCTCTTTTTGCCCTTATCCCACCCTTCGAGCTCTTCGGTATGCAGTTCGCAAAGGTTAGTATCTTCGACGATATTGTGGGCGAGGAGCAGGTTGTGGAGTATTCGGCAGATATCGAGCGCCTGGAGCAAGAGTTGGCTACGCTCGAGCCCTGTGTTGAGGAGGTTGAGGCCGAGGAGGTCGAGCCACTACCTTCGCTACGCAAAGAGTGGATATGTGAGAGAGAGGGCGAGGTTGTGCGTCGTGTGCCACGTAGCAAGGAGGTTATGCCCGATATGTCGCGTAGGATTATCGCTGTCGAAGATTTCGATACGTTGGAGGTGTCGCGCTTCGACCACTTTATCGATAAGCTGGCCTCGGGCGAGGCTGTGCGCATAGCTTTCCTCGGTGATTCGTTTATCGAGGGCGATATTCTTACATCGGACCTGCGTAGTGAACTCCAGCAAATATTTGGTGGCCGAGGCGTAGGCTTTGTGGCGTGTGATATACCCTTTACAACGGTGCGCCGTACGGTGCGTCGTGCATCATCGGGCTGGTCGGCATATAGCGTTATGAAACCTAAGTCGGCACCCGAGGAGTTGCGCGATAAGTTCTTTGTGTCGGGATATATGGCGCGTGGAGGAGCTGGTGCTACGACACGCTGGAGTGTTACTGATGCCTTTGCTACGCTCGACTCAGTGAGTCGTGCGCGTGTCATCCTACTTAGCGAGGCTGATAGCCGTGTGGAGCTCGCACTTAGCGATACGCTACGCTATGAGGTTGAGTTGGAGGCTGATAGCCGTTTGCGTGAAATATATGTCGAGGCACCAATCACGGATCTTGCAGTCAAGGTTGTTGAGGGCGATGTATTGTGCTATGGAGTATCGTTGGAGGGTGGCTCTGGCGTTATGATCGATAACTTTTCGGTGCGTAGCAACAATGGCCATGCTATATTTGGCACGGGTGCGCACATCAACCGCCAGATTGATGAAATGCTTGGCTACGACCTCGTGGTGTTGCAGTATGGTCTAAATATCATGCAGGCCGAGCGACGTAATTATTCGAAATACTGCGACCAGTTGCGCGATATGATAGCCTATGCCGAGAGGTGCTTCCCCAATGCCGCAATTATGGTTATGGGTGTTAGTGATCGTTGGGTACGCGATACGCAGGGCGAGGGCTATAAACCGATCGGTACGGTGGATGCCTTGAGTCAGTATCAACGTGCTGCGGCCGATAGCTGTGGTGCTGCGTTTTGGAATACGGCCGAGGCTATGGTTGCGATGGGTGGTATGCCCAAGTTTGTGGCTAATGGTTGGGCGGCTAAGGATTATACGCATATCAACTTCCGTGGTGGCCGTGCTCTTGCCGAGGCTTTGGCTGCGGCAATACGTAAGCCGGTCTACGACCTGCTTGCAGAGCGTGAGGAGAGTGAGCGTCTTGAGGAGGAGCGTAAGGCTCGCGAGGCGTGGGCTCGGGAGCAGGCTCGCAGAGCAAGTGTCGAGGCGCAGATGGCTGCGGTGGCAGCGATTGTCGATTCGCTTGATATGGGCGAGTTGGGTGTTGTAGAGCAAAATAACATAGAGGAGTAATGGGGCAGCTTTGGGGGTATATCAAGGGGCTGTTTGTTGCGCCCATATCTGTCGAGGAGCTTATGCCGCAGTTGCTCGATGTGCTTACCTATGATCCGCAGTCGCCAATGACCCTGGCGGGAGGATTATTCCTGCTTATGTTCCTTGTTTTTGGTGTGGGCTATCTGGCTGTTAGAGGTGTTGCGTGGTTGCGAACGCTCTATGTCACAGCCTTTTCGCTATACTTCTACTATAAACTATCGGGACTATACCTCCTACTGCTCATTGCCGTTGCACTCAGCGACTTTACTATCGGCTGGCTTGTTGCATATAGCCTCAAGAGAGGCCATAATGGCTCGGGCTGGGTGGCTTTGAGTGTGATTATCAACGTGTCGATACTCACATATTTTAAGGCTGCAAATATGGTCATAGAGTGGTTGCAGTCGATCTACGATAGCGGTGTCTTGGAGTTGCAGGCCGTGGTTATCCCCGCAGGTGTTTCGTTCTTCATCTTTCAGTCGATAGCCTATGTTGTCGACATCTCGCGCGGAAAGATAGAACCTCTGCGACGATTTACCGACTACCTCTTCTTGTTGTCGTTCTTCCCTAAGATGTTCCTTGGACCATTGGTTAAAGCCTCGGAGTTTATCCCTCAGATTCGCTCACCACGACTCAGCATCAGTCGCGAGGATTTGGGACGTGCTGTGACGCTTATCGTCGGAGGAGTATTTAAGTATGCCATACTTGCTAAGTCGCTTGGTGTCTTGTTTGTCGCCCCAGCCTTTGCGGGTCAGTTAGGCGATGGGGGTGGTGTCGCTATCATGGCAATCATGGGTTTTACGTTGCAGATATATTGCGATTTTTCGGGATACTCCGATCTGGCAGTTGGCGTTGCGCTGTTGCTTGGCTTCCGACTTCCCGATAACTTCAATGCACCCTATAAGTCGGCTACGATCACAGAGTTTTGGCGTAGGTGGCATATATCGCTCTCTACGTGGTTGCGCGACTACCTATATATAAGTCTTGGTGGCAATCGTCGTGGTGCTGTGCGTACATACCTTAATCTTATTATCACAATGCTACTTGGTGGTCTGTGGCATGGTGTGGGTCTTACATTTTTGGCTTGGGGTGCGCTCCATGGCGTGGCCCTTGCATTGCATAAGTTATGGCTGCGCTTTGTTCCGTGGGCAAAGGCTACGGGTGAGCAGATGAATATATTGTTGCGCCTACCATCGACAATTCTCACATTTGTTGTTGTCGCCTTTGGTTGGTTGCTCTTCACGGCTGAGGATATGGCTATGGTGGAGAGGGTGCTGAGTAGTATTGTCTACAATACCTCGTTTAGCGACTTTGTCGGCTTGGTTGATAGCTCTATGCCAGCTCTTGTGATTATGGCCTTGGGCTATGCGATGCACTTCATGCCTCGACGTGTAGATATGGCTGTTCAGGGCGCGGTTGTGCGAGTGGGTTTTGTTGGTCAGTGGATATTGGTTGTGGCTATGATATGGGGTGTGATGCAGTGCGGTGCAATGCTCGCGAATGTTGCTGCCGAGGGTGCATCACTGCCGATGTATGCAGCTTTTTAATACTTTGAGTATGGAGAACGTAACGTGGGATATTGCTATTTTCGAGAGACTTAACTTCGATGGTGGAGTGCTGCTCGATACTCTTATGTCCATTGCCTCGGGCGTAGTTGTATGGTTGCCGCTCTACGCTCTTATAGTATATATGGTATGGCGACACTACGGATTGCGAGGCGTTGTGGCGCTGTTTCTCGGTTTGGCGTTGGCTATGGGTATGGCCGATCTTATTGCGGGAATTTTTAAGCATACGGGACCTTTGGGTGGTGTGTGGTCTTCGTTCCCTGCACGCCTAAGACCGATGTTCTCGGAGGGACTCGACTCTGTTCATGTACCTTCGTATGACCATGGCAAGTATGGCACGGTCTCGGCACATGCAGCTACAATCGTCGCTATGGCGGTGCTTAGTTCGGTTGTGGTAGCTCGTCGATGGTTTACGTGGGTTATGATTGCCGTGGCTCTTGTGGTGTGCTATTCGCGCATCTATCTGGCCTGCCATTTTCCGCAAGACATAGTGCTTGGAATGGCCGTTGGAGTGGTCTCGGCATGCGCTGGAATAGCCCTTTTTAGCTATATTTGTCCACTACGTAGAGAGTAAAAAAAATCTCACTATACGAAAGATGCGCTACACTATGCTGTGGCGCATCTTTTTGTATATTTGTTCGGTGTTTGTGAATAAGGTGTCGAAAAAAATAGGGCTCAGAAATTTTTTTTATCCGACAAAAATTACGAATTTTGTATGCCTGAATTATGCTATTGCGAAGTAAGGCTACTTTGCTAAAAGCTAAGTCATTGGAATATAGCGCGAAACAAAAGAAATATAATATATAAAGAGAAACTATGACTAACAAAACCAAAAATGCCCAACTGCCCACGGTGAAGTACGACGATGCCGTAGCCGCAAGTAAGGTCTATTTCGATGGTGACGATCTCGCTGCACAGGTGTGGGTGAGCAAGTATGCCTTGAAGGACTCTTTCGGCAACATCTACGAGACTACTCCCACGGATATGCACAACCGCATCGCTGCGGAGTTGGCGCGTATCGAGGCTAACTATCCCAATGGCCTTAGCCACAACGAGATTTTTGAACTTCTCGACCACTTCCGCTATGTCATCCCTCAGGGTGGCCCTATGACGGGTATCGGTAACAACATGCAGGTAGCATCACTCTCTAACTGCTTCGTTATCGGTCACAAGAACCCCGCTGACTCTTACGGTGGTATCTTCCGTATGGACGAGGAGCAGGTACAGCTTATGAAGCGTCGTGGTGGTGTAGGTCACGACCTTTCGCACATCCGTCCTACAGGTAGCCCCGTGCTCAACTCAGCGCTTACCTCAACAGGTATCGTTCCCTTCATGGAGCGCTACTCAAACTCAACACGCGAGGTTGCACAGGATGGTCGTCGTGGTGCGCTTATGCTCTCGTTGCTTATCAAGCACCCCGATGCCGAGCGTTTCATCGACGCTAAGGTTGATACAGGCAAGGTTACAGGTGCTAACGTATCTATCAAGATCGACGATGAGTTCATGCGTGCAGCACTTGCTGGCAAGAGCTATACTCAGCAGTTCCCCGTTGCAGCTGCCGAGCCTACAATAAAGCAGGAGATTGATGCTAAGAAGCTTTGGGATAAGATTATCCACAATGCTTGGAAGTCAGCAGAGCCAGGTGTACTCTTCTGGGATACTATCATCCGTGAGAGTGTGCCCGATTGCTACGCTGACGAGGGCTTCCGCACCGTATCGACAAACCCATGTGGCGAGATTCCTCTCTGCCCATACGATAGCTGCCGTCTTTTGGCTCTCAACCTCTTAAGCTATGTTGAGAATCCATTTACTGACAAGGCATCATTCAACTTCGACCTTTTCAAGCAGCACGTAGCTAAGGCTATGCGCCTTATGGACGATATTATCGACTTGGAGCTCGAGAAGGTTGATCTTATCATCAATAAGATCGCGTCGGATCCCGAGGACGACGATGTACGTCGCGTAGAGATCGAGCTATGGCGTAAGATTAAGGATATGGCGCTTAAGGGTCGCCGTACAGGTCTTGGTATCACTGCTGAGGGCGATATGCTCGCAGCTTTGGGCTTGCGCTATGGTTCTGACGAGGCTATCGACTTTGCGGTGAACGTACACCGCACACTCGCTGTTGAGGCATACCGTGCATCGGTAGGCTTGGCTAAGGAGCGTGGTGCCTTCGGTGTCTTTAACTTCGAGAAGGAGCAGGGTAACCCTATGATCGCTCGTATTTTGGAGGCTGCGCCCGAGCTTCGCGAGGAGATGGAGAAGTATGGCCGTCGTAATATTGCGATGCTTACTATCGCACCTACGGGTACAACATCGCTCATGTCGCAGACAACATCGGGTATCGAGCCTGTGTTCCGTCCCGTATATAAGCGTCGTCGTAAGATCAATCCTTCGGATAAGGATCAGGTGGCATCGTTCGTGGACGAGACTGGCGAGAAGTTCGTGGAGTACTACGTATACCACCACCAGTTTGTTAAGTGGCTCGAGATTAATGGCTACAACACTGCAAATCTCCAGAACATAAGCGAGGAGGAACTCAACAAGATGCTTATGGCATCGCCCTACTACCACGCTACGGCTAACGACATCGACTGGGTTGCTAAGGTGAAGATGCAGGGTGCTATTCAGAAGTGGGTAGACCACTCAATCTCGGTTACTGTAAACCTCCCTAACGACGTCTCTGAGGAGCTTGTTGCCGATGTATATCGCACAGCATGGGAGAGTGGTTGTAAGGGTATCACCGTATATCGTGATGGCTGCCGTACAGGTGTGCTTCTCGATGTTAAGTCTAAGGACAATGGTGGTAAGTGCAAGAGCGAGCAGTCTGTGCGTCGTCCCGAGTCTATTCCCGCAGATATCGTACGTTTCAAGAATGGTCCCGAGGATTGGATCGCCTTCGTAGGTAAGCAGGATGATCGTCCATACGAGATCTTTACAGGTAAGATCGAGGAGGATGCGATGTATATCCCTAAGACTATCACTCGCGGTAACATCCTCAAGGTGAGCGAGGCTGATGGTTCTAAGCGTTACGACTTCCAGTATCAGGATCGTTACGGCTATATCAACACTATCGGTGGTATCTCACGACTCTTCGACGAGGAGTTCTGGAACTACGCAAAGCTCATTTCGGGTGTATTGCGCTATGGCATGCCTATCGACAAGGTCGTGCAGCTTGTAGATGGTCTTCACCTCGATAGCGAGACTATCAACACCTGGAAGAATGGTGTAGAGCGCGCCCTCAAGCAGTATATCAAGGATGGTACACGCGGTAAGGGTCGTTGTCCACAGTGCGGTCAGGAGAATATGGCATACCAGAATGGCTGTTTGACTTGTATGGCATGTGGATACTCTAAGTGCGGTTAATTTCTTGTGATAAGGCAGCATCTGCTGCATCTCAATCGTCGGGCTGAATGGGAAATACGTCAAGTATGTCCCATCCAGCCCAACTTCTTTATCGATGCACCATCTGCCACCTTCTGACAAGAAATTTAATTTCGCGTGATAGTGGCGCATCTGCGACCTCTCAATCAATGGCTCGAATGGAATATACGTCAAGTAATATACATCCGAGCCAATTGCCCGAGATACAACTTATTCGATATCTCTTACTAAAAAAGAGGGTGATTATTCTATTATTTGCAAATTATTACTATATTTGCATCTTGAAGGAGTAGGTTATTGTTAAAATTTTTAGGAATAAAGCATCTATTTTATTTCACAAAAGAAGATAAAACTACGATTTCCTAAGGGTGTAGAGGTAAAATAACTATAAAAAACTATAACTATTAACAAAATTATGAAAGCTTTGAAGAATTTTCTTATGATGGCCTTGATGCCTATCATGGCATTGGCTCTTGTAGTTGGTTGCGAGAAGGGTCCAGAGGAGGAGCCAAACCCTCAGGGTCCAAACGTAACTAAGGACTCTGTGGTAACACTTAAGAAGACCTCTGTATCTGTAGGTCTTGCAGGTGGTACAACAATGCTCGAGTACTCAATCACCAACCCACACGCTGATGCGAAGATCTCAGCTGAGACAGATGCTGAGTGGATCTCTAACTTCGATACTTCAGTTGTTGATTTCCTTCGTTTCGATGTTGCGCCTAACGATGGTGAGACAGCACGCGAGGCAATCGTAACTGTTAAGTACCTCTACGCTGAGGATGTAACATTCGTAGTTTCGCAGTCTGCTGCCGTGAACGGTACTTTCACTTTGGAGAATATCGACGTTACAACTGACTACTTCTCTATCACAGTTGATATCATCCCAACTTTGGAGACTCAGCCATTTATCATCATGTCGGCGTCACCCGAGTATATCGAGGCTTATGGTCTTGAGTCAGATGAGGCTCTCTTTGCTGATGACTTCGCATACTTCGAGTACCTTGGTTCATTCTACTCTGAGTCGGCTCTTGATGTTATGTTGACTCGTGCAAAGATGGGCGTTACTCGTGGTGTTACTGTAGGTAACGCGGTTCCTGGTGAGAAGTACATCTTCTATATGTACTACTTCGATCCTGCAAGCGGTGCTTTAGCTTCGGACATCACTCGTATCGAGATTACTGCAGGTCACCCTCAGCTTGGTGAGGCAGACTTCAACTTCCAGTATGAGATCAATGGCCCAGATGTTGCTGTTCAGGTTGATCCCGTAGGTTTCGAGGGCGACTACTACTTCGACGTAATGACAGCTGAGGAGCTTGCTGCTGCTGAGGCTGCTGGTTACACTAAGGAGGAGTACTTCGTAAAGTGGTGGGCAAATATCGTGGCAAACATCGTAGTCAGCGAGCAGAAGACTCCAGATACAGTTCTTGCTGAGAATACTTGCTGGGGCGAGGATCGCAACACTTGGAATTACGAGCTTATGGCTAATAGCACATACTACGTATTTGCGTTCAAGCTCGAGGGCAACAGCTTGTGCTGCTCAACTCCTAAGTACGAGCAGTTTACAACAGGCGATGCTGTAATGTCTGACAACGAGCTTAAGGCTATCG
>JAZRCN010000005.1:0-9792 GCA_045659765.1 Alistipes sp.
TTTTTGAAACTTCCAAATCTTTCGGAAACTTTTTTCAAAAAACTTTTCTAAGAACCTCTCTACAGCTATCAGAAGCATCTTTCTCCTGATTGCGGGTGCAAAGGTAGTACTTATTTCTGATTCTGCAAACGTTTTCTTAAAAAAATTTAAAATTATTTATAACAAATCAACAAGCATGTCCAAACATAGCGATATACCTATATTTATATATATAAGGGGGAGGTACTCGATATTGAAACAGCCTATCTCTTTAGCTCTACATACTCAGAGTAGACGAGTTGCGTATGAGGATTGGACGATACGATTTCCTGGCGTATTCCCTTTGTTCCGTAGCGAAAGAAGAGAAAACGACGAGGCACACGATGTACAACTTGAAAAAGCGTATCTATACTATGCACCTCAACTCCAATGCTATCGCCACGAATAACTCCTTCCACCCTACTCCAAGTATCGCCACTAAGAAATACCCTAACGGTATCACGAATGGTATCACGAACTATAATCGAGTCACGTAGCGTCGTACGCGCTACATATTCGCTTTGGGTAACACTGCGGGCATAACTCTCGGCACGACGAAGACGTATACCCAAGTCGCGAATTTGCTCCGCATCACGACTTCGCGCCTCTCGTAGCTCATCAATTTCGAGTGTTAATACTCCAACCGAAGCTGCCGATTCTCCTGCGGCAGTGCGATAGAGTTCGACATCCGATAGTAGCGTCTGCTGATTGAGTTCGAGACGTTGCTTCTCGTCGTGCAGATAGATAATCGTGCGCACAGCAATAAAACAGCCGACAAGAAGGATCAATAGAAGGAGAAGAAATAGACGACGCATAGACTTTCTGTAGGATAAAAGAGTTTGTAAATTTAGACAAATATCTCGGTCGAAAGGCCGAAAAAGCAACACAACAAAGATAGCCAACCAAGCGATTGAGATTTTCTAATAGTTATATAAAAGGGTTGATTCGATCTAAAAATGTCAAATTCAGATGATAATTGTTGCACGATTAATAAAAATTGCGTACCTTAGCACTATTGTTTGGAGAGCATCAGAAATATAGAAATAACCAAATAAACATAAACACACAAACTATGACTACTAAGTATTCAGGAAAAACACGTATCGAGAGCGACCTTCTCGGTGAGATGGAGGTGCCCGTAGAGGCCCTTTATGGTGTACAGACATTGCGCGGTATTGTAAACTTCCCAATCAGCCGCTTCCACCTTAACGACTATCCTCTTTTCATCAACGGTTTGGCTATCACCAAGCTTGCTGCTGCTGAGGCTAATCACCAGCTCGGTCTTTTGACTGATGCTCAGTTCGATGGTATCTCGAAGGCTTGCCTCGAGATCATGGAGGGTAAGCACCACGAGCACTTCCCCTGCGACATGATTCAGGGTGGTGCAGGTACAACTACCAACATGAACGCTAACGAGGTTATCGCTAACCGTGCGCTTCAGATTATGGGTCATGAGGCTGGTGAGTATCAGTACTGCTCACCCAACGACCACGTAAACTGCTCGCAGTCAACAAACGATGCATATCCTTGCGGTATCCACCTCGGTCTTTACGCTACTCACAAGGTATTCATGGGTCACTACAACGACCTTATCGAGTCATTCGAGAAGAAGGCTAAGGAGTTCGCACACATCTTGAAGATGGGTCGTACACAGCTCGAGGATGCAGTGCCTATGACTCTCGGTCAGACATTCGGTGCTTTCGCTCAGATCCTCAAGGAGGAGCGTAAGAACTTGGAGTTCGCTGCTGAGGAGTTCCTTACAGTAAACATGGGTGCTACAGGTATCGGTACAGGTATCTGCTCTGAGCCCGAGTACTCTGAGAAGTGTATCGCTGCATTGCGTGAGATCACTGGCTGGGATATTAAGCTCGCTGAGGACCTCGTAGCCGCTACATCAGATACTACCTGCATGGTAGGTTACTCTTCAGCTTTGCGTCGCGTAGCTGTTAAGCTTAACAAGATCTGTAACGACCTCCGTCTTTTGGGTTCTGGTCCTCGTTGCGGTCTTCACGAGTTCGATCTTCCCGCACGTCAGCCAGGTTCTTCAATCATGCCAGGTAAGGTTAACCCCGTTATCCCTGAGGTTATGAACCAAATTTGCTACAAGGTTATCGGTAACGACGCATGTGTTGCAATGTGTGCTCAGGAGGCTCAGATGGAGCTTAACGCAATGGAGCCTACTATGGCACAGTGCTGCTTCGAGTCAGCAGAGATCATGATGAACGGTTTCGACACATTGCGCGTAAACTGCGTTGATGGCATCAAGGCTAACGAGGAGCAGTGCCGCAAGTATGTTCAGGATAGCTTCGGTATTGTAACAGCTCTTAACCCAATCATCGGTTACAAGAACTCTACAAAGATCGCTAAGGAGGCTATGGCTACTGGTGGTCGTGTTTACGACATCGTTCTCGAGCATGGCATCCTTACTAAGGAGGAGCTCGACACTATTCTCTTGCCCGAGAATATGATTAAGCCTGTGAAGCTTGATATCAAGCCACGTCGCTAATTGCTAAATAGAAAATATTGTGATGGAGGTTGCTCGCATAGTAGGGCAACCTCTTTTTTTTGCATTAAATATCACCAAAGATACTAATTACCGCAAATAGGCGTTATATTTGTGGAGAGATAGGTTATGAAGAGATTATTCACGATACTGGCGTTTGTGCTTAACGTAGCGTCGGGTTTTGCACAAGAACCCGAGAGTATCGTTGTGGATAGCGCAGCAATGAAGATACTCTCGGAGTATAGTGGGGTTATGCCTATTGGCCACTTCCACGGAGGCTCATCTCGACACATTCCTCTGCGCCTACGTATAGCACACGATGCAATGCTACCCCATGGCATAGATCCTCTACTCTGGGAGCAGAGCAAACAGATGCCACGTGTGATGATAGAAGTTCCAAAGTATAGGGGGTACGATGCAGGCATGTGGCGCATTATGATCCACAAGACACAAGTTGCTATAAGCAATGGCTCTGCCTACAACTATATGCTCTGGCCAAATGATCCTGGAGCCTATCGTGATGCACGCACGCTCTCATTCCCGCTACCGAAGTAGACATCATAGTTACATAGCGGGGAGCATGCTCACAAGCTTTACACGCAAACAAAAAAGGTGACTTAAAAAGTCACCTTTAACTCTTGCCCCAACAATCGTCGGGATACCGGGATTCGAACCCGGGACCTCCAACTCCCGAAGCTGGCGCGCTAACCGGACTGCGCTACATCCCGAACGTTATATAACAAAGAAGCCACTTTACAGTGGCTCTCTTCTTCGTCGGGATACCAGGATTCGAACCTGGGACCCCCTGCTCCCAAAGCAGGTGCGCTAACCGGACTGCGCTACATCCCGATGATTTATTTAATTGCGGTGCAAAGGTAATGAAAATTTTCAATACACCAAACATTTTCACAACTTTTATTACTTTTTTTCTCATTATTGCCACTCTAAAGCGACAAAAAGTGGCATAATTTGTGTTTTCAGCGGTCATAACAACCTATTTAACATCTAAAGATTGTGATTATGACTAAGACAAAAGAGCACAACGAGGCTGCCAAGGCAGTCTATGGTTCGGAGGAGATGGTGCGTCCAGCACCCACTATGACTATCCCCGAAGGTATGACATCACCCGAGATTGCCTACCGCATGGTCAAGGATGAAACCTATGCGCAGACGCAGCCACGACTAAACCTCGCGACATTCGTTACGACCTACATGGATGACTATGCAACACGCCTTATGAACGAGGCGATAGCCATCAACTATATCGATCAGACGGAGTATCCACGTGTAGCCGTGATGACGAGTCGCTGTATCAACATCATCGCCAACCTATGGAACTCGCCCGAGAAGGGAGAGTCGAAGACAGGTGCCGTCGGCATCGGTTCATCGGAGGCTTGTATGCTGGGTGGCGTAGCGGCATGGCTACGCTGGCGAGAGCGACGACTAAAGGCTGGCAAGAGTGTCGATAAGCCCAACCTCGTGATGAGCTCAGGCATGCAGGTCGTTTGGGAGAAGTTCTGCCAGTTATGGCAGATAGAGCTACGTCAGGTGCCACTCACCTCCGTAAATCGCACCCTATCACCCAAAGAGGCGCTCAAGCATTGCGACGAGAACACTATCTGTGTTGTCCCCATCGCGGGTGTTACATGGACAGGTCTCAACGACGACATCGAGGAGTTGGACAAGGAGTTGGACAAGTTCAACAAGGAGACGGGCTACGATATTCCTATCCACGTAGATGCTGCATCGGGCGGTTTCATTCTTCCGTTCGTAAGCCCCGAGACTAAGTGGGACTTTAGGCTCAAGTGGGTGATGTCTATCTCGACATCGGGTCACAAGTTCGGCTTGGTATATCCAGGTTTGGGCTGGGTCGTATGGCGCGATCGCTCGCTATTACCTAAGGAGATGAGCTTCTCGGTGAACTACCTCGGCGCCGAAGTTACGCAGGTGGGCCTTAACTTCTCGCGTCCCGCAGCGCAGATTCTCGGACAGTACTATAACTTTATCCGCCTCGGTAGAGAGGGTTACCGTGATATTCAGAAGAACTCGATGGAGATTGCGCGCTACTGCCACGACCGCATCGGTAAGATGCACTGCTTCGAGAATTACTCTAAGGAGGTTGTCAATCCGCTATTTATCTGGAGCCTTAAGGCGGAGTATAACAAGAGTGCTAAGTGGACGCTCTACGATCTTCAGGCAGCCTTGCAGCAGAGTGGCTGGATGGTGCCAGCCTATACGCTACCAAAGAACATTGACGACATCGTAGTCATGCGTATTGTTGTGCGCCAGGGCATGTCACGCGACATGGCAGATATGCTTCTTCGCGATATCGAGAATGCTGTGGCCGAGTTCGAGAAGCTCAAATATCCCACAACCTCGCGCTTGCAGTACGAGAAGCAAGAGAAACAACGAGGAAAGGTGTTTACGCACTAATATATGAGTGTGTCCAACAAGTTTGTGGGCACACTCATTTTGTATAGAAGCTGTATAACAAGAGCTAATTTTAGGCCTGTGAAGTCCCCAAAAACGCAGTTTACTGTGCGTAAATGAGCATTTTGAGAGCAAGCATAATGGCAAAGCAGACTTGTTAGACAGCTTCATATCCTATATTTAGAATGATCCGAACAAAACAGGAACAATACCCTGATAGGCTACCGCCTTGCCATTCTTGGTTGCGGGTTGCCACTGCGGACAGCTAACCATCACACGGCGTACCTCCTCGTCAAATAGGCGGTGGGGAGTACCCTTAATCGTATTTATCTCTACAACCTCGACATAGCCCGTGTCGTTTACGATATATTTAACCACCATATGCGCCCATAGGCTTTTATCCTCTAAGCCGTAAGGATAGTGAACATAGGCTGCTACCCACTGCGAGAAATTATCTATATCTCCACCGAGGAATGTCGGAAGCGTATCGGGATCGCTCTCCACACGAGGATCAAGTGAGTGGGTATGTACGACAACCACACCATTCGAAGTATCGCCAAACTCACTCCAATATTCCGTTGTACTCTCTTCCTTGAGCACAGCCATCATCTTGATTCTCTCGGTTGGTAGGTTCTGCATCTGCTCGGCAGTCGCTGGCTTACCATCTATTACAAACATCGGAGTCTTACTCTCCTCATTAGCTAACTTCTTACCAGAATCAAAAGCTACCACCACTACATCTTCGAGTTTAAGCGCTGCATTTACAGCCTTACTATCCTCTTCTTTGGGCGATGTCGCTGGATTGTCCTTAGGTATCTGAAAATGTACGGGGAGCATGAAGTTAAGCGATGCTGTTCGACCATTCTGTATGGCTGGTGTCCAACGTGGCGATGATGCCATAACGCGTTTAACCTCATCAACAAATACCTTATGCTTAGATTGTAGAATTTTAATGTCGTCGATATTGATGTATCCTTCACGATTTACCACAAACTGTAGAAGTACCATATCCTCCAATCCCTTCTCCAGAGCCTCGGCAGGATAGCGTACGTTCTGCATTACCCAATTCTGGAAGGTGCGAATGTCACCACCCATAAACGATGGCATAATATCCGTTTTAAGAAATACAACATCCTCTGCATTGCTGGTCTTCAGTGCAACAACAATCACACCATTAGATGTATCGCCAAAGTGCTCGAACTTGCGCACCTGTTCCTCGCTCTTAAATACGGTCATTGACTCGATATTCTCCGATGCGATGCTCTTAAACTCTTCGATTGTCATCGCCTTGCCATCGACAATATAAAGCGGTTTTTGCAACTCCTCGGCAGCAAAGGCCAGTGATGAGGTGGCAACAAGCGACATCATAATAAAAAGCATACGTTTCATAATCTTTCCTAAGTTTTAATGTTCGACAATAGTGTTAGGTAAAGAGCTCTTATTTGTTTTTCCTGATGCAAAGATAGTGGATAGATCTGCGGTAGCCTAATTTTTAAGGTTAAAGAGTGTTAAGAGAAATGTTAAATAGTGTTAAAACGCTATGGTGCGTGGTGCGAGCTATGCATATTTTAGCTACCTTTGTACAAAGCAACACTTAGAACTATGAATAAGTCGGGTTTTAGGGCGATATCCATGATGGTTGTCTTCTCGTTGGTGCTTCTCGCTGCTGTCGAGGCGATATGGGCTGTGCGTACCTATCGCGATATGCGCGAGAGCTACGAGCAGCAGATACGTAGCGTCTTGGAGGAGGCGGCATGGCAGTATGCTACAAATACTATCAACGGTAACACCTTAATAAATATAGGTAACATTTCGCGTTTCAATGCCCTTGTTGGCGAGGGCCTGCGCACATCAGGTCTTACGACAACCTACCGTGTAGAGGTACTATCAACTACCGATGCAGACCCTATCGTAATTATGGCAATGGGTGAAGAACCTGCATCAAGTAGTGTGCTGTCGGTAGATAAATATCTCACGCCACTCATTCTACGCCTTAAGGTTACTGATCCGCGTGCCGAGATTTTGGCGAGCATGCGTTGGATACTGGCGTTGCAACTACTTAGTGTTATGGTGCTTGCAGCTACATTCATCTATCTGCTACGCACGCTATTTCGTGCAAAAACGCTCGAACGCATACGCCGTGATCTTACGCACAACATCACCCATGAGCTAAAAACTCCCGTAGCTGCTGCATATGCTGCAACAGATATACTCCTTAACGACACAGCAATATCCGAGGATAGCGACCAACGCAACGAATATCTCGGGATGATCACCTCGGAGCTACGCCACCTCAGCACGATGATCGAGGAGATTTTACGCAGCTCAACAGAGGAGTACAACCGCTCTTCGCTACGCTTGGAGGAGTGTGCATTGGGCGATATTGTCGAGGAGTGCCGAGCATCGCTCTCACTAAAGTATAATGCTCGCGAAGTGGTGTGGAACGTAGATGTGGCCGAAGATGTAGCACTTGTTGCCGACCGCTTCCACCTCGCAGGCATTGTGAGTGCATTGGCCGACAATGCTATAAAGTATAGCCCTACGAGTGCCGAGGTCGAGATAAAAGCAGAAATAGAGGGTGATGATATCATCATCTCGGTTGCCGATCGTGGCGTAGGCATCGCACGCTCGGAGCAGCGACGTATATTCGACAAGTTCTACCGCGTGTCGATGGGTAACCGCCACGACACTAAAGGTTATGGTCTTGGACTATATTATGTAAAATCTATCGTCGAGTCGCACGGAGGAAGTATCGATCTAACATCGGCACTTGGCAGTGGTTCACGCTTTAGAATAAAACTACCACGTTATGGCAAATAGACGAATCTTGGTTGTTGAGGATGAGCAGGTGCTAAGGCGTATCGTTGTCGAGGCCTTGGAGCGCACTGGCTACGATGTCGAAGCTGCGGGCGATGGTGAGGAGGGTTTACACCTCTTCGAGCAGCAACCAGTAGACTTGGTTGTCGCCGATATTATGATGCCACGCATGGATGGCTTTGATATGGTACGTCGTATGCGCGCTCTGCACCCCAATACGCTATTTCTCTTTCTCTCGGCACGTAGCGGTGCAGAAGATGTTGTCGAGGGTTTCCGCACGGGTGGCCACGACTACCTACGTAAACCATTCGCTATGAGTGAGTTGCTTGTGCGTATCGAGGCGCTACTATCACGACTCGGCAATACGGAGAATCAAGCCAAGGAGTACGCCATAGGTAGTTATCTCTTTGATACTGTACACGCTACGCTGCGCAATGGCGATACTTATGTTCGTCTATCATCGCGCGAGGCAGCCATACTTAACTCTTTGGCGGCAAACGCGGGTCGTGTTGTCAGCTCACGTGCGATGCTTCTCGACCTATGGGGCGATGATAGCTACTATAACCTACGTTCGCTCAATGTCTATATCTCTAAGCTACGAGGTTATCTATCGGCAGATAGCCGCGTGGAGATTATCTCTGTGCGTGGTGTGGGCTATAAGCTATTGGAGGAGTAGAATGGGGAGTGTAGGTCGCGATAAAGAAATTGCCCCAGATGAGACATACTTGACGTATTTCTCATTTGAGACAATGATTAAGAGGTTGCAGTAGACACTTATCGCAGCAAATAATTTGCTGTTAGAAGGGGTTAGATGTGGTCGCGATAAAGAAATTGCCCCAGATGAGACATACTTGACGTATTTATCATTTGAGACAATGATTGAGAGGCCACAGATAGCCCCTTCTAACAGCAAATTAAAGCTGGGGACCAGCAGCTACAAGAGCCTTACCCTCCTCGTTAGTCGTGAACTTAGAGAAGTTCTTGATGAAACGACCTGCGAGATCCTCTGCCTTAGTGTTCCAATCCTCAACATTTGCGTATGTGTCGCGAGGATCGAGAATTGCTGGGTCTACGCCTGGCAACGCTGTTGGAACCTTGAAGTCGAAGATAGGAATCTGCTTAGTCTCTGCCTTGTCGATTGAGCCATCGAGGATAGCGTCGATGATACCACGTGTATCCTTGATAGAGATACGCTTACCTGTACCGTTCCAACCTGTGTTTACGAGGTATGCAGTAGCGCCAGATGCCTCCATCTTCTTTACGAGCTCCTCACCATACTTTGTTGGGTGGAGTGAAAGGAACGCTGCACCGAAGCAAGCTGAGAATGTAGGAGTAGGCTCAGTGATACCACGCTCTGTACCTGCGAGCTTTGCAGTAAAGCCAGAGAGGAAGTAGTACTTAGTCTGCTCGGGAGTAAGCACTGAAACGGGAGGCAATACACCGAACGCATCAGCTGAAAGGAAGATTACCTTCTTTGCAGCAGGAGCCTTAGATACTGGCTCTACGATGTTGTCGATGTGGTAGATAGGATAAGATACACGTGTATTCTCAGTCACTGACTTATCTGAGAAGTCGATCTTACCGTTCTCGTCTACTGTTACGTTCTCCAACAACGCGTCGCGGCGGATAGCGTTCCAAATATCGGGCTCGTTCTCCTTAGAGAGGTTGATAACCTTTGCATAGCAACCACCCTCGAAGTTGAATACGCCATCATCGTCCCAACCGTGCTCGTCGTCACCGATAAGCTGACGCTTAGGATCTGTTGAAAGAGTAGTCTTACCAGTACCAGAAAGACCGAAGAAGATAGCTGTCTCACCCTTCTCGTTGGTGTTTGCAGAGCAGTGCATAGAAGCCATACCCTTCAAAGGAAGGAGGTAGTTCATGTATGAGAACATACCCTTCTTCATCTCACCACCATACCATGTGTTGATGATAACCTGCATCTTCTCAGTGAGGTTGAACACAACAGCTGTCTCTGAGTTAAGACCAAGCTCCTTGTAGTTCTCAACCTTAGCCTTCGATGC
>JAZRCN010000006.1:0-104913 GCA_045659765.1 Alistipes sp.
AAACCAAGATAGCGTTTCGTAATAGCTAATGAGCTATGATTAAATAACTCCATCAACTTAACTAATGCAAGTTCGGAGTTTTCGCTATTCATATTGTACACTTGTCGCCCAAAGGTCTTACGGAGTGAATGACAACTAAAATTCTTCACTTTCAAGCGGTATTTTCGCTTAATCTCTTTCAAGATTACATTGATGCGCTGAATGGTGAAAACCGTTCCTTTCTGACTTACCAAGATAGGTGACTTGACGCTGATAGGCTTAATGTGCTCATAGCACTCCTGTATATGCTGTTGCAGTTGAGAGTTCAATCTAAGCACTCTTTTCTTTCCTGTCTTTTTCTCAATTATGGTAAACTCCTCGGTGCTGAGTATCTGCTCCCACCTCAGAGCGAGAATATCAGAAATTCTGAGTCCTGTGAAACAGCCAAGTGCAATGAGTAGCGACATCTTGTAGTTTTCATCTTTAGCTAATTTGCGAATGAGGTTCATCGCATCAGACCACACAAGGTAGTCCGCAGTTGTAGTTGAGTATTTCAAGCTCATAAATGTTCGGTTTTATAGTTAAACAAACAAAAGTGAACATTCTATTTTGCAATTAAATCGTAACTCATTGATTACTAATAGAACATTTACTAATGATGGAAGTGAGTATTATAGATAATTGCGTTCTTTTAGATTGGTTGTACTCATCCAACAACAATCATCCAGTCTGAAATGGTACTTATCTTCCAATGTTCGCAAGAACTCTCCATAATCCTCTGCTTCATCTGCGAGTTTGGTTTCTTCTTCGCTTAGTCTGATTTTGATTACTTCGCCATTTGCGTAGTCAAGTAAAATGATGTATTCCATATTCTTTACAATTATAAAACATAGAGGACACCCACCGAAGTAGATGCCCTCTCATGTAAGATTAGCCCAAGAACCAAGAGTATTCACTATCGCCTTGTAATGCTCTGCTGATTCCAACAGTTACCTCCGTAGCATTTACGCCACGCTGAACATAGCTATCTATGTAGCTACTCTTGTTTGCCTCCGTAAGCAGATTATGGAAGTCAAAGAGAGATATAGTGTTGCCCTTGTGCCCGAAGTTCGGATTGTTGTAGTAGTCACGACACACATTGTTTATCTGGCTATCCGTGATAAGCAATTTAGGTATCTCACGCTGCAAGTAGCTTGGCAATGCTTGATATAATCGCATGCGACCTACAATCTGAGCAAACTGCGACTCTGTTAATCGTGTTTGGGTTAGTGACTGCAAGAGCTGAATATCCTTTTCAAGGTTAAAGTTGTAGAATAAATCTAAAACAGCCTTGTATAGGTCATGCAAAGACATCACTTCTATATTCAAGCGCACACCATCGCCTGTAAGGACTTGGTTACTGCACACATTCACACGCCAACCGATGAAGATTGTGAATTTCTCCATGCCACGATTTGTACGATAGAGGTTCAAGTCCGAATAGTTGCGAACACCACCAATGCACAGCTCTAATCGCTGACCATCGATGCACTCATGTAGGCTTGGAATGGTAAAAGCAAACGCTAACCGCTGATAGAACTGTGTCTTCTCAGAGTCAAGAAGCTCGCTTGAACGCTTACCTAATGCTGAGGGTATGCGACCACGCACAATGTGCGACACACGAATCTCAGGGTTGTTGATAGTCTCTCCTGCAAAGACATTGCACGCTGCATCGTGGACTGTGTTGATAAAGTCTTGATGCGAGATTGTAAGCTCTTGGTTAGCCCATGTAGGCACAACGCACTGCTCGGCAAGTTCTTCTAAAGTGACAGCATTAGTGTTAGCCTCTAAGAAGTTCACGCTTGTTGGGTTCAAAATAAGTTCGTTCATAATGGTAATTGATTAAAGGTTACTGATTTACTGAAAATGGATTATCCTTATTCAATGCTAGTTTTATATATTTTCCTCAATTACCTATTATGACTATTTTTGCTACTTTCTGAAAGCATGCTTTTTGAACTCCTTTTTGCGGGGCGGAAGTAAAAGTATGTGCACCCATTTTCGGGCGACTCTGCGAATTTGGGGGGAGGGGTAAATTTATAAGTTCTGAGGTATATTTTTAGTTAAACCGAGGGAGGGTAATTTTGATAATATGGGTATCTTTTAATGGGTAATGGTTGATGATGTGTGATTTTTAGTAGAGGTTAATATATGGAAATTATATGGAAAATTGGAAGTTTGATAACCAATGTGCTTTTAGCAATGTATGCACCTATGCCACAAAAAAGCCTACGCTCAGAGATTGAGCATAGGCATCTGTACGGTATATTTTCTGAGGATTTTTGCTCTATATTGGTGCATCTAGAAAATCTACCATTGGAAACTTGAAGACATTAAGTCTGAATGATGGCAATTCCTTTGAGTTGCTTTCATTCACCTCATAGTAATCACGGATAGAATCTTGCGTTGCCTTGTATTGCACTCCATTGTCCTGTAAAATCATCTGCAATCTCTGCTGAATATCTTTCTTTGGGATGTAAACACCTAGTGGGAACTCTCTCTGAATATCTTTCAGAACATTTTCGGAGAACCTGAGCTTATTGGCTTGCGCCTTGTCAAACTCACGAACCTTTCTATCAATTAAACCCCTTTTATATTCTGCTGAAACAATCGCATCCTTGCCTATCTTCTCGTAAGCGTTAAGGACATAGTTACCCTCAGGCTGTTGCTTGAAATAATCAAGATGCTGTTCCTTATCTTCGTATGAAATCTTACCACTCATAAACCATTCCTCTATGCGGATAGCTAGCTGGAGTATCTGTTTTCGCTGGTCAATCTGAATTTTAGTGTTATTGAGGCGTTCTATGTCATCATCTCCTACACAATTCATCGCATCTATAAACTCCACATTAAAAAATCCCGTGTTGATGTATGCTTGATATAGAGATTCAGCAGATTGGTAGTAACTCCTCACTCTCTCCTCATTGTAAAGGTTATCTACTGAGAACGGATTTATCTCGCCTCGCTCATCTATCAAATCCTGATATTTCAGATTATCTATATCTTCAAGAATTGCCTGCTTCTTAAACTCATTAAGCTCCTCATCGTGTATTTTTTTCAGAAGATTGTAAGTGGCAATAAATCGTTCCACTCTATTGCCAATCTCCTCCTTACTGCGTACCCTAATGTCAGGATTTACTGTAGATATATGCGTTAGCGAATTATAGGTAATATCATCCTTACCTCTCCTGCGGAATCTACCCTGTATCTGTATGGCTTCCGTAAAAGGATCTACAATAGTCCAATTTGCAGTACGGTGGTCTGTGAGAATGATGATGTCAGGTTTATGCTTAGCTATGCGAATATCTAATGCAGAGTAGAAACGACAAGTGAAGAAGTTGTACTTTGCCAATGGGTAATCTATCTGCGAATAAGCTTGCACTATGCCACGCTTCAATAGTTTATCAACACTCTCCTGCGAACAGAACACCTTATAGTCAGTAATGCCTAAATTGTTTATCAGCTCTGTGATTCCATCGGTCACATTGAAGAAGATGCAGATATGCTTGCTATCTCTCAAACTATCTAAGACACGCTGTAACCACATATAGTAGCTATTGGTCACTATCAGCGTTAAGTTCTTCTTATAGTCAAAACTTGGTTCAATTTTGACCATCTGAAAGCCTTGCCTCTCAAACTCAGGGTGCGACATTGGTAGAGGTGTTGCGGAAACAAACGCTTTCTGCTCGAAGCGGAAGAAATCATAGATGGGTTGGGAAATCTTCCTACGATAGTCAATATCCTGTGTAACCTTCTCGCACTCATCGAACAAGCAGAAGAAAGTCTTGTAAATGTTGATGTGCAACTCCTCAGCAGCCGTTCGTATCTTCTTAAAGCTCTCAGGAGTTGTGATGATCTTCTTGTACTGTATATCCATCTGAAGGTACTTCTTCAGGTTGTACGGGGTGCACTTCGCATAGACTGCCTCCAAGTTCTCGTTGTCATCAAGCTTGCCTAGAATTACAGGTACATTGGGTTCTATAATAATAGAGGAACGCTTGCTGTGTATCTCGCTATGGGTAGCTCCAAGCCCTGTAAGCGTCTTGTTAAGGATGCAGTTGCTTGGTATCATGGAGTGACCAATGCGTTTCAGAGCATCAAGCAGCCATTCTCCTTTATGTAGTATTGCTCGTACTATCTTCATAAGCTATAAGTTTTGTTAATGATTTATCCTATCTCCAACCGTTGATTGGTAGGCTTCCAAAAAAATTTGCTCTCATATGGGCGCGTTGTGAAAGTCTACCATATCAAGGTTAGTAGGAGTAGAAGCCCACCTCTCACATGGGCTTCTATATAGCCTCGCTACGCAGCTAATGGGACAGCTTTACGCTGAGTTTCCAACATGAACTTCAACAGTACATTGGCTATGCAAGTTTCCTTTGTGCCACAGTCTGCGAGGAGAGCACGATGTACTTCATCAGACGGAATTGTCTTTAGAGCATTCTCAATAGTGTTGAGGTCGTACCCTCCTGCATGCATCACAGAGTTGATAGCCCTTACGGGATATCGCTTGCGTGCTTCAGCAGGGGTAAAGGTAAAGCACACCTGCTGATATAGAGCAAACGCTTCATCAAAGGTCCTGCTAGCTACGGGAGTCTTACCCTTAATGCCAATGGACATCTCTTGGGTAGTAGAACTTTTCAACTGCACGCCAAGGTAAGCCATCGCAGTACTGCCTGGCATCCCAGTTTTACGGCTGAGCTCGTACACTGCCTTGTAGGTGTCATCACCAGTGGCAAGGGCTGCAACACCAATCTTTTCAACAGTATTGCGTGAGCGGCTGAACAGGTCTGTTGTACCTGTTACCTGAGCGTACTCCTCTACACTTGCAAAGGTGTGCACTTGGACATTCTTCAACACCTCATCAAAGGTAAAGCGCCAATAGGTTGTGGCGGTATCAACTGGTACAAGGACATCCTCTGTACCCTCTGTAATTTCCTCGCCCTCCAAGTCAAAGAGCTTAATGCCTGCCTGAGTAAAAATCTCAGGTGTTGAGAAGTGGAACATCTCGTCGAGCAACTTGCTCTTGTCCACAGACTCCAGCATCTTCTGCTGTCCCTTCTTAAGAGCCTCCATGCTGTACATGGTGCGTGCGAGGGTAATCTCCTTCTCTACGCCATCGATTACAGCTATTACGGTTGTCTTGCTCTTAGGGCAGCAAGGTTGAGCATCAGTCTCATTTGCTCCATTTGCCATTGCGACCTCAGTCGCTTCAATATCGTTGGCTACATTAGCCATTTTCAAATCATTCTTCATAATTACTAAATTTTAAAGTGTAAAATCGAAATTTTCAAGTTCTGTACTGCTGTCACGCTCATCATCGGTGAGCTGTACACCTTCCATGTTGAGGAGTTCCTTGAGAATCTCGAGGTGTTCCTCATCCTGTAGTGTACATGCGTTAGGAGTCTTCGTTGCGTATCTGAGCGCAACCTTTATAAAGTTTTTCATATTTCTAAGTTTTTTAGTGTCCTCAAAATCCCGTGAGAACTTCGGGTCTAGTCACCAACTGTTCCTCTGTTGACGATTGTTTGTTCAAGCGACAGCTTAGACTTGGTAGTTCGTAATTCGCACTTACTGTTCTTCGGTGAGAACCTCCTTACTCCTGCATGGAGCCTCGCTTGGGAAATTGACCAACCACTATGTTAGAGTCGCTTGAACCTACTTATAATGTAGCCTGCTACTCTCTGTTAGAGGCTACTGCCATCATGTCAAAGAACGCTGCCATCGTACGCATGGCATCTTGAATTCGGGTACAAAAATATGTCAAAATAATGGGTTGTATTGGTACATAATTATTGCATGTTAAGGGGGTATTATTTACCACAAAAACAAAAGCACCAAACCAGACTGCGGTAAGGTGCTTTGTGCTGTATTCGATAATCGTACTAATATAGTTCTACTTGACTTGGATTGTTAGGAGAGTATCTATATTCTTGCTTATCTAGTAGTTCTTCGAGCGAGTTAAACTTTTTGAGGTAGTTATTCAAACGACTGCGTATAGCCTCACTATCTGAATCGAAATTGTTTATTAAACCTATTTTATCAAGGTACTCTGCAATAAAACGGCTTTGAGGTCTTGAACAACTCTTTGGATTCGCAGAAGCCATTGATGGTATAGTTTGAAGCAAATGGAATGTTCCCCAAATATATGTAGCAACTGTTCTGTTTAAAGGATGTCCTACTTTCTCGCTGTATATGGATTCTAACTCTGATTTGGCTTCTTCCACGCTATTTACGCCAAGAAAACGATGAAAGTAGCTGTCTAACATTTTTTCAAACCATGGAAAATTTGCTTGGATAGGTGTTGTTGTAGCACCAAATGTAATAGCGCAACTTTTGTGATATTTGCCACCTCTATCATTACGAGCAATATATAAACGCAAAAGCTCTGGCCTTATGGTATGAGTATAATTTTCTTGATTCCATTCAAATTCCTCAGTAGCGCTATAGCAACCGATGGTATTCATATCACGATTCAATAAAGCAGCCATAAAAGATAAAATCCATGCACAATCTTTATAGTCATCTTTTAGTGCAAGTTCACATAGAGAGCATATAGCTCTAACTTTATGTACAAAGTCATCGCTTACGGCAATCCTAATATTGTCATTAGTTGCCATTACATAATCTGCCACTAGGATAGTTGATTGGTCGCCCGATATTGATGTATATGCTTTTGCAAGTTCTTCATTAATTCGCCCTTCTTGAGCTTGTAGTTTGTAAACTTCCAATAACTCATCTGTTATATCGCAAATCTGAAACCCAAAGAAAGTTTTGAGTTTAGGTAACATTGTTCTTAACCTTGGTATCTGAATTTTCATTATCTTACAATTTTTCTCAAAGATAAAAAGAAAATCTCACTCATATTAGCTACAAGTGAGATTTCTTTATTGTCAAAGTAGATTTTTCATTGCTTCATCCATCTGGTCATTACCAAAGCTATCAAGGTAGATTTGTGTTACCCTCTCAGAACTGTGCCCCATAATTTGACTAATCAATGCTGTTGAAACTCCTGCCTTTTTCATTACTGTAGCTTGGCTATGTCTTGCAACATAGGTTGTGAGAGTGATAGGTAAGTTCAGTTCTTCGCCAATCTGTTTTAGATGATTGTTTACCTTTGTGATTACCTTGTGCAGTCTGTTAGCCTTAGCCTGTTCTGTTTGGTGTGTTTCATTATATATTGGAAACAAATAGGTGTTACTCCTATATTTATTTATGAGTTCTAACGCCTGTTGTGGTAGCGGTACTCTAATAAGTTTACCTGTTTTTTGCCTCTTGTACACAAGGTTTCCGTTGATGATATTGCTATGGGTAAGATTCGCAATATCTACGAAGTTTATTCCTCCCACAAAGTATGTGAAAGCAAAAATATCTATCGCCAACCGTGTATATCCATTATCGCACGGGTACAGTAGAATCCTATTGATGTCCTCTTTGCTTAGTGCTCGTTTGATTGTTTCTTCACTCAACTTAGAAACCTTGTACTTCTTGAATGGGTAATTTTCTGCCTTTACCCAATCGTTAGTCATAGCATAGTTGTAGATAGTTCTCAGTGTTCTGAATCGTATGCCAATAGTGTTTATTGCAAGTCCCTGACCTTTGAGCCAAATCTCATATTCTCTTAACCAGAGGAAATCAATCTCATCAAAATATATGTTCAGATGCCCATTGTACTTAACTAATGAGTTATAGACCTGTAGCACAGACTTCATATAGCCTGTGCGCTTCTCTTTACTAAGATGTTCAATGTACTCATTAAATATATCAGCGACAGTTCGTGAGATAGTAGGAGATTGGATTTTCTCGTGTAGTCCATCTGCTGTAAAATCTCTGCCCTCTGATTTTAGCTTGATTGCTTCTTTTTCGTATTCTGCCTTTTTGCTTGCAATGAGTAGGCAGATATGCTCTCTGTTAGGACAATTTGGCTTTGGCTCATTCTTATCAAAGTTCCAATGCTCAGCTTTTACAGATAGATTGAGACTTGTGTACTTGCGTGCTCTGTCTTTACAGATGCACAGCATTAGTGGATGTTCACCGTTTTTAAGTGTTTTAGACTTGTAACACAGCACATTAATTGTTGTTGCCATAGCTTTTCTGGTTTACACCTCGGTTTACACACTGGTTTACACAAACCACCAAAAGCCAACCTAAAAACAACAAAAAAAGCAGCTACTTTTTATCGTAACTGCTTGATTTTCAAGTGGTGCCACCGGGATTCGAACCAGGGACACAAGGATTTTCAGTCCTTTGCTCTACCAACTGAGCTATGGCACCATCATCTGTCGTGCTTATTTCTTGTAAGCGAGTGCAAAGATATATACTTTTTCTTAAACTGCAAACTTTTTCACAACTTTTTTTAGATAATTTTTCAGGTCTTTATGGCGCATAGTGCTCAATGTGTTGGTATTCAGTGCAATTAGACTATCTGTTAGATTTAATGTCCTTAGCACTCCGCTGCATTATAAATTTTATTTACCGTTGTACAGTATTTTATTTTGTAACGAAATATGATTTGTTAACCATAATTTATGGAGCATAATACCAATAAAATACCTCGTTTGGAGGTTGTCGATGCTTTGCGAGGTTTCGCCCTATTTGCCATATTGCTTGTACACAATGTAGAGCACTACATTTTTTGGTCTATCCCACTACGTCGCCCGAGTGGCTTGTAGCAATTGATGGCGGCGTAGACAATCTTATTTTTGCGCTCTTCGGCGGTAAGGCATATGCTATCTTCTCGCTGCTTTTCGGCTTCACGTTCTATGTGCAGTACGAGAATCAGCGTCTGCGAGGTCGCGATTTCGGCTATCGTTTCCTTTGGCGTTTGGTTGGATTGGCACTTTTAGCTACGATAGATGTAGCGTTCTTTCCTGGTGGCGATATCCTTCTGCTATATGCAGTTGTCGGCGTGGTGCTCTTTGTCGTGCAGTTGTGTTGTAGTGTATGGTGGTCGCGCAGATATGGCCAAGGCCCTCTAGAGCGACTTTGGCATAAGTGGACCTGGCTTGGCGCTTGATCTACAACTAAGGCCCGCGCGTGTGAGATCTATTTGCACAGAACTCGCAAATAGCTACAAAATGGCGTTATAGCTATATATATGCCACTTTTTTGCCGCGATATATTCTGTCGTATAGAGTCCAATAAGAATAAAAAAACGATGTGAGGCGATAAAAAAAATGGACAAAGGTCGTTATTTTCGTATCTTTATCGTATATTTGTAGTTGCGAATATATTTTTTCGTTCCATTTGTGCTGTTTGCGCAGATGTCAAAATGACCACGAAACTAAAACTGAATTGTGATGATAACGAATCTTAAGACTACATTTGCAGGCTTGAAGCTTAGCAATCCTATCATCGCTTCGGCAAGCCCTCTAACGGCTACTGTCGAGCAGTGTGTGGAGCTCGAGAAGGCTGGTGTTGCAGCTATCGTTGTGAAGAGTATCTTCGAGGAGAGCATTGCGCATAACTCGCAAGAGCTCGCCGATTACCTCTCGCATGGTGAGGAGACCGACTACCTCGATGGATACATTGGTGAGCAGATGGTTTCAGAGTGGCGCACGACCCTAAAGGGTATCAAGGAGGCTTGTTCGATTCCCATTATCGCCTCTATTGCTTGCCGTAATGCCTCTACATGGGAGCGCTACGTGCGTGTTGCCGATGAGGTGGGTGTTGATGCTTTGGAACTCAATCTTATGAACGTGGGCCGTAATACGCGCCATACGCCATACGGTGAGACGGAGCATCACTTAATCCACGCTGTGGAGATTGCTCGCAAGAATACGGAGCTACCTATCATCGTGAAACTTGCATCGAATATGACCAATCCTGCGGCACTTGTCGATCGTCTTAAGGCGTGTGGTGCTAATGGCGTTGTTCTCTTCAACCGCCCCTATCCTGTCGATATCGACATCGAGAAGCGCGAGTATATCACCGGTCAGGTGTTTACTACACCTTATAACCTCGCTACGCCTCTTCGTTGGACGGGTATCCTTTCAGCGGAGGTTCCAGCGATAGACTATGCTCTGTCGGGTGGTGTTAAGACATGGCAGGATATCGTAAAGTCGATTCTTGCAGGTGCTTCGGCAGTCGAGATTTGCAGCGCACTCTATCAGAATGGATTGGAATATGTCAAGGAGCTAGTGCAGGGCCTTGAGGAGTGGCAGCAGAGCCATTTCGAGGAGTCTATAGATAGCTATCGTGGTCGCATGAATGCGTCGAATAGCGAGTATGCTGCTGAGTTGTTGAGAGCGCATTATTTGCACTTCAAATCTTAATTTTTTTGGTGGATAAGGCACAATATGTAGCCTCCTAATTAATCATTGGCGACAATGAGCAGTACGGTAAGTACAGCCCATTGTCGCCAATTTCATGTCGAGACCATATTCTTATCGATGTAAACTCTCGGCAGATTACTTCCTAAATATAAAGTAAACGGCCAACACCAGGCAGGCGAAACCTGCTATATGGTTCCACTTCAGCGGATCGCCCTTGACAAAGAGCACGGCAAAGAGCGTGAATACCACCAACGATATCACCTCCTGAATAACCTTTAGCTGCCATAGCGTGAATGGGCCGCCGAGCTCCTGGCTGCCGATGCGGTTGGCTGGCACCTGGAAGCAGTACTCAAAGAGTGCGATACCCCAGCTTATAAGCACAATGGCTATCATACCGTATCGTTCGAGCTTCGACTTAAAGGCGATATGTCCATACCACGCGAGGGTCATAAATACGTTTGAGCATATGAGCAGACCTATGGTCGCTATTCCTTTCATCAACATAGCTATATAGTTTTAATTTTGCGCAAAGGTAACGAAAAAGGCCTTTTTGGCAAATCTTTCGCACGGAAAAGTTGCTTTATGAGCGGATTATATCCCACGTGTTATGCTGAACCTGCCGAAGTATATTCTTGCGGTCAATAAACTTCAGTAAACCGACGCACACAATAAGGTGACAAACAAAAGAGCTGCAAACCGATGTGGCTTGCAACTCTTTGCGATATTCGAGATAACAATGTATCTCTCTATTACTTAGCGTACGATACAGAACGTGTCTCGCGGATAACCGTGATCTTAACCTGACCAGGGTAGGTCATCTCGTCCTGAATCTTCTTTGCGATATCGTGTGACAATGCCTCAGACTCCTGATCCGAGAGCTTGTCGGCACCTACGATCACGCGGAGCTCACGGCCAGCCTGGATAGCATAGGTCTTAACAACGCCAGGGTACGATAGAGCGATGCTCTCCATCTCCTTCAAACGCTTGATGTACGACTCGACAACCTCGCGACGTGCACCAGGACGTGCACCCGAAATAGCGTCGCACACCTGAATAATAGGTGCGATGAGCGATGTCATCTCAGCCTCGTCGTGGTGAGCACCGATAGCATTGCATACATCGGGCTTCTCCTTGTACTTCTCAGCGAGCTTCATACCGATAATTGCGTGTGGCAACTCTGGCTCATCATCGGGCACCTTACCAATATCGTGCAATAGACCTGCGCGACGTGCCGCCTTAGGATTAAGACCAAGCTCCGCAGCCATGATACCTGCGAGGTTAGCGGTCTCGCGAGCGTGCTGCAACAAGTTCTGGCCGTATGACGAGCGGTACTTCATCTTACCAATAAGGCGGATAAGCTCGGGGTGTAGACCGTGAATGCCAAGGTCGATAGTTGTGCGCTTACCCACCTCTACGATCTCCTCCTCGATCTGCTTCTTAACCTTAGCTACAACCTCCTCGATACGTGCAGGGTGGATACGACCATCGGTTACGAGCTGGTGCAATGCAAGACGTGCAATCTCGCGACGTACGGGATCGAAACCCGAGAGGATGATAGCCTCGGGGGTGTCGTCAACGATAATCTCGATGCCCGTAGCAGCCTCCAAAGCGCGGATGTTACGACCCTCACGGCCGATGATACGACCCTTAACCTCGTCTGACTCGATATTGAATACCGTAACGGCATTCTCGATAGCTGTCTCGGTAGCAACACGCTGGATAGATGCTACGACGATGCGCTTAGCCTCCTTTGTTGCCGATAGCTTGGCCTCCTCGATAGTCTCCGAGATGTATGCCGCAGCGTCGGCCTTAGCCTCAGCTTTCATATTCTCGATAAGGATGTTCTTAGCCTCCTCAGAGCTAAGACCCGAGATCTGCTCCAAACGCATATTCTGCTCCTTGATAGCTGCTGCAAGCTCCTCCTTGCGTGCCTCTACCGTCTGCATCTGTGCATCGAGCTGTTCGCGACGACGGTCGCACTCTGCCGACTTTTTATCCAACTCGCGCTCCTTGTTCTGCAAGTTAGCCTCGGCCTGCTTGGCACGCTGCTCGCTCTGCTGTAGCTTCTGGTTGCGCTCATTGACCTGACGGTCGTGGTCGCTCTTAAGCTGGATAAACTTCTCCTTGGCCTGGAGCATCTTCTCTTTCTTTATCATTTCGCCGTCAGCCTCTGCCTTAGCAACGATGGCCTTTGCTCGTGAGCGAGCTGCAAAGTAGGCGATAAATACGCCTGCAACAGCTCCAACTACGACACCGACGATTATTAGGATACTTTCCATAGATAATTAGGTGTTTTAATATATTGATTGTTATAAGGTTTTACAATAAAAAAAAACCGCACGAAATTCCTTAACTTGTTTGACGAATCCGCAGATAAGTCATAGGTGGGGCTCCGTGGCACGCAATAGTCCACTGGTGTTGTAAGCAACACACCACAAAGGGTTGAGGCCTTATTTTGTAACTTCTCACGAGAGTTGTCCCAATGTTATATAAATTGTACAGTTCGCAAAGCTTTTAAGGAATCCATGCGGGTAGATTTCTCTATTTAAAAGAACGTCGGTATCGTTTCTTGGGCGATACCCTCCCAAAATATCTCTTGCCAAAAATCTCGCCAATCTGTGGCGTTATGCCTTGACATAGTTTCGTATGCGCTGCTCAATGGCTCTCAGCTCCTCAATATCCTGGTCGCCGAGCGATGAGCTATGCTCCGTAGTTAGTGCAAGTATCGAGTAGCGGAGCGCGGCCATAGCGAGCCTATCCTGCATATCGAACTTGGGTATGCGCGAATACTCCGTAATCTTCTCGTTGAGTCGCTTTGCAGCCTCACGATACAACTCCTCGTTGGCTGCATCGATGGTCATCGGATAGCTCTTACCTGCGATAGTAATCGATATTTTAATCTTGCCCTCTGCCATCTTTTACTCCTGCTTTTCCTCTTTATACTTAAGTGCCGCAATGCAACGATCAACCTCCCGCAATAGGCTGTTTACTCGTCGGCGCGCTCTCTCAACATCGCCTCCCGTGCCACGCATAACATCACTGAGCTCGCTGCTGCGCAGACGTGTGTCCAACTCACGCACCTTCTCCTCAAGGCGTCGCTTGTCGCGCTGCAACGTATCGCGCTCCTTGATGAGTTCGCGACATTCGGTAGCAATTCGCTCGTGGTCGGCAATAAGACGCTCGACCTCGTTACGCAACTTTTCGACAATATCCGCGTGTGCCATAAGACGACGTTCAATCTTTATTCACGCTCAAAGATAGGTATTTTTTGGTTAATGGCAAAATATTTTGTCCAAAAATCGTCTATATTTCATCGATGAATAGGCCCTATATCGCCATAAATAAGAATTCAGCCTACCAACCCTTAGGGGCTAATAGGCTGAATTTCTGTTCTATATTTCTACTTCGTAAGACGTGCGTAAAGGTCGTAATCCTCGGCATCGGTAATCTCCACTTCGTAGAACTTACCACGTATCAGACGCTTGCCTGCGCTGTCAATTACAAGCTCCTGGTCTACCTCTGGAGAGTCATACTCCGAGCGACCAATATAGAAATCGCCCTCCTTACGGTCGATAATAACACGCATCTTCTGACCGATGCGCTTTGCATTGTTCTCCAACGAAATACGCTCCTGAAGACGCATAACACGCTCTACACGGCTCTGCTTCATATCATCCTCAACATCATCTTTTAGGTGTGTTGCAGAGTATGTACCCTCCTCCTCTGAGTAGGCAAATACGCCCAAGCGGTCGAAGCGGCAGTCGCGCACGAATTGCATAAGTTCCGCAAAATCCTCCTCGGTTTCAGTTGGGTAGCCCACAAGGAGCGTAGTGCGTAGTGCAATGTCGGGAATAGCCTTGCGAAGCTTCTCGACAAGCGTATATGCGTCGGCCTTGGTGTGGCGACGCTTCATCGCCTTAAGCTGGTTATCCGAGATGTGCTGGAAGGGAATATCCAAGTAGCGACAAATCTTCTTCTCGCGTGCCATAACCTCGATAACCTGATCGGGAAAGTCGGTGGGGTAGGCATAGTGTAGACGTATCCACTCTATCTTTTCGATGCGGCAAAGACGCTCCAATAGCTCGGCAAGTTTACGCTCGCCATAGAGGTCTACACCATAGTAGGTTGTATCCTGAGCAATCACCATAAGTTCGCGTACGCCCTTCTCGGCGAGCTGCTCAGCCTCGGCAACAAGTTGCTCCATAGGTACCGACTTATGGCGACCACGGATAAGCGGAATAGCGCAATAGCCACACATCCAGTTACATCCCTCCGAAATTTTGAGGTAGGCATAGTGGCTTGGAGTAGATATTTCACGGTGTGTCTCTACCTCTTTGTTATACTTTGCACCAAGACGTGCTACGATATCTGCCCAGTCGTTTACTCCGAAGAAGTCGTCTACCTCGGGGAGCTCGGGACGTAGCTCATCAGCATAGCGCTGCGAGAGGCAGCCAACGACGAATAGCTCCTCGATACGACCTTCACTCTTAAGCTGTGCGGCACGAAGAATGGTATCTATTGACTCCTGCTTGGCGTCGCCAATAAAACCGCATGTGTTGATAACCACGACATCGGCATCGGTGCGATCGCTGTCAAATACGATTTTGTAACCTACCTCGGCAAGCTGTGCTGCGAGATGCTCCGAATCTACCGTATTCTTCGAGCATCCGAGGGTTATGATGTTGATTTTCTTCATTTCAGTCGGGTTTTATTTCTGTGACTCGCCAAACATAGCGCGAACAAACTCGTGACGGTCAAACATCTTGAGCTGGTCTACACCCTCGCCAATGCCAATATAGCGCACAGGGATATGGAACTTATCGCTGATACCAATCACTACGCCACCCTTAGCCGTGCCGTCGAGCTTCGTGATGGTGAGCGATGTCACCTGCGTAGCCTCGGTAAACTGCTTTGCCTGCTCAAAGGCGTTTTGACCCGTAGAGCCATCCAATACGAGCATCACCTCGTGTGGAGCATCGGGAATAACCTTCGACATCACGTTGCGAATCTTGGTAAGCTCCTTCATGAGTCCCACCTTGTTGTGTAGACGGCCTGCGGTGTCGATAAGCACTACGTCGGCACCATTAGCCACTGCCGAGCGGAGAGTGTCGTAGGCCACCGAGGCAGGGTCGGAACCCATATCCTGACGAATCATCGTGGCACCTGCTCTCTCGGCCCATACTGCGAGCTGGTCGATAGCCGCAGCGCGGAACGTGTCGGCAGCACCGATATAGACATTACGACCAGCCTTGCGCAGCTGTGCTGCGAGTTTGCCAATAGTCGTAGTCTTACCTGCGCCATTCACACCCACGACCATCATAACGTAGGGATAGCCCTCCTTTACCTCGATGCCGAAATCCTTTGTTGAGCGGTGAGACTCCTCCATAAGCTGCGCAATCTCATCGCGAAGTATGGCATGAAGCTCCGAGGTATTCATATACTTGTCGCGAGCCACACGTGCCTCGATGCGCTCGATAATCTTCACTGTAGTATCTACACCTACATCTGAGGTGATAAGTACCTCCTCTAAGTCGTCCAACACATCGGCATCTACCGTCGTGCGACCCGCAATAGCTCGCTTGAGCTTACCAAAGAAACCCTCCTTCGTGCGCTCCAAACCTGCTGCAAGCTCCTTACGCTCCTGCTCGATGTCTACCTCCTCGTCGTCATCCTCTTCGACAACTGCGGGGGTGGGTGCTGGCGCCTCAGTCGTAGTCTCCACGATAGTTGTTGCAGTGTCTGTTGTTACAAACTCGGGAGCTACGCTCTCGGTAATTGTAACCTCGGGTGCGATCTCCGACACACTCTCACTACTCTCAACTTCGGGAGCTGCGCTCTCTGGCGTAGACTCAACCTCGGGGAGTGCTTCTGGCTCGGGTGTTGCTACAACCTCCGAAGTTACACTCTCCACGTGAGTAGCTACAGGTTTACTCTCCTCACTTGTCTTCTTCTTTTTGAACAAATCAAAAAATCCCATGTCTATTCTCTGTTTTAGTTTATTCGTCGTATAGTAAATATTTCGATCTTAATATCTTAAACTCTGCAACATCCTCTGCCCAGCGACTCTCGATAGCCTCGGCATCGTATCCCTCGATAATCATGCGTCGTACATAATCCACGCCTATTAGCTTCTCGAACATCGGCGTAAAAAACTTTTCGCCCATGTCCAAATTGCGGTAAGCGTCGATTACATACTCGAGGTTGATACCCTCGCTCAGTAGCTCCTCATCGGCTATGTTGCGTAAATCCTTGCCATAGCACACCTCGCCCTCGTGTGGTGGATGCTTCGACCCAGCGTTAGGTCGTGGTGTGAAGCTAAACTCTTGCCCACTCATATTGGGGTGTCCATAGACCTCAAAGGGGTAGTCCGTGCCACGACCCAAGCTCATCACCGTACCCTCGAATAGGCAGGTCGTAGTGTAGAGGTATATGGAGTGTTGCGTAGGTAGGTTAGGCGATGGAGCAATGGGTAGCTCGTATCGTGTCTGGTGGTTGTAGTTGCGACATCGCACAACATTCACATCGGCACTCTTTGCCCAACCCTCTCCGATGGCCATAAGAGCAATCTCGCCCATCGTAAGGCCATGCACGACGGGTATTGGCAACCAACCTACGCCCGACTTAAACTTCATGTCGAGGATAGGTCCATCGACATAGCTTCCGTTGGGGTTTGGACGATCGAGAACGATGACCTTGCACCCGAAGTCGGCACACGCATCAATCATACGTATCATAGATATATAATAGGTATAGAATCTCAGTCCTACATCCTGCATATCTACGATAAGCGTGTCGAACGAACGCATAACCTCGTCCGAGGGGCGTTGTGTGTTGCCGTTGTATAGCGATAGTATTGCTACTCCCGTGCGCTCATCTACCGAGTTTTGCACCTTAGCGCCCGCCTCGACATGCCCTCTAAAACCATGCTCCGGAGCGAAGATGCCGACCAGGTTTATTCCCTTACGGTGTAGCATATCCACCACATGCTCCTCCTCCGAAAACATTGCCGTATGGTTGGCCAACACCGCTACACGCTCTCCTTCCAACTGTGGAACGTAGGCCAGCGTGTCGGTGGCTCCTACCAACACCTCTTGTGCCGATGCCTCTAATAGCACGAATAGCAGCGCAATAGCTATGTATATGCCTCTAACCATTAGTAGTTTAACAAGTACTCCTTGATAAATCCGTCCAAATCACCATCCATCACAGCCTCGACATTCGATGTCTGGAAACCTGTACGATGATCCTTTACACGACGATCATCGAAGACATAGCTACGTATCTGCGAACCCCACTCGATACGTTTCTTCGTAGCCTCCAGAGCCTGCTGCGTAGCCATGCGCTTGTCCAACTCTCGCTGATAGAGCTTCGAACGTAGAATACGCATAGCATTCTCTCGGTTGTTGAGCTGCGAGCGTGTCTCCATATTCTCGATAAGGAACTCAACGGGCTCTCCCGTCTCGGCATCCTTACCATGATAGCGAAGACGTACGGCAGTCTCCACCTTATTGACATTCTGACCACCTGCGCCACTCGAGCGGAACGTATCCCACTCGATATCGGCAGGCGAGATGTTAATCTCGATAGTGTCGTCCACCGCAGGTGAGATAAATACCGACGCGAAGGTTGTTTGGCGTTTGTTGTTGGCATTGAATGGCGAAAGACGCACCATGCGGTGTACGCCGCTCTCGCTACGCAGATAGCCGTAGGCATACTCACCCTCGAACTCCAAGGTGCAGGACTTTACACCTACCTCCTCGCCAGCCTGATAGTTGGCTACCTTGACAGTATAGCCGTGAGCCTCGCCCCAGCGCGTGTACATACGCATAAGCATCTGTGCCCAGTCCAACGCCTCGGTGCCACCAGCACCAGCGTTGATATCCATGATAGCACCGAGCTTATCCTCCTTACCCGAGAGCATCTGCCTTAGCTCACACTTCTCGATAAGTTCCTGCGCTACGAGATACTGCTCCTCGGCCTCGGCCTCGGAGAGCACACCCTCGGCTACGAAGTCGGGTATGAGTGCGAGGTCCTCAACAGCGCGTGACACACGCTCCCACTCCTCGATGACGGCCTTGATGTCGGCAACCTTCTTAAGTTGCTTACGTGCCTCATCGGGGTTATCCCAGAAGTTGGGCTCTTCGGTGCGCTCCTGCTCGTTTTGTAGGTCGATGCGTCGCTGTTCGACATCTATCGACTCTTCAAGTTTCGAGCAACGCGATTTAAGCTCGTTTATCTGCTCGGCTGATACCATACGTTACTCAATTTCCCAGTCGAAACCATCCTTGCGATCCTTAACACGGATGCCGATTGCTGTGAGCTCGTCACGAATCTTATCCGACGTAGCCCAATCCTTTGCAGCCTTAGCCTCCATACGCATATTAAGGAGCATGTTTACCAAAGGTGAAACCATATCGCGGCCACCAGCATCGGCGGCCTTCTCGTTGCGAAGACCGAGGATGTCGAAGAGGTAGCGCTTTACTACTGCACGCAAACGCTCCAAGTCCTCAGCTGTGAAGCTCTGCTGACCCTCGGTTGCCTGGTTGATGATGCGTACCCAGTCGAACAATGCCGAGATAACCATTGGCGAGTTGAGGTCATCGGCCATAGCCTCGGCGCAACGACGCTCCAACTCCGAAACATCTGCCGTAGACTTATCCGCAGGCTTTAGCTTCTCGAGTGTCTCTACGGCCTTCATCATTCTGTCAAGACCCTTCTCTGCCGCCTGCAATGCCTCGTTCGAGAAGTCGAGTGTTGAGCGGTAGTGTGCCTGAAGCACGAAGAAACGAATGGTCATAGGCGTATATGCCTGCTCGAGGATTGGGTGTGAGCCTGTGAAGAGCTGCTCCAATGTTATGAAGTTGCCGAGCGACTTGCCCATCTTCTGGCCATTGATCGTAATCATGTTGTTGTGTACCCAGTAGCGAGCCGAATCGTGACCAAGGGCTGCTGTCGACTGTGCAATCTCGCACTCGTGGTGTGGGAACATAAGATCCATACCACCACCGTGGATGTCGAACTGCTCACCGAGATACTTTGTGCTCATCGCCGAGCACTCCATGTGCCAACCAGGGAAACCATCGCTCCAAGGTGATGGCCAACGCATGATATGCTCGGGTGATGCCTTCTTCCATAACGCAAAGTCGAACGAGTGATGCTTGTCGCTCTGACCGTCGAGCTCGCGTGTGTTGGTTACGATGTCTTCGAGGTTGCGACCCGATAGACGACCGTAGTGGTGGTCGCGGTTGTAGCGCTCTACATCGAAATAGATAGAACCGTTAGACTCGTAAGCATAGCCAGCATCCAAGATGCGCTTAACCATCTCTATCTGCTCGATGATATGGCCCGAAGCGTGAGGCTCGATAGATGGCGACTTAACGCCGAGCTCGCGCATAGCATCGCGGTAACGCTCCGTGTAGTAGTGCGCAATCTCCATAGGCTCGAGCTTCTCGAGGCGAGCCTTCTTTGCAATCTTATCCTCGCCCTCGTCGGCATCCTGCTCCAAGTGACCTACATCGGTGATGTTACGCACGTAGCGCACCTTGTAGCCCAAAGACTGAAGGTAGCGGAACAAGAGATCGAAGGTTACGGCAGGACGTGCATGACCCAAATGTGGATCGCCATAAACTGTGGGACCGCAGACATACATGCCCACGTGGTTAGGGTTGATAGGCTCGAACGTCTCCTTACGACGTGTAAGCGTATTGTACAATACAATCTTTTCCATAATAGTTTTATATTTTTGTTTTCGTTATTTCATGTTTTTACTCGCCGTAGTATGCGGTGAGGATGTCGTAAACCTCGGGGCGCTCCAAGTACTCAACAAGTGCGTCGATATACTTCGCAGAACCATTCGTGCCATCCGCATAGCGTGATGAGGGTAGGTTGCTATATATCTCGAAGAGGTTGCAGATATGCAACTCGACGAGCGACATAGCAATATCCTCGGAGTCGGCAGGCGTAAGACGCTTGATAGCCTCCAGATATGCCTCGACCATATTGTCAAATATGAGGGCGTTATCCGTAAGTAGCATTTCGCTATCCGTGCCAGCTACCCAGTCGAAACTTCCCGATATCTCATGGCTGAGGCGTAGCGTCTCGATGATGTCGAGCACAGCGTTGTATAGCTCGTTACTAATCATCGGCGTAAAGCTACGATATGTGGTGTACTGTAGGTAGTGTCCTACCCACTCGCCACGCTTGCTAATATGTTTTGCTGCAAGTGTGTCACCCTTGCGGAACTCATCCTCGGCCATGCCGAAAGCCTCGTCGCTAAGGACCAGTAGACGGTCCGCCTCGATGGTGTCGAGGTTACGGCTGCGAGCCTCGCTCTGCTGTACCTGAGCTCTATCCGATAGCTCGTAGAAGTATCCGAAGATGTCGTTCGACGGTGTGATGCCACTCTCGCTGCCAAGCATGCGGTCGAATGTAGCCACAGCCTCCTCGAGATATATCACCGCGCGGTCGAGGTTCTGCTGAGCTATGGTGTAGTAGCCACGAATGTAGGGTAGTATGGCCGAATGAACATATCCAAACTTCTCGGCTGGTAATACCTCCAAACCCTTATCCAGTAGCTTCTCGGCACGCTCTAAGTCGCCATCGCCATTGCGACGTATGAGACCCGATGCAAGGCGTGCAAAGTTCTCGCGTGAGCGTGCTGCCGAGATGTTGAAACGATAGAAGTAGTCCACATACACATCCTCGTCAGCAAGGTTGCCGTAGCGCAACATACGCTCTATATCCTCATCGTTGCCCTCCTCGGCGATAAAGCGAGGATAGAGCTTGTCAAGGTCGATATATCCTGCCTCAGCACCCGAACGATATGGTGTGCGGATGGGTACAAGTGTGTAGGCATAGCCATCGAAACGCGCATAGTCGGCAATGCCGTAGTCCTTCATGATGTGCGTCTGCGTGAAGCTCAAAGGACGCTTCCAGTCGAAGTTTGCTAAGAGGTCGAGCATCATAAGACGATCTTTGGTTAGTATCGACTCGTCGATGCCGACATATAGTTTATCCTCGGCAAGCATACGATCCTCCTCGGCAATGATGCCTGAAGCGATGGCAGCATCGACATCCACAGGAACAAAATATTTCTCGGCCGAGAGGATGTAGTCGCTCTGCTTACCGTCGATGTGGCTATCGACAGTCGGACGTAGGCGACCAATCATATCGTAATCCTCCTTGCGCTCCTCCATGGCGATAACCTCACCCTCGGCGAGTAGATTCATGCGACCATCGTTGATCACAAGCGTCATAGGCTCATCCGAGCAGAATAGTCGCACGGCATCCTCCACGCTGAGTTCACCATTGCGAGCACGATCGCTGAGCGCCCAATACTCCTCAACCGCGGCGTAGTCGTTGATGAAGTTCTGATCGGAAACAATAGCATCTACAATGTCGTATGCCGCAGTGTACTGTTGGTAGATGTCATAAATTGCCTCGGTAGGCTCTGCACCCGAAGACATAAACTCCTGCAAATAGGGATCGTACTCGTCTATTAGGTTTTGAGCATCGAGTAACTTGCGGTATATTGCGGAGTATCCGCCAGCTATACGGCGTTGCTTACCCTCGCTATCGGTATAGCGTATATCGTAGTATGAGGCGTTGTCGATGCGACGCTTCTCGCCACGCAGACGGCGTGCCTGCTGGGTGTCGAGGACCTCTACAGGGTCGATGACGAGTACCCAGTCGTTCACAAAGCTATACTTTGTCGATGGAATGGTAAATGGTACTCCCTCAGCCTTGTTCGCTGCGAGCTTCATCTCGTCGATATACCACTCGCCACCGAGGTATGATGAGTTCATTATTCGTACATCGGGACGTACGCCCTCTACCTCCTGACAGTACCACAATGGGAAGGTGTCGTTATCGCCAAAGTTGATGATAATGGCATTCTCGGGTACGGTGTTGAGGTAGTTGTAACCAATGTCGCGTGCCATATATCTGCCCGAACGATCGTGGTCATCCCAGTTCTCCGTGGCAAGCACTACGGGAACGCTTGCCGAGAAGAGTACGGCTATGCAGGCTGCTACTTTCAACGTGCGAGGCGTAGGCTTCGAGAAGCGTAGGGCTATACTCTCGAATATCTCGCCAATGGCCAATACGCCGAGGCCGAGCCATATACTGAATGCGTAGAAGGCTCCAGCATATACGTAATCTCGCTCACGGGGCTCGTTAGGTGCGGTGTTGAAGTACACCACAAGGGCGATACCCATCATTACGAAGAGCAACAATACGATGAAGAAGTTGCGCCAGTCGCGACCGAGCTGATATACCAAACCCATAAGACCGAGTAACAACGGCAAGAAGAAGTAGGTGTTGCGTGCAGGGTTGTTTGCCATCTCGCTGGGAAGATTGCCCTGCGGACCGCAGAAAATCTGGTCGATAGGCTTTATGCCCGATAGCCAGCCACCATGCATGTAGACAGCGTTTTCATCCTTCTCAAGTATGGCGTCGTCCTGACGGCCTACGAAATTCCACATGAAGTAGCGCCAGAACATATCGCCAAACTGATAACCCAGCATGAAGCGTATATCCTCCCATGCTGTAGGCTCCCACCAGCGGTCGCCATCCTTAGAGATGCGCTCCACCGAAGGCTTACCGCCCGATGTTGCAACCCATCCAGCCTCGTAGTCGGCACGACGCGAGTAGAACCACATGCGTGGCAGAAGGTGGTTGGCCTCGGCAGGGTAGAGGTAGCCATCGAAAATCTCACGCTCCTCATACTTGCCTGTCTCGGGGTTGAGCCACATCATCGACGAGTACTCATAATCGCCCGTAGGGATGTAGTAGTCATCGGCCATATAGTCCTCCGATACGTGTATTGTAGATAGAGGTTGTGCCGAGTAGTATGGACCCCAGAGTAGCGGACGCTGACCATATTGGTCGCGGTTGAGTAGGCTTAGTAGGGTGTGGGGCGTCGATGGGTTGTTGGAGTTCATCGGAGGATTGGCTGCAGCACGAATAGTAACCGAGGCGTACGACGAGAAGCCAACGAGAATGGCCGTGAGGGCCATAAGCGCTACGTTGAAGCCACGCATACGGCGCTTGTGCGAGAAGAGTATGAGTACTCCCAATATGCCGAATACCAACGCCACGAAGAGTAGCATACCCGAATTAACAGGCATACCCAACGTATTGACTGCAAAGGTGTCGAATTTAGCACCCAAAGCCACGGTGTAGGGGATGATTATGCCGTTGATAGCTCCCAAGATAAGTAGCGATACCAAAAGACCAACTCCGATGTAGATGATATACTCCTTCACACTCTGCATCGTGTAACGACGGAAGAAGTAGATCATCACCAACGCTGGGATGGTAAGCAGGTTGAGGATGTGGACACCAATCGATAGTCCCATGAGGTAGGCGATAAGCACTATCCAGCGCATCGACGTAGGGCTCGATGCGTTCTCCTCCCAGCGTAGCATAAGCCATACAACGAGGGCTGTGAACATCGATGATAGGGCATACACCTCGCCCTCGATTGCCGAGAACCAGAAGGTGTCGGTATAGGCATACGACAACGCTCCAATAACACCTGCTCCCAATGTTAAGATTGTGAGGTGAGGGGTCATCTTCTCGCCACCCTGCGTAAACATTCGTCGTGCAAGGTGTGTGATGGTCCAAAAGAGAAACAATATGCAGAATGCCGAAGCGATGGCATTCATGGCATTAATGGTCATCGGCACATACTCCGCAGCGGGTGCAAAGAGCGATGCCAAACGAGCCAACATCATGAAGAGCGGAGCTCCAGGAGGGTGACCTACCTCCAACTTGTACGATGTTGCAATAAACTCGCTGCAATCCCATAGGCTCGCCGTGGGCTCCATGGTCAACAAATATGATATCGCAGCTACGGCAAATACTATCCAGCCAACGATTCTGTTCCAAACTTTGAATTGTTCCATTCTACTATCAGTCTATTAAGCCGCAAATATAATAATATTTGGCCGATAAATGGCAATCTCTTAAAGACTTTTTTTAGTTTAGCTCCGAATGTTACATTTTGGATGGAAAATGTCTATTTGTCGATATTGCGGCAGATGCGCGCTAAATCGCTACGTGTCAGCGGTGTAGAACCAGCTAACTGTTCGAATTCCTCCTCGCTCATCGAGCGCAATCGCTCCTCGTTGATTGTCGTAATGTCGATAACGGGATCGAAGCGTGAATTAGTGTGGAGCGGTGCGCGACGGTTGTAGGGACATACGCTTTGGCAGCTGTCGCATCCGAAAATCCATCCATGTAAAGGCGGCTGTTCGCTATCTCCCTCTCGCTCTATGGTACGGCACGAAATACAACGACGTGTGTCGATTAGACGATTTTCTAATATTGCACTATTAGGACAATTATCTATACAAGCACGACAGTTGCCGCAATGTGATTCTATAGTGGGTGTATCATAGCTATCAACTTCATGGTTTATAACGAGTTCGCCGAGGAGTATCATGGAACCATGACGTGGCGTTATAAGTAGTGAGTTGCGACCTATCCATCCTAAACCTGCACGTACAGCAAGCGACTTTTCGGCCAATGGAGCAGAGTCGGTGAAAGCACGAAATTTTAGCCCCTCTACCTCCTTGCTAAGACGGTTGCCAAGCTCGAAGAGCATCTCTTTTATCGTTAAGTGGTAGTCGCGAGCGAGGGCATACGAGGCTATCTTGGTTCGACACTCCTCGCCGTATCCTCGGCTTATGGGCGATAGGTACGATACGGCACAAACGATAATGCTCTGAGCGCCCTCGACTAAGAGTTGCGGATTAAATCTCTTGTCTATGTTGCGTGTAAGATAGTCGAGCGTCGAGTGGTTGCCATCCGATATCCACGCCTCGAAAGCGTTTTGTCTATCCCTCAAAGGCTCGGCTGTAGTGATGCCTACAAGGTCGAAACCAACCTCCAAAGCGTGGTTTGTTATAATATTTTTGGAAATCATTGAAATTTATTTTGTGTCAAAAATACGAATTTTTAATAAATTATTGGTAACTTGCGCCCGAAAAATATACTTTATATAAATTAAACACCCAAAAGTTATGACCTTTAAGACTCTCTATGAGATATTTAAGCATAGCGTGGAGAACTTCTCTGAGCGCATTGCTTTCTCGATGATTGACGGCGAGGATGTTACCTACAAGGAGGTTGGTGAGCGTGCTGCAACTGTTCAGGAGTTGTTGCTCAACGCTGGTGTTGGTGCAGGAGATAAGGTGGCGATTCTAAGTAGCAGTATGCCCAACTGGGGCGTAGCGTACTTCGCGGTGGTTAGCGCAGGTATGGTCGTAGTACCTATATTGCCCGACTTTACAAGCGAGGAGCTCGACCTAATCATTCAGCACTCTGAAGCTAAGGCAATTCTTGTCTCGGATAAGCTCTATACCAAACTCAACAAGAGCACCGTCGAGCGCATGAATATCGTGATTCGTACCAAGGGTTTGAACGCAATCACACAGAGCGTAGAGCAGCGTGCCGAGAAGCGTATCCCCGAGCCTGAGGATTTGGCAGCTATCATCTACACCTCAGGTACAACATCGAAGCCTAAGGGCGTTATGCTCTCGCACTACAATATCGCTATGCAGCTTACGGTAGTGCCTTCGCTCTTCGACTACACGCAGGACGATGTGTTGCTCTCGATTTTGCCATTGTCGCACACCTACGAGTGTACACTTGGTATGATCTTCCCCTTTGCACGTGGTGCACGCATCCACTATATGGACCGCCCACCTACCGCTTCGGCTCTTATGCCTGCGTTGGCTAAGGTACGTCCTACGGTTATCCCCTCGGTGCCTCTCATCATGGAGAAGGTATACCGTGGCAAGGTGCTTCCTACGTTCCAGAAGAGCGCAGTATTGCGCAAGCTATACGGCTGGGATTGGTCACGTAAGTTGCTCCATAAGGTTGCAGGTAAGCAGCTTAAGGCTCTATTTGGTGGCCGTATGCGTCTGTTTGCTATCGGTGGTGCTAAGTTCGATACCGAGGCCGAGCGCTTCCTTCTTGAGGCAGGCTTCCCCTACGGTATTGGCTATGGCTTGACCGAGACGGCTCCTCTTCTTGCAGGTGCTGTTGGCAATATGGTGCGCCTCGGTTCTACAGGCCCAGCACTCAAGGGCGTGGATGTACGTCTGGATAATGTCAATGCCGAGACGGGCCAGGGTGAGATTGTCGTTAAGAGCCCCTGTGTGATGATGGGTTACTTCAAAAACGAGGAGGCTACCAAGGCAGTTTTCACAGAGGATGGCTGGTTCCGTACTGGCGACCTCGGAGCATTGGATAGCGACGGCTGGATCTACATCAAGGGTCGCTTGAAGAATATGATCGTAGGCCCCAGCGGCGAGAATATCTACCCTGAGGATATCGAGGAGGTACTCAATAGTAACCGCTTCGTTGCCGAGTCGGTAGTGACCGAGGAGGATGGTAAGCTTATCGCCCTCGTTCATTTCGATACTGAGGCTATCGAGGAGTACTACGATGAGTTTAAGCACAAGATGTCGGTAAGTGCCGAGCAACTCAATCTCAAGATGGAGGAGATTAAGCGCGATGTGTTGGAGTATGTAAACTCTAAGGTAAACCGCTTCTCGAAGATCTCTAAGGTCGTTGATAACGAGGGAGAGTTTGAGAAGACGCCAACAAAGAAGATTAGACGCTTCGTGTACGACCGTCGTAAGAAGTAGTCTGGTGCGATAAGGCAGTATATATTGCTGCTGACAATATGTTAATTGACTCCAAAAGTTTTTCGTAGACTTTTGGAGTCAATTCTTTAGAGTGTTTCATTTCCGAAAATTTCACGCTAAAAATTTGCATATTCAAAAATCTTCCGTATCTTTGTGCGCTCTTTCATAGGAGTAAGGTTTTTTTAATGCTGTTGTAGCTCAGTGGTAGAGCACTTCCTTGGTAAGGAAGAGGTCGTCAGTTCAAGCCTGATCAACAGCTCTGAGAAATTTAAAGACAATGGAATGCCACCTGCAAAGGTGGCATTTGTCATTAGTAGCAGTGCCGTGCGTAAGCAGGTGCGAGTTGTAAGAATCAATAAAATAAACATCAACTATATGAAGATTGCAATAATCGGAGCGGGTAATATGGGTGGCGCTGTAGCGCGTGGTCTGGCGCAAGGCAGTATTGTCGCAACATCGGATATCTATGTCGCAAACCCATCTATGGCGAAGCTTCACGCATTGAAAGAGGCGTTCCCAGAGATTAACATTACGACAAATAATTGCGAGGCCGTGGCAGCGGCAGATCTTGTTGTACTCGCCGTAAAGCCTTGGAAGGTCGAGGGTGTGCTCAATGAAATAAAGCCATGTATGGACTACTCGCATCAGGCGGTAGCCTCGATGGTCGGTGGCTTGGGTATCGCGCAGCTCTCTGAGTGGCTTGATAAGGGTTGTGGCCTATTGCCTGCTACCTATATATTAATCCCCAATACGGCTATTGCGACAAAGAGTAGTATGACCTTTATCGCCTCGGCACGCACCACGGCCGAGCAGGATCAGATGTTGCTCGCCATCTTTGCCGAACTTGGCGAGGCAATGCTTATAGAGGAGAGTCAGATGCCCGCTGCAACATCGCTCGCATCGTGCGGCATAGCCTATGCCTTGCGATACATACGTGCAGCGATGGAGGGTGGTGTTGAACTCGGCATCCGTGCTGACGATGCTAAGCGTATCGTTATGCAGACTCTGCGAGGAGCTGTTGATGTCCTTGCCGCTAATGAGTCGCATCCCGAGGCAGAGATTGACCGCGTAACAACCCCTGGAGGCTTGACAATCAAGGGCCTTAACGCTATGGAGGCTGCAGGCTTTACCCACAGTGTAATTGAGGGCCTACGTGCATCGACAAAGCAAAATTAGGACTAATATACGTGCGGTATAGATTAATACGGGGTGTCGATTATCTCGCTATTGTCTAAAAATCTTCGTGTTAAACGGCATAAATTTGACATTCTCGCATAATTATCGTAACTTTGTACGATTTTGCATACTAATTTTTTAATAAATAGAAAGATGAACAAAATTACAGGATTTTTTGCTATGGGTATTTTGGCATTGACCTCGTGCACTTCGCAGGTGTCACAGGAGGCTGAGCAGCCCTGGATTGTCGATCGCTTCGACGACATCAAGGTTATTCGTTACGAGGTTCCAGGTTTCGAGGCATTGAGCCTTGAGGAGAAGGAACTTATCTACTACCTCGCAGAGGCTGCGAAGTGTGGTCGTGACATCCTTTTCGATCAGAACTTCAAGTACAACCTCGCAGTGCGTCGTACACTCGAGACTATCTACACTACTGCAGAGCAGCGTGAGGGTGAGGAGTTTGCAGCATTCGAGAAGTATTTGAAGAAGGTGTGGTTTGCGAACGGTATCCACCACCACTACTCTAACGACAAGTTCACCCCTGAGTTCTCTGAGGAGTGGTTCCGCGCACAGCTCGCTCAGTATATCAACGACGAGACTCGCCAGATCGAGGATGAGCTTCTTTGCCGTATCCTCTTCGACAAGGAGTTCTACGCATCACGTCTTAACCAGACTGCTGGTGTAGATGTTGTTAAGAGCTCTGCAAACAACTACTACGAGGGTGTATCTCAGGAGGAGGTTGAGGCATTCTACGCTAAGATGATTGCTGCCGATGCTAACAATCCCGAGCCTATCTCTTACGGTCTTAACTCAAAGCTTATGCGCGACGAGCAGGGCAACATTGTTGAGAAGGTATGGAAGGTTGGCGGTATGTACTCACCCGCTATCGAGCAGATCGTATTCTGGTTGGAGAAGGCTGCTACGGTAGCTAAGGGCGAGCAGAAGGCAACTATCGAGGCTCTTATCAAGTACTACCGTTCGGGTGATCTCAAGGATTTCGATGACTACAGCGTACTTTGGGTTAAGGATACGGCATCGAACGTAGACTTCGTAAACGGCTTTATCGAGAACTATGGCGATCCCCTTGGTCGTAAGTCATCATGGGAGTCTGTAGTAAACTTCCGCGACGAGGAGGCTTGCCACCGTACAGAGATTATGGCAGCTAACGCTCAGTGGTTCGAGGACAACGCACCTATCAACCCTGCATACCGCAAGGAGGAGGTTAAGGGTGTATCTGCAAAGGTTATCACTGTAGCTATGCTCGGTGGCGACTGCTACCCTGCAACAGCTATCGGTATCAACCTCCCTAACGCTGACTGGATCCGTAAGGAGCACGGTTCAAAGTCGGTAACTATCGACAACATCACCTATGCTTACGACAAGGCAGCTCAGGGCAACGGCTTCGCTGAGGAGTTCGTACTCCGCGACGAGGATCGCGAGCGTATGGCACAGTGGGGTAAGCTTAGCGATGACCTCCACACCGACCTTCACGAGTGTCTTGGTCACGGTTCAGGTCAGCTTGCACCTGGCACTAAGGGTGATGAGTTGCGTACATACTCTTCAACTCTCGAGGAGGCACGTGCAGACCTCTTTGCACTCTACTACCTCGGTGATGAGAAGCTCGTAGAGATTGGTCTTATCCCAACACTCGATGTAGCATGGGCACAGTATAGCAAGTATATCATGAACGGTATGATGACTCAGCTCTCACGTATCGAGCCAGGTAAGAATGTCGAGGAGTCACACATGCGTAACCGTAAGCTTATCGGTGAGTGGTGCTACGAGAAGGGTAAGGCTGAGAACGTTATCGAGTGGGTTAAGAAGGATGGCAAGAGCTACATCGTTGTAAACGATTTCGTACGTCTTCGTGAGCTCTTCGGTGAGCTTCTCTACGAGGTACAGCGTATCAAGTCTGAGGGCGACTACGAGGCTTGCCGTGCATTGGTTGAGGATTACGCTGTAAAGGTTGATCCTGCAATCCACGCTGAGGTTATCGCTCGTAACAACGCTCTTAAGATTGAGCCTTACGGCGGTTTCGTGAACCCTGAGTATGAGTTGGTTAAGGATGCCGAGGGTAATGTTGTAGATGTTAAGATTAGCTATCCTGCTAACTACATCGAGCAGCACCTCGATTACGGTAAGAATTATTCTTTCCTTCCCACATTGAACTAATTTCTTGTGATAAGGGGTCATCAGCACCCCATCCTCAAAGTAAGACCCCTTGGGTTGTACATCTTGTACTTCCCGAGGGGTTATTCTTTTGCTGTAGGATACAACTAATCGCTTACCCTGTACACGCTATACTCTCTATATTCCCTAAACTCTCGTTACAAACTCAATGGCGTAATGACCTTATACAAAAAAATCCCCACCTCTCGGCAGGGATTTATCTTCGTATTGAGGAGTGTTTTACAGCCAGCCTCCATTTGCTGCGATATTGGGGCGTGCAACGATCATAAACTCGCGCGTAACCTCCATACCGCCCATATTGTCGCCTCCTCCAACGCTCGTGCCACCAACAATAGCAGTAACGCTAATGCGTCCGGTACCTCGTTTCGAACATTTAACAGCAATCTCGCCCCCTTTAATAGTTGGCTGTGAGGTCATGCCGAGGTTTGTCATATCCTCGTTCGAGATACTTACGCTACTATAGGTGAGCGACGAAGAACTATCGCCGAAGTAGTTATCCAACGATAGGCTATGCTCCTTGCCATCGGCCTTGACATATAGACAGGGTGTACCCTCAATCTGCATAAGTAGCAGATGTGCGTCGATATATCCAGCACCGAGCTTGCCAATATAGTCAGAGAGGTTCATATTTATAGTTCCACTGCCATAGTGGGTCTTTGTACCAGTCTGATAGCAGTCAATATCGTGTACCGAACTAAGTATTAGAGCCTTGTACTCCTCGGCGTTGAAGCTACGACCAATCTTTAGTGCGTATGATAGGCCCAAGGCTGCACAACCGCTAACGTGAGGTGTAGCCATAGATGTTCCCTGCATGCCATAGTATGAGCCATCTGCAGTTGTAGATATAACGCCACCATACCATGCTCCTGCACCTGCAATATTCATCTCGCCACCAGGAGCGCAGATATTCGCACCCGTGCCATAGTTGGTATATGATGCAGCCTTAAAGTCGGGGCTCATGGCCGTAACGCATATATAGTCGTAGTATGCTCCAGGATATGATGGTACTGAGTAGCCATCATTACCAGCTGCAAAGAGTAGTATGCCGCCATCTATAACGCCGTCTAACTTAGCCTTTTTCTCGAAGTAGTCGATAGCACTAATTAGCACTGAATAGTCGCTATTGAAGCCATTGTCGCTTGTATATGCGCCCTTTCTGTAGGCCCATGAGTTATTGGCAATAACCGCTCCATTATTTGCGGCATACATAATTGCCGCAGCGATATTTTCAACGGTCGCAGCTTTGTTGTTCTGATAGATTTGGCATGTCATAATACGACAACCGTCGCCCTTACCCGAGCCGCCAGCTATACCTGCCACACCCTCGCCATTGTTATTCACCGCAGCGATAGTGCCAGCAACGTGCGTGCCGTGGTCGTCAAACCAGATCTCGCTATTATTGTCATTGAAGTTAAAGCCGTGGATGTCGTCTATATAGCCATTGCCATCATCGTCTACGCCTGTTGTACCGTTGGCCTCAGCCTCATTGACCCACATATTATCCTTAAGGTCGGGGTGGTTGTACTTAACACCGCCATCCAACACCGCCACAATGACACGCTTATCGCCCGCGGTATGCTTCCACGCATCGAAGAGGTTGATATCTGCACCTGGAATGAAGAAGTTATCATCACCCCAATTTAGCGAGCCGTCGTTATGGTAGTGCCACTGATCTACGAGGTAATCATCATTAAAAGGCATCTCACTTGTACGTGTAGCACTGCGCTGTGGCATGTCGCCCATAGCTACTGGCTCCGAGATGATAGGCTCGATAAGCACATTGTACTCCACGACCTCGATACGCTCATCCTTGGCGATGTGCTTGGCTACGCACTCGACATCTGCTGTCGTATCGAACTCGACGACCCACCAGCGGTAAAGCTCCTCGCTGTGGAGCTCCTCGTGTGTAGCGCGACCTGCGGGCACAAGTGGGCGAACATCGAAGCAAAGAGCCTCGATACTCTCAAGTGTGAAGGCTGCATCGTAGCTACGTAGCTTAACAAGCAGTGAGCCTGCCACAGCATCCTCGGGCGAGTTGATAATCATCGCCTGAGATGACTGTTCCTGCGTAGGATTGTCGTGTATATCCTGCATACACGCAGTAGAAAGTGCGGCAAGCAGAATAACGGATAGCAATTTTCTCATAATCCAGATCTCTTTGTATTAGAATGTGCCGAGCTTAAATACAATCTTTTGACAGTAAAGCTCGTCGGCCTCCAACTCGATAGTAGGGAAGTGGGGGTGGTGCACAGCGTCGCTAAAGCCCTGGCACTCGATAGCCACACCTGCGTAGTCGTCGTAGTACTTGCCCGACTTAGTTACGGGGCAGCCACCAGCCAACCAGTTACCCGTATAGAGCACTGCAGCGGGCTGTGACGAAAGGATTGTGACCTTACGGCCTGTTGCCTCACAGCGCAACTCACCGACCTCCTGCAAGATATTCTTCTGCCAGCCATCCACCGCAAAGCAGTGATCGTAGCCGTGATAGTTGCGGATATTGTTGAACTCCGACTCTATCTCGTCGCCAAATCTACGCCATGTAGTGAAGTCGAGAGCAGTGCCCTTAACATCGAGAAGCTTGCCCGTAGGTATCTGCACCAAGTCCATCTCCAACACCTGTGAGCAGTTGAGACGAAGCTCATGGTCAAGAATTGTTTTACCTGAGCCCTCGCCATGTAAGTTCCAATAGAGGTGGTTTGTGAGGTTTACAACTGTGCGCTTATTGCTCTTTGCAAGGTATGTAATCTCGAGGTTGTCCTCGTCATCGAAGTCGTATACCGCCTCGACGATAAGCTCTCCAGGGTAGCCCTGCTCGCCATCCTCAGATACACGTGAAAATACCACGCGGTTGGTCTCCACACGACCCTCCCAGTAGCAGTTTGCAAAGCCCTTGCTGCCGCCATGTAGGTGGTTAGGACCATTGTTTACCTCCAAACGGTAGTCCACGCCATCGATGGTCATAGCTCCGCGTGCGATGCGACCTGCCACACGACCTACACTCTTGCCGCTTGCTGCACCATCGCCAATGTAGCTCGTGCAGTCGCGATAGCCGAGGGCAACATCGTCGATGTTACCCTCTCTATCTGCAAACTTTACGCTCACGATAGATGCTCCAATATTGGATAGCTGCACCTCTGAGCCACGGCTGTTGCGCATGGTGTAGAGGATGATACCCTCACCCTCGGGCGTAGAACCCCATATATGCTGCAAAATCTCCATTATTCCATAGGTTTAAGGTTGGCAATAAGGTTGTCAATACGACGTACGCACTCCTCACGGCCGATAAACTCCGTAACATCGAACATGCCAGGACCCTTACCAGCACCAACGAGCGCTAAACGCAAGGTGTTCATCACCTGACCGAGCGAGAAGCCCTTCTGCTCGAGCCATGCACGAACAACAACCTCGGTATTCTCCTTCGAGAAGTCCTCGATAGTGAGCAACAACTCACGAAGCTCGGCAAGCATCGCAGGGTTATCGCCCTTCCACTGCTTCTTTGCGAGCTTCTCCTCATACTCGGTAGGAGCTACGAAGAAGAACGATGTGAGATCCCACAAATCGGTAGTGAGTGTTACGCGCTCCTTCATAATATCTGCGGCCTTGCCTGCAAGCTCATCGCTGGTCTCGATACCGTGCTCACGCAAGATAGGCTGGTAGATCGTAGCAAGCTGCTCGCGGCTTAAGTTGTGGAAGTACTGGCCATTAAACCACTTCGCCTTGTCGGGCTGGAAGCGTGCTCCTGCCTTAGATACGCGATCCAACGAGAAGGTGTCGATAAGCTCCTGCATAGAGAATACCTCCTGCTCCGTACCAGGATTCCAACCAAGAAGCGCCAACATATTGATAAATGCCTCGGGTAAGTAGCCATCCTCGCGATATCCACGAGCTGTCTCACCCGTTGTAGGTGAGGTCCAGAAGAGTGGGAATACAGGGAAGCCCATCTTATCGCCGTCACGCTTCGAAAGCTTACCGCCACCCGTAGGCTTAAGCAACAATGGAAGGTGTGCGAACTCGGGGCGTGTATCCTCCCAACCGAAGGCACGGTAGAGCAAGTAGTGCAAGGGCAACGATGGCAACCACTCCTCACCACGAATAACATGTGATACCTCCATGAGGTGGTCATCAACGATGTTTGCAAGGTGGTATGTGGGAAGCGCATCGGCCGACTTATAAAGTACCTTATCGTCGAGAGTCGAGGTGTTCATCTCAACATGACCGCGAATAAGGTCATCCATCTTCACAACCTCGTTCTCGGGCATCTTGAAGCGTACGACCCACTGATCACCGCGTGCAATGCGTGCCTCGACCTCCTCCTTCGAGAGGCTCAACGATGTAGGCAACTGCTCACGAACCTTGAAGTTATATGCGAAGGTCTCGCCCTTCTGCTCAGCCTCGGCGCGCAATGCGTCGAGCTCCTCGGGGGTGTCGAAAGCGTAGTATGCCCAACCTGCCTCGACAAGCTGTGTTGCATACTTCAGATAGATCGCCTTACGCTCACTCTGACGATAGGGAGCGTGGGGACCACCAACGCCTACGCCCTCGTCGATCTCGATGCCGCACCACTTGAGCGACTCGATGATATACTCCTCGGCACCAGGTACGAAACGCTGAGAATCGGTGTCCTCGATACGCAACAACATCTTACCACCGTGGCGGCGAGCAAAAAGGTAGTTATAAAGGGCTGTGCGCACACCTCCAATATGGAGAGGACCCGTAGGGCTGGGCGCAAAACGAACTCTTACTTCACGTGACATAGCTATAATCGTTTTTTATTATTCAATTAAGTGATAGTTCTAATTATTATACGTTGAATAGGAAGTGCATGATATCGCCATCCTCGACAACATACTCCTTACCCTCGATACCGATCTTACCTACATCGCGGCAAGCACGCTCCGAGCCAAGCTCTACATAATCTGCATACTTGATAACCTCGGCACGGATGAAACCACGCTCAAAGTCGGAGTGGATGACACCTGCTGTCTCAGGAGCCTTCATGCCACGACGGAAGGTCCAAGCACGGCTCTCATCGGCACCCGTAGTGAAGAATGTCTGTAGGTCGAGAAGACGATATGCAGCCTTGATAAGACGGCTTACGCCCGACTCCTCAAGACCCATGTCCTGCAAGAATAGTTGACGCTCCTCGTAGCTCTCCAACTCGGCAATATCGGCCTCAGCCGATGCTGCTACGATAAGCATCTCGGCACGCTCGTTGGCGATCGCTGCACGCACAGCCTCGGTATGCGCATTACCCGTAACGGCCGAAGCCTCGTCTACGTTGCAGACATAAAGTACTGGCTTGTCGGTAAGAAGGTTAAGGTCCCATACTACCTTGCGCTCCTCGGCAGTAAGCTCTACGGTGCGAGCCGACAAACCCTGCTCCAAAGCCTCCTTATACTGCATCAAAATATCGTACTGACGCTTAGCAACCTTATCACCAGCCGTAGCCTGCTTCTGACACTTGCCGATACGGTTCTCGATAGTCTCAAGGTCCTTGAGCTGAAGCTCGGTGTCGATGATACCCTTATCGCGCACGGGGTCTACAGTGCCATCAACGTGTGTGATATTCTCATTCTCGAAGCAACGCAATACGTGGATGATAGCGTTAGTATTGCGGATATTTGCCAAGAACTTATTACCCAAGCCCTCGCCCTTAGATGCGCCCTTCACCAAACCTGCGATATCGACAATCTCGATAGTCGTAGGTACTACGCGCTTAGGGTTGTCAATCTCGGCGAGCTTCATAAGACGCTCATCGGGTACGGTGATCACGCCCACGTTGGGCTCGATGGTGCAGAAGGGAAAGTTCGCAGCCTGAGCACGCGCATTAGACAAGCAGTTAAAGAGAGTTGATTTGCCAACATTAGGCAAACCTACGATTCCACATTGTAAAGCCATTTTCTATTCGTGTATTTAATATTTTTATTTTACGTTTCTACAATTTCTGTATATGTTGTTGCTCAACCTTTGTTAGTCGGCCTGCGATACATTCACAAGAGCCTGACGGTAGGCATTCAGTATTCGTGACTTAGAGATAAAGCCCAAGTAGCGATTACTCTTAGATACGACAGGTAACATCCAAGTATTGGCCTGCTCGAAGCGAGGCATGATGCTCTGTATCATCTCGTGCTCCAAAATCTTGTCCGCGGGCTGTATCATGTAGTGCATAATCGGACGATGCCACTTATCGCGATTGAACATATCGTGGCGCAAATCGTCAAGTTGTACGATACCCAAAAGCTGGCCATCGGTATTTACCACGGGGAAGATGTTGCGACGTGAGCTTGAGATGATGTTCACCACATCGCCCAGCGTAATAGACTCTCGCAGACGAATAAAGTCGGTCTCCATAAGCTCATCGAGGCGCAAGAATACGAATGCCGAAGAGTCCTTGTCGTGAGTGAGCAACTCGCCACGCATACGCAGCTGCTTAGTATAGATAGAGTCGCGGTCGAGGCTATAGTTCACGGCAAACGATATGCACGATACGATCATCAGTGGGATGAATAGGCCGTAGCCATTCGAAAGTTCGGCGATAAGGAAGATTGCCGTAAGCGGAGCCTTCATAACGCCCGACATCACACCAGCCATTCCTGCCAATGTAAACGAGGTGATAGATACATCCCAGCCAAATATCACGCGGCAGACAACAGCGAGGGTAGCACCTGCAAATGCTCCTACGAAGAGCGAAGGGGCGAAGGTACCACCGACACCACCCGCTGCATTGGTCGTAGCCATCGCAATAACCTTGAAGAGCATGATAGCTATAAGGTAGATAATGAGGAACCAATCGACCTCTCGGAAGGAGTAGAAGATGGTATTGTTGAAGAGCTGCTCGGTATGTCCCGACATGAGAGTGCCGAAACTATCGTGACCCTCGCCATAGAGTGGTGGAAAGATAAAAATCAGCACTCCGAGAGTGATGCCAGCATATAGCCACTTCTGCCACTGCTTACCCACCGACTTATAGAAACCTCCGACCTTGGAGTTAACCGATGTGAAGTAGTAGGCCATGATACCGCAGAAACCTCCGAGAAGTACAAAGAGCGGAATTTGCATCACCTGGAACATGTCGTACTCGTTGAGCGACACGGCAATAATAGGCGAAAAGCCCTGAAGAGCCAACGATGTGATAGTAGCAGTCATCGAAGCCAACAGCAGCGGAATAATCGACTTGGTAGTGATCTCCAACATTAGGATCTCGAGTACGAAGACCACACCCGTAATTGGGGCCTTAAAGATCGCGGCTACAGCAGCACCTGCACCACAGCATAGTAGCAGTGTGATGTTCTTGTAGTTGAGACGTGCAATCTTGCCGACATTCGAGCCGATAGCTGCACCCGTAAGCACGATAGGTGCCTCTGGACCTACTGAACCACCAAATCCGATAGTCGTAGCACCACCCACAATCGATGTCCAGCAGTTGTGTCCTGCGATGCGCGAATTTTTGCGCGACATGGCATATAGTACGCGCGTCACACCCTCCGAGATACCATCCTTAACGACATACTTCACAAAGAGCGTCGCTAAAATGATACCTATCGCGGGGTAGACGAGGAAGAGCCATTGAGCCTGATCGTCGGGAGTCCACGACGTGAGCAGGTGGGTAATGGCGTGGAGCAGTGTGTTGAAGATATAGGCTCCCATACCCGCGAAAAGACCCACGATGATGGCGAGTATGGCCATCACCTGCGCGTTACTTAGTCGGCGGGTGAGAACGAGGAAGCCTTGGTATATACGCTCCTTAATTCTTTTTTCGAGCTCAATCATAAAATCGATATTTACTTACCACTATTTGCGGTACTGCTCCGCCTGACGCGAGATAAGCTCGCTATCCTCGAAGTAGTTGATGCGCATCGAGCGACGTACGTCGTTGAGCGTTGCGGCAGCTGCCTCGCGTGCTTCATCCGATCCACGACGCAAAATCTCGTAGACCTCATCGATGTGCTGCTCGTAGTGCTTTCTACGCTCACGGATTGGCTGCAACAACTCCTCGAGTACGGCGATTAGGAAACGCTTGCACTTAACATCGCCCAAGCCACCACGACGGTAGTGATCTTTCAGTGCATCCAATGACTCATACTCGGGAAGATACTTTGCGAAATGCTCGGGACGAGAGAATGCGTCGAGATATGTGAAGACGGTGTTGCCCTCTACCTGGCCAGGATCCTCTACGCGGAGGTGGTTAGGATCGGTGTACATGCCCATTACCTTCTTCTTTACATCGTCGGCCGAGTCCGAGAGATAGATGCAGTTGCCCAACGACTTTGACATCTTTGCCTTGCCGTCGGTGCCTGGAAGACGCAAGCATGCTGAGTTTGTAGGAAGCATGATCTGAGGCTCAACGAGCGTCTCGCCATATACCGAGTTGAACTTGTGAACAATCTCGCGTGTCTGCTCAATCATAGGCTCCTGATCCTCGCCTACGGGCACGGTAGTTGCACGGAATGCGGTGATGTCGGCAGCCTGTGAGATGGGATAGGTGAAGAAGCCTACGGGCGTACCCTTGCGCTGCTGGTTCTCCTCCTCGCCCTGGTTGTCGGCAAAGCCACGAAGCTGAATCTCGGCCTTTACGGTTGGGTTGCGCTGAAGACGCTGTACCGTAACGAGGTTCATATAGTAGAATGCAAGCTCGGTGAGCTCGGCTACATAGGACTGAATAAAGATTGTAGACTGCGTAGGGTCGATGCCACATGATAGGTAGTCGAGGGCCACCTCGATAATGTTCTCGCGCACCTTATCGGGGTTGTCAGCGTTGTCGGTGAGGGCCTGTGCATCGGCGATCATAATGAATATTTTGTCATACTCGCCAGAGTTCTGCAACTCTACGCGACGACTAAGTGAACCTACGAAATGTCCGAGGTGAAGCTTGCCCGTGGGACGGTCTCCTGTGAGAATAATCTTTGCCATATATCTAAACGTTTTAAGCTTTATTTTTGGCGACACTTATATATATCGCGCTCATAGGTGACAAAAATACAAAAAAATTACTAAATCAACTAAAAAATAGCGTATGATATAGATTTTTTTTATAACTTTGTACAAAGTAAAACTTAGTTATCTATATCTCGCTATGACTATTATCCAGTTAGAGTATCTTATGGCTGTTGCCAATTGTGGTAGCTTTTCGGTAGCTGCCGAACATTGTTTTGTTACGCAACCATCTCTATCAATGCAGATTAAGGCTTTGGAGGAGGAGCTCGGCGTGGTGCTTCTCGATCGTACCAAGAAGCCTATCATTCCTACGGCAGTAGGCGAGGTAGTTTTGGAGCAGGTGCGCGAGACGTTACGCTCATATAACTACATTCGTGAGTCGGTGTCGGAGATGCGTGGTGAGACGGCAGGTAGAATGCGTTTGGGCGTGATTCCGACTATTGCTCCCTATCTGTTGCATAAGTTTATTCCTACATTTGTCAAGGAGTATCCCAAGGTGGAACTCGAGATTAGCGAGATGGTTACGGCCGATATTATCGAGGCGTTGAAGCATGACCGCATAGATGCTGCATTGGTGGCAAGCGGTACGTGTGGTGAGGGTATCACGGAGCACGACCTGTTTAGTGATCATTTCTATGCATATCTTTCACCCTCGCATCCTCTCTTCGAACGTTCTAATATCCGTATCGAAGATATTGATTTCAAGGATCTTATATTGTTGAGTCGAGGCAACTGTATGCGTGATCAGATCTTTGAGCTTTGTCAGGCTGCTCACGATATTCCTTCGCATTTCTACTTCGAATCGGGTTCGCTCGATACTCTTATGCGAATGGTGGATTGTACCTCGTGCATGACGATTATTCCAGAGATGGCGTTGGAGTTTATCCCGCTTTCGCGTCGCAATCGTGTGAAGAGTATTGCTAAGGGTGCCACATCGCGCCGTGTGGCATTGGCTGTTAGTCGCACCTATGTCAAGCAGTCGATTGTTGAGGCGTTGAGGGAGACTATTATGAAGTGTGTGAACCAGGATCCGGTATAAAGGTTGCATAATAAGGGGCTCTTGTTGTTGTACTTAAGCGGAAAATCTCAGTGTACATTTTCGTGTGCTGTGATTTTCCGCTTTTTGTGTTTAATATTGTTTCGGATTATGCTAATTTTTGCCATGAGATAATTGTGATTATTTAGCCAAATTAAATTGTGCGATTATTTGTTAAATTGAGGCTTGTTTCATGGCTTAAATGTGATAATTAATTGTTATATTTTATTGGTTAATGATTTATAGTATAGAACTATATCTATAAAGTGATCTCTACATTACGACTTTTATTTGCAGGTTTTTGTTTGAAAATATATAGTTGTAAAATAAGTGTAATATTGCTTAAATTTGTGGTAGTTATTATAGTAGATTAACCTTGTGCCAAATTGCGAGATGTGCGTTATTGTAGTTGGCGATTTCTCAAAATAAATGCTCCGATTGGCTTTTTGTTGATACTTTCATCGAAGAAAATTAGTTTTATTATTAAATATTTTGTATCTTTGCGTGAATATGAGTCTATACTCGTTGTTGTGCACGCTTTGCGTCTGTGTAGTTATGCGCGCGAGAGGGCTTTTTTGAAAGAGTATTAACATTGATTATTAGATATTTACGTATGGAAAATTTGGAGAAGTTGATTAATACGATAGTTGAGGCTATTGACGATAAGAAGGGTAAGGGTATCGTGTCGCTCGATCTTTCAGGCTTTGATGGTGCTATTTGCTCGCATTTTGTAGTGTGTCATGCAGATTCTACAACTCAGGTAGATGCTATCTCGGCAGGTATCGAGGATAAGGTTTTCGAGGTTATGCACGAGTGGCCTGTGCGTGTAGAGGGTCGTCAGAATGCCTTCTGGGTAGCTATGGACTACACAGATGTTATCGTACACATCTTCCAGTCGGAGCTTCGCGACTACTACCGCTTGGAGGAGTTGTGGGCCGATGCACCTATCAAGCGTTACGAGTTCGGCGAGTAGCTCTCTCGTGCTACGACTTGCGGCTTAGTGTCATGTAGTGTTGAGCCCTCTGTGATAGAGGATGTATGCACGCAACTTTGGTGATATATACCAGCAACTAAGTGGGTTTTGATGCCGTGATTATGACTTTGCGGTCTAATAGCGGTACTGTGTTTCGAGGTTAAATTTTTAGAGAAAGAAAAGGAGTTTTATAGGAAATATGGCAAGTGGACAAAAAATGCCACAACTTCGCCCGCGCTTCAGCTTCATGTGGTTTTGGGCGATGGTTATTATGGTGATTGTTGGCTTCTCGATGTTCGACACTACGGAGCAGCGTCCGATTGAGGGTGATTGGAACATGATCGATGAGCTGATTGAAAAGGGATATGTCGAGCGTATTGAGGTGCTTGACAAGGAGAAGGCTAGTGTATATCTTCGCCGTGAGGCTATCGACTCATTGGCGGGTGATGAGCGATTTGTGAATATGCCCTCGACAGGTAAACAGATCGTATACAATACGGGTGGCGATGTGCAGTATTTTGCCGAGCGCGTGGCGCGTGCCGAGGAGAAGGCAGATGCTGCGGGTGTCGAGCGTGATGATGTGGTTGTTAAGTATGGCCGCACGGAGCGTGGTGTGATGGACTACATCGTCGATTTCTTGCCTTGGATTCTTATTATCGCCGTATGGTTCTTCATCATGCGCAGCATGGCACGTGGTGGCGGTGCTGGAGGCGGTGGCGGCATTATGAATGTGGGTAAGGCTCGCGCTCAGATGTCGGATAAGAACAACAAACAGCGTGTTACGTTCAAGGATGTTGCTGGCTTGGAGGAGGCGAAGATTGAGATTATGGAGATTGTGGATTTCTTGCGCAATGCCGAGAAGTATAAGGCTTTGGGTGCAAAGATACCCAAGGGAGCACTTCTTGCAGGCCCTCCAGGAACGGGTAAAACATTGTTGGCTAAGGCTGTAGCAGGCGAGGCTAATGTGCCTTTCCTCTCGATTTCAGGTTCCGACTTTGTCGAGATGTTCGTGGGTGTTGGTGCTTCGCGTGTTCGTGACCTCTTTGATCAGGCAAAGAAGGTGGCGCCATGTATTGTCTTTATCGACGAGATTGACGCTATTGGCCGTGCACGTGGTAAGAATTCGGGCTTCTCTGGTAACGATGAGCGAGAGAATACGCTCAATCAGTTGCTTACCGAGATGGATGGTTTCCAGACCAATACGGGTGTTATTGTCTTGGCTGCAACCAACCGCGTAGATATCTTGGATAAGGCCTTGATGCGTGCCGGTCGTTTTGATCGTCAGATCGAGGTGGGCTTGCCAGATGTTAAGGAGCGTCAGGCGATTTTCGATGTTCACCTTCGTAACATCAAGCTCGATGCTAAGCTCGACAGAGAGTTCTTGGCAAAGCAGACCCCAGGCTTCGCGGGTGCTGATATTGCAAATGTATGTAACGAGGCTGCACTTATCGCGGCACGTAATAATAAGAGTGCCGTTACGCAGGAGGATTTTCTTGCTGCTATCGATCGTATCGTGGGTGGTTTGGAGCGTAGAAATATGCCTATGACTAAGGTAGAGCGTCGCTCAACAGCAATCCACGAGGCGGGTCATGCTACGGTGATGTGGAGGTTGAAGAACTGCGACCCAGTGCTCAAGATTACCATCATTCCTCGTGGTCGTTCGTTGGGTGCTACGTGGTATCTTCCCGAGGAGAGGGTGAACCACAATGTGGAGCATTTCCAGCACCAGATGGCAGGTATGCTTGGCGGTCGTGTTGCTGAGCAGATGTTGATGGATGTGACCAGCACGGGCGCACTCAGCGATTTGGAACGTACAACAAAGATAGCATACGCTATGGTTGCCTACTACGGTATGAGTCCTAAGGTAGGTAACGTCAGTTTCTACGATACTACAGGTCAGCGTGATACCTTCACAAAACCATTCTCGGAGCGAACATCCGAGCTTATCGATGCTGAGGTGCGTCGTATTGTAGATGAGGCTGTAGAGCTTACACGCTCAATCATCGCAGCCGAACGAGAGAATATCGAACGTCTTGCCGACCTGCTTATCTCGAAGGAGACAATCTTTGCGGAGGATGTCGAGGCTATCTTGGGTAAGAGCGAGCAGCAGAAGGCTAAGGAGCTTCTGGATAGTGCGGAGGCTACGAAACAGGTCGAGGTTGAGGCTACGGATGATGTAGAGGAGGAGTCGGAGATTGAGGTCGAGGTTTTGGTAGCGGATACGGATGGCACAACTATCAAGTATGTATTCGATGCCGAGTCGGAAGATAGCAAGGAGAGTAACGAATAGATGTAGAAATTGCTAATATCGAGAGGTTATGAATGACAAGAGTCGTAATCTAATAGTTCGCACCCTAAGTGGCGCGGTGTTGTTGGGAGTGGTGTTGGCAGCGGCCTTTTTGGGGAAGTATGCCTATGGTGCATTGCTGCTCTTCATCCTATCAATGGGTATGGAAGAGTTCTACACCATAGTCGCAAAGGGCGGTATAGAGCCACAAAAGAGTGTGGGTCAAGTGATAGGTATTAGCCTTTTTGGTGGAGCGTACGAACTCTTTCGAAGATTGTACGATGGCGTGGAGATAGCTTTAGAGCAGTTTATGTTCGTAGGAGCTATTGTCCTCTTTCTGCTCTTCGTGCCATTCATCCTCGAGGTCTTTCGCGCTAAGGAGCACCCTTTGCGTAATATTGCAGCTACGCTCATGGGTGTCATCTACGTGGCACTGCCTATGTCGCTTATGCTATTCATTCCGCTGTTGCTAAGTGGTGGAGTATGGCGTGCCGAGGCCTTTTTGTTCTACCTCTTTATTGTATGGGGCAACGATGTCTTTGCCTATCTTGTGGGTGTGAGCATCGGCAAGCATAGGATGTGTGAGCGTATCTCGCCCAAGAAGTCTTGGGAGGGCTTCGTTGGAGGCATCCTTGGCGCTTTGGCTATGGGTGCTTTGGGCAATGTGGTTGTTGGCGGTGGCTACCTTTTGTGGTTGGGCTTGGCGCTGGTTGTTGCTCTAAGCTCGGTTCTTGGTGACTTGGTTGAGTCGATGTTCAAGCGTGAGGTGGGCATCAAAGATTCGGGAAACATCCTTCCTGGCCATGGTGGTATGCTTGATAGGTTCGATGCACTGATTATCTCGGTGCCTTTCGCCTTTGCCTACCTTGTTCTTACAATGATACTATAAAAAAGGAAATCTATAACCTAAAACTAAAACTATATGAAGATTAATAAAGAGGGTTACATAATCATCGGAACCACGGGACTGATCTGCTTGGCTATATGGCTACTCGTCTACTTCTTTATCGACACCGTTTCGGCCTATATCTGGTTTATGACCATTTTCTTGGCAGTCTTTTGGTTTTTCGTTGCGGCCTTCTTCCGTGAGCCTCGCCGTGTGCAGATTCACGATGACGAGCTTATCTTCTCGCCCTGCGATGGCCGTGTGGTTGTTACGGAGGTAGTACACGAGAAGGAGCATATCGACTGCGAGATGATGCAGATCTCTATTTTTATGTCTGTTACTAACGTACACATGAATTGGTTGCCCGTAGGTGGCGAGGTGGAGTACACTAAGCATCATCACGGTCGCTTCCTCGTTGCATGGCATCCTAAGTCCTCTACGGAGAATGAGCGTACAACAACCGTTGTTAAGATGAAGGATGGTCGTCGTGTGCTTATTCGTCAGATTGCAGGCTTTGTGGCGCGTCGTATCGTGTCGTATGTTAAGCCTGGTAAGCAGATGAAGCAGAACGATGTGTTGGGCTTTATCAAGTTTGGCTCGCGTGTTGATGTGCTTATCCCGAAGGACTCGGAGCTCTTCGTCGAGATCGGTGATCCGGTTATCGGTTCGCAGACGCCTATCGCGCGCTTGAAGCGTCGTGAGTAGTAGTCCTTAAACATTAGCTACATCTTGTTATGAATGGTAGTAAAGTACTAAAGAGCATTGTCACGCTGCTTATCGTCTGTGGCGTGCTCTTTCTTATATGGTATCTTTCGCGCGTGGTGATATACATCATTGTCTCGGCGGTGTTGGCTATCATGGGTAGCGGCTTGGTGCAGCGTCTTTCGCGCGTGAAGCTCTTTGGTAGAGATGTGTCGCGTGGTGTGGCTGCGGCCATTACCTTGGTGGTTATATGGTGCGTGGCGGGTGGCTTGTGTGCATTGTTTTTGCCACCTGTCGTAGATAAAATCAACCAATTCACGCAGCTGGAGTGGGATGGCATTGCTGATGCAGTGCAGGGTGCGCTCATCGATGTACAGCTCCTATTGCAGAGACTCTTCAATGTTGAGTTTGAGGATGTGACAACGACTATCAAGAACTACCTTATGAACAATGTCAATATCGACTATGTGAGCACCTTCTCTAATATTATTTCAGTGCTCAGCTCGTCGTTTATTGCCACCTTCTCAATATCGTTCATTACGTTCTACTTCTTGAAGGAGGATGGGCTCTTTTATCGCCTTGTTGCGGTATTCTTCCCAGATCGTTATCGTACCAATGTCTTTCATGCTTTGGACTCGATCACAGCACTTCTAACGCGCTATTTCGGAGGTTTGCTTGTCGAGAGCTTGGTGTTGCTTACTATCATATCTATCGTTATGATGCTTTTCGGTATGTCGGTAGGTGATGCCCTTGTCATAGGTCTTATCATCGGTGTTATGAATGTAATACCCTATGCTGGTCCATTTATCGGCTGTGTCATATCGCTGCTTATCGGTATTATCACGCCTATCGATGGCAATGTTACCTTTACGGCATTGGCTATCGTTTCGACGATTGTTGTCGTAAAGCTTATTGATGATTTTATTATTCAGCCCACGCTCTACTCCGACCGTGTGCAGGCACACCCCTTGGAGGTGTTCCTCGTAATCCTTATTGCTGGCTATGTCGGCGGTATTTGGGGTATGCTCTTGGCTATTCCGCTCTATACGGTTGTCAGAGTCTTTGCCCGAGAGTTTTTCTCGGAGTATGGCCTTGTGCGTCGCCTCACAGGGCAGATGACAAAGTAGTGTGGCTAAAAACTGATTACAATTTACTATGCAAAGCGTAGCAAATACGAATACTACTAAAACAAACATAGATATCGAAGCGGAGGTTATCCACGGCAAGAAGATTGGTCGTGCCTTGGGTTTTCCTACTGCCAATATGTCTATGGCAGGCTGCGAGAGTGTCGAGCGTGGCGTCTACCTCTCACGTGTCGAGATAGATGGTGTGAGTTATAAGGCTATGTCGAATGTCGGCATACGTCCCTCGGTGGGCGGTAAGGAGCTACTCCTCGAAACGCATGTTTTGGACTTTGCGGGAGATCTCTATGGTCGTAGGTTGCGTATTACGCTTGTTGAGAAGATTCGCGATGAGAAACGTTTTGCCTCGATTGGCGATCTTAAGGAGCAGCTTATGCGCGATTATGAGTATATCCGTAGTCGATAGTAAGTAGTACGGTGATACAACTTCTATACAACAAGAAGGGTAATGATGCAAAAGAGTGTGTCCAACAAGTTCAATGGACACACTCTTGCTTTTTTATTCGTGACTTACTTCTCGATCTCACCCCATGCACGGTGGCTAATCTCTATGCCGCACATCTCCAATGCTCGCTGCGTGATGCTTAGACATAGCTCCTCGATGCTTGCTGGGCGGAAGTAGAACGATGGCGAGGCAGGAACGATGATTGCGCCAGCCTCGGTGAGCGTCGTCATATTGCGTAGGTGTATTAGCGAGTAGGGGCTTTCACGTACGACCAATACGAGTCGTCGTCGCTCCTTGAGCATTACATCTGCGGCACGCTCGATAAGTGTGCGCGATATGCCAGCTGCTATGCGACCAACCGTACCCATTGATGAGGGGATAACAAGCATCGCATCCCAACGTGCTGAACCACTTGCCAACGACGACCACATGTCGTCATTCGCATAGTGCGTTATGCGCTCATGTGATGGTAGTGTTTCGCCCTCGGCTTTGATTACATCCTCGGCATTGTCGCTAAGAACGAGTGCAATATGCTCGATGTCGGGGTGGAAAGATAGCATCTCTAATGCCTGACGGGCATATATCGCACCGCTCGCTCCTGTTATGGCAACTATGATGTTCATCTGTCTAATAGTTTTCAATGCTACAACTCCAATATCTTACACTCCAAACCCATCTCGCGTGCTTTGCGCAGTAGGGCAGGGAGCACGTAGCTCGTATTGCGGAATGACTTTGCGCTGTCGTGCAGCGAGATGATATCTCCTCCACGTAGATCACGTATCGTGCCCTTCAAGCAGGCCTTGGGCGATAGGTGACGGTTATAATCGCGCGAGAGTATGCTCCACATTACCACACGGTAGCGTTTTGCTACGCTGCGTAGCTGTGCGGGTGTTATGCGTGCGTAGGGTGGACGGAAGAGCTCGCTATACACCATGCTCGAGGCAAAGTCTACATCCTCGATATATCGCTCCAAGGACATTCCCCAGCCCTTCTGGTGGGAGTATGTGTGGTTGCCTACCTTATGACCACGTTCGAGGATCATCTGGTATAGGTCTGGATAGAGCTCTACGTTTTTGCCAAGTACGAAGAACGTCGCCTTAGCGTCGTAACGGTCGAGGGTGTTGAGTATCCACTCCGTCACGCCAGGCGTAGGACCATCGTCAAAGGTGAGGTATAACCCTTCGTTGTCATCGATGCTCCAAATTATCTCTGGGAAGAGACGACGTATTAGTCGTGGTGGCTTTATGCGCATAGTCTTTGTATTACTCCACAAAAATAACTTTTTTTTCGCAAATCGAAAAATATCGTTACCTTTGTATCTACATTTGTCCCTGATTTGTAGGGACTATATTAATATATAAAGGTAAATAAGAACTAGATAACAATATCTACATTATGAAACGTATTTTATATCTATTTGTTGCCTTGGTACTAACAATTGTCGCTGTCGGCTGTACCGTTAAGACCAAAACGCCGACGAAGAGTAGTGTCGGTGAGCCTTACGATGTTATGGTCGTATGTGATGACGTGGCGTGGCGTGGCGATTTGTCGATGGCCGTATGCGATCTGTTGGAAGAGGATGCTGCGGGACTAACGCGCCCCGAGGGCTATTTCGATATTGTGCGTCAGGTGTCGCATGCAGCAATCACGGATTACGAACGTAAGTATGGCAACATACTAATCATCAATACCAACGCAGCTGGTGAGCCTACAGTGGAGCTTGTACGCAATCGTTACGCTTCACCTCAGCTTATAGTGGTGCTTAATGCACCAAGTGCCGAGGTGGCAACGGAGTATATCGAAACACATACCGACGAGCTTCGAGAGTTGTTCGAGGTTAAGGAGCGTACGCAGAGCAATAGCTACTATGCAGCACGTCCCGCAGATCAGCTTATGGCCGATTTCAAGCAGCATACGGGTATAGATATGCTAATTCCTTATGGCTATTATAAGGCTACAACACGCGATAAGGAGTTGTTGTGGTATATTCGCGATTATAAGAATAAGGCGCAGTATATCTTCGCGTATAGCTACGCAGCGACCGACCCTAAGGAGGACTTGACTGCTAAATGGCTTATGCTCTCGTTGGATAATCGTCTTGCAACCATTTCGAGTAAGGGAGCTGTAGGCTCATATATGGGTGTCAATGAGAATGGCCCCGCTGTGGTGCGTGACCTTACAATCAATGGCCGCGAGTGGGTTGAACTTCGTGGTTGGTGGGAGGTAAACAACGACTTTATGGGAGGTCCATTTGTAAGCTATTCGACTTATGATGCCTCTACCAATGAGATTACAACCATCATGTTTGCGCTCTATGCACCCGAGGATAGACAGCGTAATCTGTTGAGAGAGCTCGAACATCTAATATATTCAAAATAACAAACTTAGCTGTTTGTTATACAACTTATAAAGAAAAAGGGATTGTCCAACACTGCGGATAATCCCTATTTCTTATTGGCTATTGTACTTAGTATGCAGATATAGCCGAATGCTATCTATCAAACGCCTGAGCCTTGAGAGCGATACCCTCGCCATCGGGTGTAACAAGTACAACGCCAGCCTCTTCGCGTGTGATGTGGCCGATGATGTCCACAAGACCTAAACGTGCAACCTGCTCCTGCTTATCCAAAGGCACGGTGAACAACAACTCGTGATCCTCGCCACCATTAAGAGCTGCAATTACTGGGTCGATACGCATCTCCTCGGCAAGTTCTGTTGTCTGGCGAGCAATGGGAATACGCTCCAAGTAGACACGTGCTCCACACTTCGACGAACGGCATATCTGACGAAGATCACTTGCCAAACCATCCGATAGGTCGATCATCGAGGTTGGACGGATGCCCTCCTCGCGCAAAGCCTCCAAGACGTTGCTCTTAGCGCGGGGCTTGAGGTAGCGCTCCAGCAAATATTCATAACCTGCAAACTTAGGCTCGGGATTCTCAATATCTTTCAACACGCGCTTCTCGCGCTCCAAAAGGTGCAAACCCATATATGCAGCACCGAGGTTTGAGGTGATGCAGATGAGGTCGTGCTCCTGAGCCCCTGAGCGGTAAACAATCTCCTCCTTCTTTGCGCGACCAACCATCGAGATATTGATGATAAGACCATTCATCGAAGCCGTAGTGTCGCCACCTACGATGTCGAGACCAAGCTCCTTTGCAGCAAGCTCCATACCCTCGTATAGCTCGTCGAGCGCCTCCACCGAGATTTTTGCAGATACGCCAAGCGATACAACAGCCTGCTCAGGGCGACCATTCATCGCGAGAATGTCGTTAGCGCCACGTACGATAGCCTTATAGCCGAGGTGCTTGAGTGGGAAGTAGCTAAGATCGAAGTCTATGCCCTCGGTGAGCATATCTGTCGTAAGTAGCATAGCCTCCTCGCCGAGGTCGATAACTGCTGCATCGTCACCAGCTGCAAGTAGCGTCGATGCATTGCGCTGCTTGAGTCGCGCTGTAAGGCGGTCGATAAGACCAAACTCTCCTAAAGATGCAATCTCTGTGTTGTTCGATTTGCTCATTGTCTTGGACTTTATAAAATTTTTTGCAAAAGTACTTTTAAGATTGGAAAGTTGCAAAAAAAAAGTTATCTTTGCGCTGATTTTTTTCAATCACACAGCTTTTAATATTAAGACACATGTTGAATATTATACTTTTTGGAGCTCCGGGATGTGGAAAGGGTACTCAGGCGAAGCGTTTGGCCGAGAGCTACGACCTCTATCATATCTCTACAGGTGAGGTTATCCGCTCGGAGATTGCTCGTGGCACAGAGCTTGGCCGCAGCATGGAGGGCTACATCTCACGTGGTGAGCTTGCTCCCGATTCAATCGTTGTAGAGATGGTACGCGATTATATGCGTACACACAGCGATAAGGGTTGTATCTTTGATGGTTTCCCTCGTACTACCGTTCAGGCTGAGATCTTCGACAAGATGCTTGCCGAGATGGACTCAAAGGTCGATGTTATGATCTATATGGATGTTCCTGAGGAGGAGCTCGTGCGTCGTATCTTGTTGCGCGGTAAGGATTCTGGTCGTGCAGATGATGCCTCGGAGGATGTTATTCGCAATCGCATCGAGGTATATCGTGCGCAGACTGCCGTAGTGGCGGACTACTACTCAGCCGTAGGTAAGTATGCCGAGGTGAATGGTCTTGGCACTATGGATGAGGTATTCGACCGTCTGTCGAGCGTTATTGATAGCGTAAAATAGGGTAGTACATACCACTTTGTATGAAAACAGACGAGTCGCAACACAATATTGCGTACTCGTCTGTTGTTTATATACACAGGTATTTTAGTTTGTTGAATTTATGAAACGACTTCTCATATTCGTACTTTCGCTTGTTGCGTTGTGTCTGACTGTCGAGGCGCGAAGCTATCGCATCGAGGATGTTCCCAATGTGCAACTTGCGGATCGTACACGCTTTGTTGCCAATCCCGATGGCATACTCTCGGCTGAGGCGGTGAGAGTTATCGACGAGGTGTGCTTTAGCCTTAAGGAGCGAGGTATTGCCGAGGTTGCAGTCGTAGCTCTCAAGGAGATAGAGCCTGCCGATAGCTTCGAATTTGCAGTGAATCTCTTTGAGAACTGGGGCGTGGGCGATGATAAGCTCGATAACGGACTCGGTATCCTGCTCGTTGAGGATCTGCGCGAGGTGCGTTTCGTCACGGGCTATGGGCTGGAGGGTGTGTTGCCCGATGCATTGTGCTATCGCTTGCAGCAGCAGTATATGATACCATTCTTCCGTATGGGTGACTACTCGCAGGGTATGGTCGAGGGTGTTGTGGCTATTGATAAGCTGCTCTCGGGCGAGGATCTGCCTATTGCCGAGGGGGATGATGAGGCGGAGGCTATGATCATAGCGCTTATATTCACGCTGTTGTGCGTGGTGCTTCCTATTGTGATGATTATCGTCGCAGAGCGTCAGAGAAGTAAGTGTCCGAAGTGTGGTAAGCATACGTTGCGCGTTGTTGATAGTAACGACATAGTCGATACTAATGGCTTGATTATCAAGGTTGAAACGCTACGCTGTACAAATTGTGGTGCGGAGCAGACGCGCACGAAGCGCGACGATCAGAATAGACGCGGTGGCGGAGGTATTATATTCTTCCCTATGGGAGGTTTTGGCTCTGGTCGTGGTGGTGGCTTCGGCGGTGGTTTTGGCGGTGGAGGCTTTGGTGGCGGCTCGTTTGGTGGTGGCGGCTCGAGCTCCAGCTGGTAGTAGAGATCAATATTAACAATTAAAACAGATAGATTATGAAGAAGAGTACATGGATTATCCTTGGCGTTATCGCTGTGGTAGTCATTTGGGCTGTTGGCTCGTACAATGGCCTTGTAACAAAGGATGAGAAGGTGTCGGAGGCATGGGCAAATGTCGAGACTGTTTATCAGCGTCGTGCCGATCTTATCCCCAATTTGGTAAATACAGTTAAGGGCTATGCTGCTCACGAGCAGGAGACCTTGCAGTCGGTTGTTGAGGCGCGTGCTAATGCAACCAATATTACGCTCGATCCAACAACTGCTACGGCTGAGGATATGAAGCGTTATATGGCTGCACAGCAGGAGGTTGGCTCGGCTCTTGGTCGTCTTATTGCTATTGCGGAGAACTATCCCGATTTGAAGGCAAATCAGAACTTCTTAGAGCTTCAGAAGCAGTTGGAGGGTACGGAAAATCGCATCTCTACGGAGCGTCGTAAGTACAACGAGATGGTTAAGAATTTCAATGCTTCAATACGTCGCTTCCCCACAAACCTAATTGCTGGTATGTTTGGCTTCGAGAAGCGCTCGATGTTCGAGGCTCAGGAGGGCGCTGAGGTAGCTCCTGTGGTGGAGTTTTAAGCTCGATGATTGGTATTAAAAAGTAGAAAGCGACAACGGATTTTCCGTTGTCGCTTTCTCTATTTTACCGCCTTAGGCTCTCTATTCAGCCTTTGGTTCATCCTTTGCCTCGTCGGTATTCGTCAAGGCGATAATCTCCTCCACGCGCTCGATGATGCGCTGAGGTGTGATAGCCTTAATGCATTTGTAATCACCTGTTTTACAGGGCTTTTTGCCATATACCGAACATGGACGGCAGGGCATCTCCTCCTGAAGAATACCGCGGCAATCCGAGCCATAACCCGTGAAGCCGAGCTCGGGGTGTGTTGCGCCCCATACCGAAACGGTGGGCGTTGCCACAAGTGCTGCAAGGTGCATAACCAGCGAGTCCATAGTAATTACGCAGTCGAGGTTCGATATAAGATCACGCTCCTCGTTGAAGGGCAATCTACGCCATAGAGCTGTCACGTTTTCGTACTTTTTCTCCATAGCTTCAGCAAAGGCTGCCTCCTCTCCACCGCCACTATGGATAAATACCTCGTCGAAACGCTCTGCGAGAAGGTCTACAAGCTCCTCGCGCATGCCTTTGGGGTAGGTCTTGCCCTCGTGTGCCGAGAATGGAGCGAAGCCAATCCAGCGGCCTCTCTTTACGCCCATTGGGTTCTCGAACCTCTGTCGCTGTGCAGGCTTGGGATCGTCGAACTCGAAGCCAAAGCTTCGGATAACATCGCAGTAGCGAATAACCGAGTGCTTGAGAGGTACTGCCGTAGCGCGGCTATAGCCCATGCGGAACCACTTCTCGATGCGACCTTTGTCGATGGCATGACTTGGAATAAAGCCTCGCATGAAGCACAATATGCGAAGTATAGATGAGCGGTGTACGCCATGAACATCGGCGATAGCATCGACACCCGCACGTTTGATCTCGCCCGCAACACGCCATAGATTAGCAAACTCGCTAATCTTTCGCTTCTTGTCGTCGAGGAATATGAAGTTAACATCCAAACCGTCAAATAGCGGGCGCAAAAACTGCTTGGTGAGGATGCTTACCTTAACCTTTGGATATGCCTCCTTGAATGCGCGTACGGCGTGGGGTAGCATAGCTACATCGCCAAGTGCCGAGGTGCGAATGATGAGTAGATGCTTATATTTGGGCTGTGCCAATTCGTTGCTATTTGTTGCCATAAAGAACTGGATTAAGTTTGGGATCGTTATACATCTTCATCTGCTTGTAGGTCTTCATATACTTGCGACCTGCTTCGATATCCTCGATAAGCTCCTCGATAGCCGATGAGAGGTCTATGCGCTGCTGAAGGAGAACATCAAGCTTTGCTTGGCACGATGCGCGATGCTCCTCATCAACATCTGTGCGCACCACCTCGCAGTGCATGTGATAAATCTTGAGTGCAAGAATGGATAGACGGTCGATGGCCCATGCAGGAGTCTCGGTGTTGAGACGTGCATCCTCGGCAGGAGTTATATCCTTGTATTTGTCAAGTAGATAAGAGTCGATGTACTCCACCATGTCGGTACGCACCTGGTTAGAGCGATCGATACGGCGCTTAATCTCAAGAGCTTTCACAGGGTCGATGGCGGGATCGCGAATGATATCCTCCAAGTGCCACTGTATGGTATCTACCCAATTCTTTTCATACAAGAGCGCATCGAGCGAGCCTGCCTCATAGGGATTATTCAGTGCTTGATCCACGCTGTCGTATTTATGGTAATCCTCTATTGAGTGACCGAATATGCGGTTGGCATTTTCTGTAAACATATTACTCTTTTTTTATTGTGTATTTCATTATTAAATCGTATCTTTGCACAAAAGATAACGTAAAATAATAGACAAATATAATGAATTTTATCGGGAAAACAACCTTTAATAAAATTTTTATCGTTTTTCTGCTCTTTTTTGCATGCTCGCCACTCTCTGCACAGGTCAATGAGCCAACATCGGGTAAAGCGATGAAGAATACGAGCGAGTGGGTGCGTATGACCCGTGAGGAGTATATCCTAAAGTGGCGCCATTTGGCTATTGACAATATGGAGGTATATGGCATTCCCGCAAGTATCACTATGGGTCAGGCAATTCTCGAGTCGGGCTTCGGTAATGGCTATTTGGCACGTGTGGCAAACAACCATTTCTGCATAAAGTGTAAGAGTACATGGAGTGGTGGTAAGGTCTATCACGATGACGATGCCGAGGGTGAATGTTTTAGAGCCTATCCTACGGTGGCGGACTCGTTTCAGGATCATGCCGAGTTTTTGAATAATGGACAGCGTTACGACTTCCTTTTCTCGTACGATGTGACCGACTACAAGAGTTGGGCTAAGGGCCTCAAGACCGCAGGTTATGCTACGGCTAAGGATTATGCCGAGCGTCTAATACGTGTTATCGAGGAGTCGCAGCTATATCTGCTCGATCAACCAAATGGCATAAAACTCTATGATGAGTATATGGCCAAGCGATTTGGTATCGATCCTGAGAGCATCGCACGTAAGTATGCTCCCGAGATTAAGGATAAGTCGTTGGCGAAGGTCGATAACGTAGTCGAGATTCGCGAGGTGAGCGACAAGCGATTGGCGCATGCCGATAATGGTGTAGATCCCAATAATTTCCGTGTAACGATGGGCTCGTACAACGGCTACAACGTACACCTAACAAATGGCGCACACTATATTGTTGCAAACGCTGGAGATACCTTCGAATATATCGGTGCGAAGTTCGATATTTCGGCAGCTACGTTGCGTAAATTTAACGACCTAAGCAGTGGTGAGCAGCCTAAGGGTGGTATGGTGATCTATATCGAGCGCAAAGCATCGCGCTGGGAGGGTGACGAATTACTCCACACGGTGGTCGAGGGTGAGACGTTACACGACATTGCGCAGCTCTATGGCATACGCCTCGTGCAGCTATCGAAGATGAATCGCACGCGAGCAACAACCAGTCTAAAGGCTGGTCAGACGATACGTATCAAGTAAACACAAAACCTTAAAACCATAAATCGAGGGAGGGGATAACTAACCTTCCGATAGTACAACCTAAATATTGAGCATATGGGTGCGCTAAGAGAGAAAATATTGGAGTCGATAGTTCGCAAGTCGGCCCTCAAACAGCAGATTTTCGACAATACGTTTGCTACGTTCAACGATCTTAAAGAGACACTCTTCGAGATGGCTTCTGAGATTGATGATGAGTTGGATGGAAAGCTCGATCGTCGTGTGCGTATCGAGTACCGCGATCGAGGAAAGTTCGAGGCGCAGTTGCAGGTGGCAAGCGATATCTTGCTATTCCAAATGCACACCGACGTATTCGAGTTCGATGCAAATCATATCATCTGGCAGAATAGCTATGTGCAGAGCGATAGACAGAACTCATACACAGGTGTTATCAACATCTACAACTTCTTGTCGGATTCGCTAAAGTATAACCGTAATGCCGACGAGGGATACCTCATTGGTCGTATCTTCATCAACCGCGATAAGTGCTTCTGGGTGGAGGGTAAGCGTCAGACATTGGTGCGACCTATGGCCTTTGGTACACGCAAGATCGACCGCGAATCGTTGATATCTATCGTCGAGACAGCAATGAACTATGCGCTCAACTTCGACCTGCTGATGCCTCCCTACGAGGAGAATATCCGCGTGACAGTAGACCAGTTCAACTCGAAACTCGACAACTCGAAGTTCACAACGGGTAAGCGTCTAAGCTACGACTTCTCGATGGACGATATTTAGTCGCTATGAGGGCGTTGCCCTTGGTATAGTCAATATGTCTATGCCGAAAATATAATGTAAGTAACTAAAACCTAAAACTATATGAAACAACTGTTTTTAACTTTTGCTGCCCTCTGTGCATTTGCCGCAGCCGAGGCACAGGTGAGCTACCTCGAGATGGTAGAGATGCGTAATAAGCGCCCCGAGTATATCAATCCCGCGAGCCTCACACCACTTGCAGGCACGGATAAGTACATGGAGCTTGATGGCAAGCGTGTAGTTCTTTTCGACTACAACAAGAAGAGCCTCGGTGAGGTGGTATTCAGTAGCGATAAGCTTTTGATGTCATACGCCAAGTCGCCAGATGGCACCATGGCGTTGTACGAGAAGTGGGATGGCGAGTCACCCCGCAAGGAGATCTATCGTCACTCGTTCACATCGGATTACTTCGTATCGTGTCCTGATGGTTCTACGATACGTATTGACGATGTTCGCGATATATCGTTCTCGCCCGACTCAAAGTTCTTGGCAATGGGCTATAACAACGATATTTTCCTCTATGATCTCTCAACAAATCAGATTTACAATATTACCGACGATGGTAAGTGGAATCATATCATCAATGGTACGACCGATTGGGTATACGAGGAGGAGTATGGCTTTACGAAGGCTTACGCTTTCTCGCCCGACAGCAAGGAGATAGCCTACCTTAAGTTCGACGAGAGCGAGGTTAAGGAGTTTGAGATGATGCGCTATGATAAGGAGCTTTACAATAAGGCCTACAAATTTAAGTATCCAAAGGCTGGTGAGAAAAACTCGGTTGTTACGCTCCATGTCTACAATATCGAGACTCGTCAGACTCGTCAGATCTCGACAGGAAAGGAGACAGATCAGTATATTCCACGTTTGGGTTATGCTCCCAATGGAGAACTATTCTTCTACCGCGTCAATCGTCTCCAGAATCAGTTTGAGGTTGTATTGGTTGCTGCCGATGGTACACAGCGCGTAATCTACAATGAGAAGGATGATCGCTATGTGGAGCGCCCCAATGATCAGAGCGTAATCTTCATCGACGAGGATCGTTTCGTAGTTCGTGAGGAGACAACAGCAGGTTGGTTCCACCTCTACCTCCACTCAATATCGTTGGGTCGTCTACACGCCATCACATCGGGTGAGTGGGAGGTTACACAGCTCGTGGGCCTTTCGAAGAATAAGAAGCAGCTCTACTATATGTCTACCGAGCAGTCGCCATTGGAGCGTCACCTCTATGTTATCAACCTCGATGGTACAGATAAGAAGTGCTTGCTCTCGAAGCCTGGCTACTGGAGAGTTTACCCATCGGCAGATATGAGTTACTTCGCTGCCGAGCACTCAGCTACGGATTGCTATCCTACAGCTGCGGTCTACAATACCAAGGGTAAGATGGTTCGTTCGTTGATGCTCGACGAGAATGCTGCTAAGAATGAGGAGGTTGCTACACCCGATTATCAGCGTAACTACTATACCTTCACTACCGAGCGTGGCGATGAGTTACAGTACTTCCTCATCTATCCCAAGAATTTCAACCCTGCACATCGCTATCCCGTACTTATCACGCAGTACTCGGGTCCTGGCTCACAGCAGATCGAGAACCGCTGGACAACAGACTGGGAGGAGACTTTGGCGCACAACGGCTATATCGTAGCATGCTGCGATGCTCGTGGTACGGGCTACCGTGGCGAGGAGTACAAGAAGGTGACATACGCTAACCTCGGTCACTGCGAGGTTGAGGATCAGCTCTCGTTTGCTCGTCATCTATCACATCAGAGCTTTGTGGACGCTTCGCGTATCGGTATCTATGGTTGGTCGTATGGCGGTTTCATGGCTTTGGGTTGCTCGCTCAAGGGTGATGGTCTATTTAAGATGGCTATCGCGGTAGCTCCTGTTACATCATGGCGTTACTACGACTCTATCTATACCGAGATCTACAACGGTCTGCCACAGGATAACCCCGAGGGCTATGACAACAACTCGCCTATCAACTTTGCTGACCGCCTCTCGAACAAGACACGCTTGCTCATTATCCACGGTACGGCCGATGATAATGTACATTTCCAGAATACAATGGAGATGTGCCGCGCACTTAACCGTGCAAGTAAGCAGTATGACATGATGGTATATCCCGATCAGAACCACTCGATGCGTCCTGACGATATGATCAACATCCGTCAGAAGATGGTGGACTACTGCTTGGAGAACTTGTAATAGTGTAGGTTGAAACTAAAAAAATTGTTATTCCAAAATATTTTAGTATCTTTGCGCGATTTATTTCTGCCGCGTATATAGATACGTCAAATACTTGCGGAAAAATTATTACTTAAAAACATATATAAAACTATGACTATTACAGCATCAGACATTAAGATTGGTATGTGCGTGGAGATGGAGGGTAAGACCTTTATCGTTGTAGATTTCCAGCACTGTAAGCCCGGTAAGGGTCCCGCTTTCGTACGTTCAAAGCTCAAGAACTTGGAGAATGGTAACGTATTGGATAAGACCTTCTCTTCAGTATCGCAGAAGATTGAGCAGGTACGTGTAGAGCGTCGCCCATATCAGTTCACATACGAGGATGATCTCGGTGCACACTTCATGCATACAGAGACTTTCGAGGAGATCAACATCGACAAGAAGCTTATCAACAACGCAGATCTTATGGCAGATGGTCAGATCGTTGAGGTTATGTTCCATACTGAGAAGGAGACTGTTCTTTCAGCAGAGCTTCCTCCTATCGTAGATATGGAGATTACCTACACTGAGCCTGGTGTACGTGGCGATACCGCTTCTACAAACTCACTTAAGGCTGCTACAGTGAACACAGGTGCAACTATCAAGGTGCCTTTGTTCATCAATACTGGTGATAAGATTCGTGTAGATACACGTACTCGTGAGTATTACGAGCGCATCAAGTAATTTCTTGTGATAAGGGGCCGATTGCGGCCCCTAACAAAAAATGGCGACAATGGGACGTACTTCAAGTACTACCCATCGTCGCCATTTTTGCCGAGTGTAGCACTCGGCACCCTTCTAACAAGAAATTTCATGTGATAAGGCAGCATCTGCTGCATCTCAATCGTTGGGCTGAATGGGAAATACGCTTAGTATGTCCCATCCAGCCCAACTTCTTTATCGATGCACCATCTGCGGCCTTCTAACAAGAAATTTAATTTCTCGTGATAAGGGGTCATCTGCGACCTCTCAATCATTGCCACAAATGGGACGTACGTCAAGTACTACCCATCTGGGGAAATTTCTTTATCGAGGCCACATCTGACCCCTTCTGACAAGAAACTATGGTTGTGGTACTACCCATCGTCATTATTCTTTTATAAATCGTAGCGTTCAATACCATTCTGAGAATAAATTAAAACTACAGGGGAAGCTTTACGGCCACTCGCTGCCCCTTTTAGAACAAAAAAAGTCGAATTATTTTTTATATATAGAATAAAGGAGTATCTTTGCGGCCACAATCCACAGAGAAATTTTCGTAGCAACGAACAAACACAATTATAAATTAAAAGTACAATGAGCTTCGAATGGCTTAAAAATGTTGTTTTGGGTGGTAGTGGAACTCCAACCATTGCACATACGGTATTTGTGCTTGCCTTGGTTATTGCCTCTGGTATTGCACTCAGCCGTATCAAGATTAAGGGTATCTCACTCGGTATGACGTGGATACTATTTACGGGTATCGCCGTGGGTCACATCGGCGTGAACATCGACCATGCAACACTCCACTTTATCAAGGAGTTTGGTCTTATCCTCTTTGTGTTCTTTATCGGTTTGCAGGTAGGTCCTGGTTTCTTCTCATCGTTAAAGAGCGGTGGCGCTAAGCTAATTAGCTTGGCAGCGTTGATAGTGTTCCTTGGTGTGATTACGGCATACGTGCTCCACCTAATCACAGGCGAGCCACTTCCCACGATGGTCGGTGTATTGTCGGGTGCTGTGACCAACACGCCTGGTCTTGGTGCCGCTCAGCAGGCATACTTCGACTCAACAGGTGTTGATGATCCTACAATCTCGCTCGGTTATGCCGTAGCCTATCCATTGGGTGTTGTAGGTATTATCTTCACGATGATCATCATGCGCTATGTGTTGCGTGTCGATTTCAAGAAGGAGGATGAGGGTCTTGCAGCGATGAGCAACGAGACAAACCTTCCACGTCGCTACACCGTAGAGTTTACAAACGAGATGCTCGAGGGTCGCGATATTGCCACGGCACACATGCTTATCAACCGTACCTTTGTCGTATCGCGTATTATGCACGCTTCGGGTGAGATCGTAATGGCTGATGGTAGCTCTAAGCTCACTATTGGCGATCGTCTCCGTGTCATCTGTACTGAGGAGGATAGCGAGGCAATCCTTGCATTCTTCGGTCACCCTGTGGAGATGACAGCCGAGGAGTGGGGTGCTGCAGCTATGCAGTCTACGCCTCTCGTATCGCGTCGTATCCTCATTACCCGCGAGGAGATTAATGGTAAGAAGTTCTCGGATTTGCGTCTTCGTACTCGCTACGGTATCAATATCACACGAGTAAACCGTGCGGGTGTCGATCTTTTGCCTTATCAGGGTATGGAGCTTCAGGTAGGTGATAAGGTTATGGTTGTTGGTCCCGAGGCTGCAGTACAAGCTGCCGAGAAGGTGTTGGGTAACTCACTCAAGAAGCTCGATCACCCCAACCTATTGCCCGTATTTATCGGTATTGCTCTCGGTATGTTGCTCGGCTCGTTGCCTTTGATGAGCATTCCTCAGCCCGTGAAGCTCGGTCTTGCAGGTGGTCCGCTTATCATTGCATTGCTTATTGGCCGCTTTGGTCCTCACTTCCACCTCGTGACATATACAACGATGAGTGCTAACCTCATGCTTCGTGAGATTGGTTTGGCGATGTTCCTTGCTGCCGTAGGTATCGGTGCCGGTGAGGGCTTCATTGAGGCTATCGTAGGCGGTGGTTACAAGTGGGTAGGTTATGGTGTTATCATCACCGTATTGCCCTTGGTTATCGTGGCGCTTATCGGTCGCTTGAAGTTTAAGCTCAACTATTATACGTTGATGGGTCTTATGGCGGGTGCTATGACAGATCCTCCAGCACTTGGCTTTGCAAGCACCTCATCGGGTAACGACATGCCTGCGGTAAGCTATGCTACGGTTTATCCAGTAGTTATGTTCTTGCGAGTGCTTACGGCGCAGATGCTTATACTTATGTCAATGTAAATTTATTTTGATAAGCCGTAATCTGCGGCACATCCCTAAAAGTAAACCATCTCGGGCTGTACTACGATGTACTATCCCGAGATGGTCTCTTTTGTGATGTACCACATCTCACAGCTTCTGACAAGAAATTAGGTAGTGGTGCTACCAATCGTCACCACTATATTATTAATCCCTGCAAGACAAAACGGGAGTGAATAAAAAGTGTATTTTGTCGTTACGCTTGCCCTCAAAATGCTCATTTACGCTCAGTAAACTCCGCTTTTTCGGGCTTCGCATGCCTAAAACTACATCTTTTTATTCACTCCCTTAGGTTATGGGGGCTGGCTAAGTTGCTTTTTAGTCAGCCTCGTTACCTATATAAACCTATATCTACTCGATAAGCGAGATGCTACGCTGGATAAAGTCCGTGAGGTTCTTACCCTTAAGCATGCCGTTTGAGAGCAGTGCAAGGTCGATAATCTGGCGTACCTTGCGATTCTCGCTGCCGATCTCCTCGAGGCGTGCATCGCGCTCCTGGTGAAGCTCCGTAACGCGCTTAGATAGCGTCTCGCGCATCTCGCGCTCCTCGGCAGTAAAGTCTGCATCCTTCTTATCCTTAACGCTCTCCTCGAAGCGCTTTTCCTCGGCTTCGGCTGCCGTAATCTTCTTGCCGATGCTGCGGAGCTTATCGCCATAGGCGTGCTCCACCTCGCCTAAGATGTCGAGAACGATAGGGTGGTTGCCATTCACCGTGATAGTGAAATTATCGGGCATCTGGCCATAGAAGCGGCTCATCTCACCACCACTTGTTGCAGCCATATCCTTCATACGGCGCATAAACTCGTTCTGCGTGATAACCACGGGAGCCTCCTCGGCCGACATCGCCGCAAACGATACGTGGTAGTGAATCTTATCATCCTTGGGCATCTGTGCCGAGAATACAGGGCGCAAAATCTGCTGCTGCTCGGTAGTGAGCGACAATATCTCCTTCTCGGCCTTGGGAATGAGCTTATCGGCAACATCCGAATCGACACGCACGAAGCGTACCTTTTCGTTTTTCGACTCGAAATACTGAATATAGTGGCTGTCGAGCTGACCGTTCATCTCGAGGATGTCGTAGCCCTTAGCCTTGGCTGCCTCGACAAACGAGTTCTTACCCTCGACATCGTCCACGTAGAGTACTACGGTGAAGTCGTCCTTGTCGGTCTGCTTCTCCTTGATAGCATCGATATACTCTTGCGATGTAAAGTACTTACCCTCGATACTCTTCCAAAGCATGAAGTTTGCTGCCTTTTCTGCGAACTTCTCGTCAGTGAGCATGCCGTACTCGATAAATATCTTTAGGTCGTCCCACTTAGCCTCGTAGTCGGGGCGCATGGTGTTGAAGAGCTCCTGAAGACGGTCTGCCACCTTGCGAGTGATATATCCCGAAATTTTCTTTACGTTCGAATCGCTCTGAAGGTAGCTGCGCGATACGTTAAGCGGAATATCGGGTGAGTCGATAACACCATGAAGAAGTGTCAAGTACTCGGGAACGATGCCCGTAACCTCGTCGGTCACGAATACCTGATTTGAGTAGAGCTGTATACGGTTCTTCTGAATCTCGAAGTTGTTGTGAATCTTCGGGAAGTAGAGGATGCCCGTAAGGTTAAACGGATAGTCGATGTTCAGATGTATGTAGAACAGAGGCTCGTCGCTTGTGGGGTAGAGGTCCGCGTAAAAGTCCTTGTACTCCTGCTCGGTAATCTCCGAGGGCTTGCGTGTCCAGAGAGGAGTCGTCACGTTGATGATATTATCCTCCTCAGTGTCTACATACTTGCCATCCTTCCACTCGCTCTTCTTGCCGCATGCGATAGGAATAGGTAGGAAATGGCAATACTTACGCAATAGTCGCTCTATCTCGCTACGCTGTGCATACTCCGCACAATCCTCCGAGAGGTGCAATACGATGCGTGTTCCGCGGTCGAGCTTTTCGTCGAGCTCCTCCATCTCGAACTCGGGCGTACCCTCGCAGCTCCAATGTACGCTCTTAGCCTCGAGGTTGTGCGACTGCGAGAAGATCTCCACCTTGTCTGCCACCATGAATGATGAGTAGAAGCCAAGACCAAAGTGGCCGATGATCGCCTGATCCTTGTACTTGGCCATAAACTCCTCGGCACCCGAGAAGGCAATCTGGTTGATGTATCGGTCGAGCTCCTCGGCTGACATGCCGATACCGCGGTCGGTGATTGTAAGGCGCTTAGCCTGCTCGTCTACATCTACGCGAATAGTAAGGTCGCCAAGCTCGCCCTGAGCCTCACCCTTGGAAATCAGCGTCTTGAGCTTCTGTGTAGCATCTACAGCGTTGGATACCAACTCGCGAAGGAAGATCTCGTGATCCGAATAGAGAAATTTTTTGATAACGGGGAAGATGTTCTCCGTTGTAACTCCGATTTTTCCGTTTTTCATAGCGTTTTTATTCTTTTGTTATATTGTCGTTTGCGTGTAAATTTGTGGTTTGTGCCACACTTCATAGAGTGCGTCAAATGGTATGCCATAACACTGTTAAGTGACAAAATGGCAGATTTTTTTATGCACGTGTCATGGCTTAAGACGAGTTGTGTTTAGTGGAGGATTTATAGTTTTGAATTTAGAATAATTTTTTGTAACTTTGTGCGCTTAATATGCACATAATAGGAAATTAAAACGTCGTAGGATGAAGAATATACGTAACTTTTGTATCATCGCACATATCGACCACGGTAAGAGTACGCTTGCCGATCGCCTTTTGGAGAAGACTAACACACTGAATCAGCGTGAGATGCAGGCGCAGGTGCTCGACGATATGGATCTCGAGCGTGAGAAGGGTATCACTATCAAGAGCCATGCTATTCAGATGGAGTACCGCTCGCGCAGTGGCGAGAACTACACCCTAAACCTTATTGACACCCCAGGACACGTCGACTTCTCATACGAGGTGCCGCGTGCTATCGCCTCGTGCGAGGGAGCATTGCTCGTTGTCGATGCTACACAGGGTATTCAGGCACAGACAATCTCGAACCTATACCTCGCTCTTGGTCAGGACTTGGAGATTATCCCCGTGCTCAACAAGATTGACTGCGAGTCGGCGATGATCGACGAAGTTAAGGATCAGATTATCGACCTTATCGGCTGCAAGGAGGAGGATATTCTCCTCGCATCGGGTAAGACAGGTCAGGGTGTCGAGGAGGTGTTGGAGGCTATCGTCGAGCGTATTCCTGCCCCTGAGGGTGATGAGAATGCACCGTTGCAGGCCCTTATCTTCGACTCGGTGTTCAACCCCTTCCGTGGTGTTATCGCCTACTTCCGTGTCTTCAACGGTACGATCAAGAAGGGTGAGCATGTTAAGTTCTTCAATGCAGGTAGTGAGTATGATGCCGACGAGATTGGCGTATTGAAGCTCAAGATGGTTGCGCGTGACGAGATCAAGGCTGGTGACGTAGGTTATATCTGCTCGGGTATCAAGAACTCTACGGATGTCAAGGTGGGCGATACTATCACCTCGGTTGCTAATCCTTGTGTCGAGGCTATCGCTGGTTTCGAGGATGTTAAGCCTATGCTCTTTGCGGGTGTATATCCCGTTGAGGCTGACCAGTATGAGGATTTGCGTGCATCGTTGGAAAAGCTCAAGCTAAACGACGCATCGCTCACGTTCGAGCCCGAGAGCTCATTGGCCCTTGGCTTCGGTTTCCGCTGCGGTTTCCTCGGTTTGTTGCACATGGAGATTATTCAGGAGCGTCTATACCGCGAGTTCGATATGGATGTTATCACTACGGTACCTAACGTATCGTACCACATCACCACAACTCAGGGCGAGGAGCTCCAGGTGCACAACCCATCGGGTCTTCCTGAGATTACCAAGGTGGCAAAGATTGAGGAGCCATACATCCTTGCACAGATTATCACCAAGGCCGACTTCCTCGGTAACGTGTTGAAACTATGTATCGACAAGCGTGGTGTGATGAAGAATCAGACATTTATCACACAGGATCGTGTCGAGGTTAACTTCGAGATGCCTCTCTCGGAGATCGTCTTCGACTTCTACGATAAGTTGAAGAGTATTTCGAAGGGTTATGCTTCGTTCGACTATCATCGTACGGGCTATCAGATAAGTAAGCTTGCAAAGCTCGATATCTTGCTTAATGGCGAGGCTGTAGATGCGCTTTCGTCGCTTATCTACGCTGACCACGCCTACGACTTCGGTCGCAAGATGTGTGAGAAGCTAAAGGAACTTATCCCACGCCAGCAGTTCGACATTGCTATTCAGGCTGCTATCGGTGCAAAGATTATCGCTCGTGAGACTGTTAAGGCAGTGCGTAAGGATGTTACGGCTAAGTGTTACGGCGGTGATATTTCGCGTAAGCGTAAGCTCTTGGAGAAGCAGAAGGCAGGTAAGAAGCGTATGCGCCAGATTGGTTCGGTGCAGGTGCCACAGTCGGCATTCCTTGCAGTTTTGAAAATGGAGTAATTTCTTGTGATAAGGGCGCATCTATCTCATCGGACTTGGCTCTCAAATGCTCACATACGCATAGTATGCTCCGCTTTGTTAGCCTGCGATTCGCTGAAATATCTGCAACCCTTCTAACAAGAAATTGTTCAGTACGATAAGGGCGCATCTATCTCATCGGACTTGGCTCCCAAATGCTCACATACGCATAGTATGCTCCGCTTTGTTAGCCTGCGATTCGCTGAAATATCTGCACCCCTTCTAACAAGAAATTGTTTGACGAGATAAGAATGCTATGATTATGTTAGCCCACAAACGCTCATTTACACTCGTAAACTGTGCCTTTGTGGGTTATCAATTCTAAAATGGTAAAATTTCCTAACCTAAAACCTATGAGAAAATTTATATTATTAGTTACTTTTGCGCTGAGCCTCACGGCTTTGTCGGCGCAGGGATATCAGCCCTCGGAGGAGGTGCGTCGCTCGCAGAAGGAGTTTTCGGAGGATCGTTTCGGAATCTTTATCCATTGGGGTATATACAGCATGTTTGCGCAGGGTGAGTGGTACTTGCAGAATGCAGGACTAAACTGCCATGAGTATGCCAAGGCTGCCGATGCGTTTTATCCTCACCGCTTCGATGCTCGTGAGTGGGTGTCGGCCGTAAAGGCTGCGGGTGCGAAGTATATATGCTTCACTACACGCCATCACGATAGCTTCTCGATGTGGAATACGGAGTGTTCGGAGTACAACATCGTGGATGCAACGCCCTATGGCCGCGATGTGTTGAAGGAGCTGGCCAAGGAGTGCCGCAAGCAGGATATTGCCCTGCATCTCTACTATTCGCATGCCGATTGGACACGTGATGAGTATCCTCGTGGTCGCACGGCAAAGGGTGTTACGGGTCGCGACTCAACACGTATCGACTGGCCTACGTATTACGACTTTATGAATCGTCAGATTACCGAGCTTTTGACTAACTATGGCCCTATCCGCGCTATATGGTTTGATGGCTGGTGGGATCACGACGAGGATGCTACGCCTTTTGACTGGCAGCTCGACGAGCAGTATGCCTTGGTGCACCGCTTGCAGCCAAGTTGCATGGTGGCAAACAACCATCATCAGGTGCCTTTTGAGGGTGAGGATATTCAGATTTTCGAGCGTGATCTGCCAGGCGAGAATACCCATGGATTGTCGGGTCAGGCTATCAGTCGTTTGCCTTTGGAGACGTGCCAGACGATGAACGGTATGTGGGGATATAAGGTTGTGGATCAGAACTATAAGAGCGTAGAGACTCTTATTCGCTACTTGGTGAGTGCTGCGGGTAAAGGTGCAAACTTGCTGCTCAATGTAGGTCCTCAACCAAATGGAGAACTTCCAGCTGCGGCTATTGAGCGTATGCAGGCTATGGGTGAGTGGCTCGCTGCGAATGGCGAGACGGTCTATGGCACTGAGGCAGGCGATATTGCCGAGCAGGAGTGGGGAGTAACAACCCGCAAGGGCGATCGTCTGTTCGTTCACGTGTTCGAAAATGAGGCGGAGAGCATTGCGCTCAATTTGGAGTGCGAGGTAGTGTCGGCTAAGGAGTTTGGTACGGGTAAGCCTGTAGTATTCGACGTAACGAGCGATGGTGTCGTTCTTGGTGTTGGTCGAGTTGCTGATACGATTGACTATATCGTGGAGCTTGTTACGAAGTAAAATAACGAAAATAATGTAATTAAATCGCGGTTCACGGTTGTGAATTGCGATTTTTTTTCTATCTTTGCACGATTAACGCGCGAATGTTAGGTTGGTGTGTTAAGGCATTGGCAAAACAAACAAAACAACAATAACAAAACTTTTAAAACAATGCAGAGTAAAGGTATTATCAAGTGGCTGGCTGTCCTCCTCGGACTTGCTAGCATCTTCCAGCTCTCGTTCTCGTTTGTTACTCGTAACATCGAGGCAGAGGCTGAGAAGCAGACAAACCCCCAGGCTTATCTCGATCAGCAGTGGGACAAGAAGGTTTATCTCGGTTATACTTATGCCGAGTGCAAGGATCGTGAGCTTAACTTGGGTCTTGACCTCAAGGGCGGTATGAACGTTATGTTGGAGGTTAAGGCCGAGGACGTTATCCGCACAAACGCTCTTAACAACCGTGACGTTATCCGTGATGCAGCTCTTGTATCTCGTATTGACGATGCTTTGGAGGCTGCAGCTGTAGCTGAGACCTCAGACGCTGTTGTTGAGGCATACGTAAATGCTCTTTCAGCTGAGGATCTTTTGGCTGTTTACAAGAGCGAGGATGCAGCACGTGTTGCAACTGATCTTAAGGAACACGTTAAGGGCTCGGTAGCAGGTACACTCAACGTGCTTACTACTCGTATCGACATGCTTGGCGTTGTTCAGCCTAACATCCAGCCTATCGAGGGTTCTAACCGTATCATGGTTGAGCTTCCTGGTGTTAAGGAACCTGAGCGCGTTAGCAAGTTGTTGGCCTCTACTGCTAACCTCGAGTTCTGGGAGGTATGCGAGGCTGCTGATGTTAATGCTATTCAGACTCTTCTCTTCACTGAGGCTGACGCTATCGTTCGCGAGCACCTCTTGGCTGAGGGCGTAGCTGAGGAGGAGGTATCAATGGCTCCTATGAGCGAGTTGCTTAAGGGTTCTTACGAGGTGGCTATGCAGAATGGTCAGATCTCTTCTTACCCCGTATCTACTCCTATCGTAGCAGCTGCTGAGAAGGCTGATATGGCGCTTATCGACGAGTATCTCTCAATCGACGCTATCAAGGCACTCATCCCTAACGATGTAAAGCTCGCATGGTCAAACAAGAGCACATTGGATAGCTCAAAGGGTACATTCATCCTCTACGCTCTTAAGGGTAAGGATGGTATCCAGATTCCCGTTTTGGATGGTACAGGTATCACAAACTCTCGTGCACAGGGTGGTCAGTATGGTGGCTTCGAGGTATCTATGACAATGGATTCTGAGACAGCTATGGCATGGAGCCAGATCACTGAGAAGAACATTGGTCGTCAGATTGCTATCGTTTTGGATGGTGTTGTTTACTCAGCTCCTAACGTAAACGATCGTATCGACGGTGGTCAGTCATCAATTTCTGGTAGCTTCACTCCCCAGGAGGCTGAGGACTTGGCAAGCGTTCTTAACTCAGGTAAGTCACCCGCTCCTGCAACGATCATCTACTCTGAGGTGGTAGGTCCATCACTCGGTGAGAAGTCTATCAAGGCAGGTTTGCTCTCATTCGCATTGGCATTCTGCTTGGTACTTATCTACATGGCAGTATTCTACAAGACTGCAGGTTTGTTCTCTGATATCGCTCTTATTTGCAACGTTTTGTTGCTTATGGGTGTATTGGTATCGTTCAACGCAGTTCTTACACTTCCTGGTATCGCCGGTATCGTGCTTACTATGGGTATGGCTGTGGATGCTAACGTTATCATCTTCGAGCGTATTAAGGAGGAGCTTCGTGCGGGTAAGGGTCTTAGCCTTGCTATCAAGGATGGTTTCTCTAACGCATACTCAGCGATTATCGACGGTAACCTTACAACAATCATCACTGGTATCGTTCTCTTCTTCTTCGGTACAGGTCCTGTTAAGGGCTTCGCTACTACGTTGGTTGTCGGTATCATCACTTCGTTGTTCTGCTCTATCTTCATCACACGCGTATTGCTCGTATCTCGCGCAGAGCGTCGTGGCACTGTAGCATTCTCAACTAAGTTCACTGAGAACTTCTTGCAGAACGTGAAGTTTAGCTTTATTGCTAAGCGTAAGGTATCTTACATTGTATCAGGTGCATTGCTCGTAGCTTCAGTTATCTCACTCTGCACACTTGGTCTTAACCAGGGTGTTGAGTTCACTGGCGGTCGCTCATACGTTGTTAAGTTCAACGAGACGGTAGATATCGAGGCTGTTCGTGATAACTTGGAGGCTCAGTTCTCAGCGGTTGCTGATGCAGCTAACTCTTCTATCGAGGTTAAGCAGTTCGGTGATGACAACCAGGTACGTATCGTTACTCAGTACCAGCCTGAGGGCTTGGATGGCGAGGAGGCAAACGATGTAGTAGACCACCTCTTGTTCGACGCTCTTGGTGGCTTCTTCACTATCGACGGCTTCGGCTTCAACGAGTTCCGTACAGCAGGTGACGGCGTAGAGCAGTGGGGTATCGTATCTTCTGAGCAGGTTAATGAGTCTATCTCTTCTGAGATGACCGTAAACTCAATCATCGCGGTACTTATCGCTTTGGTAGCTATCGGCTTCTACATTGCTATCCGTTTCCGTCGTTGGCAGTGGGCTTTGGGTGCTACAGCAGCCTTGGCGCACAACGCATTGCTCGTTATCGGTATCTTCTCTATGTTGTACGCTATCATGCCTTTCAACTTGGAGGTTAACCAGGCATTTATCGCAGCTATCTTGACAATCATCGGTTACTCTATCAACGATACAGTGGTTATCTTCGACCGTATTCGTGAGTATATCGGTCTTTATCCTAAGCGTGATATCAAGACTAACATCGATAACGCTATCTGCGCTACTTTGTCACGTACGATCAATACATCGGGTACAACCCTTGTAACACTTCTTGCAATCTTCATCTTTGGTGGTGAGACTATCCGTGGTTTCGTCTTCGCGTTGATTCTTGGTGTTATCATCGGTACTTACTCTTCAGTATTTATTGCTACTCCTATCGCTTACGACCTCCAGCGTAAGAAGGCTATTAAGCCTTTCGCAGCTGAGGAGCAGAAGGCTGAGTAGTTTATACAGGTCAATTTGTAAAAATAGGTCGCAATCTTTGCAGGTTGCGGCTTATTTTTTTATCTTTGTCATAATTTAAGCGAGAATATTATGGAGAGAGTAAAAAGTTTTTTGAAGTGGTTGCGTAGCTGCATCACCCCAGGGTATGTGGCGATGTTGTTTGCAGCCTTCATTTTGTGGTATATGACCAAGCTTGGCGAGACCTACACTACAGAGCATGAGGTAGAGGTGGTTGTCGATGGTCAGGAGTTGGACGTAAATTGCACGATTCGAGGTAAGGGCACCAATCTTATCGGCTATACCTTCGCTTCGAAACATAAGAGTTTCGAGATCCCTGCAACTGAGCTGTCGTTCGATGGCGCGATTACGGATAGCGAGGGCAAGAGATATCGACAGATATCGTCATCCTCTATGCAGCACGCCTTGTCGAGCCGTATGCCAGATATTGAGGTTGTAGCAGTGGGTGTGATTCCACCTATGGAGCTTGTTCAGGAGTAGTAAACGGTGTTACGCGCGTACATGTACGCGCGTATGCGTATAAAATAAGGATATGTATAAAGTAGGAGTTACAGGTGGCATAGGCTCGGGAAAGAGTACGGTATGTGATATGCTTGCCGCAAGGGGTATTGCCGTATATATTGCCGATACGGAGGCAAAGCGTCTAATGAGTAGTGATGAGGCTTTGAAGCACGATATTGTTACTCTGTTTGGTGATGATGCCTACTTGCATGGAGAGCTTAATAGGGCGTTCTTGGCTTCGCGCGTATTTTGTGATAAGGAGGCTTTGCAGCGTCTGAATGGCGTTGTTCATCCCGCTGTTATGCGCGATTTTGCGGCATGGGCCGAGGCGCAGGAGGGTGACTACGTGGTCTTAGAGTCGGCGATACTCTTCGAGGCTGGCTTGGAGGCGAGTGTTGATGCTACGGTTGCGGTGATGGCACCCGTGGAGTTGCGCTTGGAGCGTGCTATGCGTCGCGATGGAGCCGATAGAGAGAAGATAGAGGAGCGTATGCGCAATCAGCTCAGCGACGATGAGTGTTCGGAGCGTGCTAAGTATGCCATTGTAAATATTGTGCTCGAGGATCTGGAGGATGATGTCGAGCAGCTACACCGCCGTCTAAGTTATGATGCCCACAGAGCATAATGTTGTGCCATGCCCCGTGGAGGTGATGGCCATTGTAAATATCACTCCCGACTCGTTCTTTTCGTCGAGTCGCAATACAGCATATTGCGATGTGGTGCAGCGTGTGGAGCAGGCCGTGAGAGAGGGTGCCGATATCCTCGATCTTGGTGGATACTCGTCACGCCCAGGTGCCGATGATATATCTGCGGATGAGGAGTGGCGCAGGGTGCAGATGGGGTTGGAGGCTGTGCGTAGCGTGGGTGCTGATGTGAGGGTGTCGATAGATACCTTTCGCTCGGAGGTTGTGCGTAGAGCCTATGAGCATTTCGGAGAGTTTACGGTAAACGATATTTCGGCCGGCGAGCGAGATGATCGTATGGTTGCTACGGTGGCAGAACTCGGTTTGGAGTATGTCGCTATGCACATGCGCGGTACGTCGAATACGATGCAGAGCCTTACGCAGTATGAGTCTGGCGTTACGGCCGAGGTCGAGAAATACCTTTTAAGACGCACCGAGGAGTTGGTGTTGGCGGGTATCCCGCGCGAGCGTATCATCCTCGATCCGGGCTATGGCTTCGCTAAGAGCGTGGAGCAAAATTGGCAGCTGCTGGATGTTATCGAGCCTCTCAGTAGGAGGGCACGTGTGCTGGTTGGAGTATCGCGTAAATCGATGATATATAAACCTTTGGGTTTAAGACCTGAGGATGCGCTTCCTGGTTCGTTGGCTCTTGCTTGGGAGGCTATGCGTCGTGGCGCTCATATTCTCAGAGTCCACGATGTGGCAGCTACACGACAGGTGGCAGATATGTATAACTACTATAAACGAGTGACTGATGATCGAGGTTAAGGATATTGTTAAGCGTTTTGGCGATTTGGAGGTGCTGCATGGCGTAAGCATTAGTGTATCACGTGGCGAAATCGTGTCGTTGGTTGGTTCAAGTGGCGCTGGTAAGAGTACGCTCTTGCAAATTATCGGTACGCTTATGCAGCCCGATGGTGGTAGTGTGACTATTGATGGTCGCTCGCCCGAGGGGCTTAATGATAGCGAGCTATCCATGTTTCGTAATCGACATATTGGTTTTGTCTTTCAGTTTCATCACCTCTTGGAGGAGTTCTCGGCTGTAGAGAATGTTATGATGCCGATGCTTATTGCGGGTGTTGAGCGTCGTGATGCGGAGCGTCGTGCTAAAGAGTTGTTAGAGCGTGTAGCTATGTCACACCGCGCAGAGCATCGTCCTTCTGCGCTATCGGGTGGTGAGCAGCAGCGTGTCGCCATAGCTCGTGCCTTGGCTAATAACCCAGCTATCGTGCTTGCTGACGAGCCTACTGGAAACCTCGATACGGCAACACGTGATGATATCCAACGCCTCTTTTTTGAGTTGCGTGACCAAACGGGTCAGACCTTCCTTATTGTTACGCACGATGAGAAACTCGCTTCGATGTCCGACCGTAAAATAGAACTTAAAGATGGAAAGATTCTACGTTGATAGCTCACATGAGGAGATGTTCGAACTCTTAGAGCGTCTTCACGATAGATACAATAATCCCGATTTTATTGAGGCTGACCCTATTAGCGTTCCTCATAGCTTTACAGCTACGCTCGATAGGGAGATTGCTGGTTTTATGGCTGCCACAATCGCTTGGGGTAACCGTCGAGCTATCGTGCAGAGCTCGCACCGCATGATGCGATATATGGATTTTGCACCTGCCGACTTTGTGATAAACGCTTCGGAGACAGATTTAGAGCAGCTGCGCAGCTTTGTACATCGTACATTCAACGGTGGTGACTTCCGAGACTTTGTCCTTGCGTTGCGAGGTATCATCACAAAGTGGGGTAGCGTGGGTAACTACTTCGAGGAGCACTACTTAAGTTCGGGCGATATGCGTAAAGTCTTTTCGGACTTTCGTCGCGATTTCTTCTCTGTGGAGCATGAGGCACGTTGCGAGAAGCACCTCTCGTCAATCGATAAGGGAGCTGCGTGTAAGAGATTGTGCATGTATCTTAGATGGTTTGTGCGTAGGGATGATAGGGGGGTAGACTTCGGCTTATGGGAGCGTATCCCGATGTCGGCATTGTATCTCCCATTGGATATTCACACGGGGCGCATAGGTCGTGAGTTAGGGTTGCTCACTCGCAAACAGAGCGACTGGAAGGCGGTCGAGGAGATTACCTCAGCCTTGCGTCAGTTCTCGGCCGATGATCCTACACGATACGACTATTCATTGTTCGGACTCGGAATATCGGGTGACGATATTTAGAGTGTAAATTAGTGATAATATGTTTAAGTTCAGAGAGTTTGAGGTGCGTGATGAGCTATGCGCTATGAAGGTAGGTACGGATGGTGTACTTATCGGAGCATGGGCACAGTTCGATGATGCTAAGACAATCCTCGATGTCGGTACAGGCTCTGGGCTTATCGCGCTTATGGCAGCGCAGCGCAACCCGCAGGCGCAAGTTGTCGCTGTAGATATAGATCATGGAGCAGTAGCTCAAGCGCGTGTAAATGCTGATAATTCGCCCTGGAGCGAGCGTATTGTTACCGAGAGGGTGGACGTCACGCAATGGAACACAGAACAGAGGTTTGATCATATCGTATCCAACCCTCCCTACTTTGTAGATGCACTACACTGCCCCGATGCGCAACGAAATATGGCGCGTCACACCGTAACGCTCGATTTCGAGGCGTTGGTAACTGCAGCTTGTAGGTTGCTAAACTATGATGGTCGCCTAAGTGTGATACTTCCGACGGATGGTGCAGCGTCGTTTCGTCGCGCTGCTTTCGAGAAGCTATGGCTTACGCGACAGTGCGATATAGCGATAAAGGATGGCGAAGAGCCACGCCGCACTATGATGGAGTTTAGGTTGTGTAACACACCACAGATGCCGCGTTGTGATAGGCTTACGATGCACGACCGTAGCGGAGAGTTTGGCGAGGAGTATAGAGCTCTCACCTCGGCGTTCTATCTAAATTTTTGATAATTTAATAATTGTTCGTATATTTGCTTGGTTAAGAACTAAATAATAGATACTATGAAACGACTCTTTATTCTCGGTCTTGCGACTTTGATATCGCTATCGGTTGCCGATGATGTTCAAGCACAACATATTCAGAAACAGCGCGTAGGTAGCTACTATGAGAATGGTAATATCGTCATGGCCGAGGCACGTACGACACTCGCCGTGGAGCTTGCTGTTGAGCGCGAAGTGTTGGTCGTTGGCCCCTATGCTCGCTATGCGCAGCGTCTGTTGGGCGAGCGTGCTCCGCTTGTTGGCCGCGATGAGTATAGGGTAGTATCCGCTGAGGTTATGCTTACTGATGGTGATCACCATTTTGAGCCACGTACAGCAGGTTATGTTGCCGAGGCTGAGGTTGCGAATTTCGAGTACCCGCTAATAGATAAACTATCGGCCACGGAGCTTAGCCCCGAGGTTGCTGCTGAGGCTGCTGCGAAGCAGATATATGCTCTACGCCGTGCTCGTCTTGAGCTAATCACAGGAGAACTTGGTGATGGTGGCTTTGGCGCAGGTATGGAGAGCGCATTACGCGAGATGGCACGTCTCGAGCGCGAATACCTCGATCTATTCTACGGCAAGCGAACAACGACTATCTCGCATCACAAGTTTATTATCCCCGTTGAGGAGGGTAAGGCCAACTATGTCATTGCTCGTTTTAATCCTAACGAGGGTCTTGTTGCCGAGGATGACCTCACTGGAGATATTGTCTTGGTTACGATTCGTCCTTCACAGATGGAGTATCCCGTGAGCGATATCAAGGGTAAGATCTCGTATCGCTATGCTAACAATGCACGTGTGATGCTTAGCCTTGGTGGTAATTCGCTTGCTGAGCGAGTGTTGCCCATCTACGAATTTGGCGAGACTGTGATTCTTCTTGCACCTCTTAAGTAGTAGATTATCAGTATGGATTCAACGACGAAGATGATAGATCTGCTTGGCCGCCTACGCAAGCAGATGAATGGTGCTGTTGCCGAGAGCATGGGTGCCCACAACGAGAAATATGGTCTAAATTATGGCGTGAGCATAGCTACAATTCGCGAGATTGTAACCTCGGAGCCTAAGGATTACGAGTTTGCGAAGTATCTCTATCGCCAGCAGGTTAGAGAGTTGCGCCTGGCAGCGTGTCATATTGCCGATCCTGGGGCTATGACTATCGATGAGTTTCCGTTTTGGTCGCGCGGTATCGTAAATACCGAACTTGCCGAGGAGCTTGCCTTTGCGCTTCTATCCAAGATTTACGATATCAACTCGCTTATGGGCGTGTGGTCTACCGAGAGCAACGAACTTGTGGCCTATGCGGCTCTTATGGCTGCTGCGCGTAATGAGCGTACAACTACGGAGGTAGCATTTATCGCTGTCGAGAAGGCGCTGCGTGCCAACCCTGGGTCGATGCGCATAGCTAATGGAGTTGTGGCTCTACTATGCTATGTGGCAAGTAGGGATAAGTCGGCAAGTGTTGGTATCCCTGTGCTTATGGAGCGTGTGGCTGATACTCCTGCAAAAGAGTATATTCTTGAAGAACTCTCTTGGAGAATGGACTTTATGTAATAAGAGGACCATTGTGGTCCACCCCCAATTAGTGCCCCAAATGGAATGTACGTAGAGTATTATCCATTTGGGGCAACTTTTTACTATCTCTATTCTCATTATTTCGTCATAAATGCTACGACGTAGCTCGTTTTTTAGCCCTCATTTACACTGTTCTCCAAACTTTTTACATGATTGACGCTAATTGTCAAAACGAAGTGGTTACTTTGCACCAGAAATAAGATGAAAACCTAAAACACAAGAGCAACTATGGGAGTAAACTATTCGATAGACTGTCGTCACTGCGGAGAACATACCGATTATATGGTAGCAACAAACATATACGTGCGTCCGACACGTGCGGAGCTGAATCAGCATGTCGATACCGAGTGTGCTATACGTTGCCCCAAGTGTCGCTCAAGACTCAATGCCAGCTACGAGGAGTTTCGAAGTCAGGTAAAGATAGAGTATTGCGAGTAAAAAATGACTAAGGAATTATGACATTCGAAAAAAAATAATTAACTTTGAGAACTCTTTGTATGCCCTCTTGGTCGAGGACGTATGGGGAGTGGTGGAAAAAACGAAATAAATAAAATGGAGATATGATAAAGATACAAGTAGGGGATTTGGTTCCCGCATTTAACTCTCAGACACAGGGTGGCGAGGCATTCTCGTTGGATAACCTCAAGGGCTCACCCACTGTGCTCTACTTCTATCCCAAGGATAACACCTCGGGGTGTACGCTCGAGGCAAAGAGCCTACGCGATGGCAAGGAGGAACTTAAGCGTCGAGGTTACAAGATTGTCGGTGTTAGTCCCGATAGCGTGAAGTCGCATACCAACTTCTGCACTAAGCATGAACTCAACTTTACGCTTTTGGCCGATACCGACCACTCGCTCTCGGAGGCTATGGGTGTATGGCAGCTTAAGAAGATGTGTGGTAGGGAGTATATGGGCATTGTGCGCACGACATTTTTGCTCGATGCCGATGCTCGTGTGACGCACATCATTGCGAAGGTCGATACGAAGGATTCGTTTGGCCAGATTATCAAATTGTTGGACAAGTAGGAAAATAAGTAAAAAAAGAGAAATATATGGCAGAGAAAGTTCAGGTAAACGCCGATAAGCTTAAGGTGCTTTCGGCTGTTATGGATAAGATTGAGAAGGATTTCGGCAAGGGCTCGATTATGCGTATGTCGAGTGAGTCGGTAACCGATGTTCCCGTGATTCCCTCGGGCTCAATTACGCTTGATGTAGCATTGGGCGTGGGTGGTTATCCCAAGGGTCGTGTAATCGAGATCTTCGGCCCTGAGTCATCAGGTAAAACGACATTGGCTATTCATGCCATTGCCGAGGCACAGAAGGCTGGAGGTATTGCGGCATTTATCGACGCGGAGCACGCCTTCGATAGCTACTATGCTCAGAAGTTAGGTGTGGATGTGGATAACCTTCTCGTATCACAGCCCGACAATGGCGAACAGGCATTGGAGATTGCCGACTCGTTGATTCGTTCAAGCGCGATTGATATTATCGTCATCGACTCTGTGGCGGCACTTACGCCTAAGGCTGAGATCGAGGGCGAGATGGGCGACTCGAAGATGGGCTTGCAGGCTCGTCTTATGTCGCAGGCATTACGAAAACTTACGGCCTCTATCTCGAAGACAAAGACCGTATGTATCTTCATCAACCAGCTTCGTGATAAGATTGGCGTTGTCTATGGCAATCCCGAGACTACAACGGGTGGTAACGCTCTGAAGTTCTATGCCAGCGTGCGTATCGACATTCGTCGCACATCGGTAATCAAGGATGGTGATGAGCAGCTCGGTACACGTACCAAGGTTAAGGTTGTTAAGAATAAGGTGGCGCCTCCATTCAAGAAGGCCGAGTTCGATATTATGTTCGGCGAGGGTATCTCTAAGCTTGGCGAGATTATCGACCTTGGCGTGGATTACGAGATTATCAAGAAGGCGGGCTCGTGGTTCTCGTATGGCGACAAGAAGATTGGTCAGGGACGCGATGCTGTTAAGGAGGCGTTGCGTAACGACCCAGCGCTCATGGAGGAGATTGAACTCCGTGTGCGTGAGGCTATGAGCGAGAATAGAGAGAAGTAGCCTCTGCTTCGGAATAATCTTTGATAGATTAAATATTAGGATCCGTGAACACGGCTACCAATAGGGTAGTCGTGTTTCGAAGTATAAGTAAGTATTATGGAGTATTCACCGCAGGATGAGCTACTTATCGAAGCAAAGTGGCAAGAACTAACGGAAGCGTGTCGCAAGGCAAATACGTGCCGTAGAGAGGACGATTGGGACTTGATACGTCGCGCCTTCTTTCTTGCTAAGGAGGCGCATAAGGGTGTGCGTCGTCGCTCGGGTGAGCCCTATATAATACATCCGTTGGAGGTGGCTATTATCGTTGTCAAGGAGATAGGCCTCGGTAAAAAGTCGGTGGTCTCGGCACTATTGCACGATGTGGTCGAAGATACGGAGTATACGGTGGAGGACATCGCGCGTATGTTCACTCCGAAGATTGCCTCGATGGTCGATGGTCTGACGAAGATGGCAGGAGTGTTCAATACCGACACTTCGGAGCAGGCTGAGTATTTTCGTAAGATGTTGCTCACGCTCTCGGATGATGTGCGTGTTATCATCATCAAGATTGCCGACCGACTCCACAATATGCGTACGTTGGGTGCAATGCCCCACAACAAGCAGATAAAGATCACGAGCGAGACGATCTATCTCTTCGTGCCGCTGGCCTATAGGCTTGGCCTCCACGCCATAAAGAGCGAGTTGGAGGATCTCTGTATGAAGTATCGCTTCCCCGAAGAGTACGAGGAGATACGCCGTAAGATAGATGCTACGGAGCCTAAGCGTCAGCAATATATCGACAAGTTCACAGCACCTATTATCGAGGTGTTGGATCGTAACGGTATTCAGTACGAGATGTCGGCACGTGTGAAGAGTATCTACTCCATTTGGAATAAGATGCGTCGTAAGGATATACCCTTCGAGGAGGTCTACGATCTATTTGCTATACGCATTGTGTTCAAGGCGCTGCCCTTCCCATCGGAGAAGACTCAGTGCTGGCAGATATACTCCAATATTACGGATATCTATACCCCTAAGCCCGATCGTCTGAGGGATTGGATCAGTATGCCGAAGAGTAACGGCTACGAGGCTTTGCACTCTACGGTGATGGGCCCCGATGGTATATGGGTCGAGGTGCAGGTGCGTACGGAGCGTATGGACGATATCGCCGAGCGTGGCTTCGCTGCACATTGGAAGTATAAGCACGCCTCGATATCGCAGGAGGAGGATGGCCTGGATAAGTGGCTCAAAAAGGTACGCGATGCACTCAATAGTCCTACGGAGAGCGCTCTGGAGTTTTTGGATAATTTCAAACTATCGTTATACAAGACCGATATCGTAGTATTTACGCCAAAGGGAGAGCCTCAGAGTCTGCCTTATGGCGCTACGGTGCTCGATTTTGCCTACGAGATACATACCAATATCGGTAACCACGCTATCGGTGCTAAGATTAACCATAAGATATCTTCGGTTAGTACGAAGCTCAATAGTGGCGACCAGGTGGAGATTATCACGGCCGAAAGTGCACATCCCAAGGCGGAGTGGCTCTCGTTGGTTGTTACCAGCAAGGCTCGTCAGTCGATACAAAGCTATCTGAAGCACGAGAATCAGAATAATATCGAGAGTGGTATGGAGCTTCTCCAAAACCGCCTTGCGGAGTATAACGTGACGCTTAGCGGTAGGGTATTGCGCAAGCTTATGCCTGCGTATGAGTGCCGTAGTAAGGATGAGCTATATTCGAAGATTGGAGCGGGTATCATATCACTGGATAACCTTGATAAGCTACTCAAGGAGAATTCATCACGCAAGATTTTGAAGTTCTGGAAGCTCTTTATTCCGGGTAGTAGTTCCGATCCTATGGATGATGATCTCGATATAGATCTCGACGAGGAGGCAGCTTCGCTGGATGATACAGTCGTGGATGATATTGCGCCGAGCGATGAGCCAGAGTTTGTCATGGCCGAGTGCTGCGAGCCTATCCCTGGAGATAAGGTTGTTGGTTATCGCGATCCGCAGAGTGGACGTATTATCGTACATAAGTCTACGTGCGATGAGCTGATTCGCCTTGCCTCGCAGTTTGGAGATAATATCGTCAAGGAGGAGATTAAGTGGTCGCAGCAACGTGCGCTATCATATCTCGTAACTGTGGAGATACGAGGTATCGACCGCACTGGAATTTTGTTAGATTTGACAAAGATGATCACACTCGATTTCAGTATAAATATGCGAGCTATCTCAGTGCATAGTCACGACGGAATATTCGAGGGAACCATTAGTCTCTATGTAAAGGATATCGACAGTCTCAATACGTTGCTCGACAATATTCGAGGCATTAAGGGTATGGAGAGCGTAAAGCGACTGCTCAACACTTAAGACTTGGATGGGGTAGTCCGATGATGACGTAGCTCCAAGATAGTTAGACTATATACTATTTACATATCGACTATAGGATGAAAAATCGGAGTAAGACGATATATAATTTTACTATAGGTAAAAAAGACAACTATTAATCTAAAACAGATATCGAATTATGGCATCAATTTTTTCACGAATTGTAGCAGGGGAGATACCCTGTTATAAGGTTGCAGAGAACGATAAGTTCTTCGCATTTCTCGACATTGCACCTTTGGCTAAGGGACATACTTTGGTAATACCTAAGCGTGAGGTAGACTATTTCTACGATCTGGAGGATGCTGAGCTTGCCGAGATGATTGTATTTGCAAAGCAGATTGCGAAGAAAATCAAGGCAACTACAGCGTGTACTAAGGTTGCAACAGTGGTTTTGGGCCTCGAAGTAGCCCATGCACACATCCATTTGATCCCAATGAACACCGAAAAGGATGTAGATTTTAGCCGAGAGAAGCTTAAATTAACTCCAGAAGAGTTTGCAGAAATTGCAAGTTCGTTGCAGTAAAATAACGATTGTTGATAACTTGTAACTAATTGATAATATGTGCGATAGGCGAGAATACTGAGCCTATCGCACATATTTATTTAACATAATATAATCGCTCTACATTAATTTTAGCACTTCTTCAGTTAGAGTCGATTTATTCGCACATTTTTAAGAAATTTTCACCCCTTGTGTTTACTTTTGTAAATATAAGAATTATTCTATACATTTGTAATTATTACAAATGTAAGTACGAATAGACTGTTAATAACTCTAAACTATTACATTTGTCACACTGATTATTACTTCTACTCAACCAGGAATTTACGCCTATTTAGTTAAAGTAAAAGAGTTGAACTATATATTTTAGCATTGCTATAAATCAGTTAGTTACGATGTTTATATTAATTAGAATAACGCTTGAGAGGCTCTAAAAAGCTCGACTTGTGTAATAGAGGACATATTATCTATATATGTGTGTAAATACACTGAAAATAAGCAAATAGTATATTTTTATATAAAGTTTATTTTATGTAAAAAGAATTATTAAATTTTACCATAATGCAATATTTACAAATGTAATAGTTATCAACAGTTACTAACACGTTACTTTTGTAATGAAAATTTTGTTTACAAAAATAAAATGTTTATATTTGTAAAAAATATAGAATATGAAGGAAAAACTCGAAATTTTGCTCCGCGAGAAGCGTCATACAGCGACCTCTCTTGCCCGATTGCTCGAAATTCAGCCGTCGGCAATTTCGCACATTCTCTCTGGTCGCAATAAGCCGAGCTTCGATTTGGTGGTAAAAATCTTGCGACTATTCCCCGATATCAACCCTGATTGGTTGCTACTCGACGGATCGGAGATGTTGCGTTCTTCGGCTTCTTTTGCTACGATGCAGCAGCCTACTACTCCCACTATCTTCTCCTCGCCAAGCGAGCCACTCTTCGATGTCGAGGAAAATATAGAATCTATGGCAGGTGAAAATTCTACAAAAAATAGCATGCCTGCGATTTTACAATCTTCTAAAAATAGAGGAAAACGTGTAGAGCGAGTGATTATTCTCTACTCGGATCGTACGTTCGAAACCTTCACTGAGTAGTAGTCTTGAAGCTAATATATAAGTGTCGCCTGTAATGCAAAATTTGTGTTGCAGGCCTCTTCTTTTTATTGGTTATACCTGTCTATATCTTTGAGGACGGTGGGCTCGGATTGTCGCAATTTGATTTATAGACAATGTTGCTATAAATATTGGAATTTATATTATGCGATAAAAATGCATTAAATATGAATAAATATTGCATATAATTCTGCGATAAAATTACCTCATTATACACTCAATACAGAAGAGCATCAAAAGATCTTACTCTTTCGATGCTCTTCTGTATTGAAATATACTTCAAAAGGATTATCGCTTTTTGCTATCCTCTAATTTTTGCTGCAACTCATACATCCTATCTCGATGTTTTGCTGCGGCCATAAAGTCGAGAGCCTTCGCTGCGCTCTCCATATCGGCTTTCGCTTCGGCGATAAGCTCCTCCAACGTTCGCTCGCTACGATACTCCGAGAGCTCCTCTGCAGCCAATGGCATGGCGTAGTGCTCCTCGTGTATTGGGCGTGCGACAAGGTCTACATTCTCGTTATTCTTACCACTCAAAAGGTCATTCTGGCCACTTCCGCTCTTCTTTGCCATTGCGGGCAAAACACCGTGTGAAATGTTGTATTCTATCTGCTTCCAGCGTCGTCTATTACTCTCCATTACGGCCTGTACCAACGAGCGATTCATCGTATTTGCATATAGTATCACACGGCCATTTGTGTGGCGTGCAGCACGTCCAGCAATCTGAGTTATAGAACGCTCGTTACGCAAGAATCCCTCCTTATCGGCATCCAGAATTATTACTAAGCTCACCTCTGGTAGATCGATGCCCTCGCGGAGTAGGTTCACTCCAACGATAACATCTATCATATCATCGCGCAGATCCTCGAGGATGCGTATGCGATCCATCGTGTCGATGTCGGAGTGTATATAGCTGTTACGTATGCCTAAACGCTCCAAATAGCGCGATACCTCCTCTGCCATGCGTTTAGTGATGGTTGTGATGATAACCTTCTCGCCGCGACGTATTGTGGCATTTACAGCCTCTACAAGGTCGTCTATTTGGTGCTCGCTACGTCGTATGTCGAGCGCAGGATCGACAATATGTGTTGGTCGTATAAACTGTTCAGCTACTATGCCTTCGCTCTTGTTTAGCTCGTAATCCGAGGGCGTAGCGCTTACATATACACGCTCTGTTGTGAGCATTTCGAACTCTCCGAGAGTTAGTGGGCGGTTATCCTTGGCGGCAGGAAGACGGAATCCATACTCCACGAGCGCCTCTTTGCGCGCTCTGTCGCCACCAAACATGCCACGTATCTGCGGTACTGTAACGTGGCTCTCGTCGATAACCGTTATTGCATCCTTCGGAAAGAAGTCAATAAGACAGAAGGGGCGTGTTCCTGGGGCTCTGCCGTCCAAATAGCGCGAGTAGTTCTCGATGCCAGAGCAGTATCCCAGCTCCTTAATCATCTCGAGGTCGTACTCTACGCGCTGTTTGATGCGCTGAGCCTCTACGGGTCTATTTTCGCTCTCGAAGAACTTGATCTGTGCCTCCATATCGGTCTGAATATCCATTATGGCCCTCTTGATGCTATCTTGCGATGTTACGAAGAGGTTTGTAGGATATATCGTCACGCTGTCCAATTCTCCGAGTTTTTGGCCCGTAGTTGGGTCTATACTGTATATTGCCTCTACCTCTTTGTCGAAGAACTCTATGCGGAAGCAGTGGTTGCCAAATTCGCCAAAGGCAGCCATAATATCTATAGTCTCGCCCATTACGCGGAATGTCGCAGGGCGCAGCTCAAACTCCGTGCGTGAGTAGAAGGCATCGACCAAACGTCGCAGAAAGGGTTGTCTTTCGTGTCTATCGCCACGACTTATGGTGAATGCCATGCTGTGGAATGACTCGGGGTTACCGCAGCCATATATGCACGATACGCTCGATACGACAATCACATCGCGACGTCCCGATAGTAATGTTGTTACGGTCTTAAGACGTAGCTGTTCGATCTCCTCGTTGATAGAAAGATCCTTTTCGATGTAAGTATCCGTAGATGCAATGTATGCCTCGGGCTGGTAGTAGTCGTAGTACGATACGAAGTACTCCACGGCATTATCTGGGAAGAAGTTCTTAAACTCGCCATAGAGCTGTGCTGCAAGTGTCTTGTTGTGGCTTATGATGAGTGTCGGACGATTAACCTGCGCGATGACATTGGCTATGGTAAATGTCTTTCCCGAGCCTGTTACACCGAGCAGAGTATGGTCGTGCCTATCCTTGTCACATAGACCCTCGACAAGTTGTGCTATGGCCTCGGGTTGGTCGCCCTGAGGCTCGTATGTCGCTTTTAGCTTGAACTCCATTCTACAAAGGTAGAAAAAATAATTCACAATCCACGACTATGGATTGTGAATTATTTCAATTGAGGCAAATCTCGTGCCTAAGTTATTCTTCGTACTACTGTCCCGATGAGTTACCGCCACCGAGGCGTCCTCTATCCTCTGCCGAGCCACTCTCTACCGCCTTTGCACGGAACTGCTTACCTGAGTTGAAGTTATACGATATAGAGAACTTCAGAGCAGGTCGCTGCCATGGCTGGTCTACGGTCATCACACGCTGGAATGTAGCCTCATCAATCGTAATCTTCGCCTGTACAGGTATGATATTTTGCACGCCAAGGCTGAGTGTTAGCTTGTTGTCAAGAAGTCGCTTCTTGAACGTGATGCTCATATTACCCATATCGTTCATCGACGTATTTCCCGCTACTATGCCGTGCATATAGTTGCCACTGAGCTCGATAAAGTAGTTCTTAGGCAGCGAGAATGATGTCTGAGCATTGGCGAAGCACATAAAGTTGCGACGTATCGGCTCGTCGGGGTAGATGCGCTGGCCCATGTACATACCCGTAAAGTTTACGTTTGCCGACCACCACTTCGTAAATTGGAAGGGAAGGTTTACTGATGCGAAGTAGTTGTGTAGCGTTGGATAGTTTATATGTTGCAGAATTAGCAATTCGGGGTTGTCGTTATCCACAAGCGTCGTTTGCTGTATGGCATTCTGCTTTATCGACATACCGAGCGTTATCGAGTACTTATATTTCAATACCGCTGTCACCGATACAGAGTTGTCGTACGACGCCTTCAGGTCGGGATTTCCGCGCTGTATCATATACTCCGAAATTTTCGTTTCGTTGGGTGATAGGGCCCAGAAGCTGGGGCGCGATATGGTGCGTGCATACTGCGCTATGAGCGAATAGCTGCCGTCGGCAGTCATCGACCACGATACATTGGCATTTGGGAAGAGGTCGAAGTAGTCCTGCTTCACCGCACCATCCGCCGAGCGGAACGAAGTGTACTCTCCGCGTAGACCACCCACAAGGCTTATACGACCAAGACGAGCTGATGCAGTGACGTAGGCTGCACCGATATTCTCGGTGTAGGCGATGTTGTAGCTGTGCTCCTGGTTGATATTCCATGCGTTATTGGCAAAATACTCGTAATCAGCACTGTTATCGTTGTTGTTATACGTGTACTTAGCACCTGCGTTGAGCGTCACTTTGGGCGATAACACCTTCTCCAAAGCAATTGTCGCTGTTGCCAGCTGATAGTGACCCATCGAGGTCTGACGATACGTTGAGTCGCGCTTTAGTTGAGGTGTGAGTATGTCGTATGTCGAATCGAAATAGTTGTTCGTATTTGGTGACTGTGAGTTGGTATAGTCGCCTATGAACTTCAGTAAGGAGCCCTTGTCGTCGAGCTTGTAGATGTAGTTGAGCGTTGCAGTGATATGCTGGCTATGAAATTTGTTATCATAGTTGCCATCGATGCGTGTTGTCGCGTTGTTCAACGTACGCTCGGTCCATGTATCTGTTATGCCGTTGCCACCCCAATAGTTGTATTGCAACTCTGCGCCAATGCTGTGCTTGTCGGTGATGTCGTAGACCATGCCGACGTTACCTCCTGCGTAGTACGACTTATCGTCCATAGCTGTTGCCGCGTCGATAACTGATGATGAAGAGTAGTCGGTATGCTCCGTAGAGTTGTACTGATGGCTATTAATACCTCCCCACGCACGACCATAGGCATTTACCTTGCCACGGTTGTAGTTAAGTGATACCGAGGGGCCTACGTTGTACATACCCTTCGTACCCGTTGTAGAGAGCGATGCTGTGCCCATAAGGCCTGAGTCGATAAGCTTCTTTGTCGTGATCTTGATGATACCTCCCGACGATGCTGCGTCGTAGTCAGCACCCGCCTGAGGAATTACCTCGATACGTTGTATGTCGGCAGCGCGTAGCGAACGTATGTAGTTGATAAGTTGCTCATCATCCATCTTCACCTCGCGGTCGTTTAGATATATCTTTGTGCCCGATGCTCCATTTATCGAGATCTCGTTATCCTGAATCCATACACCTGGCGAGCTTCTCAAGAGCTCCTCACCATCCTTGCCCAGGGCAATGGGGGAGTTGGCTACATCGACTACGAAGCGGTCGGCCTCACGGCGTATAAGCTGTGCGGTGACTACCACCTCGTCAATCGCAGTCTTATCCTCCTCGAGGGTGATGTCGCCAAGATTAAGGTTTGCCGATAGCGATACTTCGCGCTCTATGGTGCTATATCCGATGAAGATTACCTTTAGGGTGTAGTCACCTGCCGCGATGTTTAGCTTAAACTCGCCAGCATCGTTGGTAACACATCCCGCAGCCTGCTCTGTGCCTCGTAGGGCTACCACCGTAGCGTATGCCACGGGCTGTGAGGCGCTATCTACGGTACGTCCGCAGATTTCGAACTTCTGTGCTGTAGCCTCGTTTGTCGTAGCTGTAACCATGGCTACTACGAGAAGAATAAGGCTTAGTAATCGTTTCATAACTTATCGGTTTTTTGTGTTTGGCGATTGATGAATATCGTAAGTATTTGTTCTGTTTATGTGTATTACTCAACTAATACACTGCAAATATATATTCAATCTTTCAATCTGCCAAACAAATCTACATATTTTTTTTTGATTTCTGTCTCTACCTATATTAATAACGCACAAAACGATTAGTTATTACTCCTTTAAGCCTAAGCATCTATAAATTTTCCAAACATACTCCTGATACATTCGAGAGAATTAGTGTCTGTATAAATAGAATACCCCGCCTAACCGATGTTAGGCGGGGTAGTAAGCTTGTCGTCTATTGACTAGCGAGTCTGAACGAAGAGCTCATGATACTTGTTGTACTTATCCATCATACCCTCCTCGTCACGGAGACGGAAGCAGATACCGTTGAGGTACTCGATAGTAGCTACGTCAGTTGGGTTGATAGCATGAGCCTTCTCCAACCAAGGTACTGCCTGAGCGTAGATACGGTTAATCTCTGCATTCTTCTCCTCGTAGAGCTGATAGCTAAGACCTACGCTTGCATTGAGCTTCTCAACCTCAGCATTAGCCTTCTCGATGATGAAGAAACCTACGTAGAAGTTAGGCTCGAACTCCTCGGGGCGGAGCTTAACGCACTGCTCGAACGACTTGATACACTCGTCGTAGTTCTTCAAAGCGTAGTATACACGGCCACGGCTGAACCAGAGGTCGTAGTTCTCAGGGTTCTCCTTGAGTGATGCCTCAACCATGTCGGTAAGCTCTGCAGGATCACCTACGCCAGTCTCAGCTGTGTAGAGCTGCATAAGACCATCCAAGATAGTGATGTTCTTAGGGAAGAGCTTGATACCAGTGAGAAGAGCCTCCTTAGCCTTTGCCAAGTACTCCTCGTTGTTCTTAGCCTTCTGACCATAGTAGCAGTGGAACAAATAGTAGTAGATGTTACCCTGCTCGTCGCTATAACCCTTAGCGATAGCCTCAGAGAAGAGCTTCTCAGCATACTCGAATGCAGCCATCGCCTCCTCACCCTGGAGTGTAGAAGCTGTCATGGTCATAAGCATACCTGCGTTGAAGAGGTTGTTCATATCACCAGCGTTAGCATCACAGATGCACTGTGCACGGTAAGCAAGCTCGAAGCACTCAGCAGCTTCAGCTGTACGGCCTACGTTGTTGAGAGCGTCACCCTGCTGTGCGAGAGCGTTAGCGAGGTTTGCAGCATTTGCGATAATCTTAGGAGCCTGCTTAGGATCGAGCTCGAAAGCCTTGGTGTATGAAGCGATAGCTGTCTCGGCAAGGTTCTCCTTGATAGACTTCTTCTGATTCCAACCATCGATCATGCCATTCTGAGGATTTACATACACGTCAACATACTCATACTGGCATACGTAGTATGGAGCACCCATAAACATACCCTCGACAACTGCATCGGGCTGACCTACGTTCATCTGCAATACCTGTGAAGGTACGCCACGGCCCAACTCCTTTGTGGGAAGAGCGTAAGCATCAGCATAAGCCTTACCGTGAGCAATCCATGTAGAAGCCTTTGTGTTCTTCTTCACGTCAACGAGTGTTGCGTCAGCCTTCTCAAGCTTTGCGACCTCAGACTGAGTCTTTACCTTCTGTGCGTTTACGGCGGGCACTGCAAGCATAAGCATTGCCACAGCCATTAAAACTACCTTTTTCATAATCTCTGAATTATTACGTTTAATGTTTAAGTTTACTAAAATATTGAAGTGTTGTACTACTCAACGCTTGCACCCTCCGCATTATTGTTTGTAGCACCCTCCGTTGTTGCCTCTGCCACTACCTCAGCACTCTCCGTTGTGGTTGTATTCTCCTCCTCGTCATCGGTCTTAGGAACTACCGTAACAGATGCAATAGAGTCGCCATCGCGAAGGTTGATAACCCTTACACCCTGAGTTGCACGGCCCGATACGCTGATCTGAGCAACCGATGTGCGGATTGTAAGACCCGAACGGTTGATGATCATAAGGTCGTTATCGTCGGTAACGGCCTGCAGTGCGATAAGGTTACCTGTCTTCTCAGTGATGTTGATAGTCTTAACACCCTTACCACCACGGTTGGTGATACGATACTCCTCCAAGTCGGTACGCTTACCGTAGCCATTCTCGCTGAGTACCAATACATCCTGCTTAGAATCAGGCTCGATAGCAATCATGCCTACAACCTCGTTGTCATCCTCAATAGAGATAGCTCTAACACCCGAACTTACACGACCCATAGGACGTACTGTAGACTCGTTGAAGCGGATAGCCTTACCCTCGCGGCCAGCGATCATAATCTCGGCATTGCCACTTGTGAGCTTAACCTCCAAGAGCTGATCGCCCTCACGTACTACGATAGCGTTGATACCGTTGGTACGTGGTCGTGAGTATGCCTCGAGCGATGTCTTCTTGATGATACCGCGCTTAGTACACATCACAATATAGTTGTTCTCGATGAACTCCTTATCGTTGAGGTTCTTCACGTTGATATATGCGCGAACCTTATCGTTAGGCTCAATCTGGATGATGTTCTGGATGGCGCGACCCTTCGATGAGCGTGTACCCTCAGGAATCTGGTATACCTTGAGCCAGTAGCAACGACCCATCTCGGTGAAGAACATCATCGTATTGTGCATTGATGCAACGTAGATATGCTCGATGAAGTCCTCATCGCGTGTAGCACTTCCCTTAGCACCCACACCACCACGGTGCTGTGTGCGGTACTCAGCAAGTGGCGTACGCTTGATGTAGCCCATGTGCGAAATGGTAATTACCATATCATCATCAGCATAGAAATCCTCGGGGTTGAACTCCTCTGAAGCGTAGATAATCTCGGTACGACGCTCGTCGCCATACTTCTCCTTGATCTCCAAAAGCTCATCCTTGATGATCTGCATCTGTAGTTCTTCGCTCTGAAGAACATCTGTGAGGTAGTTAATAGTCTTAACCAACTCGTCGTGCTCGTTCATAAGCTGCTCATGCTGCAATCCTGTGAGCTGACGCAAGCGCATCTCGAGAATTGCTGCTGTCTGAAGTTTCGAGAGGCCGAAACGCTCCTGAAGACGTGTACGTGCATCCTCGCCAGTCTTCGACGAACGGATGATGTGTACCACCTCGTCGATGTTGTCCTGAGCAATGAGCAAACCATTTACGATGTGAAGACGCTCCTCGGCCTTCTGCAAATCGAAACGTGAACGACGTACGATAACATCGTGACGGTGGTCTACGAAGTGACGAATGAGGTCCTTAAGGTTTAGAAGCTGAGGACGACCATTCACCAAAGCGATGTTGTTAACCGCAAATGACGACTGCAATGGCGTATTCTTATAGAGCGTGTTGAGCACTACGCTTGCCACAGCATCCTGCTTGAGGATGATGACGATGCGCATACCCTGACGGTCTGACTCATCGTTGATGTATGAGATACCCTCGATCTTCTTCTCGTTGATAAGGTCTGCGATCTTCTTGATCATCTCGGCCTTATTGACCATGTATGGAATCTCGCTGATTACGATACACTCTCTACCCGATGCTGTATGCTCGATCTCGGTCTTTGCACGCATAACTACGCGACCACGACCCGTAAGCAACGCCTCCTTAACACCCTCGTAGCCATAGATGATACCACCCGTAGGGAAGTCGGGACCCTTCACATAGTTGAGCAACTCCTCGCACTCAACCTCCTTGTTGTCGATATATGCGCAGCAAGCATCAACCACCTCTGAAAGGTTGTGGGGGGCCATGTTTGTAGCCATACCTACAGCGATACCACTTGCACCATTTACCAAGAGCAATGGAATCTTTGTAGGAAGCACTGTAGGCTCCTTCAACGTATCGTCGAAGTTGAGTGTCCAGTCGATGGTCTCCTTCTCGATGTCTGCCATAACCTCATCGGTAATCTTCTGCATGCGTGCCTCGGTGTAACGCATTGCCGCAGGCGAGTCACCATCCATAGAACCGAAGTTACCCTGACCCTCGACGAGAGGGTAGCGCATCGACCAATCCTGCGCCATACGCACCATAGCCTCATATACCGAGCTATCACCGTGTGGGTGGAACTTACCGAGTACATCACCGACGATACGCGCACTCTTACGAGTTGGCTTGTCGGATGATAGGTTGAGCTCGGCAGCCATATCATACAAAATACGACGGTGTACGGGCTTAAGACCATCGCGCACGTCGGGCAGAGCACGCGACACAATCACCGACATCGAGTAGTCGATGTATGCCGATTTCATCTGCTCTTCAAGGTTTACCTGAACTATACGTCCAGTAAGACCTGTGTTGTTCTGCTCTTCTGTCATCGTTTTATATATTATCTAATTTCGTTGTTCGCTATTTGTTGCGCATAGTGTATTGGCGCACCTATATATAAAATATATAGACCCGCAAATTTACGTTTTATTTTCGATTTAAGCAACTTTTAGACAGAAAATATGGGGCACAATAGAGCCTCTTCACGTGAAATAGACTCTATTTGCCCCTTTTTATCGCCTCTGGCGGCATTTCGTCTTTTGTGCGACAGGGTGTCGACTACTCTTCTAAGGTGTGTAGCTCTGGCTTGTAATCGGTGTAACGCTTTACCCAGCCGATGGCCAAATATGCCAATGGTGTGCCGAAGAGTGACTCTATAGCCAGCTTCGAAAAGTATTGGAATAGGATCATCATCACGAGGTCGTGTGTCGATACTGTACCTGCAAAGCCGATGAGTACGAAGGGTAGCGAGTCGAAGAGATAACCCACCATCGAGCTACCAATGGTGCGCACCCAGAGTCTACGTCCCTGCATCTTACGTTTAATATAATCCATGACCCATGCGTTGGAGAGCTCGCCAAGAAGAAAACCTACGAGCGAGGCGAAGACTATGCGGGGTACATAGCCAAATACGTGGTTGTAGGCAGCTTCAGTTTCGGCCATATAGTCGGGAGAGGGCAACCATACGGCAATCTGTGTGCCGAGCACCATCAAAATATTGCACAGCAGCGTGATAAATACTACGCGTCGCGTTGTGCGATAGCCCCATAGCTCGGTGATCACGTCGCCCAGCATATAGGCAAGAGGAAAGGTGATAGTTCCAGCATCGAAATAGAAGATATCAAACAGCGATATCACCTTGACAGCCATGATGTTGGATACGATGTAGAGGGTGGCAAATAGGGCCACGCAGACGAGAAACACAGTCTGTGTGCTAACTCGGTTTTTGAAAGGGTTTTCCGATACCTTATACATAATGTTTTTGTTTTAAATTCGCAGCAAAGATATAAAAATTTTGATAATCTCGTTTTTTTGTTTTACCTTTGATGAAACTATTTGATTTTTTTACCTCGTTAGATGGCTTTTGGAGCAGTCGGTACCATGCAAATAGCGAGTGTATAACCCGAACTAAAAACATAAATTATGATAGGTAAAATAGCACTTGTGCTCTTCTATCTTGTTGCACCTGCGGCAGTGCTTTGGGCATGTCGTAAAGTGAAGTTTCTCGACAAAGTTGGCCCCGTACTCACGCTCTACATTCTCGGTGTGGTAGTTGCCAATCTACACATCATTCCGGCCGATTTACACGGTATACAGAAGATCCTTCAGGATGTGATGATTCCTTTGGCAATTCCCATGATGCTCTTTGGTTGTAACTTCAAGAATTTCAAGGCTGGAGTTTCGGCTAAGGCCTTCGTTATTGGTGTCCTTTCGACTGTTGTGATGGTTGTTGCTGGTTATCTCATCCTTGTTAAGCAGCTTGGTGTTGATGGCCCAACTATCGGTGCTACGCTCTCTGGTCAGTATACGGGTGGTGCAGGTAACTATGCTGCGGTGAATATGATGCTTGGTGAGGCGGGTCTTTCGGGTGAGAAGTTTGCGTTGGTGAGCACTTGCAACCTTGTGGTGTCGTTCTTCTATCTTATGTTCCTTATGGGTGGCGGTATCGGTATTGCCCGACGTATAGTACACGGCAAGAATATCAAGCATTACAACGATATGATCAATGCTCAAGATTATGTCGATGATAATCCTTACAAGGATTTCGGCAAGAAGGCGAGCATCATACAGCTTCTCAAAATTTTTATTGCAGCTGTTGCAGTTGCTGCGGTGTCGCTACTTGTGAGCAACCTCTTTAAGGAGGGCACTATTATGTTTGATTTGCTTGGTGGCGACTTCTCGATGGTTGCACTTATCCTCGTTCTTACGACCATTAGCCTTCTGCTCACTATATTTAAGGGTGTGCGCTCGTGGGATAAGAGTTTTGATGCGGGTATGTACCTTATATACATATTCTGCTTTGCGATGGCTATGCTTGCCGACCTTTCACAACTCGATTGGAAGATGGGCCTTTGGGTGTTGGTATATCAGGCTATTATCGTCTTTGGCTCGTTGCTATTGGCTGTTATCCTTGCTCGACCATTCAAGGTTGATGCCGACAGTGCTGTAATAACATCAGATACGTTGGTTAATTCGCCAATATGTGTGCCTATGATTGCTGCAGCGATGAAGAATAAGGAGGCGATTATGGTGGGTATCACCAACGGTTTGGCAGGTTATGCTGTGGGTAACTACCTTGGCTATTTGGTATATCAGCTTTTAACCAATCTCTAATTAGAGTAACATTAATCAAACGATAAAGAAGCTGTCCGTAAGGCAGCTTTGTCGTTATGCTTGCACTCTTCTACATAAAAAGGGCATGTCCATAAACTTGCTGGACATGCCCTTTATCGTTTGACGATGGCGTTAGAAACGGATAATTTCAAAGATCTGCCCTACGCCCTCGATTGTTGCACTTACGGCACCTGTTGAGGCAACATCCTCAAGGCAGAGATATGCCGAACTCAAAGTCTGTTGCGCTATCTCCTCGCCATCTGCGTTAAACAGGTGTAGCTTGCTATTCGCGTCAATACCCTCCATAAGCACTACGATGCGCGATATACCCGCTAAGTCGATATGTACGCCACCCTCGGGACGCAATGCCGTGAATGGGTTGCAATCCTCGCCATATTGCTCCTTTGTTACAGGGTTGATGTCGAACGAGCGGATGGCAAGCCAGTTACGCTTCTTAGACTCGAGTTTGCGGATACCAACATATCGTGCCTTGAAAGGCTCGCCTGCCCACTCAATATCGTATACACCCTCCAAAGGTTCGGTAAGAGCTATCCACTCTTTGCCATCGGCAGAATACTCTACAATAACGTGATCGAAGTAATCGACATCGTCTGTAGAGTTACGACCCTGAATGATGCGTAACTCTCTCACTGTACGCACAATACCCATATCGGCTGCGACAAAGTCGTCAGTGCGCTGACCCTGACCTGAGTGGTAGTAGGTTGTAGGGTCGTTGTCGAACATATATTTAGCTTGTGGCGACTGCAACGACTTGTACGATCCTGCGGCCGATAGTGTCGATGACTTCTCGCCAGTGAGCTGCTCGTAGTATGCCGCTGCAAGGCTATCCATGATGCGCTCGTAGAAAGGTTGTAACTTCATCGTGCCCACGCGGTGAGCATCGTATGCCTCGACCTCAGCATCACTCATAAGATGCTCTGCATAGCACTCCCAGAAAGCGGGGTAGTTGCCTGCGCGGTATAGTTCGATGCAATCCAATGCTCCGAGGCAGCGCTCGCCCAACTTACCAAACTCGACAAGCCAAGGGCGTAGCTCCTCAAGGAGTGCCTTGTTTTCCATCTGCTCCATAGTTGCTGGTACGGTTACGATGCGCTCTAACTCTTCGCGGAGCTTTGCAGCCTTAGCCTCGCTATACTCTTCGAGCGTGAATGTCTCGGTCTCCCATGACTCTATACGACGGTAACCAGTCTCGGTGTCGCACGAGTGGATAGCAAATAGACGATACGCCTCCTTAACCTCGGGTGCAAGCATCTCCAAGCCACGCTCCCAGCTATCTATTGGATTGTAGGCTTCGGTATTCCATGTGTAGTCCGCAACGCTATAGAGAGCGAGTTTCGATGCCTCGCCATGCTCCATGGGGTTGCTAACCAAACCGCGACTCTTCTCCGCAGTGATTGAGGGTGATAGACCATATACGGGACCCTGCATCATGATATGTCGCGCATAGTCGGTTACGGGGTAGTTCCACCAGAAGAGTGCAGGGCGTTGGATGCGTGACGATATCCACTCCATAGTACTCTCGGTCATATCGCTACATACTGCATCGCCAGTCCAGAATACATCAACCGAGGGGTGTAGCTCGTTGCCATAAATAACCAAGCTGCCACGCTCCGTAGGATTAGCCCAAAGGCGTGTGTAATCCGTAGGACATACAATAAGCGAGGCAACATCGCCCTTAACGGCAACAAACTCCTCATTGAGGATGTTCATAAGCTCGGTCTGGCGGTATGGGTTGGTACCCTCGCCCTCGATATCGTCGAAATGTATTGCAAAGGCTCGTACACCCAGATCATACATTGCCTCGAACTTGTTTATAAGGTTCTGAAGATCCTCCTCGCACCATTTGATATCCTTACCAGGATGTATTGCCCATACGAAATCTACGCGATTGCGACGGCAAGCCTCGACAAGTTCAGCGATCTCCTTAGCCTTATCCTCGGGGTAGGGGAGTCGCCAGTGTGGAGAGCTGTGGTATGGATCATCCTTAGGACCATAGACATACGAATTCATCTTGTAGCGACCATAAATGTCGATAAGTGATAGACGTGTTGCGTGTGACCAGGGCTCACCATAGAAACCCTCTACAACGCCACGATACTGCAAGTCGGCCCAGTCGCGGATAGTTACACCATCGAGCAGACCACCCTCCGATGCGGGGCTTGCAACGATCTCACGTAGGGTCTGCACGCCGTAGAATGCTCCCAATTCGTCGTATGCACAGATGTCGATACCCTTGGCCGAGATAGTGAGGTTGTATGCTCCCTTGCGAGGCTCAACGCCACGTTTCGTAGCCATCTTCTCGCCATACTCCATGCTCAATTTTACACCCTTATTGTTGTGAGCTACGAAGTTGATGTCGTCGGCAAACTGCGCTGCCTGGCCCTTTAGTGCCACGCCATTAGAGATGTCGAGAATGTCGACTGTAGAGCGTGTGAGTTCCTGAGGTGTAGGGTTGATGACAAGCCCCTTGTGGTCGAGCTTCTCACCAAAGAGTCCTCCTAAATTCTGCGACTCACCGCGCTGCGAACTAAGATCCTGAGCCGTAGCCGAGAGGCTTAGACCGAGTGTCGCGACAGCGAGTAGTAGTGATTTGAAATTCTTGATCATAAATAAGTAGTAGTTTATCTGTTAATTCTCATAGTCGCACAAAGATACATATAATTCCGCATAAAAAAAAGCAACTGCTAAGAAATACTTAGCAGCTGCTCCCAATATTTTAGTGATGCGTCGTAGTCTTAGATAATGTCGAAGGCAATCTTCATCATGTTGGTAAACGATGTCTGACGCTCCTCTGCTGAGCATGCCGTGCCGTGTACCAACGAGTCTGAAATTGTGCAGATACACAATGCGCTACGACCAGCACGTGCTGCATTCATGTAGAGTGCTGCGGCCTCCATCTCTACGGCCAACACGCCCATCTTCTGCCACTTCTTCCATTCCTCGGCATCGTCGCCATAGAAGACGTCGCTCGCCATCACATTACCCACGCGGTAGCCTATACCCAATTCCTCGGCCTTAGCTGCTGCGCTACGCAACATCTCGAAGTCGGCAATAGGTGCAAATGTACCAGGTAGAGCGAACTGCTGACCGTAGTTCGAGTCGGTGCATGAACCCATTGCAAATACTACGTCGCCGAGTTTCAAATCGGGGTGGTAGGCACCTGCTGAGCCACAGCGTATGATGCGCTTTACGTCGTAGAAGTTGAAGAGCTCGTATGTGTAGATGCCAATCGAGGGAATACCCATACCGTGTCCCTGTACCGATACACGCTTACCCTTATAGGTGCCTGTGTATCCGAGCATACCGCGCACGCTATTATACTGCACGGGATTCTCCAAGAAGTTCTCGGCCATAAACTTCGCACGTAGCGGATCACCCGCCATAATTACTCTATCGGCGATCTCGCCAAGCTGTGCCCCGATGTGGGGTGTTGGTACCTTACCTGCCATAATATATACTAAATCTTAGGTTGTAAAATCACACACTTTTTATCACCTTGTATTGCATCTTAGAAGCTGCCCTGGTCTAAGATGTTCATATCCTGTCCAGCCTCGCCCTCATTGCCATACGACTCTGCAAAGCCACGCTCAATGCATACCTCCGTAAGCTCAAACATAGGTGCACTGTATGTTGCTATATTTCTCTTATTCATATCTCTGCTCCAAAATTATAGTAGGGCAAAGATAACGAAATAATTTTGAATAACACCTCTTCGTATACGCTTTTTTATCCGATAGAAGCAATATGTCGGTGCTGAAACAGCTCTCTATTGCTCCAAAGATAGTGCCTTGTGAGTGGGAACGGTCGCCCGAAGAGCTAAAAAATGGAGAATCGTTTGGAAATTCTGTAGAAAAGTTGTATCTTCGTGTGATTAAATCGTGTTTTGAACGAAAACTAAAAATATGACATATATGAACCAGACCTTTACAGCAGAGGAGCGTCGCGAGATTATCGCTCTGATGAACCGAGAGATTATACCCGCAATAGGTTGTACCGAGCCTATCGCAGTGGCTTTGTGTGTGGCTAAGGCTACCGAGACTTTGGGCCGTCGTCCCGAGCATATCTTGGCGCGTTTGAGTGCCAATGTCCTCAAGAATGCTATGGGTGTAGGTATCCCAGGTACAGGCATGACAGGTTTGCCTATCGCTATGGCTCTTGGTGCATTGATCGGTAAGTCGGAGTATGAGCTCGAGGTGTTGAAGGGTGCCGACGATGCTGCCGTAAAGGAGGGTTGTCGCTTTATTGACGAGAAGCGTATCTCGGTAGACCTCAAGGAGAATATCGAGGAGAAGCTCTATATCGAGATCGAGGTTACGGCTGGCGATGACAAGGCTGTAGCTATCATCTCTGGTGGACACACTCGTTTTATTAGCATCAAGCGTAACGACGAGGTGCTCTTCTCGGCTGATGCTCCCGCAGCAAGCGAGGGTGCAGCTCTCGTAGAGCAGAAAGACCCCGTGCTTACATTGCGTCGCGTATGGGATTTTGCAATGACAGCACCCCTCGACGAGCTTGAGTTTATCCTCGAGGCTAAGCGCCTTAATATGAACGCAGCATACGAGTCACTCAAGGGCGAGTATGGCCACTCTATCGGTAAGCTCATGCGTTCGGAGTCGGAGCGTAACATCATGGGTGATACGCTTCACTGCCAGATTGTAGGTATGACAACAGCAGCGTGCGATGCACGTATGGCGGGTGCTATGATCCCCGTGATGAGTAACTCTGGTAGTGGTAATCAGGGCCTTACATCAACCGTCCCAGTAGTAGTATATGCCGAGCAGACAAATGCTACACATGAGCAGATGGTACGTTCGCTTATCCTTAGCCACCTTACCGTAATCTACATCAAGCAGAGCCTTGGTCGCTTGTCGGCACTCTGTGGTTGTGTAGTTGCAGCAACAGGCTCATCATGCGGTATCACCTACCTTATGGGTGGTGGCTACGACGAGGTAACAAAGGCTGTTAAGAATATGATTGGTAACCTTGCAGGTATGATTTGCGATGGTGCTAAGCCTTCATGTGCTATGAAGTGTGCATCGGGTGTATCGACAGCCGTTGTATCGGCACTTATGGCTATGAATGGTCGTTGGATTAAGTCTGTTGAGGGTATCATCGACGATGATGTAGATAAGTCTATTCGCAACCTTACAGATATTGGTCGTGATGGTATGACGCAGACCGATGCGATGATTCTTCGTATTATGACCTCAAAGTAATTTCTTGAGATAAGGGGTCATCTGCGCCCCATCCCAAAAGTAAGACCCCTCGGGCTGTACGTTTGAGTACTATCCCGAGGGGATCTTCTTTTGCGATAGGCCACATCTGACACCCTTCTAACAAGAAATTGAGGGTGTGCAGGTAAGAAGGGTGTTGCTGCGTTGTCACTTGACGCTGAGATATTGGGGTGTATGAGGGCGGGCTAAAGCCCTATTGAGGGCGCAAGCTGAGCGCGCTCTTGGGGACGCTTCGCGTTTGTTGCGCATAAATGTCATGCTGAGCGAAGTCGACGCATCTCCTCAAAATCGATAAGTAGCTACGTATAAAATAAAACGCTCATAGCACATTGTCGCGTAGGAGATCCCTCGGCTACGCTCGGGATGACCCCTTAGAAACAGCGCTCCCCATAAGCACCGTCAGGTGCGCTCCCCAAGAGCAAGCTACGCTTGCGCCCCCCAAAAGCGTAGCGCCCCCACAAATACAGCCCATCCCCAAGAGCAAACACTAAACTTGCACCTTTATAATCGATATCGCTCTATCATTTGGCAGTTTAGTTGATATGTCGTATCTTTGTCTATAACTAAAACCAATTAATATGCTTCAGAATACAGCTTTCGAGAGGATTCAAACTATACATACGGCACAGCGTGAATTTTTTGCTACTCACCTAACACTCGATATAGATTATCGTCTTGAGACGCTACGTCGTCTGCGCAAGGCAATCGTTAAGTTCGAGAAACCGTTGTGCGATGCGCTATATGTCGATCTGCATAAATCCTACGAGGAGGCATATCTCACGGAGATAAGTATAGTACTTGGCGAGATTGATAACTTCCTAAAGTCGTTGAAGCGTTGGGCTGCTCCATCGCGTAAGTCTACACCACTGAAGATGTGGCCATCGCATAGCGAGATACTCACCGAACCCCTCGGTACGGCACTGATCATAGCCCCTTGGAACTATCCCGTGCAGTTGTTGCTAAACCCACTTGTGGGGGCAATAGGTGCAGGATGTACTGCTATTCTGAAACCATCGCCCTATACGCCCCATGTTGCCGAGGTATTGCAACAGCTTATCGAGGAGTGTTTCTCGGAGGAGCATGTGGCTGTTGTGCAGGGAAATCGCGATGTTAATACCGAGTTGCTACGTCATCGCTACGACCTCATATTTTTCACAGGCTCGCCATCGTTGGCGCGTGTCGTAATGCGCTCGGCAGCCGAAAATCTTACGCCTGTAGTCTTGGAGCTTGGCGGCAAGAGCCCTGTAGTTGTCGATAAGTCGGCAGATGTCAAACTTGCAGCGCGACGTGTTGCCTGGGGTAAGAGTCTTAATGCGGGACAGACTTGCATTGCTCCCGACTATCTGCTTATTCATAAGGATATCAAGGAGCAGTTCGTGGATGCATTTAAACAAGCCTTGCTGAAACTACACGGTAGCGATGTGCGCAGCAGTCGTCATTATGGTCGTATGGTTACGGATGCAGCATTTGAGCGAGTTAGTAGCTATCTCAGCGATGGTGTGGTGCGTTGTGGCGGAACTATTAATTGCGCAGAACGATACATCGAACCTACGCTCTTGGATAGTGTAGCGGAGGATAGCCGTGTGATGATCGACGAGATTTTTGGACCGATACTTCCGATGATAGAGGTGGATAGTGTTGATGAAGCGATAGCCTTTATCAACCGTCGTGAAAAACCTTTGGCCATGTATGTATTTGCCAAAGAGAGTGAGGCTCGCCGAGTATTCGACCTTACATCATCGGGCGGAGGATGTATCAACGATACAATAATGCACATTGCCAACGAGCATCTGCCCTTCGGTGGCGTAGGTAACTCGGGCATGGGTCGCTATCATGGTCGCGATTCGCTTTATGCCTTCTCTCACCGTCGCTCAGTGGTTACATCCTCGACAAAGGTCGACCTGCCGTTTAGGTATATGCCCTATAAACTCTTCAGACTTGTGAAGAGGTTGTTGTAGCGGAAAGAAAAAAAGTATCGCAGGTGTTAAATACCTGCGATACGCTTTATTTCGTCCAACTTATTGAGTGCCTCGATAGGTGTTAAAGAGTTGATATCTATACCCTTAATCTGGTCGCGGATGGCGATTAGCACGGGATCGTCAAGCTGGAACATTGAGAGCTGTATGCTCTCACGTGTGGCTGCTGCCGAGGCTGCTACACCGTGGCTCTTGCCTCGCTTGCGCAACTCGCCAGTAGGTACAATCTCGCCTGAGCCATAGACCTTCTCCAAATTCGACAATATATCCTCGGCACGCTGCACTACGCTGCGTGGCATACCCGACATACGTGCCACGTGAATACCGAACGAGTGCTCCGTACCACCGCGCTCCAACTTTCTGAGGAAGATGATGCTCTTATCTACCTCCTTGACCGTTACGTGGTAGTTCTTGACACGTGGCAACATATTCTCCAACTCATTGAGCTCATGGTAGTGTGTAGCAAAGAGTGTCTTTGCTGCGCCATGCTGGTTGTTGTGCAGATACTCGACCATTGCCCATGCAATCGAGATGCCGTCGTATGTGCTTGTACCTCGGCCAATCTCGTCGAGGAGCACAAGACTGCGTGGCGAGATGTTGTTGAGGATGTTTGCCGACTCGAGCATCTCGACCATAAACGTAGACTCACCTTCGGCGAGGTTATCTGATGCTCCAACGCGTGTAAATATCTTATCTACAATGCCGATATGTGCCGACTTAGCTGGTACAAATGAACCCATCTGTGCCATAAGTACGATGAGTGCTGTTTGGCGAAGTAGAGCCGACTTACCCGACATATTGGGGCCTGTGATGATGATTATCTGCTGGTCGTCGTTCGTTAGCTTCACATCGTTAGGAATATACTCTTCGCCCACGGCCATCAACGACTCGATGACAGGGTGGCGACCCTCGCGAATGTCGATTATCGTCGAGTCATCCACCATGGGGCGTACGTAGCCTCGCTCGGTAGCAATCTTTGCCAAAGATTGCAGGCAGTCCATGCGCGCTACAACCTGTGCGTCGCGCTGAATGGCTGCAAGATGTGTCGCAATGTAGGCTACGAGCTGAGCATATAGCTCGGCCTCGATTTGTAGGATGCGCTCTTCGGCACCCATAATCTTCTGCTCGTACTCCTTGAGCTCCTGTGTTATGTATCGCTCGGCACCCGTCAGCGTTTGTTTGCGTATCCAACTCTCGGGCACCTTGTCCTTGTGGGTGTTGCGCACCTCGAGGTAGTAGCCGAAGACGTTGTTATAGCCAACCTTGAGCGAAGGAATACCCGTGATATCACTCTCTCTCTGCTGCAACGAGTGTAGATACTCCTTGCCGTGGTGCGATATACGACGAAGATCGTCGAGCTCGGCCGAAAGACCGTCGGCAATGATGCCTCCCTTCTGTATCTGGTTATTCTCGGGATCGGGGTATATATCGCGTTCAAGACGCTGTAGCACCTCGACAAGTGGGTCGATAATCTCGGCGTAGCGGTGCATAGCCTCGTTGTCCGTGCCCTCCATTAGAGCACGTAGTAACTCGATGGCCGATAGCGACTGCTTGAGCTGTATGAGCTCGCGCGGTGTTACACGCTCTGCGGCGATGCGTGATGCTATACGTTCAAGGTCGCCAATGGATGATATCTCGTTGCGCAAAGCCTCGGCAAATCCCGCATCTTTCACAATACTCTCGACAATATCCTGGCGCAAGCGTATCTTCTCGATATCCATTAGCGGAAAGGCTATCCAACGCTTTAGCTGACGGCCACCCATAGGTGTCAGCGTGCGGTCGATGACCTCCATGAAACTCGATTTGCTGTTGCTGCTGTTCGATGTGAAGAGCTCGAGGTTGCGCATCGTGAAACGGTCAATCCATACCGACTCTCCGCGCTCGATACGCGCTATTGAGGCGATATGTGCCGTGTGGCGGTGCTCCGTGAACTCGAGGTAGTAGAGCGTAGCTCCCGCAGCCGAGATACCTGCACTCATATCCTCAATGCCGAAGCCCTTGAGCGACTGCACACCAAACTGACGGCAAAGCTTCTCGCGGTTTACGTTCTCGGCAAATATCCACTCCTCGAGGCGATACGTATAGTGTTTCTTGCCGAAAGCCTCGTAGAAACGCTCCTCGCAACCACGCTGGTGGAGAATCTCTTTGGGGCGTAGATTTGATATTATCTTGTCGATATAGGCGTCGTCGCCCTCGGCAACGTAGAACTCGCCCGTGGAGAGGTCGAGGAATGCCGCGCCTGTGGTCTTCTTGCCGAAATATACCGATGCAAGGAATGTGTTCTCCTTGCCTGCTACGAGATTTTCGCCCATGACCACACCAGGTGTCACCATCTCGATTACGCCGCGCTTGACAATCTTTTTTGTTAGCTTCGGATCTTCGAGCTGTTCGCATATCGCCACGCGCTCGCCAGCACGCACGAGCTTGGGCATGTAGTTGTCTAATGCGTGGTATGGAAATCCTGCAAGCTCGACATACGACGCTGCGCCATTGGCTCGACGCGTGAGTGTGATGCCGAGAATTCCACTTGCCTTGATAGCATCTTCGCCGAATGTCTCGTAGAAATCGCCCACACGGAAAAGAAGTATCGCGTCGGGATGCTTCGCCTTGATCTCGTAGTACTGCTTCATCAAGGGCGTCTCGACATATTTCTTCTCTTTTTTGCCCTCTGCGGGCTGATTATCAGATGTTAACAGCTCGTTGCTCGCTTCGCTATTTAGCGTTGCCTCCTCCAAGCTCTGCTGTTTTCTTCGTGGGCTCATTTCGTAATTGATTTATCTTGCAAAGATATAGATTTTTCCGAGAATATACAACTTCTATTTTCCTCATTACTTTTTTGCTAATTAGAAAATAGTTGTTAATTTTGTATTATCGCATATAATAAACACACAATACTATGAAAAAACTATTGCTTTTTGCATTTGCTGTATTCGTCTTTGCCGCGTGTACACAGAACGATGTCGAGGAGCTTTCGGCTAACCGCGCGGATGTTCCTGAAACATTGACAGTAGGTTTCGAGGGTGGCGACGACACCCGTATTCAGCTCGAAGCGGGCAAAACGGTATGGACTTCGGGCGACCTTGTGTCGGTATTTTACAAAAGCGACGCTAATCAGCAATGGGAGCACCGAGGCGAGACGGGCGCGCGCGTTGCCGATTTGTATTGCGTAGATAAAGGCGTAGAGAGCTCAAGGATGAATTATGTGGTTGTGGCATACCCCTACAACCCTGACTACATTATATCTACCGCAAGCGGTAATATCGAGACAACCCTCCCCGCTGTGCAGCACTACGCCGAAGAGAGCTATGGCGTTGGCGAAAATCTTATGGTGTCGTGCGATGAAGATAATCAGATCTCGTTACGCAATGTCTGTGGCTGGCTTAAGATTCAGCTTACGGGTAATGGCGAGAGGGTGCAGAGCATTACGCTTCGCGGAAATAATGAGGAGCAACTTGCAGGTCTTATCTATGTAGACACAGCTACAGCGGAGTCTACTCTCGCAGCGGAGATGGGTAGTGCAGATGATAACAATGCTGGTGGCAACCTTGTTTTCGATGATACTATCGTTACGGAGCTTACTCTCGACTGCGGCGAGGGCGTAGAGCTTGGCGCGGAGGCTACATCGTTCTATTTTGCTCTACCTCCTCAGACCTTCGTTGGGGGCTTTACTGTCGATGTGGAGTGCGAGGATTACGAGCCTATGACTATATCTACGGAGAATAGTGTAACTATTCAACGCAACCATATTCAGCCTATGGCGTCTATAGCGTTTGAGGGTGA
>JAZRCN010000007.1:0-84645 GCA_045659765.1 Alistipes sp.
GAAACTTTGCGCTCGGGACGAACCTCCGTAGGAACCTGGAATGTCGCACCACCGATACGCTTTGACTTAACTTCGACCTGAGGTGTGATATTCTCGAGAGCCTGTTTCCAGATCTCAACGGGAGATTTATCAGCATCCTTCATCTTCTTGCCTACCAACTCCAACGCATCGTAGAAGATAGTGTAAGCAATACTCTTCTTACCATCCAGCATAAGATTGTTCACGAAACGTGTAACCTCCACGTCATTGAACTTCGGATCCGGAAGTAGAATTCGCTTTCTTGGCTTAGCTTTTCTCATTGTTACTTGCTAATCTTTAATAATAATACAATTTCTAAATTACTTCTTCTTAGCTGGTGCTGCAGTCTTACCTGCCTTTGGACGCTTAGCACCGTACTTTGAACGACGCTGACGACGACCGTCTACACCTGCTGAATCGAGTGCACCACGCACGAGGTGGTAACGTACACCTGGGAGGTCCTTAACACGACCGCCACGAACGAGCACGATTGAGTGCTCCTGCAAGTTGTGGCCCTCACCTGGGATGTAGGCATTGACCTCCTTGCCATTAGTCAATCTTACACGTGCAACCTTACGCATAGCCGAGTTAGGCTTCTTAGGAGTTGTAGTGTACACACGAGTACAAACTCCACGGCGCTGAGGACACGCTGCGAGCGCTGGCGACTTACTCTTCTCGACCATGCTAACTCGACCGTTTCTTACTAACTGCTGAATAGTTGGCATTTCTAAAACGTTTTTGTCCTTTAATTTTTGTTAATAATTTCAATTCCCATTTGCGAGAAATTGCCCGCAAAGATACGCATTTTTTTTGACATACAATATATAAGCACCCTTTTTTCGCACTGAAATGTTGAAAACTTGTGAAAAACCGATAGAATTTTCTTATCTCGTTTTCAAAACTATAATGTTTCATTTATGGCTAAATTTATATATCGCTGATTATCTGCAATTTACAAATTTTTGCCAAAAATTGAGTCCGAAAATCATCGCTCGAAAAACACCATTTCCGAAAATGAATAGTTTTGGACTATATTCTAATGAGCATCAAAATTTAGGGATTTTAGTAGCGTCACGTCTATCAGCGAATTGCATTCACGCGGGGGTTATTTGGGGGATAGGCCACAGATGATTACTTATCACGAGAAATTTCTTGTCAGAAGCCGCGAGATGTGGTGCATCACAAAAGAACCCATCTCGGGATAGTACTTTGACGTACAGCCCGAGATGGGTTACTTTAGGGATGTGCCGCAGATTGCGGCTTATCACAAGAAATTTTACTTATTGAGCAAAGCCTTAACCTCCTCAGCTACACACTTACCGTTGTAGCCGAACTTCTCATCAAGCACCTTGAAAGGAGCTGAGTAACCGAAGTGGTCGAAGCCGTGAATATAGCCATTCTCACCAACCAAACCTGCGAGGTTGAGTGAAAGACCTGATGTCATACCGTAGCGTGGCAAGTTACCGAGCACAGCCTCCTGGTACTCCTTAGGCTGGTCGCGGAAGAGACCCTCGCTAGGGATAGATACCACGCGAGTAGCGATACCCTCAGCTGCGAGAAGCTCTGCACCCTCAACAAGTGTTGATACCTCCGAACCTGTTGCGATAAGCGTAGCACGTGCATCAGCAGAGTCCAAAACAACGTAACCACCCTTCTCAGTCTTCTTAGCCTCCTCCTGACGTGATACACCAGAGAGTGCGGGCAACGACTTGATATTCTGGCGAGAGAGAACCAATGCCACAGGGCGCTTCTCCTCCAAAGCCATCTTCCAAGCCACAACAGTCTCCTCGCTATCCGCAGGACGGAGAACAAGCATAGAGCGCTCGCCTGAGTGGTTGCGAACATGCTCCATAAGGCGGATCTGAATCTCGTGCTCAACGGGCTCATGAGTAGGACCATCCTCACCTACGCGGAATGAGTCGTGTGTCCAGATATAGATTACGTGCTGCTCCATAAGTGCTGAAAGACGCACTGCGGGCTTCATATAGTCAGAGAACACGAAGAATGTACCGCATGCAGGGATGATACCACCGTGGAGGGCCATACCATTCATTACGCAAGCCATAGTGAGCTCAGCGACACCCACCTGGAAGAAGTTACCTGAGAAGTCACCCTTAGTGAACGCCTTAGTCTTCTTAAGGAAGCCGTCGGTCTTATCTGAGTTAGAGAGGTCGGCCGATGCAACAACCATATTCTCAACCTTCTCCGCGAAGATACCGAGCATAGATGCTGATGCAGCACGAGTAGCCTGATCGGGCTTAATCTCGATTGAAGAGTAGTCGATCTCGGGGAGTTTACCCGAGTAGAACATATCCATCTTCTCGGCGAGTGCAGGGTTAGCCTTGCGCCACTCATCCTCGACAGCCTTCATCTCAGCAGCCCATGCACGCAACTCCTCGCGACGCTGTGCGTAGATCTCCTTAGACTCCTCGAACACTGCGAATGGCTCCTCGGGGTTACCACCAAGGTTGGTGATTGTAGCTGCGATATCAGCACCAGCAGCAGTAAGAGGCTGACCGTGTGTAGATACCTGGTTCTCGAAGCTTGTGCCATCGGCCTTACGAGCACCATAGCCCATGATGGTCTTACCAATGATAAGTGTAGGACGCTCAGCCTCAGCATTTGCAGCCTTAAGCGCAGCGCGGATCTCGTCGATAGACTGACCGTTTACTGTGATAACATTCCAGTTCCATGCGCGATACTTCATCTCGATATCCTCAGTATCAACCTCGTCGCACTTTGTCGAAAGCTGAATGTTGTTCGAGTCGTAGTACATGATAAGGTTAGACAAGCCGAGGTGACCTGCGATACGACCAACACCCTGTGAAATCTCCTCCTGAACAGCGCCATCAGAGATAAACGCATAGGTCTTGTGTGCCATCCACTCACCGAAGCGAGCTACCATGAAACGCTCAGCGATAGCAGCACCAAGAGCCATAGCATGACCCTGACCAAGAGGACCTGATGTGTTCTCCACACCGCGGAGTACATCTACCTCGGGGTGACCAGGAGTTACGCTACCCCACTGACGCAAAGACTGCAAATCCTCAGTTGTATAGTTGCCAGCCAACGAGAGTACGGCATAGAGCATAGGCGACATATGTCCTGGATCGAGGAACATACGATCGCGGTGAGGATAGGCCATGTTGTCGGGATCGTAGCGAAGGAACTCTGTGTAGAGCACGTTGATAAAGTCTGCACCACCCATAGCACCACCAGGGTGACCAGACTTTGCCTTCTCGACCATTGAAGCAGCCAAGATACGAATGTTATCGGCTGCACGCTGAAGTTTGTTATTCTCCATAGCTAAGTTTTAATTAATATTTTGTTTATGTTACTGTTACAGTTCATCGAGGGCCACACCACAGGTAGCCACATATAACATACAAAGATACAAAAAGTTTTGATACGATGTACCAAATTTTGCACTTTTCGGCACATTTTTCATCTCGTTTGCCAAAAGGTCGAACTGCACGAAGTAAAAGATATACATAAATAATATAATATATAGGTATGAGTAGCAATTTTTAGAATAAAATTCCTAACTTTGCATTGATATTGCGGTAGTATGGTCCTATCCGAACGCAACGATTGGACAACCCCTATCATTAAACGCTGTAAATATACATTAACCAAAAAATAAGTAAAGCTATGTTTGCAATTGACAACTACAATTTTGCTGGCAAGCGTGCCATCATCCGTGTTGATTTCAACGTGCCCCTCAATGGCGAGGGTCAGGTGACTGACGACACACGTATTCGCGCAGCTATCCCCACAATCCAGAAGGTATTGGCAGGTGGTGGCTCAGTGATCCTTATGTCACACCTCGGTCGTCCTAAGAAGAACCCAGATCCAAAGTACTCTTTGGAGCAGATTATCTACGCTATCGAGGCTCGCCTCGGCGTTAAGGTTCAGTTCGCTGGCGACTGCATGGGCGAGCGTGCAGCCGAGATGGCAGCAGCTCTTAAGCCCGGTGAGGTTATGCTCCTCGAGAACTTGCGTTTCTACGCTGAGGAGGAGGGTAAGCCACGTGGCTTGGCAGAGGATGCTACAGACGAGGAGAAGAGTGCAGCTAAGAAGGCTGTAAAGGAGTCGCAGAAGGAGTTCGTGAAGAAGCTCGCTTCGTATGCCGACTGCTACATCAACGACGCTTTTGGTACTGCACACCGCGCACACGCCTCTACAGCTCTTATCGCTGATTACTTCCCACAGGACAAGATGTTCGGCTACGTTATGGAGAACGAGCTTAAGGCTATTGACGGCGTTATGGAGAACCCCGAGCGTCCATTCTGCGCAATCATCGGTGGCTCGAAGGTATCTACAAAGATTACCATCATCGAGAAGCTTATGGAGAAGGTTGACTCTATCATCATCGGTGGCGGTATGACCTACACCTTCGCTGGCGCTGAGGGTGGTAAGGAGGGTAAGTCTATCTGCGAGCCCGATATGTTCCCCGTAGCACTCGAGATCTTGAAGAAGGCTGAGGCTAAGGGTATTCAGATTCTCCGTTCACCCGACGCACTTATCTGCGACGACTTCTCGGAGAACGCCAATACTCAGGAGGCTCCCGCAAACAACATCCCTGACGAGTGGGAGGGTGTCGATATCGCAACAGGCGGTAAGGCTAAGTTCCGCGAGCACATCCTCGGTTGCAAGACTATCCTTTGGAATGGTCCCGTAGGTGTATTCGAGATCAACAAGTTCTCGACAGGTTCACGCGCTGTGGCCGAGGCTATCGCTGAGGCAACAGAGAAGAACGGTGCATACTCACTCATCGGTGGTGGCGACTCTGTAGCTTGTGTAAACAAGTTTGGCTTGGCAGACAAGGTATCTTACGTATCGACAGGTGGTGGCGCCCTCCTCGAGTATATGGAGGGTAAGGAGCTTCCTGGTGTTGCTGCTATCCGTAAGTAATACTGCGGTGGGGATGTGCGATATGATAAGCGACATCCCCACCACTTTCTGAAGTTATAAAACTCAAACTGATTATAAAGAAAGATGAAAAGATTATCATTTATCCTTGCAACAGCACTCCTTATGACAGCGTGCGCAACGACAAATGGCGAGAAGCAGGCCGAGGTGCCCGCTATCGACATCAACAACCTCGATGAGTCGATTGTTCGCAACGACGACTTCTACCAGTGGGCTACTGGCGGCTGGCAGAAGAACAACCCTCTCAAGCCCGAGTTCTCTCGTTACGGCTCTTTCGACGTATTGCGCGAGAATAACGAGGTACGTATCAACGAGCTCTTCCAGGCTATGGCCGAGACTAAGGCTGAGGCTGGCAGCGTTGAGCAGAAGATCTCAGACCTCTACAAGATGGGCCTCGACGAGGAGCGTCTTAATAGGGAGGGTGCAGAGCCTATCCGCGAGGCGTTGAACAAGATTTATTCATTGAGCAGCCTTGAGGAGATCTTGGCGGTATTGCCAGAGCTCCACACCGACGGTATCGGTGCATTCTTCTACGCTTACCCCGCAGCCGACCTTGCAGATAGCAACATGACAATCCTCTATTTGGAGCAGGGTGGTCTTGCAATGGGCAACCGCGACTACTACACCGAGGAGAACAACGCTGATAAGAAGGCAGAGTATCGTAACTACCTTGCAAAGATCTACGCATTGGCAGGTCTTGAGGGCGACGCCGAGACATTCGTAGCTGACGTACTCAAGGTTGAGGACGCTATCGCTGCAAAGCACTGGACAAACGTAGAGTGCCGTGACATCCAGCGTGGCTACAACCCCTACACTATGGAGCAGGTACGTAAGGAGTTCTCAACAGTAGATTGGGATGCTTACTTCAAGGCTATGGGCGTGGAGAACATCGAGAAGCTCGTCGTAAGCCAGCCCTCATCATTCAAGAACATCATGGAGGTTATGGCAACAATGCCTGTTGATGCGTTGCGCAACTATCTTGTAGCACACTACATCGACGCAGCATCGTCGTACCTCAGCGAGGAGTTCGCACTCGCATCTTTCGAGTTCTTCGGCCGCACAATGTCGGGCACTCAGGAGATTCGTCCACGCTGGAAGCGCGCTATGGGTGTACCTAACAACATCCTCTCAGACGCTGTAGGTCAGATCTACGTTGCTAAGTACTTCCCCGAAAGCGAGAAGGCTCGCGTAGAGCTTATGGTATCTAACATCCAGAAGGCATTCTCGAAGCATATCGAGGCTCTCGACTGGATGGGCGAGGAGACTAAGGCTAAGGCTCAGGAGAAGCTCGCAGCATTTACCGTAAAGATCGGCTACCCCAACAAGTGGAAGGACTACACTACGCTCAACGTAGATCCCGCTAAGAGCTACTGGGCAAACGTTATCGAGGCTAACCGCTGGTACACTGCCGACTCTATGTCGGAGGTGGGCAAGCCCGTAGACCGCGAGAAGTGGATGATGCCTCCTCAGATGGTTAATGCATACTACATGCCTACAACCAACGAGATTTGCTTCCCCGCAGCTATCCTCCAGCCTCCATTCTACAACCCTGCAGCTGACGACGCTGTAAACTATGGTGCTATCGGCGTGGTTATCGCACACGAGATGACTCACGGCTTCGACGATCAGGGTTCGCAGTTCGACAAGGTGGGTAACATGAACGACTGGTGGACAGCCGAGGATCGCGCTGCATTCGAGAAGAAGACAGACGTATTGGTTGAGCAGTTCAACGCTATCGAGATCCTTCCTGGTCTCTTTGCCGATGGTAAGTTCTCATTGGGCGAGAATATCGCTGATCAGGGTGGCTTGCGCCTCTCATACACCGCTTTGGTGGACTCTTGGAATGGCGAGCGTCCTGCCGACATCGACGGCTTCACTGCAGAGCAGCGCTACTACATCGGCTACGCTACACTCTGGGCACAGAACATCACCGACCAGGAGAAGGAGCGCCTTACAAAGGTCGACGTACACTCTTTGGGCCGCAACCGTGTAAACGCTACATTGCGTAACATCCAGAGCTTCTACGATGCTTTCGGCATCACCGAGGAGGATGCTATGTATATGCCTATTGAGGAGCGCGTGATTATCTGGTAATCGCAGATAGATAGCGAGTCGAAGTCGGCTCAACAAACAATAAAGGTCTGTGCGCGCACAGACCTTTATTGTTATAAGACATCTGGGGAGGAAGAAGTGTAGGGAGTGTAGGGAGCGTAAGGAGTTTAGGGAGTTTAAGGAGATTAAGGAGATTAGAATGGTTAAAGAGAATAGAAGGGTTAGAGGAGTTAGAGGAGTTAGACCAATCAAACAGAACACAGACATAACCTCCCTAAATTCCCTAATCACCCCACAGCCCACAAAAAAAGGCGTGTCCAACATAAGTTGAACACGCCCTTGCGCATATTATGCAATCGGCTTAGTTATTGCCTGTTGCACGTGCCGCGTATGAGATGTTAAGCGCCTCTGCCTTACGGAGCTCCTGCTTAACCGCAGTAAGCTTACCTACAGTTGCACCCTCATCCACGCGAAGGTTTACAACGATATCCTTAGGACCAACACCCTTAGTAACAGTAGTAGCCGAGATAAAGTCACGGATGTCAGACACCTCACGTGTCTGGTCGTTGAGCTGAATCTTCAAAGCATCCTCACCTGCCTTAGCACCAAGGGGCTTACCCATCCAAATATTTACAAGATTCTTCTTGTCGAGCTCGGTGATCTCATAAGCCTCAGGCATCTGCACCTGTACCAATGGATCTACCTCACGCATCGTAGTTGCTGCCATGAAGAAGAACAGAAGCATAAACACGATGTCGGGAAGCGACGAAGTCGACATTGCGGGCACCTCTTTCTTGCCCTTTTTTGCCATTACTGCCATAACTACTTCTTTGTTTGATCGTTAGGTTCTGCCTCGGAAATCTTCATAGGAACAGCCTTACGGATGTTCGATGCCTTGATGTCGTCCAAATCATCGTACTTCGCACCATATACCAAGAACGAAATATCGTCGCGGTAAAGGCTGAAGGCGTGAGTAAGCTCATCCTGCACCTTAAGATACACCTTGTACTTAGTCTCATCATCGGCCTTGAGTGATACAAGACCCTCGCTGACATCGTATGTCATACCGTCGATCTCGGTGGCCTTCTTGTTAGAACGGTCGAGATGTGTAAGGAAGTTGTAAACCTCCTGTGAGAGACGTGAGTGTGTGCCGTGACGACGAAGGTCGTTTGAGCCATACTCCTCAGTACCCACCATGATAGCACCGCTACGCGATACGTTCACCTTGAGTACGTTACGCTCGTTCACATCAACATCGTTCTGCTGCTCCGTAGGATCGATCCAGGGAGGAAGCGTACGCTTCATACCCGTATCGACATCCATCGTAGTGGTCACCAAGAAGAATATCAACAGCAAGAATGCGATATCCGCCATTGAACTGGAGTTGATATCTCCAGCCTTTTTCTTCGATTTTGCCATAAACTACGATTTATAAATGCCACGAATAGCCGAAAGAATTGCTGCCAAAGCTGCACCGGCAAATGTGATATAAGTTACCCAAATACTTGCGTCAGCCAACATGTACTCGAATGGACCGAATACCTTACGTGTTGCAAGGTCTGTACCCAAACCGAGGTCGTAGCCAGCTGCATCCTTCAATGTTGCACCATCAGCCCAGCCGTGAGTAGATGCAAGAACGTATGAAACACCGATAACAGCAGCTACAACGCATACTGAAAGGATTGTTCTGCCAAGACCACCCTTGTTCTGGAAGAGGTTCATCACCGTGTTGATGAGGATGAAGAAAATAGCGAATACCAACAAGAAGTAGAACCAGATGATATTTACGCTGATAGCCTTTGAAAGAGCTACTACGTTCTTAGCATCGGTCTGAGCCTTAGCGTTAGCAGCCTCAGATGCAGCGATGTTCTCCTCCATTACTGCGATATTCTCCTTATATACATTAAGAGTATCGTTCAATGCCTTGAAGTCTGCCTGAACAGCCTGTGCCTCAGCAAGCTTCTTCTTCTGTGCAGCAGAGAGCTTCTTAACCTCAGCAAGCTCAGCAACAACAGCGTCAGCAGCCTTAGCTACCTCTGCCTTAGCACCAACCTTAGCCTCGTACTCAGGAACAAGCACTGTGCGAGTGTTCTCGAGCTTAATCTTCTCCTCAGCGATGCCATCCTCAGTGAGGACACCCTCATCGAGCTGAGTAGCAAATACCTTACCCAACTCCTCGATACCATGAGCTGTAGAGCTTACGGGCTCAGCAACACCCTCATCATTGAGGTTGATCAACTGGGCATTGCCAGCGATCTTCGATGAATCGGGAGCAGCCGTACCCATCGCGATAGCCCAAGCCACCAAAGCAACTGAAACCAGTGCGAGGATAGGGAATACTAATTTATGTAAATTTTTCATAACTTCGATTTATCCTTAAAACATTGGGCTTAATTATCGCTTGTTGTATGCAGTAAGCATATCAACCAAGGTGATAGATGTATCCTCCATCTTAACCACGAGACCCTCGATCTTAGAGAGGATGTAGTTGAAGAAGATCTGAAGGATAACGGCTGCAATAAGACCCATCAAAGTAGTCAAAAGAGCCACCTTGATACCACCAGCAACGACTGCAGGTGAGATAGTAGCCTGTGCCTGGATATCATCGAACGCCTGGATCATACCAACAACGGTACCCATGAATCCGAGTGATGGAGAAAGAGCGATGAAGAGTGAAATCCATGAAAGACCTGACTCGAGGTGACCCTGCTGAACTGAACCGTAAGATACAACAGCCTTCTCAACAGCCTCAAGACCCTGATCGTAACGCAAAAGACCCTGGTAGTAGATAGATGCGATAGGACCACGTGTGTTGCGGCAAAGCTCCAAAGCAGCCTCTACGCCCTTCTCGTTAAGAACCTTCTCTACGTCAGCAGTGAACTTCTTAGTGTTGATCTGCGCAAATGTCAAGTAGATGATACGCTCGATAGCGATAGCCAAACCGAGTACCAAGCAAACAAGCACTGGAAGCATCCACTCCCAACCACCTTCCAAGAACTTCTTCATAAGAGCGAAGTGCATAGGCTCACCTGCCAACTCCTCAGCTGCATCAGCCTCTACAACCTGCTCAACTGCAACCTCCTGAACGGGAGCCTCGTTAGCATCCTGTGCGTAAGCAGCGCCAAATGACAAAGTGGCTGCTGCCAAAACCAAAAATAATTTTTTCATAGTGTTTTGTTAAGTTAAAATTTGTAAATTTTAGTAGTTGTTTCTCTATTTTGTTTTTAGTTTTTTGCTCGTTTTGGGCTCAGCACAGCACTACGCAAAAAGCAAATCTGCGCTATATAATGCACCAAAGATGATGCGTAAACGCCTTGTTACTTAGGCGATTACAGCATCCAAAACACTCTAAAGTACACCTTACGATGTCGAAAACGTGCGTTTTTAACGTGTTAAATATACGTATTATTCTTGAAAAGTGCAACGCTTTACAGAGTAAATTCGCCACGAAGAGGGCGTCGCATCAAGCCAAGAGCTTCTGATAATGGCAAATTTTTGCCTAAAACGTACATCAACTTAACCACAGCAGACTCGATAGTCATGTCGTGGCCAGACACTACGCCAGCCTCTTGCAAGGCCAAACCCGTCTCGTAGAGGTGCATCTGTACAGCTCCATCCTTACACTGCGACACATTCACTACGATAATGCCTCGTGCAACAGCCTCCTTGACCAAATCGACAAACCACTGCGATGTTGGAGCATTACCCGCACCATACGTTTCGAGTACCACGCCACGCGCACCACTCTCGAGCAGCAACGTGCGTAGTGTCGCAGGACGGATGCCTGGGAAGAGCTTAACGACAACAACCTCATCGCACATCGCCTCGCTGATACGGAACTCATCGCTAAAGTCGGGAGCATAGGGTGCAATAGCCGCCTGATTGTACTGGATATTAACACCCACATCGGCCAACGCTGGATAGTTGAACGATGCAAAAGCGTTGAGAGCCTCAGCGCTGAACTTCGTCGTGCGGTTACCTCGCATCAGCTTATTCTGGAAGTAGAGAGCCACCTCGGGGACAAGTGGGTGACCATCCTCGTTGTGAGCACCTGCAATCTCGATAGCCGTAATGAGGTTCTCGCGGCCATCGGTACGAAGTATGCCGATAGGAATCTGGCTACCTGTAAAGATTACGGGCTTTGCCAAATTCTCGAGCATAAAGCTCAGAGCAGCAGCCGAATAAGACATTGTGTCGGTACCATGCAGAACCACAAAACCATCGTATGCTGTATAGTTATCGCGGATAAGACGCGCCATATGCACCCAGTTCTCCACCGACACATTAGATGAGTCGATAGGGGGTTTGATGGTCATAACCTCAAGATCAACCTTGAGTCGCTTGAGCGATGGAAACTCGTCGTATATACCGCTGAAGTCGAAGGGGACGAGGGCTCCTGTAGCCTCGTCGGTCTTCATACCGATAGTACCTCCGGTATAGATAATCAATATTGATGAACGCCTCATAATTGAAGGTATATGTAGCTTTAGTGCGCACATATCATTACAAAGATAGTCAAAATTTACCATCGTTGTAACACTATATGCAACTTTTTTGCTTATCTACCCCACATTTTAGCTTCAGAGCGCGAAGATTCGGCTTGCCGCGGCGGTAGTCACAAGCTCAACCTCCTCACAGCTTTTGCCATGCAACTCCGCTATTTTGCGACATACCAGAGCAACGTGTGCAGGTTCGTTGCGCTTGCCACGATGGGGCACAGGTGCAAGATACGGAGAGTCGGTTTCGAGGACCAAAAGTTCTGTTGGTATCTCCGCTACAACCTTGTCAAGCCCTGAGTTCTTGAATGTTACGACACCGCCTATGCCAAATACAAAGTCGCCAAGTTTCATGATTCTACGTGCCGTATCGGCCGAATCGGCAAAGGCGTGCATCACGCCACGCAGACCACGACCGCGATATGTAGCCAGGGCATCCAACATCTCGGGATACGCCGAGCGAGTGTGGATAGCTACGGGTAAATCATACTGCAAAGCCATCTCCAACTGCGCATGTAGCGTTTCGCGCTGCTGCTTATAGAAATCCTGACTCCAATAGAGATCCAAGCCTATCTCACCCACACCATACAGACGCATTGGTGGCACGGAGAGTAGTTTTTCGACCATATCTATCTCCTCACGCCACGCGGGATTATCATTAACAGATGTAGGATGCAGACCCACCATTGGTAGGCAGTAGTCGGGCTCGGCCGCAGCCAGTGCAAACATTTGGTCACGACTCTCAGGGTCGATATCGGGCAAAAGCATACGCTCTACGCCCCCAAGACGTGCTCGCTCGAGTGTCTCCGCGCGGTCGGCATCAAACTCCTCGACATATATATGCGAATGTGTATCAATCATATAGATTCGGTTTTCGTTTATACCCTCTCATATCTTTTACCTGGCAAGGTGCGTATTAGACCCTTTATTTCGAGATCCATGACAACCATCGCCAGCTCACCCATCGTAAGGCCTGTTGCCTCCATAAGCGATGGCCAATCGAGCGTGGATTCGCTATCAAAAGCCGCGTAAACGCTTCGTTCCGTAGCAGTTAGCTCGACAGTTTTATCCTCCTCGGTCGTAACCTCGCCGCCTTTTATTGTCTGCCAGCCAAGGTCGTCGATAATGTCTGCTGCCGTAAGCACCAAGCGCGCCTTGCCCGAGCGTATGAGGTTGTTCGTACCAAACGACACGGGGTCAGTGATACGTCCTGGCAGAGCCATGACAACACGACCGTAGCTGTCGGCTATCTCGGCGGTCTTGAGCGATCCTCCCGTTGCGGGCGACTCGACAACCAGCGTACCGTGGCTAAGGGCGGCTATGATACGGTTGCGCGCGATGAACATCGAGCCGTTATGGCGTGTCGCAGAGTGCAGCTCCGAGACCAAAGCTCCGCCACGACGCAATATCTCCTCGGCGAGATTACGATGTGCCGCAGGCGACACCTCGGGAAGCGTTGTAGCTACGACGGCAATGGTTGGAACATCGTTGTTAAGCGCAGCGCGGTGTGCCGCAGCGTCGATACCATAAGCCAGGCCACTAACAATGGCGAGTCTTGTGACCGACTTGGCCAACCCCTCGACAAGCATATTACAAGAATGCTGACCTGCGGGCGAGGCCTCTCGTGTGCCGACAATAGCGAGAGTATTGCTATGTAGCGCATCTATGTTACCCTGCACAAAGAGTACGTGAGGTCGATCCGCAATCTCACGTAGCGGTTCGGGATACTCAACATCGGTTGCTGCGATGGCGTATATGCTGTTGCGACGACAATACTCCACCTCACGACGAGCAAGCTCCATGTTGCGACCGTCGAATAGATTGTCTGCAAGCTCGGCACGTAGTCCTGCACCCTCTATAATTTCGGTGCGCGAAGCTGCAAAGAGAGCCTCAGCTGAGCCGAAGTAGTCGATAAGGTGAGCGGCACCACGACTGCCTATGCCACGAGTAAATATTAGGGCGAGATCTTCGAGAGTCATACGCTAATAGTTTGTTTGGAGTGTAAAGATAATACTTTTTATCGAAAGTGCGCACTAGAGCGAAGGAGAGGCCTCGAATGTGTCGGATAATGGAGCAAATAGGAGATAGTATTTTGGAAGGTTCACCCAACGGTGCTTATGGAGAGTATCGGTTGCCACTTATCGATTCTGAGGGGATGCTTCGGCAAGCTCAGCATTCACGCACACGAAACTACCCATACACCCCAATAAGCCAATACAAAGCGACAATGCAGCCACACCCCTCTTGCCTGCACGACACAATTTCTTGTTAGAAGGGTGCCGAGTGCAACACTCGGCAAAAATGGCGACGATGGGTAGTACTTGAACGTACGTCCCATTGTCGCCATTTTTTGTTAGGGGCCGCAATCGGCCCCTTATCACAAGAAATTACTACTCTTCGTCAGTATCAGTGTAAGCCTTCAACAACTTATCCTGTACATCTGAAGGCACCTGCTCGTATGTTGCAAACTGCATAGTGTAGGTTGCAGCACCTGAAGTGAGCGATGACAACGATGTAGAGTAGCGGTAGAGCTCTGCAAGAGGCACACGTGCATTAAGACGGTCGAAGCCCTTATCTGACTCCATACCCATAATCATAGCACGACGGTTCTGCAAGTCGCTCATCACAGCACCCATGTACTCGCTTGGTGTAAGTACCTCGACGTTGTAGATAGGCTCCATAATCTTAGGACCAGCGTTGCGGAAAGCATCCTTAAATGCGTTACGAGCTGCAAGCTTGAACGAGATCTCGTTTGAATCTACTGGGTGCATCTTACCGTCGTAGATAACAACGCGGATGTCGCGAGCGTATGAACCTGTAAGCGGACCCTCGTCCATCTTCTCCATGATACCCTTGAGGATAGCTGGCATGAAGCGAGCGTCGATAGCACCACCAACGATTGAGTTGTAGTACTGCAACTTACCACCCCATGGCAAGTCGTACTCCTCCTTACCCTTAACGTTCACGGTGATCTCCTTGCCGTTAACCTTGTACTTTGTAGGCTCGGGCATACCCTCGTAGTAAGGCTCGATAACCATGTGTACCTCACCAAACTGACCAGAACCGCCAGACTGCTTCTTATGACGGTAGTCGGCCTGAGCTACCTTAGTGATAGTCTCACGATATGGGATACGTGGAGCGAAGAACTCCATCTCCATCTTATGCTCTGTAGATAGGCGGTGCTTCAAAATGTTGAGGTGGTGCTCACCCTGACCCTGAATGATAGTCTGCTTGAGCTCCTTAGAGTACTCTACAAGGATTGTAGGATCCTCATACTTAGCATCGTTGAGCAACTTGCCGAGCTTCTCCTCGTCGTTCTGCTCCTTAGCCTTAACCGCTGCACGGTAGCGAGGCTCGGGGAATACGATAGGCTCGACAGACACTGGGGCTGCAGGAGCTGCCAACGTGTCGTTTGTACGTGTACCCTTGAGCTTCACTGTACAGCCGATATCACCTGCTGAAAGCTCAGATACCTTGATACGATTCTTACCAGCAACTGCGAAGAGCTGTGAAACCTTCTCCTTGTTACCTGTACGTGAGTTCACAAGCTCCATACCCTCGGTAATCTTACCACGAACTACGCGGAAGTAGGTAATCTCACCGATATGCTGCTCGATCTGGCTCTTGAATACGAATACTGCTGTAGGCTCCTCAACGTTTGCCAAAAGCTCCTCACCCTCAGTAGATAGGAATGCAGGTGCCTTCAATGGGCCTGGAGCTACATTGATGATGAACTCCATAAGACGCTTAGTACCGATATCCTTCTTACCCGATGCACAGAAGATAGGCATAACATCACGCTTAGATACACCGAGCTTCAAACCTGCACGGATATCGTCCTGTGTGAGCGAGCCCTTCTCGAAGTAGAGCTCCATAAGAGCGTCATCATATACGGCAGCAGCCTCAGCAAGCTCCTGGTTGAGAGCCTTTGCATTCTCAAGCTCGCTATCAGGAATTGGGTGCTCCTCACGAGTACCATTCTCGTCTACGAACTTGTACATCTTCATCATCAACACGTCGATGAATGAGTCGAAGCCTGAGCCCTGGTTTACGGGATACTGCACGATAACAGGCTTAACAGAAGAGTTAGCGCGGATACCCTCAACAGTAGCCTCGAAGTTAGCCTTGTCGCCATCGAGCTGGTTAACCAAACCGATAAGTGGCTTATTGAGGATACGTGCATAACGTGACTGAAGCTCTGAGCCAACCTCCCAGCCGTTCTGGGCGTTGAGCACCATAACACCAACGTCACCTACCTTAAACGCTGAGAAGAGCGAGCCACAGAAGTCGTCAGAACCTGGGCAGTCGATAATATTGAGCTTACGGTCCATAAACTCAGTAAAGAGGGTTGTAGCGTAGATAGAACGCTTATACTCGTGCTCGATATCGGTGTTATCCGATAGAGTGTTGTTATTCTCGATACTACCCCTGCGGTCAATAACTTTACCCTCGTAAGCCATTGCCTCTGCAAGGGTAGTTTTTCCAGTGCCAGGCGCACCAATAAGAACGATGTTCTTAATCTCTTTTGCTGAATAGTTTTTCATAAGTATAATAGTTTTTAGGTTTTTTCTTCACTCTTTGCCTATCTTTTCTGCTTGCATACGAGCCATCATATAGGCTTAATGAGCTTTGCGGATTATAAAGTTATAGACTTTTTTCTAAACTGCAAAATATTCTTTCAAAAATTCCAAAAATATCTTTATTTTTTCATCCTTTTACCACTTTTACCTCTCTTGCTCACCCCTCTTTTCCGAGCAATAGTCCACATTGCACATATATGCGATAAGTATGCATCATGAAAATTGAACACAGAATAAATATCGTCTTTTTTCGGCTATAACGACACCTTAAACTTGTAAAAAAACATAGTCATAAATAAAAATGCAGATACAACTTGACCCTTTTGACAAAAATTTTGGTATCTTTGTTTCTATCAAAAGCCTCTAAGATGAGTCGTCGAGCTACATATAACTATATTACACTAATTTTATCGCTGCTATGCTGCACCGTGGCCTCGGCTCAGGGGCTCGACGAGTACGACTATCGCAACTACAAATTCTACGACGAGGAGTTTGTCGAACCACTCTACCCCACCGTAGATATGTCATACTACAGCAGTTCTGTAAACGGTTACTTCAGCGATCCATTGACACAAATACGCTATGCCCTTACCTCGGTCGAGAATCCTCGACGCGGAGGCGATTATGGCGAGGAGCGACACGTCGTGGACTACCTCGGCGTAGACCTCTCCACAGCACGCATCCTACGTGCCGTAGGCCTTCACAGCGATATTGGTGTCGGCATCTACCATTCGTCATATAGCGGAGGTATAGCTCTTGCCACGCGCTACGCCCTTGCCACCGATGCAGAGAGGTGCTACGACCAACAATTCCTGCGCGGAGAACTCTCCGGCAAGGGATATTTAGGAGGTCTTAGCTACTCAGCGACATTTATCCCACAGAATCGTCCTGCACTCGACTCCGATTGGTGTACTCGCATATATACGCGCGCACGCGCAGGACGCGATATATATGTAGATGGGGTATATAGCTATGCAGCCGACATTGCCGCACTCCTCAGTCGCACACGTCGCAACGGCTCGTTGGGCATTGCGCTACTTCTCCCCGCCTCGGAGCGAGGCCTACGTCGCGCATCGGTCGAGGAGGCCTATAGCCTGACCTCAAATCCGCGATACAACCCTTCGTGGGGCATGCAGAGTGGCAAGATGCGTAACTCTCGAGTAGCGACAACGCTCCGTCCCGAAGCCTTAGTATCGTGGCAGCAGCGGCTGAGTGCTGCAACGACACTCCACCTAACGACAGACCTATACTACGAGTTTGGCGGGAATACCTCCCTCGCATGGTTCGATGTAATGACTCCCGAGCCAGATAACTATCGCTACCTACCCTCGTATCAGCGCGACGAGGCTTCGCGACGCGAGGTCGAAGAGGCATGGCGCACGAACGATCTTCGATATACCCAGCTGAATTGGGAGGCTATGTACCACACCAACGCCCTGCAACACGATGGCAAGGCTGCATATATCATCGAGAATAGACGCAATAACACGCTGCACGGAGCACTCAATGCCCTATTCGAGAGTCGTCTACAAGCAATAACCCTGCGTTATGGCGTAGAGGCTATGTGGCATAGCGATAGGGAGTTTAAGGTAGTTGAGGATCTTCTTGGAGCTGATTATGTAGAGGATACGGACTACTTTCTTATCGACGATGACACCTACTCGAGTCATACGCGCAACAATCTCCTTAACGATGATGATATGGCCCACGAGGGCGACCGCTTTGGATATGATTATATGCTTACGCGCCGTAGTATATCGCTATACGGAGGGCTGGAGTGGCATAATCAGCAGATCTCCACCTCGGCAACTCTGCGCATAGGTGGCGAGCAGAGTATGCGTCGCGGATTCTTCGAGAAGGAGCTATTCGCGGGTAACGGTTCCTATGGTCGCTCGGTCGTAGTCAGCCTCGCGCCATATCTTGTAAATGCTCAGTGTAGCTACCTCCTCGAGCACCACACACTACGTGCTGCTGTGCTGATGCGTGGCGAGAGCCCCGCCTTAGAGGATCTATTCCTACAGACACAATATAACAATCGCACGGTAGACAATTCATCGCTACATCACACCGCTGCCGCAGAGCTTACATATAGCTATACGGGGAATCTGCTCTTACTTACCGCCACAACATTCTGTAACTATGGCTTTGATGACTCCGAAGTACTACACTACTACGATGATCTGGCGGGCGAGTATGCCGATGTTGTAGTTAGCAACATCGACCGTCTAAACGTCGGCTTGGAGCTATCGACAGATATACGCTACTGCCGCACGCTCAGTTCTACATTCGCGCTGACTACAACCCTCAGCCGCTATACCGACGATGCCAACGTGAATATATATGCCGACACCGACAACCGCCTACTTGCCTCAACTACAGCCCTAATGCGTGGCTGTTCGACAACTACGCCCGCCATAACGCTCTATGGCGATGTCGAGTACCGCACGACTAACGGCTGGTCGGCAACACTCTCAGCATCGTATTGGGGCATGCGCCATGTGGCACCATCGGCACCACGCCGTAGCCTACGCACCCTATCCTACGCCTCATCACCCGAGGAGCGCACGGCGCTAATGACTCAAGAGCGACTCTCGGACGCTGTGATGATAGACATCGGAGCAGGCAAGATATTTAAGTTTCGCACGGGCGAGAGGCTCTACGTGCGCCTGTCGCTGCGCAACATCTTAGGTAGCCAGATTATTGCTCGTGGCTATGAGCAAAACCGCATATCGCGCTCAACAATTGGAGGCCAGCAATATATCTCACCCTTTGCCAACCGCCTCACCTATGCCTATCCACGCATGATCTACCTCTCGGTAGGATTTAGGTTCTAAAAGGTGTGTTTTTATAGGAGGCTGCGTTTTTGATAGTAGGGGCGCTACGCTTTGGGGAACGCAAGCTTATGCTTGCTTGATGAGGGTGTGCCTACGGCACTCTTGGGGAGCATAGGTTATCGCTACAAAGTACCCCAAAAGCTCAGCACTACACGACAATGCAGCAACACCCTACCCAAGCCCTACCAATGACATATTTCCCATTAGCGGCGTTGATTGAAGTGCCGCAAATGCGCCACTATCACGAGAAATTAACCAACACCTTTCTTTCCTGCACACCCTAATTTCTTGTCAGAAGGGGTCAGATTTGGCTATGACATGAGAAATGGCGGATGGGACATACTTGACGTATTTCCCATTCGCCATTTTGATTGAAGAGCCAAAGATGACCCCTTATCACAAGAAATTACTTTTTGCGAAGCTTAACCACATTCTCAACATGATGAGTGTGTGGGAACATATCTACTGGCTGCACCGCAAGAATCTCGTACATATCGCTAAGTATCGCAAGATCGCGCGCCTGCGTCGCAGGATTGCAGCTCACATATACCATACGCTCGGGAGCTGCACGCTTAATAACCTCCAATACCTTCTCATCGACACCTGCACGTGGTGGGTCGAGGATAATAACATCGGGACGACCATTACGCGACACAAACTCATCACTTAGGACATCCTTCATATCGCCAGCATAGAACGTCGTATTCTCGATGTTGTTAATCATAGAGTTTATCTTAGCATCCTCAATGGCTTCGGGAACATACTCCACGCCGACAACCTTCGCAGCACGACGTGCACAGAAGTTAGCAATAGTACCCGTACCCGTATAGAGGTCGTAGAGGACATCGGTAGGCTTAAGGTCGGCAAAGTCGCGCGTAACCTTATAGAGTTCGTAGGCCTGCTCCGAGTTGGTCTGATAGAAGGACTTAGGTCCTACCTTGAACTGCAAGCCCTCCATCTGCTCGATGATGTGATCCTTACCAGCATAACAGATAGGCTCACGGTCGCCAAGCGAGTCATTCCACTTCTCGTTGATCATGTAGATAAGCGAAGTGATCTCTGGGAACTCGGTCTTGAGATGCTCCATAAGTGCGTTGATACGCTCCTTGTCATTCTCATTGAAGACAACGATGACCATAATCTCGCCTGTCGAGGCAGTACGTACGACCATAGTACGCATAAGACCTTCGTGCGCACGTGCATTGTGGAACGTGTAGTCATGCTCGATGCAGAAGTTCTTGATGCTTAGACGTATGCGATTGTTGATGTCGTTCTGAAGGTGGCACTTTTCAATATCGAGCACCTTATCGAAGCAACCAGGGATATGGAAGCCTACCGCAGGTTTTGGCTCGATGTCGCCACCCTTGGCTATCTCCTCATACGTAAGCCAGCGACGGTCGGCAAAGGTAAACTCCAACTTATTGCGATACTCCTCCGTGCGAGCCGAGCCGAGACATGGACGCACCTCGGGAATCTCGAGATGTCCGATGCGCACAAGCTGATCCTCGACCTGCTTGGTCTTCTGGCGTAGCTGCTCCTCATAGGGGAGGTTTTGCCACTTACAGCCACCGCACACTCCGAAGTGGTTGCAGAAGGGCTCGGTACGCAGTGGTGACTTCTCGACAAAGCGCACCACAGTACCCTCCATATAGCGACGGTGATGCTTGCGAATCTGTACATCGACAACATCGCCAGGAACGGTCATCGACACAAATACAACCTGATTATCCACCTTGCCCATAGCCTTACCCTCGGCAGCCAAGGTGGTGATATGCAGACCCTCGATAAGAGGGTAATCCTTTCTTCTCTTTCCCATATATAAAGATATTAAGAGTCTGTTTTAGAATGCTTTTGTACGGTTGCTCTCGGCATCCTTCTCCAAGACATCGTCGCCCTCCCAGTCGAAATGCTCGAAGTTCTCGCACTCGCCAAGACGGAAGCGTGTGTAGGTGATAGGCAGACCCATAGCTACGAACTTTGTCTCGTAGGCGGTCTTTACGGACAACACCTCATCGGCATATCCCGAGCCGTAGATATCATCGTTCTGCACCTCGGCATCAAGGCCCAGACGCTCGATGACCGCGGCTGTGTAGGCGTAGAGATGCTTCGAGTCGGTCTTGAGGTTGATGACACCCTCCGAGCCGATCATACGCTTGTACTCAGCCAAGAAGAGTGGCGACGTGAGGCGTTTCTTAGCACGACGGCTCTTGAGCTGTGGATCGGGGAAGGTGATCCATATCTCGGCGATCTCGTCCTCAGCGAAGAACGAACGGATGAACTCGATACGCGTACGCACAAAGCCCACGTTCTTCATATCGCGCTCCGTAGCGGTCTTTGCACCGCGCCACATACGGGCACCCTTAATGTCGATGCCGATATAGTTTTTGTCGGGATTGCGCTCGGCCAAGGCTACGGTATACTCACCACGGCCACAGCCCAGCTCCAAGATTATTGGGTTGTCGTTGTGGAAAAACTCCTCGTGCCACTTGCCCTTGAGCTTGTGATCCTTATGGAATATCTCCTCGAATTCGGGTTGTACCATGCAGCCGAAGGTCAAATTCTCGGCAAACTTACGCAATTTATCCTTTCCCATATTTTAGTTATTCTTCACTCTGGTTTGTAATTAGTAGCCCTACGGAGCCTACACCCTCGGCCAAAGCACGTGGCGTAATACGAAAACGATACTCTCCACTACGCTGTAGCACCACGCCACGACGATATGGAAAGCTCTGCTCGGCAGGACGCATATCGCCAAGACGCGGTATGCGAAGTGTCATATTCTCGGACAATACAAGCGAATCGGGCGAGATCGTAACAATGTTGATAGGTAGCGTGTCGACAACCTCTCTGCGGTCGTAGCGCAACACTACGGCTATCTCGCGCATCGAGAGCGTATCCTCGTTTACGAAGGTAAACTCCTCAACACCCTCCCAGCCCGTCGTTGGCTGGTCGTGTACCTCGACACTATGCTGCTCACCGCGGCATGCCACCATCAGCACAACTACAACAACTGCAAATAGAGCTCTTAACATAAAACGCATATCCTTCTGCACACTATCATCTACTGACTACTCCTCGGCCTTAGGCGTGCGACCCTCCTCACGACCACCACGCTCGCCATTGTTGCGACGTGGACGGTTGTTGCGACGACGATGCTCGTTGCGCACTCCGCTATTGTTGCCTCCATTGCCGCTGTTGCCACCGTTATTGGCACCTCCCTCGGTCGCCTGCTGCTCTACTGCGGGACGATTACTCTCGCGTGACTCTTTAGACTCGCGGTTTTCACGTGGCTCACGATTCTCGCGACCCTCGCGGTTGTTATCTCTACGGCGATCGCGGTCGTTGCGCTGACGACGCTGGCCATGGCCACGCTCCAAGCGCTCCGTCTTATCTGCTATTTCGGCTCTCTCTGACTTTTCAGCACGAGGCTCATTGCTCTGTGCAGCCTCCTCCTTGACCTCAACTGCGTGTGCTGTTGCTGGCTGCTCTGCACGTTGCTCCTTATCCTTGATACCGCGGCGCTTGTTGCGCTTATTGCGCTTACTCTTATTGTCGAAACGGGTGATGCTATCCTCCTCCTGACGATAGGTTGGCTCTGCTACACGCTCCTCGCCAGCGTCACCCAACAACGTCTCGGCACGCTCACCAGCACGATTAATCGCAATAATCTCCTTAACACGCCAAATGGGGAGCGTCGTAAGGTTTGCCAACGTACCCTTGCTTGTCGAGAACGACATAGTCTGCGCCAAAGGATCGATCTTTACGAGGAAGTACTCGCCATCCAACGTCTGAAGAGGCTCACGAAGACGAGGTATGGTGCGACGGGCATCGGCATATACATCGTACTCGTACATCAAACAGCACTTCAACTTAGAGCACTGACCCGCCAACTTCTGAGGGTTGAGCGATATCTCCTGCATGCGTGCTGCGTTTGTCGTAACACTCGAAAAGCTCGACATCCACGAAGCACAACATAGCTCACGACCACATGCACCGATACCTCCAATACGACCAGCCTCCTGACGCGCACCAATCTGCTTCATCTCGATACGGATGCGAAAACGGTCGGCAAAGACCTTGATAAGCTCGCGGAAATCGACACGTTCATCGGCAATGTAGTAGAAGATAGCCTTGATCTTATCACCCTGATACTCCACATCGCCAATCTTCATGTTAAGACCCATATCTGCAGCAATCTGACGCGAGGCGATCATCGTCTCGTGCTCGAGAGCTATCGCCTCCTGCCACTTCTCGATGTCGTAGGGACGTGCCTTGCGGTATATCTTCTTAAACTCACCATTGTGTGGATTGAAGCCCACGCGACGCATCTGCTTAGCAACCATGTCGCCCGTGAGCGAAATGATACCTATGTCGTGACCTGGCGACGCCTCTACAGCCACAATATCGCCACGCTTAAGGCTTAATCCATTGACATTCTGATAGTACGAGCGGCGTGTATTCTTGAAACGCACCTCGAAGATATCTGTTGGAATATTGTCGGGATACTCCTCCAGCCAGTTTGTTTCGTGGAGTTTGTAGCACCCCTCCTGCGCGATAGCATCAAGCTCATCACCACAGTCACAGAAGCAACAGCCTCGGCCTATCTCGGACTTATGTTTTTTGTTACAACAACTCATATCTGATGTTACTCTTTATATACATATACATTTTGACGCGTAAAGGTAAGCAAAAAATATGAAAAATGAAAATAAATTTTTTGAGTGCACGCAAGGCAAACGATATAGCCTCCACCCCAAGCATTGATGAGATCTTGTCGCGTAGGAGATCTTTCAGCTTTGCTGCGCTACGTTCAAGATGACATACACGCCCCACAAAGAGAATTTATTATCGTGGCTAACATCCGCCCATAGTTATATTATTTATCTGAATGGTCCCGATATGAGGAATTATTTTTTGTTAAAAGGGTACATCTACACCGCTATCACAGGAAATTTCTTGTCAGAAGGGATCAGATGTGGCTATGACATGAGAAATGGCGGATGGGACATACTTGACGTATTTCCCATTGGTTGCAATGGTTGAGAGGTCGCAGAGACCCATTATCACGAGAAATTTCTTGTCAGAAGGGGTTAGATTTGGCTATGACATGAGAAATGGCGGATGGGACATACTGAGCGTATTTTCCATTTGTGGCAATGGTTGAGGGGTCGCAGAGACCCATTATCACGAGAAATTTCTTGTTAGAAGGGGTTAGATTTGGCTGTGACATGAGAAATGGCGGATGGGACATACTTGACGTATTTCCCATTCGCCATTTTGATTGAAGAGCCAAAGATGACCCCTTATCACAAGAAATAAAAGAAAAGAGTGACGTCTTCACAGATAGTCACTCTCAATTAGTTAGGTTAATGAGAAAATTTATTATTCAGTTTATGAGCTATTGGTGTGTCCATGAGAATTATTCGAGATGTGCGCTCATAAACCTCTGTTTGCAGTGCAAAGGTACATATTATTCTCGAAATACCAAATATTTTTTCCTATTTTCCCCATCTAGCCCCAATTTTTCCCGCATAAACACTCCGAATATGCAGATAATTATGCAGCGATATTAAGGATTACGATGAGATAGCCGCAAGATAGCAGAATGAAAAACAGGAGCGTAGAGAGGTATGCTGGGATACGCATAAGTAGCAGTGGGAGCATAGCTATCGTCGGCAATGTAGCTACAACAAATAGAGCCGATGATGCCGAGGGCAGGAGTACTGCAAGAAGCAGAAGAGCAGCAAAAAACAGTTGCAAAAAGCTCCACGCATGACGCACGCCAGGACCTAACGACATACGATCGGAGATGTAGATCACCGAGCTGGATAGCTGCATCACGACGAGCATCGCCACGAAGATCATTCGTGGCAGTGTGATATAGGTCGTTATGTTACTATATGCAGGTGTTAGCATATCGTTCCAAATGGCGATTACCGTCGTTGTAAAATTACCACCTAAGCACCAAACGATATAGCTATATGCAAATAGAGGGAGCAATACTCCAACGATAGATATGATACTCTCACGAAGTGTACGTCGCACGAAGATAACCAACAATGGTGTCACGATCACGACAGCGAGTAACGAGCTATCTATTAGCGGCATACACCCTATTGCCAGCATCGCACTAAAGAGTCGCTGAACACGCATCGACGGGCCAAAGCATCCGAGCAAACGTCCCAGACTATAACACATAAGAAAAGCTATAATCATCAAGACAAAAGCCTCGCCACTAGAGGTCGTTGCGAGTAGCACAACAGCAGCTATGGCTATGGCGGCCATCGTCGATTCGGGATATAGCGATATGCGTATTGTAGCGCGGGCAAGACGTAGTGCCGCAGAGCAAAAAAGCGGTAGGATGATGAGTGCCGCAAAAATGTGATGATTTACGGCAAAGGAGTGCAACACGAGTCGCATAGGAGCCACATTTGCCACCACGCCCTCGGGGAGTGCAGACACACACATAGCAGCCACCATCGCCGATAGGGCGAGGAAGAGAAGCATGAGAAGCGCCTCGGCGAACTTATGTCGTACAACATCTAAAATCATAATCACGGCAAAGGTACAAAAAAAGTTGTAGCAAAGGAAGCATATCGGCGAAATAAACGCTTCGTCATCATACATAGACCTCGAGTGGCTTAATTGGCAGCTTAGCGAGGCTATGTAGAGCTGTTGAATTTGTATTTTGAGAAATTTGTATTATCTTTGCGCGATTTTATACTTATTTATATAAGTTGAAGGGCGTAACAGCCTATGATAAACTGAAAAATTAAAACAAAATAAACAGTATAAAGCTATGAATATTACAAGAGAACAGCGCGATGGCGGCATTTCGGTATTGAAGGTCGTTGTCAATGAGGCTGACTACGGTCAGGCAGTAGAGAGCCAGTTGCGTGAGTACAAGCGCAAGGCTAATATCCCCGGTTTCCGTCCAGGTATGGTACCTATGGGCATCGTTAAGAAGATGTTCGGTAAGGGTGTAGTTGCAGAGCAGTCATACCGCGTAGCATCTAACTCAGTATTCGAGTACTTGCAGAAGGAGAATATCGACTACGTAGGTGATGTTATCCCATCAGAGGAGCAGGGCGAGTTCGATTTCGAGAACAACACCGAGTTCGAGTTCATGTTCGAGATTGGCGAGGCTCCAAAGATCGAGTTCGAGCTTACAGCTAAGGATAAGGTTACTTACAACAAGATTAAGGTTGACGAGAAGATGCAGTCTGAGTACCGCTCTAACTACTTGCGTCGTTATGGCCGCTTGGTAGAGGTTGAGAAGGTAGAGAAGGACGAGGCGTTGAACGTAACTTTGGATAACGGTGACTTGCGCATCGAGGAGGCTTACGTAGGTCTTATCTCAATGTCTGACGAGGAGCGTGCTGCGTTCATCGGCAAGGAGGTTGGTTACAAGACTAAGGTAAACATCAACGAGCTCTACAAGAAACCTGAGCAGCGTGCTGCAATCCTCTCTGTTAAGGCTGAGGAGTTGGAGGGCATCAACCCTGAGTTCGAGTTGGAGATCACAAAGATCCGTCGTTTCGCCGATCCTGAGCTCAACGAGGAGTTCTTCAAGATGGCATTCCCCGCAGGTAACGTAACATCTGAGGAGGAGCTTAACAAGTTCATCGCAGAGGAGATCGAGCGCGAGTTGAAGCGCGAGTGCGACTTCATGTTCGTAAACAGCGTTCGCAACTTCATCCTCGAGAAGGCAGCTTTGAACATGCCTGAGGAGTTCTTGAAGCGTTGGTTGTATGTTATCAACGAGGGTAAGTTCTCTCGTGAGGAGATTGAGAAGGACTTCCCCGCATTCATCAAGATGTTCACTTGGAACTACTTGCAGAAGCACTTCATCACTGAGGGTAAGTTGGAGGTATCGGCTGACGAGGCTAAGGCAGAGGCTATGTCATTCGCACAGATGCAGTTCGCACAGTACGGTATGCCTTCAGCACCTGCTGACATGTTGGAGAACTTCGCTAAGCAGATCATGGACAACAAGGAGCAGTTGCAGAAGATCTACGAGAAGCTCTTCGAGGAGAAGGTTGTTGAGTACATCCGCGGCAAGGTTAAGGTTACCGAGAAGGCTATCTCGGCTGACGAGTTCGCAAAGCTTGCTGGCGAGTTGGCATAATCTTTGGCGCAAGCCACAATATCTAACAAGGCGTGTCCAAGATACTTTCTGGGCACGCCCTTTTATATCAAAGGTATGAAAACTAACGAATTTGATAAATTTGCGCGTCTGCACTGCGGCATCAACTCGATGACCTTGCACGACTTCCGTGCCGAGGCTCGTGGCTATGTATCGCCAACAATTATCGAGGAGCGTTCGCTCAACGTGGCGACTATGGATGTATTCTCTCGTCTTATGATGGACCGCATCATCTTCCTCGGTGCCCCCATCTACGACGATGCTGCCAACATCATTCAGGCGCAGCTACTCTTCCTCGAGTCGGTAGATGCCGATAAGGATATTCAGCTCTACATCAACTCGCCAGGTGGCTCAGTGTCAGCAGGTTTGGGTATTTACGACACTATGCAGCTCATCACCTGCGATGTAGCTACGATATGTACAGGCATGGCCGCCTCGATGGGTGCTGTACTTCTCACGGCAGGTGCTGCAGGCAAGCGCTCGGCATTGCCACACTCGCGCGTGATGATTCACCAGCCATTGGGCGGCGTACAGGGTCAGGCATCAGACATCGAGATTACGGCACGTGAAATTGCCAAAACAAAGCAGGAGTTGTACGAGATTTTGTCTGCTCACTCAGGCGTAGCTATCGATAAGATTGCAGCCGATGCCGACCGAGACTACTGGCTTACAGCCGCTGAGGCTCAGGCCTATGGCCTTATCGACAATGTCCTAACACGACGCAAGTAAGTAACAGATAACCAACGAAATAGATGACACAGAAATCACGTAAAAGCTCGGAGCGTAAGGGTGGTGTATGCTCGTTTTGTGGCACACCTGCCGATCAGGCTCCGCTGATGTTTAACGGTGCTGATGGCTCGATGATTTGTAGCTCGTGTATCGAGCATGGCTACGGTATGCTCGTGGAGCATGGTATTGTGGCAGGCTCACATGCAAAGGGCAAGGGCGGCAATTCAAAATCGCAGTTTAAGCCCCTCAGTCGCGAGGATTTGATGCGCCCAGATCGCATCAAGAGTTTCTTGGACGACTATGTTATCGGTCAGGAGTCGGCGAAGCGCTATATGTCGGTTGCCGTGTATAACCACTATAAGAGATTGCTTGCTAAGGGTAAGACGCAGGATGTCGAGTTGGACAAGTCGAACATCGTCTTGGTAGGTCCTACGGGTACTGGTAAGACGCTGATGGCTCGCACCATAGCACGCCTTTTGCACGTTCCCTTTGCTATTGTTGATGCTACGGCACTCACCGAGGCGGGATACGTTGGCGAGGATGTGGAGAGCATCCTTTCGCGTCTGCTTCAGGCTGCCGACTACGATGTTGAGGCGGCAGAGCGCGGTATAATCTTCATCGACGAGATCGACAAGATTGCCCGTAAGAGCGACAACCCCTCGATTACGCGCGACGTATCGGGCGAGGGCGTTCAGCAGGCACTGCTCAAGATTCTGGAGGGCTCGGTAGTTAATGTCCCACCCCAGGGTGGCCGCAAGCACCCCGACCAGAAATATATTCAGGTGAACACGTCTAATATCCTCTTCATCTGTGGTGGTGCATTCGACGGTATCGAGAAGAAGATTGCTAAGCGTTTGAATACCAATGCTATCGGCTATGGCACTACGCTCAAGCAGCGCATCGACGAGAAAAATATCATGGACTATATTCAGCCTCAGGATTTGCGCTCTTATGGTCTTATCCCCGAGCTTATCGGTCGTCTTCCCGTGCTTACGCACATGGAGCCACTGTCGAAGGAGGCGTTGCGCTCGATACTTACCGAACCTAAGAACTCTATCATTCGTCAATACCAGACACTTATGTCATTGGATAACATCGACCTTAAGTGGGATGACGATGTATTGGACTACATCGTAGATAAGGCTATCGAGTACAAGCTCGGAGCACGCGGTCTACGCTCGGTATGCGAGGCGATTATGATGGATGTTATGTTCGAGTTACCCGAGGGTTGTGAGCATCGTATAACACTCGACTATGCCCGCCCACGAATTGATAAAATAGCGTAAATAGGTATCATCTTATCATATACGCATAAAGCATAAGCGCTCCCAATCAGGAGCGCTTATGCTTTGTATTTCAATATGTTGACTACTCGATGATACCCAATACACGATTTGTCTCACGGATGATATTGAGCGTCGCCTCATCCTCAACAAAGATAGAGTTTAGGCCCTGCTGCTCCTGCGCAGGATCACCCGTATAGTCGTCGCCCTTAGCCCAATATTCGTGGTCCTCGACATGCGTTACGGCATAGCCTCCCCAGCTCCAAAAGTTGCAACCTGCGAGTTTTCCACCCTCGGCAGCCGCCTTCTCGACCATAGCGAAAACAAAATCGTAATACTTATCGCGGCAGGTCGTCGTGCTCGACTTGCGGAAGTCGAGGTCGTCGCGTGGCATACCGAACTCTTCAACAACGACAGGCTTACCGATCTTCTCGCCAAGCTCGGTGTGCATAGCGATATAGGCCTCGGTATTCTCGAACGCTACGTCGAGCTTCTCGCGCATATTCTCACCCGTAATCCACTTCCAGTTGTAGGGCCATACGTGGCAGTTGATATATGCAATCTCCTCGATGGCGTGAATCTTCTCGCAAAGCTCCATATCCCACTCGCAGCCATAGAAGCCCTCCGAGCCTGTCGAGATCATGTGGTTGGGATCGAGCTCGCGTATTAGGCGAGCACTCTCGGCAATCCACTCTGCAAAGTGTACCTTGTTGTCCTCGGTCTTGCTACTGAAGGCACGAGGCTCGTTGCAAATCTGCCATGAGAAAATCGCAGGATCGTCTACATACTTTATGCCTGTATAGCGGTTTGTACGTGTGATAATATATCGCAAGTGGTTGAAAAATATCTCTTTAGCACGTTCATTACGCACAAACTCGCCAGCAAAAGCGTTGTACGAGAACCAGCCATCGACACGTGGCACAAGCACAGGTTCCTCATTTGCCCACGCTACATACTGCGTGTAGCCACCGCTCCACTCCCAAGCGTTGTTGAAGTAGAGAACAGCTGTCATCTCACGCTTACCAAGCTCCATCATAAGGTAGTCCAAACCCGCCAACACCTCGTCGTTATACACTCCTGGCTCGGGCTGTAGGTTAGGCTCAATTTTACCAAGGAGGCCATTCTCGCCCTCACCACCAACCAAGATACGGAGGTTCTCGATACCTGCGGTCTTCATAAAGTCGAGCTCTCGGCAGAGACGCTCACGGTTGCCACCCTCGCCCTCCGAGCCAAGGATTGCACCATACCAAAAGTTGGTACCTACAAAGTAGTATGGCTTACCATTGCGGATGAATTGGCCATTCTCCACCTTTATAATCTCGCCTGCGGGCGTAGTCTGCGCGCCACCGCAGTTCACCATAAATATTGCAACTACGGCAACAAGTGCGATGCACAAAATGCTAATAATTTTCTTCATAAACCTGTAGTAGTTTTATTTGTTGTTTTAGTTTGCTTCGCGCTAAAATTCCTACAAACATACATAAAATTTTCGAGATAGATGCAACCACCCAAAATATCGAAGAAATTAAGGTTCTATTTTTCGGTCGGCTACTTGTAAAATTTGTGGGGATTTTATAATTTTGTAGGGTGAAATTGCGGACATATCGTCCAATGTATCACATAATTAGAGCAATGCGTTGATAGACAAATAGTTATCAACGCCGATACTCTCGTTTTAAGTCAGTTTTAAGGAAGCATGAAGCGAATAATTTTGTCGGGCGGAGGCACCGGCGGACATATATATCCAGCAGTGGCTGTTGCCGAGGCTCTAAAAAGAGCTTGGGGCGAAGAGGTCGAGATCCTTTTTGTTGGTGCCGAGGGACGTATGGAGATGGAGAAAGTTCCAGCTCTTGGCTATCGTATTGAGGGGCTCCCCGTCGCAGGATTGCAGCGCAGTCTAACGCTCAAAAACATCAAGGGCAACCTACTCGTACCCTTCAAAGTCGTGGCGAGTGTGCGTCGTGCAAAGCGCATCATCCGTGAGTTTAAGGCCGATGCTGTTGTAGGCTTCGGTGGATATGCCTCAGCACCCATTCTTTGGGCTGCACAGCACTTGGGTGTTCCCACGCTTATTCAGGAGCAGAACTCATATGCAGGTCTTACAAACAAGATACTCTCGAAACGTGCTAAACGCATCTGCGTAGCGTACGACAAGATGGAGCGATTCTTCCCCGCAGAGCGCATCACACTCACGGGTAACCCGCTGCGTGGCCGCTTCTCGGCCGATGGTAGCAACCGCGAGGAGGCTTTGGCACACTACGGTTTCAAGGCCGATATGCCCGTAATCTTAGTTGTGGGTGGCTCACTCGGCACACGTACGCTCAACGAGATGATGAAGAGCTGGATAAAGACACTCGGTGGCGAGGCACCCGTACAGGTTATCTGGCAGACGGGAAAATACTACGAGAAGGAGATGCAGGCATTCCTCGAGGAGCATCCAACAAGCAATATATGGCAAGGCGCATTCATCGAGCGTATGGACTACGCCTATGCCGCAGCCGATGTGGTACTCTCGCGAAGTGGCGCCTGCACCGTGTCGGAGCTCTGCTTGGTGGCTAAGCCCACAATCTTTGTTCCCTCACCCAACGTAGCTGAGGATCACCAGACGAAGAATGCTATGGCGTTGGTCGAGAAGTATGCAGCAGCCATGGTACACGACAGCGAGGCTGTAGTGCGAGGCATGCACGAGGCGGTAGCTTTGGCCAAGGATAAGGCACGTTGCGAAGCTTTGCGCCTCAACATCGCGAAACTCGCCATTGCTGACTCGGCAGAGCGCGTAGTGCGAGAAATCGAAAAACTTATTGCGAAGTAGGAAGATGGATAGAGTCTACAAAAACATATACTTTCTGGGTATCGGCGGTATCGGCATGAGTGCTCTGGCGCGCTACTTTATGCACGAGGGCTATGCTGTGGCGGGATATGACCGTACGGCAACACCTCTCACACGCGAGCTCGAAGCTGAGGGAGCAGCAATTCACTATGATGACGACCCCGCGCTCATCCCCGAGGCTATGCGCTCGGCAGAGGATACCCTCGTGGTACTCACACCAGCCATCCCTGGCGACCACTGCGAGTGGGCGTGGCTTAGAGAGCGAGGCTTCCGCATCGAGAAACGTTCGCAGATGCTCGGCTATCTCTCGGCAGGCAAGTTGGTGATGGCCGTGGCTGGCACGCATGGTAAGACCACGACATCGACACTTGCAGCATGGCTCAACCACGCAGCAGCAGGCGAGGGTAACGCCTTCTTGGGCGGTATCTCGCGCAACTTCAACTCGAATCTCGTCTTGGGCGAGGGTCGCCGCTTGGTTGTCGAGGCTGATGAGTATGACCGTTCGTTCCTGCGTCTATACCCCGATGTCGCGGTTATCACGGCAGCAGATGCCGACCACCTCGACATCTACGGCACGGTGGAGGCTATGGTAGAGGCCTTCGAGCAGTTTGCATCACAGATAAAGGTTGGCGGAGCACTCATCCTCAAGCAGGGCGTGGAGCTTAAGTTCGACACCTCGAAGCGCGCACTATATCGCTATTCGTGCGATGCGGGAGGCGACTTCCATGCCGAGAATATACGTCTTACGGATGGTGGTCACTACCTCTACGACATCATAACGCCCGACGGCCGCATCGAGGATTGCCGTCTGGGAATACTCGGTAAGGTGCATATCGAGAACTCGATAGCTGCGGTAGCCATGCTATGGTGCGCAGCACGTATCGAGGGCAAGGAGTTGGATAAGGAGGCTATACGTCGCGCTCTATCGTCGTTCGAGGGCGTGAAGCGTCGTATGGAAGTCTACCTCAACACTCCCGAGCAGGTATATATCGACGACTATGCTCACCATCCCGAGGAGCTTCGCGCTACGATAGAGTCGCTCCGAGGAATCTTCCCCGAGCGACGCATAATGGCTATCTTCCAGCCCCACCTCTACACTCGCACGCGCGATCTTGCCGAGGGCTTTGCTGAGGTGTTGTCGCTGGCCGATGATGTTGTGTTGGTACCCATCTATCCAGCACGCGAGGAGCCTATTGAAGGTGTATGCTCTGAAATGATTGGTCGTATGCTAACTACCGAGTGGAGATTAGTCGAGCGTGAGGATTTGGCAGCAATGCTAAGAGATGAGGCAACAGATGTCGTGGTTACATTTGGTGCGGGAAATATCGACGTGGTGTGCAACGATGTTGCCACTGTGCTAAGAGATAAAACAGCGAAATAGCGATGTGGCGTAAGGGAGCGAAATATGCAGGTTATGTGGCACTGTGGGTAGTAATCGCAGTGGTTGTATTGTGGGCTGAGGATCGTACCAACGACCATGCCGACAGCACCACCGTGAGCAACCTACGTGTCGATGTGAAGCACTCCAACGACCATGAACTAATCGACGGTCATGCCATAGAGTCGTGGATCGCCAATAAGGGCCTTTCGCCCGTGGGCACGACACTCGCCAAGGCCGATATCGCAAATTTAGAGGATGTAGTATCGACACATACGGCCGTTGCCAAAGCCAATGTCTACACGACCTACGATGGTGAGGTGGCAATAGAGATTGCGCAGCATGAGCCTATTGCTCGCCTAAGATTCGACGGCTATGACAACTACGTTACGGCCGATGGCCACATCCTACATGCTGCGGATAGTTATAGCGTACCCGTAACAGTGGTGACGGGAGGATATAAGCCACTCTACGATTACCGTTTTGCGGGAAACGTAAGGGATGTTGTTGCCGACTCGTTGGCTAAACTCGACAATTATATCGCCGAGTTGGAGAGCGAGAAGATACCCTACTACGAGAAATTGCAGGAGAATAGCAAGGAGTTACGTGTGGTACTCAACCAGCGCATACGCAAGAGCCTATTTATGGACGACGATGCATACGAGATTCTACGCAACGACCTCAAACGTCGTAAGAGCGAGGCTCGCAACCGCCACCGCTACCGCCGACAGGAGCTCGAGGCGGGTATCGTAGCATTGGAGCGTCGCCAGGAGGAGGCTCGTCGCCAGAAGCAGTTACTACAGCGCGAGGCTGATGACTTCTTCGCCATGGTAGATTTCCTTAGCTATGTGTCACACAACCGCTATTGGAGTGCCGAGATTGTGCAGATTATGGCCTCGGGAGGTCATGGCAAGGCTATAGAGCTGTCGTTTGTACCACGCTCGGGACGCTTTACCGTAGATCTCGGCACGACCGAAGATACTCACCGTAAGCTCGCCACGCTGACACGCTTCTACGAGAAGGGCCTCAACAACATAGGCTGGGATAAGTATCGAAGCATCAGCCTACGCTATCGTGGGCAGGTGGTGTGCAAATAGGTCGTGGTATATAGGGCAACACGGCAAAATATTAGTGTGAAGATAAGAGAAAAATAAAAATATATAGAACGATGAAAGGTAAGCAAATTGTAGCAATCGACGTAGGTTCGACAAATGTGGTTATCGCCGTAGGCTCGGTGGAGGATGATGGACGTGTAGAGATTCGCAGCATCGTCTCGGAGCCTATCGAGGGTATCAATGCGGGACATGTGGAGAATGCCGAGACGGCAGGCCGCGCAATCAAGGCAGCTAAGGAGCGTATCGAGAATGAGCTGAGCATCAGCATTACGGAGGCCTATGCAGGTCTTGCTGGCGACTTTATCCGTTGCGTGCCCGTCACAGACCATGTGTATGTGCAGGATGAGTTGCGTAATGGTAGCAACCAGATTACGCAGCGCGATTTGGACGACCTCGATCGTCGCATGCGCAGTGTGAAGCTCCCCGATGACCGCGAGGAGATTATCACCATGGAGCCTCTACGCTACACCATCGACGATAAGGAGGTAGAGGTGCCCGTAGGTGCTTATGGCCATGTGCTTGCCGCAACGTACAACTTCGTGCTCTGCGACCGCTCTATGCGTGATCGTCTGCGTGGATGTTTGCAGCGTCAGGGCATCAGTGTTAAGGAGTTTGTACCCAATGCCCTTGCATCGTACCTCTCGGTGGCTACAACCGAGGATATCGAGGAGGGATGCGTTGTCATCGACTTGGGTGGTGGCGTAACGGATGTTACTGTGATGATGGGCGGTAAGGTGCGCTACATGGCATCTATCCCTATCGGCACGGATGCTATCAATGGCGATATCCGCGCATACGGCATTCCCGCAAACTATATCGAGTCGTTGAAACGTCAGTATGGCTCGGCAATGCAGGAGCTGGCCACCGACGATAAGATCGTCTTCCAGTCGGCACGCCGTGGTACGACAAAGAGCATTCTTCGTCGTAACCTCGCATCGATTATCGAGGCTCGCATGTGCGAAATTGCCGAATGGGTACGCCGCGAGATTAAGAACGCAGGTTGCGGCAAGGATTTCCAACCCGTAGTGTTGCTCACGGGTGGTGGCGCAGAGATGCAGCATATCGAGGAGCTCTTTGCTCGTGAGCTTAAGGCTATCGAGGTGCGTGCGGTATATCCCGAGTATGGGTTTACCGAGACTATGAGCGAGCATATTTCGACTTCGGCATACGCCACTTCAGCATCGCTTTTGGTCTATGGTGCCAACCGTGGCAGCTGCAATATCGCAGTACGTGTACAGCGCGAAGAGCCTCGTCAGGCAGAACCACGACAGATGGAGCGTCGCGAGGAGCCCCGTCAGGTTGTCGAGCCCGAGGAGAGGCCTCGTCCCAGCATCGGCACAATGCCTCCACGTCAGACAGAGCCCGAGGTGGCAGCTGTTCCCGAGGTAGACGACAAAGATTTCGGCTTCGAGGAGGAGGACGAGCAGCCTAAGAGCAAGGGCCGTGGTATTATGGGCCGAATGAAGAGCCTAATGGAGAAGATGAGCAACTCGTTCACGGATAGCGACGAGTTGGAGTTGTAGTTTTTAGGCGTACAACACAAAATTTTGAATTATGGACTATTTTGGTAACAACATACACTCCGACGAGCTTGTAGAGGCTCTTGCGGGCGATAACCAATCGGGAATGGTGCTTGATGCCAACTCGATAATCATGGTTATCGGCGTGGGTGGCGCAGGTGGCAATGCCGTAAACCATATGCAGAAGATGGGTATTACGGGTGTCAATTTCGTGGTGTGTAACACCGATAAGCAGGCGCTGAACAACTGCTCGGTGAAGAACAAGATACAGATGGGCCCAGGTTTGGGTGCTGGTAATAAGCCCGAAAAGGGCCGCGAGCTCGCCATAGGTAGCGAGGACCAGCTACGTAGCCTTCTTGAGACTTCGGGTGTGAAGATGCTCTTCATTGCTGCGGGTATGGGTGGTGGTACGGGTACGGGTGCTTCGCCCGTCATTGCTAAGCTCGCACACGACTTAGGTATCTTGACAGTTGCCGTAGTGACTATGCCTCTCCGCATGGAGGGCCCTGGTCGCTATGACAAGGCTGTAAAGGGTGTCGCGGAGCTTAACCAGTGGGTAGACTCGCTTCTTGTGATCGACAACGAGCGCGTGCGTCAGATGTATGGAAAGCTCAAGCTCACCGAGGCCTTTGGCAAGGCCGACGATGTACTCGGCATGGCAACAAAGGGTATCGCAGAGCTTATCACCGTGGAGAAGGCCTACGTGCGTGTCGATTTTGCCGATGTAGAGACGGTGATGCGTGGCAGTGGTCGTGCACACATGTCCGTAGTGAAGGCTGCGGGTAAGAACCGCGCTTTGGAGGTTGCCGAGGGAGCGCTATCATCATCGCTACTTGACGACAACCGCATCACGGGTGCTAAGGAGATCCTTCTCAGCTTCGCCGTATCGGATATTGATCTGCTCACGCAGGATGATATCACCATAGCTATGGAGTATATCCAGAAGAATGCAAGCTACGTAGATGACGATGGTACGGAGCATGCCGCAAATATCATCTGGGGTGCCAGCGAGAAGTCTACATTGGATGAGGAGGAGCTTGAATTGGTCGTTGTTGCAACACGCTTTGTCGATGGCACGAAGCTCAACATCAACCCCGTATATGTCAAGGAGGAGGATACCCCCTTTGTCGAGCCACAGCGCGAAGATATGATACCTCCAAAGGAGCCCGAGATCGCCAAGAAAACCAAGACAATACCTACTCCTAAGCCTCCCGTTACGATTAGCCCATTGCAGCAGGATAGATACAAGCAGGTTAAGATGCAGATTGCAAGTCCTGCCTATGTGCGTCGTGGTGTAACGTTCGAGAACGAGAGCGAGACGCAGGTGCGCACTACGACATTCCAGCCATCAACACGTGAGCGCGTTGCCGAGGTGGAGGCACCCTCAACAGGAGGTTCGCTTTTCGATTAGTAATTCAGAGAGAAGATGTTAAATCTACTATTTACGCTCGATAGCGCAGCTCTTGCCCGTGCAGCACACAACACTGCAACGCTCGATGCTACACACCCCGCCAACGCCGTTGTCGAGGAGATCGGTCATGGCGCTGAGGCGGTGGTCAATGCCATCGCTCTCAATCCCAACATCGACCTTATGACAAGCATAGGTCTGGCACTGCTTGCAGTGTTGCTTATCGTTCTATCGGGTATGTGTTCGGGGTCGGAGGTTGCCTTTTTTGCGCTCAAGCACAACGATATAGATGCGCTCGAGAAAGAGGATAACACAGCAGCAAAGCGCGTATTGGCGTTGCTTGAGAATAGCGATAGGTTGTTAGCCAGCATCCTTGTAGGCAACAACATGGTCAATATCTGCTTGATTATCATCACCACGCAGCTTATCGACCAGGTATTTCTGTTTAGCGGCGTGTGGGACTTTATCTTCAAGACCATCGTCGTCACCTTCCTCTTGTTGCTCTTTGGTGAGATTATGCCCAAGGTATTCACACAGAGCAACCCTGTGCGTATGTCGAAGCTCTTCTCTATGCCGATGAAGCTTCTTTGCTGGTTGTCCTATCCACTCGCCTTTGTGCTTATGCGCACAAGCAGCCGTGTGAGCCGCTTTGCGATGAAGAATGCCGAGATCTCCATCGAGGAGCTTGCCAATGCCGTAGACCTTACCGAGACGGGCTCGGAGGAGGAGCAGAAGATGTTGTCGGGTATCGTGAGCTTCGGACAGACCGAGGTTGTCGAGATTATGCACTCACGAGTAGATATCACGGGCTTGGAGTACGATGCATCGTACACAGAGGTGAAACGTGTTATTGTCGAAACGGGCTACTCACGTATTCCCGTTTATGGCGATGACCTCGACGATATTCGTGGTATTTTGTATGTCAAAGATCTGCTTCCACATATCTCCGAGGGCGAGGACTTCGAGTGGCAGAAACTATTGCGTAAGCCCTACTTCGTACCCGAGCATATGATGATTGACGACCTCTTGAAGGCCTTTCAGAAGCGTAAGATACATATCTCGATTGTTGTGGATGAGTATGGCGCAACACAGGGCTTGGTATCGTTGGAGGATGTCTTGGAGGAGGTCGTAGGTGAGATTACCGACGAGAGCGACGATGACGAGGAGAAGCTCTACGAGAAGATTGGCGAGCAAGCCTATATCTTCGATGCTAAGATACACATTCGCGAGTTCGAGCGCGTCATAGGCTACGAAGAGGAGGCCTTCGCCGATGTCGAGGGACATGCCGAGACCTTGGCAGGTCTTATGATGGAGCTGAAACGCGACCTGCCACGTCGCGGTGACGAGCTACGCACGCATGGTGCCAAGTTCTTTATTGCCACGATGGATGGCCGTCGTGTGGATAAGATAAAGGTTGAGATAGATGGTTAGACTCTTTGTCGAGAGCGTGCCGCCCGTATATCTATGTTGCGACACCCTGCTAACGGCTGCCGACATAGCCTCAGCAGCTCGCTTTCAGAACGATGCAAGGCGTAACGAGCACCTTGCATGGAGACGTATTGTACGTCGTGAGTTGGGGCGCGATGTAGTGATTGACTACAACGAGGTGGGCGCACCTATCGTCAATAGACCGGAAGCATATATCAGCATTGCACATAGCCGCACTGTGGTTGCCGTAGCTATCGCCGACGAGCGCGTGGGTGTCGATATCGAGTCGCGCGATCGTGATTTTAGCCGTGCCGCCGAGCGATATGCCTCAGCCGAAGAGATAGCTCTCGGTGGTGGGGATGAGGATTGGTTAGCAAAGCTATGGACAGCCAAGGAGGCTATGTATAAGTATTACGGTGTTAGGGGTGTTGAGCTGCGTGACGATCTCCGAATTGTGAGCTATGACCCTGAGCATGAGTTGCTGCGTGGTGAGCTACATGGGCAAGCTGTGGAGATAACACTCAGCCGACATAACGAAACGTATATCGTGGCTACGGCCGTTAGAGCAAAATAAATATAAGAGAGAAAGATAGTTAGTAAGATGGCATCATCTGCAAACAATAGCACAATATCATTAGGTAGCGACTCGCTGGGTAAGCTCCTGGCACGCTATGCCATACCAGCGATTATCGCTATGGCCTCATCGTCGCTATACCACATCATAGATAGTATTTTTATCGGCCACGGTGTCGGTGGCACGGCAATATCGGGTATGGCAATCACGTTGCCAATTATGAACATCGCCTCGGCCTTTGGTGCTATGGTCGGTATTGGTGCCGCAGCACGTATCTCGATACGCCTGGGCGAGGGTAATAAACATGCCGCCGAGCGCATCTTGGGAAATGCCGTGATGCTCAACCTTATTCTCGGTGTTAGCATCATGCTCGTCTTCCTCTTCTTCCTCGATCCTATTCTGGTATTCTTCTCGGGAGGTAATGCCAGCGAGGAGGCATTGGGCTATGCCCGCGACTTCATGGAGATTATCATGTTTGGTAATATCATCACGCACCTATATCTCGGCCTCAATGAGCAGCTACGCGCCTCGGGTTACCCACGTAAGGCTATGTACATTATGCTTACGGCTATCGCTCTATGTGCGCTACTTAACCCACTGTTTATCTTTGTCTTGGACTGGGGCATCCGCGGCTCGGCATGGGCTACGGTAGTGGCTCAGAGCATCGCTCTTTCAATACAGCTCCACCACTACACCTCAAATAGTAGCTTCTTGCGCTTCCGTCGCACCGCTTTCCGCTTAGATAAGGCCATTGTCGGTGCAATCCTCTCAATAGGTATGGCACCGTTCCTACTCAACGTATGTGCCTCGTTCGTAACACGCTTTATGAACACGGCACTACTTAAGTATGGCGGTACGGGAGCATGGGACGTAGTGTCGGCTACGACATTCGATGGTAACGTGGGCGATATATATGTGGGTGCTTATGGCGTTATGAACCGCGTAATACTACTCTTTATCATGGTTGCACAGGGCTTTAACCAGGGTATGCAGCCTATCGTTGGTTACAACTATGGTGCAAAGCAGTATGGCCGAGTACTCACGGTATTGAAATATACGATAATCTGCGCTACGTGCGTTACAACACTCGCATTCCTTATCGGTGTGCTCTTCCCACGCGAGGTGGCCGCTCTGTTTGTCGATTCGTCGAATGGTGTTGCTGATCAAGCTATGATAGATGTTGTGGCTCAGGGCTTGGGAGTATCGATGTTAATATTCCCGCTCGTTGGCTTCCAGGTTGTTGCAGGTAGCTTCTTCCAATATATCGGCAAGGCACCCTTGGCAATGTTCCTATCTACAACCCGCCAGCTGCTCTTCCTACTCCCCTTGCTGCTTATCCTACCACCGCAGTTCGGTGCTATGGGTGCATGGGCCTCTATGCCTTTGGCCGATAGCCTCTCGGTTATTGTCGCTGCGGTGCTTCTGACACTGCAAATACGCAAGCTCAAGCGCATGGAACACGACCTGCACTTTAGGGCTTAATATAAAGAGGCTGTATAATGGCGCATCACTCACGTGGTGCGCTCTTTTTTTGTGAGAGGGGGCGCTACGCTTTTGTGGGCGCACCCTCCCCAATAACTCGGCATCAAGCGACAACGCCACAACCACCTCTCTTACCTGCACGCCACAATTTCTCGTTAGAGTGATGTAGATGTGCCACTATCACGAGAAATTAATTTCTTGTTAGAAGAGGTCAGATGTGGCCTCGATAAAGAAATTGCCCCAGATGGGACATACTAAGCGTATTTCCCATTTGGGGCAATGATTGAGAGGTCGCAGATGACCTCTTATCACAAGAAATTTTACTTGATGTTAAGCTTCTTACGAATCTCCTTTGGAATAGCATTCTTGTGAACAATGATGTTCATAGTCTTGTAACGAACGAATGCCTTTGATGCATACCAGTGACCCTTGTATGTACCAGCCTCACCCCATGAGTTCTTCACCATGTAGTACTCAGTACCGTTCTGATCCTTTGCGATACCGTAGATCTGCATACCGTGATCATCGGTAGTCTCCCAGTTGTCGTAACCAAGCTGACGCTCCTCCTGTGTACACCACTTCTGAGTTGTAGGACGTGGAGTATTCTTCTTCTCCTCCTCTGTGAGGTTGAGCCACTTAGCCATATCTGAGCCCTGGAGGTCAGTACCAGCAACATCCTCAGGAAGAACCGCTGTACCCTGACGAGTAAAGCCCTTCTCGCTAACGTCGCTACCCCAAGCTACAGTGTAACCCTCCATAATAGCGTTGTCAAACACCTCCATAAGCTCGTCGATAGGAAGGTTGTATGACTGAGCCCAACGCCAGTTGTCGGGAATCTCAAGAGCAAATGTAGTGTAGAATGGGTGGTGTGTGAATGATGTCAAAGATACATAGTCTGATGCGTTCAAGCCCAAAGACTCGTAGAATGACTTAGGTGTGTACTCCTTACCCTCGTATGTGAATGACTCGGGACGTACGCCGAGGTATACATCGTGGATAGCCTCGATACACTTCTTCCACAACATATTGCCCTCAGGATCTGACTGCAAGCTGCGGTGACGACCCTCTGCGATAGCTGCTACAACTGCGTCGCTAATAGCTGAAAGCTCGTTGTGCACGCTGAGCTCCTTGCCATACATCACACCTGGACGCATCTCAGCCTCGGGAACAAGACCAAAAGCCTCCATACCATAGATAACATCGTAGAACGAGCCACCCTGCGCGAAAGATACATCACCGTGTGTGCGAACTGCCTTGTCTGCACGATCGAGATAGGTGTTGTGTACGATATACATCTCAGAGAAGTCGAACTCGCCCTTGCCCATACGCAAAAGCTCAGACTCGATGAATGCCAATGATGAGTAGCACCAGCAAGTACCTGCCTGGTTCTGGTTCTTAATGCTTGTGATAGGATTCTCCTTCACTACGGTAAACTCAAGAGCTGTCTCCTCCTGAGCCATTACACCCGCTGCCATGAAAAGACCGAGGGCCAAAACAAAGATTTTCTTCATAATTAATAGTATTTAGGTGAATAAATAAATTGTTTACATATTTGCTCCTTGTCGCCGACTACTTCTTAGCCTTTGCGACAATCTTCTGGCACTCCTCGTAGGTCAGCGCCTCAACCTTAGCACCACGTGGCAAGCGGTAGTTCTTGCCGTTGTAGGCGATGTAGGGACCATAGACACCCGTCTTAATGACCATCTGCGCATCCTCGGCGAAGGTACGTAGAGGTGTCGATGCACTCTTCTGCTTATCTGTACTCTCCTTGAGTAGCGCCTCGGCACGCTCACGAGTGATAGTATAGGGATCGTCGCCCTTAGCTAACGATGCGAAGGTCTTACCATGACGCACATAGGGGCCAAACTTACCGATACCGACCATCAAAGGCTCGCCATCCAACTCACCGAGGTTGCGGGGCAGAGCAAAGAGCTCCAAAGCCTCCTCCAAAGTGATAGACTCGATGAGCTGTCCCTTCTTAAGCGATGCAAACTGACCCTTCTCGCCATCCTTGCCCTCAAGCTCGACCATAGGACCATAGCGGCCGATACGCGCCTTGACAACAAGGCCTGTATTAGGATCAACGCCCAAGACACGTGCCGACTGGTAGCCCTTCTCGTTCTGCGTGCCAATAGCGGCATCCACAAGGTTGTGGAAAGGATCGTAGAACTCGCCAATCATCTTGGTCCATGTAATGTCACCCTCGGCTACGCGGTCGAACTCCTTCTCGACGTTTGCCGTGAAGTGGTAGTCCATAATTGATGAGAACTGCGACTCGAGATAGTCGTTTACGACCATACCGATATCGGTAGGCGCAAGGCGATTCTTCTCCTTACCATAGCTCTCCGACACCATCTTCGACGTGAGCTTAGCACCCGAAAGCATAAGCTGCTCGGTCTGGCGTTTCTGGCCATCGCGATTCTGCTTAACGACATATCCGCGGTTGATAATCGTCGTAATCGTAGGTGCGTATGTTGAAGGACGGCCGATGCCAAGCTCCTCCAAGCGCTTAACCAACGCCGCCTCGTTATATCGTGGTGGTGCCTGAGTATAACGCTCCGAAGCGGTGATTGTGGTGTAGACCAGTTCGTCGCCAATCTCCATCTTTGGGAGCAAGCCACCCTCGCCCTCATTCTGCATATCCTCATCGACACTCTCCGAGTACAAGCGCATAAAACCATCGAAACGTACCACCTCACCTGTAGCTACGAACTGCTCCGCACGGTTCTGCATATTGATAACAACCTGCGTGCGATCAAGCTCCGCAGGAACCATCTGCGAGGCTACAGTGCGCTTCCAGATAAGGTCGTAAAGACGCTTCTCGGCTGCCGTACCCTCAATCTCGTGACGCTCGATATACGATGGGCGGATAGCCTCGTGAGCCTCCTGAGCACCCTTACTCTTGGTCTTAAAGTTGTGGGGGTAGGAGTACTTAGCACCAAAGAGGCGCGTAACCTCGTTCTTACACTGCGTAATGGCCATCTGCGAGAGGTTCACAGAGTCGGTACGCATGTAGGTAATAAGACCCTGCTCATAGAGCTTCTGCGCTACAGACATAATCTGCGATACGCTCATACCGAGCTTACGACCTGCCTCCTGCTGCAACGTAGAGGTAGTGAACGGTGGTGCTGCATAGCGCTGCACGGGCTTCTCCTCAGCCTTGCTGACAACAAATCTCTCACCGATACACTCCTGGAGGAATCTCTCGGCCTCCTCGCGCGAATCGAACGCCTTAGACAACGTGGCCTTAAAGAGCGTAGCCTCCTCGTCACCCGCAGCATGGAACTGTGCAACAACGCGGTACTGAGCCACCGACTTGAAGGCGATGATGTCGCGCTCACGCTCGACAATAAGACGTACTGCAACGCTCTGCACACGACCCGCCGAGAGTGCTGGACGCACCTTCTTCCACAACACGGGCGAGAGCTCAAAACCCACCAAGCGATCCAACACGCGACGTGCCTGCTGCGCATTCACCAAATTCATGTCGATCGTACGAGGTGACTCGATAGCCGCAAGGATAGCTCGCTGCGTAATCTCGTGGAACACAATACGCTTAGTGCGTTCGATAGGCAAATTCAAAACCTTGGCCAAGTGCCATGCAATAGCCTCTCCCTCGCGGTCCTCATCGGATGCCAACCACACGGTCTTAGCCTCACGTGCCAGGCGTGCTAACTCGTCGACAACCTTACGCTTATCGTCCGGAATCTCGTATATGGGTTCAAAGTCGTTATCTACGTTAATACCGAGTCCCTTCTTCGCCAAATCGCGGATGTGGCCAAAACTCGACTTCACCATATAGCTCTTACCCAAGAACTTCTCGATGGTCTTCGCCTTGGCGGGAGACTCTACAATAACTAAATTTTCCTGCATCTTATAATGTCACTCAACTGTTCATTTATAGATATAGCAAAACCTAAGTATAGGGACTTAGGTTTGCTTTTCTGTCACTATATCATACACTTAAACTATTATTTTACAATAGTATAAGTCATGTCTAACCTTATCGGTGCGGCACACTTCTCGCCAGCCACCTCGCCATCCGAGCCATTGATGCTCTGACGACGCATGCCGAAGAGCGAGTAGGCCTCGGGAGCGATATATGCTCTGCGATACTTAACCAACGACTCGCCTGCGGGCTCGTAGTCGGCCGAGAACTTCTCCAACTGCACCTTGCCATTCTCATCAACATTATCTGCCGCAGCATTCATCAGCGACTGGATAAATGTCGAGATGTTCATCGTATAGCTTGCCAACGAGCGGTTTAGCGTACCATCGAAGGCGAGCTTATAGCTCGACTCGGCAGAGTAGATATAGTCCGAAACGGCAATAAGCTCCGCATAGTCGGTATACAAGCCCAAACGATCCATCGAACGATCCAAAATCGGAGTAATATCCAACGGATTGAGCATCATATAGTCGTAGTCCGAACCCTCCAGATAGATTGACAAATGCGCCTGATTTACGGCAACTACCGAATCCTCGTTCTCCAAAACAATATCGGCCAACGACTGTATAAACTCGTCGCTAAACTGCAACTCCGTAACTACGCCTCCCATACCATCGACATAGCAGATAAGCGCCTCCTCGCCACCATTGACCGTAAACTCGCCACCCTGCTGCTCAACGCTGAACGCCGACTGCGAGAAGTCGTGATCGACCATATTGATTGACACGTTACCAACCTCGAGGTTGTAGGTGTCCTTATCGAGGTAGAAGTTGTAGACCATGTTTGTCGTATCGCGGATAATCGTAGGATCCTCCTCGTAGCGATCACGAGCATACAAGATAAGCGCAGTACTCTCCAAACTTGTCGCAAACATAGCTCCTACACCCTCACCTTGCTCCTCAGCTGCGGTGATATATACGCCATGCACCTTATCGAGAAAAGCAGCCTCGTTGCCCTCGACATAGATCTCGTCCTTGTCAAGCGCGAAGCCTCCATTAGCATCCAAATCCGTGAGGAACATCAATCGTTCGATATACTGACGTGTTGCCGACGTCTCGTGCAGGCGCACCTTACGCTCCGCAGGCGACGTCACATCACCAACATATACGCCATGTGCCTGGTCGGGGTAGTCGAAATAGAAGATCGGCTCCTTAGAGACATAAGGCGTAGGATCGAAGTTGATATAGAAGCTTGTGTCGGCCGACGCACTAAGATAGTCGTTAGAGGTAATCTCGTAGACCTCGAAACGACGTGAACGTGTTGTATCTCCATGAAAATCTGTCACATACAGCGACAGACACATAGAGTCGAAAATGGGACGATAGCCCCAACCGCGACCCTCGTGTAGGCTAAGGCTGAAGAGCATCTGTGTCATAAAACCCGCCGTACGCAGACCAAACGTATCGCTATGCTCGTGGCCAAAATATCCACTGCCGATATTTGTCGAAGCGATAGAGTCGGTAAGGTATAGGCGCGTAGAGGATAGACGGCATAGCTGCGCCTCGCCATCACCCTCACGCATAGTGCCACGCTCATAGACTCTGCGTCGCAGCTCCATCTTCTGATTCGATGGCAAGAACTCCGAGCCTAACGTATAGTCAACCTCGGTAGTACAGCTGCCCAAAATCAGCGACAGGCCAAACACAAAGAGTATGTTACGCAACAATGCTTTACAACTCATCATAGAATCTCTTGTAGTTATCGAACTTCACACTATCCTCGACATCCTCGTACTCGAGCACCTTCTTGCCATTGGCACGAGCGTACTCTAAAAGCGAAGCGTCGGCATCTGCCGAAGTGGCAATAACACCATCGGCATAGTCAATAACGAAACGATATAGATTTTCGTATGAAGGCTCCTCCAAAATCTTCATATTGCTATCCATGATACCCTCGCCCTCGAGCTTCTGCTTAAAATTAGAGCTAAGCTCGCCCTCGAACTTATCGCCAGTGAGCGAAAGCACGATCTTAAGGTCACGGAAGAGAGGATCATCATAAAATACCTTCTTGAGATACATCGGAACAATAGCCGAGAACCAGCCATGGCAATGTACAATCGTAGGTGACCAACGCAGCTTCTTAACAGTCTCGAGCATGCCGCGAGCAAAAAATATGGCACGGTCGTCGTTATCCTCAAAAAGCGTACCCTCGGCATCACGAAGCACTGCGCGACGCGAGAAGTAGTCGTCGTTATCAATGAAATATATCTGTAGGCGCGCAGAAGGAATAGATGCCACCTTGATAATGAGCTGGTGGTCATTATCGTTGATGATAAGGTTCATGCCCGAAAGACGGATAACCTCATGTAGCTGATTTCTACGCTCGTTGATGCAGCCGAAACGGGGCATAAACGTACGAACTTCAGCACCTCGCTCCTGCATCTGACGTGCCATCTCGAGGCTTAGCTTCGAGAGCTCATTCTCGGGTAAGTAGGGAGCGATCTCCTGACAAACGTACAAGATTTTATTTGTTGCCATAATACTCTAATTATAACTGCAAATATACGATTTATTTTCTACAATATCAACATCGCATCGCCATAAGTACCGAAGCGATAACCCTCCTTGCGAGCTACTTCGTAGGCATTCATAACCTTGTCGTAGCCACCATACGCCGCAACCATCATAAGCTGCGTTGAGTAGGGAAGGTGGAAGTTAGAAACAAAGGCATCGACCGAGGAGAACTGATAGGGATGGAAGATGAACTTATTAGTCCATCCCTCAGCGGGCTTAAACATACCGCCAACCGATACGGCTGTCTCCAAAGCACGCATAACAGTAGTACCGATAGCCACAACCTTGTGACCCGCCTTCTTCGCATTGTTCATCTGCTCGACAGCCTCGGGAGTAATCACAAACTGCTCCGAGTCCATCTTGTGCTTCGACAAATCCTCGACATCGACCGTGCGGAAGTTACCCAAACCTACGTGCAACGTAACGAAGGCACTCTCGATACCCTTAATCTCCATGCGCTTAAGCAGATGCTTCGAGAAGTGAAGACCTGCCGTAGGAGCTGCCACAGCACCCTCGTGCTTAGCAAAGATTGTCTGATACCACTCCTCATCCTCGGGCTCTACCTTCTCGCGCACCCAGCGGGGAAGAGGCATCTCACCAAGGTTGTAAAGCGCCTCCTTAAACTCCTCGTACGAACCATCGAAGAGGAAACGCAACGTACGACCACGTGATGTAGTGTTGTCAATAACCTCGGCACCCATAAGCTCATCATCACCAAAGTAGAGTTTATTGCCGATACGAATCTTACGCGCAGGATCTACCAACACGTCCCACAAGCGCAACTCGCGGTTGAGCTCACGGAGCAAGAAAATCTCGATATCGGCACCCGTCTTCTCCTTGCAACCCTGCAAGCGTGCGGGGAATACCTTTGTATCGTTGAATACGAACATATCCTTCTCGTCGAAGTACTCGATGATATCCTTAAATATGCGGTGCTCGATATTGCCTGTTTTACGATCCAAAACCAAAAGACGGGCATCGTCACGATTGACCGTAGGATACTTTGCAACCATATCCTGCGAGAACTCGTAACCATACTGCGATAACTTCATATAGCTCTATTTTTCTAAAAAAAGTGTAACAATCAAATTATATACGTAAAAAAAACTATTTTGTTTCACGCTCACGCAACTTTTCCATAAAATTGTCGAGCGTATGGGCCTCGCTAACAACGAATGAGCCACTACGCGTGCGGCGCAATGAGCTTAGATAGGCTCCACTATTGAGCGCCTCGCCAATCTCAAAGGCCAACGAACGAATGTAGGTACCCTTGCTGCACTCTACTCGGATCTTGATGCGTGGCAGGTCATACTCTACAAGCTCCATATCGTAGATGTTGATAAGCGCCTTCTTAAGCTCCACCTCCTCGCCAGCACGTGCAAACTCGTAGGCACGTACTCCCGAGATTTTCTTTGCTGAGTATAGTGGTGGTAGCTGCTCTCGCTCACCCGTAAGCGAACGTAACGCCTCCTCGACAGCCTCGCGTGTGATATGCTCCATAGGGTAGTGTTGATCAACCTCGTGCTCCATATCACCACTTGGCGTGGTAGCTCCTAATTGCAACTCGGCGATATACTCCTTGCGCTCGGCCTGCAACGCCTCAACCTGCTTTGTAGCACGGCCTATGCAGACAATCAAAATACCCGTAGCCAAGGGATCGAGCGTACCTGCATGACCAATCTTAATCTTGGGATAGCCACACTTACGCAACTGAAACTTTATCTTGCGCACGACATCGGCCGATGTCCACTCGTAGGGCTTGTCGATAATGGCTACGTAGCCCTCCGCAAAATCTATATCTTTGAATGATAGTTCCTCCATAGCTTGGGTTTTAATTAGAAAATATACGAACCGATGGCCAATACGCCTACGATAGCACAATAGAGCGCAAACCAGATAAGTTTACCTCGCTTAACGATGTTTATCATAAAGCGGCACGCCAAGCATCCCACAATAAACGAGGTAAGGAAACCTGCCACCAAAGGCCACATGCCGATACCCGTATTCTCGAAGCCTCCGCCAACGACATCCAACAGCGCCTGGCCCATAATTGGGGCGAGCACCATAAGGAACGAGAAGGTAGCCACGGCAGACTTCTGGTTGCCGAGCAACAGACCCGTGGCGATCGTCGTACCCGAGCGAGAAAGACCTGGCATAGAGGCTACCGCCTGCGAAAGACCGATGATGAAGGCATCGCGATACGAAATGCTATCCTTCACACGTGGCTTGGCATAGTAGGCAAATGACAATAGCGCAGCCGTGAGCAAAAGCATACCTCCAACCACCAACATAATATATTGCGAAGCGAGAAGTGCATCAATCTGATCCATAAACAATAGACCGACAATACCGATAGGTATCATCGAGATAACGAGCTTAAGGAAGTAGCGTTTCTCGTCGTTCATACCACGCGAAAATACACCCTTAACAAGCCACCATATCTCGCTCCACAGCACAACAATAGTACTGAGCACCGTTGCGGCATGCAGCAAGACATCGAACGTGAGATTCTCCTCGAGCTCCACACCCATTAGCTCTTTGGCCAACTGTAGGTGTCCGCTACTCGACACGGGCAAGAACTCCGTAAGACCCTGCACCGCACCCAAAATTATAGCCTCTAAAATATCCATATTTCTCCATTTAGTAAGTTCAACATACACTACTCCTTATCCTCGTCGAAACGCTTCATGATGGCATATATCTCCACGACAAAGCCTGCAATCACAACAATCGGAGCGAGGGTGATGCGACGGAACGAAAAGATCGACTCATCGAAATGTGTTGCAGTATGCTCTCCTCCACCCGACATAAGCACAAAGCCGAGGATGATGACACATACACCTATTAGCATCACAATATAGTTCTTGCGCGTAAAGGGCATACGCTGATTATTCTTATCCATTGCTACAAACTTTAGTAAAGATAGATCTTGTTAGACTTCATATTCACAAACTTATTGACGGCCATAGCGCTAAAGAGTAGCGTGATAACCACACCTACACATACCATAGCCCCCACAACGATAGCCACCTCGCGATAGGGTAAAAGCACTATACCCTGCGGAGTGAAGTTCTCAACACCATAGATTGTAAGGCAGACCAACATCGCAGCGATAATACCCGCCACAAGACCCTGCTTGATAGCATCACCAAGCAACGGACGCATGATATACCACTTCGTAGCACCCACAAGCTTAAAGGTATTGATAAGATAGCGCTTCGAATATATCGCCAAACGTATAGTGTTATTGAGAAGCAACACCGAGATAATAAGCAACACACCGAAGAAGATAAGCATGCCGATACTTACATGAGTAATCATCTTCTGCATACTCTCCACCACGTCGATAGGAGGTATGGCGATATACTCCACACCTACGACATTCTCGATACTCCTCACAAAGCCATCTATCGCCTCACGTGTCGAACACTCACCCTTGAGCGTCACCTCGTAGCTGTCACGAAGTGGATTTTCGCCCAGAAGCTCGTCGATATCCAGCTCGAACTGCTGGCGGAAGGCCTCATCATTAAGCTTCGCATCCTTCGAGAGCATCTCCACCGAAGCCACACAGTCTGTAGCCTCCATAGCCTCGAGTACCGCTTTACGACCCGCCTCGTCAAGCTCATTTGTCAACTCCACCGAGAGCGTCACATTCTCCCTAAGCGACGTAGCCACCGAGAGTGCCGAGAGTGTCACATAACTCACCACACCAAGCAGATAGAGCACCAGAGCAATGCTTATTGTCGAAATGGTATACGACCTGCGCACCTTGCGCTTTAGTCGTGTCTCCTTACTGTTTGCCATAATATCTTCTATTCTTTCTTTCCCTCATTACATTTTGTACGATATGCCATCACGACTATCACAGCAACCAAAGCCGCAAGAATAAGCCATGAGGCAACGGCCATAACAGCCGAGATAGCCGCCCACCGAGGTGCGCGGAACTGCCAAACGATGGTGTGCTCACCAGCGGATAGCTCCATACCTCGCAGGATATAATCCACCGCAAAGTAATCGGCCTCCTCGCCATCGACATACACCCTCCAGCCGTCGGCAAAGTATATCTCCGAAAATACGGCCAATGATGGGCTATCTGCGCTATACTCATATACCAAGCGGTTGGGGCTATACTCCACGAGAGCTATATCACCCTCCGCATTAAAACTATCAGTCGATAGTTTAACGCCATCCTCCACAACAGCCGTAGCCAAAAGGTCGCTATCGCCTACAAGCTCAAGCGCCTCCTTAGCTGTCGCACCTCGCACAACACCCTCAACAAGCCATGCTGCGCCATTAGGCTCATAGCCCGAGAACTGCTCCAACGACACAACACCCTCCGATGTGATTACATAGCACACGTTAAGCGCTGCAAGCACCTCGCTATTATAGCTTTTAAGATATTTGTCGATAACCTCCTGATAGCGACCGAGCTTCGCACCATGATAACCACCTACCGAGCGGTGGAAATAGGATGCACGGGCACTATTATAGGGGTCGGTCGTGAGGTCCAATACGCGGAAGCCGAGATCCTTATCGGCCATAATCTCCTTATCGGCAGCCGTGGGAGTCATCACCATAGGCGTACCCTTATGCCACTTATCCTCGCCCAGATATCGCTTATCGACACCTACGAGGTCGGCAACAACAATAAGCGCAACAATAGCAATGAGTAGCTTATACATCGCACCACGCCTTAGACCGACCATCGTCCAGAGGATACTATCCAACGCGACAACGTAGAGTATCGAACGTAGAGCATCGGCAACAGCTGCACCACGACGCGCCTCAACAACAGCCTCGCGTAGCTGCTCAACCCACAGAGCCTCGCCTAACTCGTCGTATATATCCTTGACACCATAGTCGGCAAGGAGCAACATCGCAACAACCAACGCAACGACAATGCCCGTAGCGATGACTATGCTACGTCGTAGCTGCTTAACAGGGAGCGTCGAGCACACAAGTTCGTTGAGTGCAAATACCGCCAATAGTGGAACACTCCACTCAACAACGACCAAGGCCATAGATACCGTGCGGAAGTTATCGTAGCCAGGCAAGAGGTCGAACATGAGTTCGTAGAAGCCCATAATGTTGCTACCCCACGCCAAAAGGAGCGCAAAGAGCGTCACGGCAACTATCCACCAGCGGTTACGTGCCGATGTGAGTATCGCACCGAGAATCGCAAGCAGGATTGCGGCAGCACCCAGATAGGTAGGACCTGCGGTATAGGGCTGCTCACCCCAATAGTTCGTAGCATAGCGCGTAGCCTTCGAACTGCGCACATCGAGCAGATAGTAGAGGTCGTCGAGGAGCTGCTCATCACCCATATTGAGGATATACTCCACATCGCGACGTGTGATGTCGGGCATCTGCTGGCGCAAGATCTTGGTGAGGTCGTTGAGCGCATCGTTAAACATCGCCTCCTGAGCACCACGGCTCTGAAGCACCTTGATAGCCTTCTCGTTATAATCGCCCGACCATGCACCCATATAGTTTGGCACGAGCATATTGCCGCTCTCCTTAATGCCGTAGCTCCATGCCGTATTGTAGGCGATCTTCTCCTCGCGCGCATCCTCGCCATTCGAAGCCTCCGACACGCCACGTGTCGTGTAGCTACTATGGCGCATCGTATACCAAAGTGGCGCAATGTTAGAGCCTACGGCAAGCACAGCAGCAAGTGCGAGTAGCGCAGTACGACGACCAAACGACTTTAGAGTCTTATCTTTGTAGCTAAACCACAGCTCATTGATCCATAACGCAGCACAAGCCAAGAGGAAATAGTATGTGATTTGCGGATGGTTAGCACCTAACTCCAACGAACCGAAGAGCGCTGCAAGCGTAGCACCCACCCACATATTACGACGCAAAGCATACCACACCGCAGCAACCAACGGCGGAGCGTAGACCAAAGCCCACATCTTGGTAATGTGTCCCGCATCAATGATAAGGAAAAAATATGTTGAGAGGCCATAGGCCAAACCTGCGATGATACCTATCCATGGATTTACGCCCATAAGCACCACAGCAACCATCATAAGGAGCATGGCAAAAAGTGTCATGTTCATCGGGCCATCAACGATCTTGACCACCGAGCCGATGCTACGCTTAACCTCCTGCGCGGGGTACTCCACGTCGATAAGATAGGCCGGCATACCCGAGAACATATTGCCTGTCCACTGCGGATCCTCGCCCGTAGAGGCACGATGCTCACGTATATCCTGCGACATACCTGCATACTGCGCTATATCGCCCTGACCAAGCGACAGACCATCGAACTGCGGAGCGTAGAAGATGTAGCTCACCGCAAAGAATGCAACAAGACCTACAATCCACGGAGCGATGAGGCCACCCAGGCGGGTTATATTTCGTATTGTGCCACCCTCACGGCAGCTATTTTGAGGTGTTCCTACCATATATAAATAAAAATTTCGCGCCAAAGTTACGAAAAAAGATTTTAATAATCGCAAGCAAATCTCCAATAGTTCAAAAAAATCACTATCTTTGCATAATTGAAACATTTACTATGATTACGATTGACGAAATACGCCGACCTATACAGGCTGACCTCGAGGCTTTCGACAGTTTCGTTGCCGACAACTTCAGTGCCGAGGGCGACCTTCTGCAAGAGATGCTAACCTATGCCCTATCCTCACGTGGAAAGGGTGTAAGACCTATGCTCTCGCTGCTCGCAGCATCTATGAGCAAGCAAAAGGAGGAGCTACACTCAGAGGAGTGCGGCAAGGAGCGCAACTGCTCGAAGCGAACATATCTTGCCGCAATGCTCGTGGAGATGATCCACACCGCATCGCTAATCCACGACGACGTGCTCGACGAGGCAGACGAGCGCCGTGGCAAGCCATCGGTAAATGCTAAGTGGCAGAGCAACATGGCAATCATCCTTGGCGACTACATCCTTGCCCGCACCATGTCGCTCGGCATGGCTTCGGCGCAGTACGACCTCATATCGTATATCGGCACGGCTATGGCAACACTCTGCGAGGGCGAAGTGCTTCAGAGTCAGCATGCTCAGCGCTTCGATACCACGCGCAATGACTACTTCGAGATCATCTATCAGAAGACCGCAAGCCTTCTGGGTGTTAGCGCAGCGCTGGGAGCACTCTCGGTAGGCGCATCACGCGAAGAGGTGGACCGTATGCGCAAGTTTGGCGAGGCGATAGGCATCGCCTTCCAGATTCAGGACGACATCCTCGACTACAACCGCGAGAACAACACTGGAAAACCCGCAAATAACGACCTTAGAGAGCATAAGATAACACTCCCTCTTATCGAGATTATGGAGCGCAGCTCGGAGGAGCGTCGCACGAAACTCATCGACCTACTCCGTCGTTGCCATGAGGAGGAGAGCGCAGTAGACGAATTGCAGCGCATCGTTGTCGAGGAGGGTGGCATAGAGCGTGCCGCAGAGACCATGCAGGCATATATAGCGCGTGCCATGCACCTACTATCGAAATACCCCGATACGCCCTATCGTGCATCGCTCATGAAGCTATGCGCATATATCGCCGAGAGAGATAGATAATACGTTGATAATGAAAGTTTTACAAATAAATAATTAGATATGAGTACAGAAAAGAAAAACTACACGTTGGCCATTATCGTGATGATTCTTCTATTCGGAATGATCTCGTTTGTAACCAACCTCGCATCGCCCATGGGTGATGTCCTCAAAAATCAGTTCGACGTAGCCAACTGGATGGGTACACTTGGTGTGTTCGCAAACTTCATCGCCTATGCTTGTATGGGCATCCCCGCAGGTAACCTCCTACAGCGTCGTGGCTACAAGTTCACAGCCCTTGCAGCTGTTGCTGTCGGCTTCACAGGTGTTGGCGTGCAGACTATCGCAGGTCTTTTGGCTGGCAATCTCGCATTTGGCATATACCTTCTCGGTGCGTTTATCGCAGGTTTCTCGATGTGTATGCTTAACATCGTCGTAAATCCTATGCTTAATAAGCTCGCAGGTGGTGGTAACCGCGGTAACCAGCTTTTGCAGGTGGGCGGTTCGTTCAACTCGTTTATGGGTACTGCCGTGATCTTCCTCACTGGCGTATTCGTGCCCAGCATTGCCAATGCCGAGATCAAGCAGGTATTCCCCTTAATGTTCATCGCTTTGGCAATCTTCGCACTCGCATTCGTAGTTATTCTCTTCACTACCATTCCTGAGACTGAGCGCGTTGCGACACTCGAGAATAAGGACGAGTCTAAGATAGGCCCGATGTCATTCCGCCACTTCGTATTGGGCGCTATCGCCATCTTTATCTATGTGGGTGTCGAGGTAGGTATCCCCAACGTGCTACAGAAGTGGTTACAGAATGGTGGTCTTGAGGCTGCCGCAGGTAGCGCAGAGAGTATTGCTGCTACGGTCGCTGCAACATACTGGTTGTTGATGTTCTTCGGTCGTCTTGCAGGCGCGGCACTCGGTGCTAAGTTCTCAGCAAAGAGCATGCTTACGGCTGTTTCAATCCTCGGCCTTGTATTGGTTGGTGGCGCTATGGCTCTCAACCCCGCAGTTACCGTAAATCTCCCCGTGTTCAAGGGGACTGAGGGATTTGGCTTAGCCGAAGTGCCTATCAACGCAGCTTTGTTGGTATTGTGCGGTCTTTGCACCTCGGTTATGTGGGGTGGCATCTTCAACCTCGCAGTCGAGGGCTTGGGTCGCTACACCGAGAAGGCTTCGGGTATCTTCATGGCTTTGGTGTGCGGTGGCGGTATCTTACCCCTTATCCAGAACTTCGTAGTAGACCTCTCGGGCAACTACTTGGTGAGCTACTGGGTAATCATCGCAGGCCTCGCATACCTGCTCTTCTACGCACTCGTAGGCTCGAAGAATGTAAATAAGGATATTAAGGTTGAGTAACCGCTACTCGACGCGATAATAGCGCAGAGGCCGCCCGAGGGTGGCCTCTGTTTTTTTTTGTGGATAAGGACGACCTTTAGGGGCATCTTTGGGGCGCTACGCTTTTGGGGAGCGCACCTGACGGTGCTTATGGGGACGGGCTGCACCCTTGTGGGGAGCGCCGCTTCTAAAGGGTCATCCCGAGCGTAGCTGAGGAATCTACTACGCGACAGTGTAGCGTAAGCGTTTTTATGCGTAGCCACTTGTCGATTTTGAGGAGATGCTTCGACTTCGCTCAGCATGACACTCATGCGCAACAAACGCAAGAGCGCAACATAGCTAAACGCGGAGCGTCCCCAAAAGCAAGCTCTGCTTGCGCCCTCAAAAGGGCTTTAGCCCGCCCTCATACACCCCAATATCTCAGCGTCACGCGACAATGGCTATCCCACGTTCATCAGCACCACAACCACAATTTCTTGTCAGAAGGCTGCAGATGCTGCAACGATAAAGAAGTTGGGATGGATAGGACATACTTGACGTATTTCCCATTCAGCCTAACGATTGAGATGCAGCAGATGCTGCCTTATCACAAGAAATAAAAGGACTGCTCGGTCAGCTATCACAGCTCCCGGGCAGTCACACACACACAATGAACACACTTTTATTAACTCAACATCTTTATTAACTTAACTCTATTTTCTCAATTAACCTTATGTCGTTTGCACTATATTTTACTGCTTTACACCCAATAATTTTTCGTTGTTTTTATTGGTTTTCGATGCAAAGATAAAACCAAAAAATCAATTATGCAAATCATAAATCTTTATACATGGATAGGAATTGCTTATAACAGCGCAATTTACTAACGTATAGTTTATTTTTCTAAACACAAAGGCACCGTCACATTACTAAAAATTTTATCATCGACCCACAAAATTGTTCCGACGCACTACTTTTTGCACAAAAAATTTGCTATGAATTGAAATTTTTCATACATTTGCATCAATTGGAAAAAAGTGAACTTAAAAATGCCAAAGGCGAGAGAACAATTTGAGTATTTACGAAAGCCCGACTGGCTGAAGATTAGCTTGCGTAGCACAGCTAACACGGCCGAGGTGGAACAGATCGTCGAGGGACGATGCCTGCATACGATATGCAGTAGCGGAATGTGCCCCAACAAGGCGGAGTGTTGGAGTCGTCGTACCGCAACATTCATGATTCTGGGCGATATATGTACTCGTAATTGCCGTTTCTGTGCAACGCAGACCGGACGTCCGCTACCACCCGACGAGGCTGAGCCCGACAAGGTGGCCGAGAGCGTAAAACTCATGGGCCTGAAGCACGTAGTGGTTACGTCGGTTACACGCGACGACCTCGAAGACCATGGTGCCGCAATATGGGCACGAACTGTTGAGGCTATACGCCGTGAAAATCCCGATGCAACCATCGAGCTCCTTATTTCTGATATGGATGCCCGCCCCGAGCTATTAGACGTGGTGCTGGCATCGCGTCCCGACATTGTGGGACACAACATCGAAACCGTCGAGAGACTGACTCCCGAGGTGCGCTCGCGCGCCAAGTATCGCACGTCGCTTCAGACATTGAAGCACATCGCCGATAGCGGAGCAGTAGCTAAGAGCGGCCTTATGGTCGGTCTTGGTGAGAGTGAAGAGGAGATACTTGCAACACTTCGCGACCTCAGAGAGGTGGGCGTGAGCATAGTAACCCTCGGACAGTATCTTCGACCAACTAAGGAGCACTATCCCGTAAGGGCATACATCACTCCCGAAAAGTTCGAAGAGTACCGACTCAAGGCTCTCGAGATGGGTTTCGCCTACTGTGCGAGTGCACCCTTGGTGCGTTCGTCATATTTGGCAGATGCCGCACTTGAAGCCGTGAGAGAGGTATGCAGAAAGAAGTAATCATCAGAGATTTAGAGCGCATGGCATATAGCGAGTGCTGGGACCTCCAGCGTTCGCTCTTCGACACGTTGTGCCGTGCCAAAGCTGAGAAAAGACTCGGCGAAGATGATCCCGTGGGCACAATCCTGCTCGTGGAGCACAATCCTGTATACACATTAGGCAAGAGCGGCAATGCTCAAAATATGCTCCTCAGCGAGGAGTATCTCAAGGGCCTGGGTGCAGAGTTCTACCACATAGATCGTGGTGGCGACATTACCTTCCATGGCCCCGGTCAGCTTGTATGCTACCCCATCATCGATCTCGACGCAATAGGCCTCGGTATCCGACGTTATATTGATGCGCTGGAGCAGTCGGTTATCGACCTTGCGGCAGAGTATGGCATCGAGGCACACCGCTCGGAGGGTGCTCCGGGAGTGTGGATCACCGAGCGTGGCAGACTAACGAAGCTCTGCGCGGTGGGTGTTCGCGCGTCGCATGGCGTGACGATGCACGGTTTGGCGATGAATGTCGCTACCGACCTACAGTGGTTCCACAACATCAACCCATGTGGCTTTACGGATCGTGGCGTATGTTCGCTCACGACGCTTACGGGTCGCGAGGTTACGATGGAGGAGATTAAGCCCAAGTTTATCAATTACTTAACGAAAAATTTGAATGTTAAAATATATAAAAAGTAAACGTTATGCCCATAGAAAAGAGATGGGTTGTCAAGCCACAGGGCGAAAAGAGCGCGGTGGAGGCATTAGCTTCGCACCTCAATCTATCGCCTGTGTTGAGCAACCTGCTTGTACAGAGGGGCATAGACACCGTGGAAAAGGCAAAGAGATTCTTCTCACCATCGCTCCGCGACTTGCACGATCCCTTCCTTATGAAGGATATGGATCGCGCCGTAGAGCGTATCGAGAAGGCTGTCAAGAGTGGCGAAAAGGTGATGATCTATGGCGACTACGACGTAGATGGCACTACAGCCGTGGCTCTTGTCTACAAATTTCTGAGCCAGATAGGACACAACAATTTGACGTTCTACATTCCCGATCGATATGTCGATGGATACGGCATATCAATCCGCAGCATCGACCACGCTGTACGTAAAGGCGTAAAGCTGGTCATTGCTCTGGACTGCGGCATCAAAGCCGTGGAGAAGGTGGCCTATGCCAAGGAGAGGGGCGTAGATTTCATCATCTGCGACCACCATTTACCTGCCGAGGAGATTCCCGAGGCAGTGGCTGTTCTGGATCCCAAGCGTACTGATTGTACCTACCCATTCGACGAGTTGTCGGGATGCGGTGTGGGATTTAAACTCGTCGAGGCCTATGCGCGACGCAACAACATCCCCTTCAAGGAGATTGAGCACCTGCTCGATTTGTTGGTCGTGAGTATCGCCTCGGACATTGTGCCTCTTGCGGACGAAAACCGCATTTTGGCATACTACGGATTGCGCAAGCTGAATGCCGAGCCGTCGAAGGGTCTGCACTCCATAATCAAGATTTGTGGTTTGGAGGGACACAACATCACCATCGACGACATCGTCTTCAAGATTGGACCACGCATCAACGCGGCGGGACGTATGCGCATGGATGAGGACGACGAAAATGCTGCACCATCGGGCGGTCATGCTGCCGTGAGCCTTCTTATCGAGGGTAACGAGCAGGAGGCGGCTAAGTTCGGCGAGGTGATCGACTCGTTCAACCAGGATCGTAAGAGCATTGATCGCAATGTGACACAGGAGGCGCACGACTATGTCGAGTCGCACCCTGAGCTTAAGGCACTTAAGAGCACCGTTATCTACAATCCTAAGTGGATGAAGGGCATCGTCGGCATCGTGGCATCACGACTTATCGAGACCTACTACCGTCCTACGGTGGTGCTCACCAAGTCGAACGGTTTTGTTACGGGCTCGGCACGCTCGGTAGCGGGCTTTGACCTCTACCAGGCGGTGGAGTCGTGCTCCGACCTATTGGAGAACTTCGGCGGCCACATGTACGCCGCAGGACTTACGATGAAGGAGGAGAATGTGGCGGCCTTCACCAAGCGTTTCAACGACTATGTGGAGGAGAATATCGACCCACAGATACTTGTGCCTCAGGTAGATATCGACAGCGAGTTGAACTTGACAGATATTACCGACGAGTTCCACCGTCAGCTCAACAGCTTCCAGCCCTTTGGCCCTGGAAACACCGCGCCTGTCTTTATGACACGCAGCGTGTGTGCTCGCGGTGAGGCTAAGCTAGTAGGTGTCGAGTGCGACCACCTGCGCATGGATCTTATGCAGCAGCAGAAACCTCAGGTGTCGATTCCTGCTATTGCGTTCCAGCAACCCACACACTATGAGTGGGTAAGAGCAGGTAAGCCTATCTCGATCTGTTATCAGATAGTCGAGAACCACTATCGCGGAACAGTGAGCAAGCAGTTGCGTGTGAAGGATATCAAACCCGAAAGTTTGTCGAGATAAGCACTCTTCTGCGGTCTCTCAAACATTGGCTCGAATGGAATGTACGACAAGTACTATCCATCCGAGCCAATCTCTTTATTGCGTCCACATCTAACTCCGTTTATCGACAAATTCATACAACGCCTAATTATCGGGCGCACGCTTACATCATAGCCAAGTGCTGGTTTCCTCTTTCCTATGGAAAGCCTATTCGCCCCACATTTCGGTCGATTCGTAGAATTTTTAGCGGGGTTATGCTAATTTTTGCGATTTTATCACTATCTTGCACCCAAATTTATGGTCGTAACGAACGCATCGTGCGTGTATACGCGAGGAGGCCACGGAGCCTCAAAACGTAGATAGAACGATGCAAAAGATGCAATATCGACCATAACACACTAAAACATAGATAATTATTAACTAAAACACTAAACTACAATTATGAAAAAGATGTTGTTTTTGATGCTCGCTTTGTTCGTAGGCATCTCTGCATCGGCTCAGACATTGCCCGATGTTAAGCTCGAGAATCTCGAGGGTAAGGTAATCTCTACTAAGGAGCTCGCTGATGGCACTCCTATGATTATCTCATTCTGGTCTACAACCTGCAAGCCCTGTATCATGGAGCTTAACGCTATCAACGAATCGCTCTACGAGTGGACTGAGGAGGTAGAGATGAAGGTTGTTGCAATCTCTGTGGATGATGCTCGTACAGTAAGCCGAGCTCGCGCTATGACCTCTGGTCAGGGTTGGGACGACTTCGTATGCTTGTTCGATAAGAATCAGGACTTCAAGCGTGCTATGAACGTGAGCCTCACACCCCACACATTCATCGTAGATGGTGACGGTACTATCGTTTACTCACACTCTGGCTACACTCCAGGTAGCGAGCAGGAGCTCTTCGAGAAGATCAAGTCTTTGAAATAATTTGTCCAACACTCTAACTGCGGGGGCTACGGCGACGTGGCACCCCGTTGTTTGAGATAAAGATACTCAAAATGAAGAAATTTTTACTTTTGCTTTGCGCCGCAGCCCTCGGCACATCGGTAGCTAACGCTCAGGTACCCGTAGGCAAGGGTCAGCTCTCAGGTTCGTTGGAGAGTAACAACATCTACTACGGTGCAGATAAGACGCTCGATGATCTCGGTCTTTCACAGCGTCCCGAGTTCCCATTCGGTTCACACGACTTCCTTAAGTTGGACTACAATCTCGGTCGCTTCTCGGCAGGTATTCAGTTTGATGGTTACCTCCCCGCACTCGCAGGCTACGATATCGCAACTTACCAGCAGCGCGAGACTAAGCTCACAGGCTTCTTCACAAAGTATGTTCAGTGGGAGGATACAAACTACGGCGTGCGTGTAGGTGATATCTTCGACCAGTTTGGTAATGGTCTTGTATTCCGTACGTACGAGGATCGCGCCCTCGGTTTCAACAACTCGTTGGCAGGTGCTCGCGTACACTACAACTTCAACAACTATGTATCGGTTAAGGCTTTGGCAGGTATGCCACGTCTTTATGACATACGTTCTAAGTCATTGTTCTATGGTGCAGACCTCTCGCTCTCTATCTCGGATATGGCGGGTTGGAATGGTGGCATCCTCTCGTTGGAGGGTAGCTACGTAGGCCGCTACCAGAGTGGTGCATCGGAGCTTATCGACATGGACAGCAACCCCCTCGGCACCGACTACCTCAACATGGTATCGGGTCGTTTGAACCTTGAGGTTGCAGGCTTCTCGTTGCGTGGTGAGTATGCAGCGAAGCTCAACCAGGATATCTTCAACGCTAACTTCGGCGCAGATAAGGGTAATGTTATCCACGTAGACTTGGGCTACAACTACAAGCGTTTCTCGGCATCGGCGACATTCCGTCGTTACGAGGGTATGCAGACAAATATCGAGGCTATGAGCGGTAGCATTGGTGGTGGTAACGTTATCAACTACATTCCACAGCTCACTCGTCAGTATACCTACATGCTTGCAAACCTCAACCCATACCGTGGTTGCTCGGCAATGACAGGTAACGAGATTGGTGGCCAGTTCGACGTGTACTACTCATTGCGTAACCCTAAGGCTCGCGGTAAGTATTGGAACTTCCACGCTAACTTCTCTATGTTCAACTCTATCGACCACCTCTCATTTGGTGAGGAGCGCACAGGACGTAATGCGTGGATAGATGCCAACTTTGATGTTGAGCGTCAGTGGGGCAAGAAGCTCAAGACTGCATTCCTCTACTCATACCAGCGCTGGGATGAGGAGCTCAACCACTGGGATGCTCCCGAGGCACACTACTGCGACTCGCACATCTTCGTAGCTGACGTAACATACAAGTTCACAAAGAAGCACTCGTTGCGTGTTGAGGCTCAGTACCTCTGCGACGACGACAATAGCTACGAGGGCGACTGGGTAGCAGCTTTGGTTGAGTACAACTTCGCGCCTATGTTCAGCTTCTACGTAAGCGATATGTGGAACTGCGAGAAGAGCGACAAGAACTTCAACTACTTCACCGACGAGTACAACTTGCTGCACTACTACCAGGTAGGTGCAAGTTTCACACACAGCCGCTACCGTGTACAGCTCTCGTACGGTCGTAACCGTGCAGGATACGTTTGCTCGGGCGGTGTATGTCGCTACCAGCCTGCATACACAGGTGTAAACCTCTCGCTCACAGCGTCATTCTAAAGAATTGGAACACATTAATAGAGTATAACGAATGAAACTATTCAAATTTTTCCTCTCTGTAGTTGCTTTGGCATCGTTCGCCGTAGCTTGCGAGTCTAACGAACCTGCACCAGGACCTACAGGAAATATCTCTCTCTCGGCACACGCTGAGAGCATCACAATCGGTGAGGCTATCACCTTTACCGTAATGTGCGAAGGCGTGGATGTTACTACCGAGTCGCAGATCTTCTTGCGTAGCGCAGAGCTTCCACAGGTAAGCAACCCATACACTCCTGAGGAGGATGGTGAGTTTGAGTTCTACGCAGTGTATGGCAGCGCTGTATCGGGACGTGTTAAGGTTACGGTACTTCCCGTAATCCCTGAGCTTCCTGCCGATGCGCAGCCCGAAAGCACAGCCTTCAACCATCGTGTTTTGCTCGTAGACCACACAGGTACACAGTGTGGCTACTGCCCTAAGATGATGCAGGCACTCAAGCAGATCTCGGAGATGGAGGAGTACCACTCGAAGTTCTACGAGGCGATGAGCCACACCTACAACGCCAGCGACCCTGCACACTCTTCAGCAGCTTCAGGCATATCGTCACACTACGGCGTGAAGAGCTATCCTACGCTTACTTACAACTTCCGCTACTCACGCACATCGTCGTACGATGCAACAGACATCAAGACACAGATTGACGCTTTGTGGAAGGCAGATGGTGCAGCAGCAGGCATCTCGGCAGCAGCAAGCCTTGCAGCTACGAAGGTTATCGTGAATACATCGGTAAAGGTTGCAGTCGAGGGTGAGTATGCCGTAACAGCATGGTTGTTGGAGGATAATATCCAGGCAACACAGAGCGGTGCTACGGAGGATTGGATGAGCATCCACAACAATGCTATCCGCCAGTGGGTCGTATCGGAGGATAACGGCAACGATATCTCTGGTGTTAAGCTCGGCACAATCGCTGCTGGCAAGAGCGCAGAGAAGGTGTTGGAGTTGCCAATATCTTCGAACAAGTGGAACCGCGATAACCTCAAGGTTCTCGTTATCGTAAGCACGCTCAACGCTAATGGCAAGTTTGATGTTGCGAACGTTACGCTTTGTGCGATGAACGATGTTGTCGGCTACGACTACAAATAATAGCTAATTCCTAAATAATTTTATAAACAAACAAAAAACATTAAAACGCTATGAAAATTACAAAGTTCTTTTCATTGATGCTTGCTGCAGCTTTGGTTGCAGTAGGTTGCGAGTCTACTCCATCTGATAAGCCAGATGTACCTTCAACTACAGGCGCTATCACTTTGGAGGCTCCCGCATCTATCGAGCTCGGTCAGCCTATCAACTTCACTGTAATGCAGGAGGGTCAGGATGTAACCGCAGCTGCTACTATCTACGAGACAGCAGGTTTCACAGCTGTTGAGAACCCCTACACACCTACAACAACAGGTACTTTCTCATTCTACGCTACTAAGGGTAAGGAGAGCTCAGAAATCATCTCTGTTACTGTTATGGCATCTGTACCTACACTCCCCGAGGACGAGTTCCCCGAGAGCACTAAGTTCAACCACCGTGTTCTTTTGATCGACCACACTGGTTTGAACTGCGGTAACTGCCCACGTGTTATGGATGGTCTTGAGGCTTTGGCAAAGACTGACGCTCACATGCACTACAACGAGGCTTGCGTACACGGTGGTGGTTACGCTCCTGCAAGCTCAGATAAGGCTTACTCTGACGCTGCTAAGATTGTTGACCAGTTCTATCGTCCTTCTGGTTATCCTAACATCCAGTTCAACTTCCGCGCTGGTCAGGGTGATATCGGCTATGTAGATACCTTCGTAAAGAACAACACAGCTATCATCAACTCTTTGGTTAAGGCTGAGGGTGCTGACGCAGGTATCGCTGTAGCAGCTAACGGCGACCAGACTGCTGTTTACGTATCAATCGCAGTTAAGGCTGCTGTTGAGCAGGAGTACCGCCTCACAGCTTGGTTGTTGGAGAACGATATCTACAACCCAGGTCAGTCAGGTGCTACTAAGGATAGCCACAAGCTCCACCAGCACGCTTTGCGTAACATCGCTGGTGCTTACAGCCGTAACGACATCTCTGGTGACTCTATCGGTGTAATCGCCGCTGGTCAGGTTAAGGAGCACTCATTCGAGTTGCCAATCATCAGCAACAAGTGGGTTGTTAGCAACATGGAGGTATTGGTTATCGTAAGCGCACCTAACAAGAACGGTCAGTTCGAGGTTGTTAATACTGCTGTATGTCCTATCAACAGCACTATTGGCTACGAGTACCTCTAATGGTATGATACAATGAACCTCTATCGAGGTTCGATAATAGGAGTGTGTCCAACAAGTTTATGGGCACACTCTTTTTTTGGGCAATGATGCAAAAAGTGGCGCTTTTTGCATCATTGCCTTTTTGTAGGGTTAAGTAGCGAATAGCCTACACCATAATCTCGTGGCTATCGCATTGTCGCAGGGGCAATTATAGGATAGACCCAGGAGGCTATTATAAGCCTCTCTAAGCCGTTATAGGTTGTCGGATAGAGCATGGATGCACAAATGCCAAGGATGCGTAATATGCTCGTTGTACAGCCTCGGTAGGGCATATTGTATATGGTGTTATACCTCGTAGGAATAATGCTCAAAGCGTGGCTTACGCATTAAGCCCGATGTGTAATATGTATATAAGAAAAGAGCGAACTCCTCGCATACGTAGTGTACGCTACAGAGCTCGCTCTTAGAGGTAATGCTAAAGCAGCTTTGGGCCTCTGTTACTCGGCAATGCCAAGATGCGCCTTTACTGCCGATGTAATATCGGTCAAAGCCTCTGCATCGAAATATGCAAGGCCTGCTGATGAAGGCTCGTTGTTGGTTGTGCTGAATACGAAGATGTAGCCACCAGCCACAGATACACTCTTAACAGCCTCGTTAGCCTTCTCGATAATAGGAGCCATGATCTCCATCTCCTTGCGCTGCATATCCTGCTGTGCGATCTGCTGGAAGTCGGTGTAGCGCTGCTGAAGCTCCATAATCTCACGCTCCTTAAGCTGACGTACAGAGTCGCTAAGTGTTGCAGCGTTCTTCTCGTACTCAGAGTAGAGCTTGTTGTACTCAACCAAGATCTGCTCGAGCTGGTTCTGAAGGTCAAGGCCGTAAGCCTCGAGGTTCTTCTGTGCCTCGGTATACTCGGGCATAGTTGTAAGCACTGCAGCCATATCTACACGGCCAAACTTCTGTGCAAAGAGTGTTGTGCTGCTAAGTGTGAGCAACGCAACGAGGGTCAGTTTCAAAAAATTCTTCATCATTACTATCTATTGTTTATTTGATTACTAATTAGTACTACACACCGTTACTTCAACGCCTCGATAATCTTATCTGTAAAGTCTACCTTAGGCGAGTAGTAGAGCAGCGTAGGATTTGACGCAAGGTCGATAACAAGGTCGTAGCCATTCTGCTGCGAGAAGCTCTCGATGGTGCCGAATACCTTTGCCTGGATAGGCTGGATAAGCTCCACGCGCTGCTTCATAAGCTCGCCATCGTTACCAAACAACGACTCCTGGAACTTGGTAGCCTCGGCCTCAAGATTCAAGATTGTCGCCTCGTACTGCTGACGTGTGCTTTCGGGCATCGATGCACGCTGCTGCACATAGCTGTTGTAGAGCGTCTCAACCTCCTTGAACTTAGCATCTACCTGCTTCTGATAATCTGCTGCAAGGCTCTCTATCTTCTCCAAAGCCTTGTTGTACGCATCTATAGACTTAAAAACCTTCTCGCTATTTACAACCATATAGTTTTGTGCCGAAGCAGCCACTACTGTTGCAAACGCCAACACCAAAGTTAAAATCAATCGTTTCATATTCCAAGTTTAATAGTTTTAGTTATCTCGTATAATTCTCCGCTACACTATCTTCTCTTATGCAATTTAGTTGCCAAGAGTTTTATTTATAGGGGGGGGCTTCACAACCTCCCCACTTGTAACTATCGCATTCTTGTCCTGTAAGCAGCTTCCAAGGGCTTGATCCCTAAAGGTCTCAACAAACCGCCCCACTATCGAATGCTGCCGAATGTTATGTACCCAGCTACCAGGGGCTTGATCCCTAAAGGTCTCAACAAACCGCCCCACTAACTAAAATTGTTGACCCATGACAAAGTGGAATTGTGAGCCACTGGGCTCTGTCTTGCCATATGCTGGGTCGAAGCCCCAACCCCAGTCTACACCGAGCATACCTACGATTGGTAGGAAGAGGCGAACACCGATACCTGCCGAGCGCTTAATCTTAAATGGCGAGAACTCCTTCCATGAGTTGAAGCCGTTACCACCCTCCAAGAAGCCGAGCACGTAGATTGACGAGTTAGGCTTGAGAATCACGGGGTAGCGAAGCTCCATTACATACTTGTTGTAGGCCACAGAGTAGTACTCCGATGGGTCGAGCGCACCATCCTCGTAACCACGCAACGAAATAATATCGACACCATAGATGTTATAACCTGTCATACCGTCACCACCGATCTCGAAACGCTCGAAGGGCGACACCTTATTTTTATTGTAGTGTCCCAAGTAGCCCATCTCGGCACCGAGCATGAGCACGAGGTTTTCGTTACGCGTAAGCGGGAAGTACCATCTACCCTTCAACAACCACTTGTGATACTCAATCCAACGATAGCGATCCTGGTCGGACATACTCTTGTCGGAGTAATCCCTACCATCCCACGCCGAGAAGGGAGGCGTAACCTGCACCGAGAAGGTGAGCTCCGAGCCCTTACGCGAGAAGAAAGGTGCATCGACCGACGAACGCTGAATGACAGCCTTTAACGAGAGGGTATTTGAGTTACCATTGCTCATGATGAACGAATCCCAGCCCTTAAGACCATAACGCTGGAAACCGAGTTCGCCGTAGAACGTGAAGTATGGATCGGGCCACTGCAGACGCTTACCCAAACCGATAGCGATACCCATCGAGCGATAGTACATCGTACTGCTCTGCCATGCGTAGTAGGCGTTGTTCTGCTCCGAGATATATCCCGACACAGTGAATGAGTTGGGGCGACGACCACCCAACCAAGGGTCGGTGAAGCTCAACGAGAGCGCCTTGTAGTATGTACCGTTTGTCTGACCCGAAATCGATAGTCGCTGATTCTGTCCCGAGGGATAGGGTCTCCACGCACCCTTCTTGAAGAGGTTGCGCACAGAGAGGTTGTTGAGCGTCACACCGATAGAACCGACAAAGGTTCCCGAGCCCCAGCCACCAGCGATATTAAACTGATCCGAGGCCTTCTCCGAGAGCGGGAAGTTTACGTTTACCAACTCGTCAGAGACGGGCTGAATATCGGGCTCTAGCGACTGCTCGTCGAAGTGTCCCATACCCATAAGCGTACGCAATGTCTGCATGAGCAGTGCCTGGTTGTAGAGCTCGCCAGGACGTACGTACAACTCACGACGGATAACCTCATCATCGACACGCATATTACCCGAGATACCCACCTCATTGATCGTGAAGGGTTTACCCTCGTAGATGCGAATCTCGATATCGAGAGAGTCGGGGCCTACGATAATCTCGGCAGGCTCGATCTGCGAGAGCAGGTAGCCGTTGTTCTGATAGAGCGACGATATAGAGATCTCCTCGGGGTTACGCTCCTTACCGATACCGAGACGCTTATGCATAGACTTCTTGTCGTAGACATCGCCTGGCTGCACACCGAACATCTGCTCGAGCTGCGAAGTCTCGTAGACAGAGTTACCTACCCAGCGGATGTCACGGATATAGTATTTGTTACCCTCAGCAACCTCGATATCAATACCGAGTGTCTCGTCGTCGATGTAGTATACCGAATCGCGGACGATATTGGCGTTACGATAGCCATTGGCATTGTAGAAATCGAGAAGGAGTTCCTTATCATCCTCATAATCAGTCTCATTGAGCTTTCTATTCTGGAAGAAGAGGATGCTCTTCTGGTGGGTCTTCTTGAACGTACGGCGCAGACGCTTATCATCGAAGGCCTCGTTGCCCTCAAAGTTGATAACGCCAACGCGCACCTTGGGACCTCTGTCCACCACAAAGGTTACATTCACGCACTGCTCATAGACCGTGTCGTTCGTAAGGCGAACATCAACCTCACACGTGCGGTAGCCCTTCTCCGCATAGTGCTTCTTGATGAGCTTCACATTCTTGTCGATGACGTAGTCCGAGAGCTCGGTGTTACGGCGTAACTTAAGCTCCTCCATCAAATCCTTAGACTTAGACTTCGACACGCCCTCGATATCCCACTTTAGGATTCGGGGACGCTCCTTGAGAAATACCTCCAAGTCCAACGAGTCGCCCTCGATAGTTGCACCAATCTGTATGTCGGAGAAGTAGCGAGGGGCCCACAAACGCTGCATAGCGTTGGAGATAAACTTGCTGGGGAGATAAATCGAGTCGCCCTCGATAAGACCTGCTGACGACTTCAATATGCTGTGATTGAGATACTTTACGCCATGGAGATTGATGTGACGGATGTAATAAAGTTTACCATCACCCTCCTTGAAGATGGGGGCATGGATATCGAAATCCAAGGTATCTGAAACCTGGTTGTTGGACTCATCACCAAGCGTGTAGCGCGACACTTGCGTCTGCGCAACACCCTCGACAATGCCGATAAGCATCGCCACAATGACTACTACTATCTTGCTATATCTCATCACTCTCTGTCGACGTTAGTCGTTGCTACTCTGTTACTAAACCATAACGGCGGTCACGTCGAGCATACACCTCCAAAGCCTCAGCAAAGGCCGCCTCATCGAAGTCGGGCCATAGGGTCTCGGGGAAGTAGAACTCGGCATAGGATGCCTGCCAAAGTAGGAAGTTACTTAGGCGGCACTCTCCACTTGTGCGTATTATGAAGTCGGGATCGGGAATAGAACGAGTCATTAGCCTATCGCTGAATAGCTGCTCGTCGATGTCGCTATCGGCAATCGTACCTGCAGCAACCTCGCGTGCGAGCTGCTGCGCAGCGAGCATAATCTCGCGACGTGCCGAGTAGTTGAATGCCAAAACCAACGTAAGACGATCACCCGTAGCAGTCTCATCCTCGATACGACCAATCATCTCAAGCACCTTGGCCGAAAAACGCTCCCTCTCGCCCATAATCTTTACCCTAACACCCTGACGGCATAGCTCGGGAGCCTCACCAACAACCGTGCGGCAGAAAAGCTCCATGATAGCATCTACCTCTTCGGTCGGGCGACCCCAATTCTCGGTCGAGAAGGCATAGAGCGTAAGCCAACTTACGCCATGCTGCACAGCAGCTCGAACTACGGCACGCACCGACTCAACGCCAGCGATGTGTCCCTCGTAACGCTCCTTGCCGCGCATCTTTGCCCAGCGGCCATTACCATCCATGATGATGGCAATATGTTGTGGTATTGACTTTTTTACATTCATAATAACCTGCAAATGTAAGCAATAAAATTCACATTAACAACAATATCGGTCGGTCCAAATAGTCGCAAAACTGCAAAAATGAACTACCTGCGATAAATCATCACACATAAACCTCTGTAATACAGCATGTTCATCGTGGTATTTAACGCTTATCGACACCCCACATCATCTTCTCTCTTAACGTATCGTAAAACGTATTATTATGTGGCGTAGCCAAAATAAGTTGCTTCTCGGCAGGACGCAGCTCTATGCACGCACCATCTTTGAGCGTAAACGTACGATTGTCGGCCGAGAGAAAAGCCTCGCCACCACGAGCATTAAGCCTCAACGTGATATGCACATTATCGGGAACTACCACGGGACGCATCGTAAGGTTGTGAGGCGCCAAGGGCGAGAGAATAAAACAGCGACACATGGGATCGACGACAGGCCCTCCGACACTCAACGAGTAGGCCGTAGAGCCTGTCGGAGTGGAGATAATGAGTCCGTCACCGTGATATGTGGCAATAGGATTGCCATTGATAAGGGCCTCAACAGATATCATCGTCGCACCGTGGCGGTGTATGGTCACCTCGTTGAGCGCCAGACAGCTCGTCTCGATGTCGCCCGACACCGAGAGCATCTGGCGATGTTCGAAGCTCACCTCATGGCGCACCAAGCGGTCGAAGAGTTTGGCAATGCCGCGACCATCGTCAGCCGTGAGATAGCCCAAACGGCCACAGTTTATGCCAACGACGGGGATTTGGCGACCTTGAAGCATGCCGACAGCATCGAGTAAGGTGCCATCGCCACCAACCGTTACAAGGACATCATCACCCGAGGTATTGGGGAATGTCACAAACCTATGCTCGGGAGCTATAACTCGCTGAGTAAGAGCCTCGACATCCTCGGCAAAATCCTCGTTTATCGAGTATTCGAGTCCCAAATGCTCGATAGCTGCAAGGATAGTTTCGAGCTGCTCGGCGCGATGGTTTATCTGTCTGCGCGAAAAAAGTATTATGTTCATTGCTACAGAATGAAAAAAAATCGTAACTTTGCTTTTGCAAAGATATAGAAAATTATGACAAAATTAAGCGTTAATATCAATAAGATTGCCGTTGTGCGTAATTCGCGCGGCGGAAATGTGCCAAACCTTCTCAAGGCGGCACTCGATATCGAAGGCTTTGGCGCCGACGGAATCACCGTTCACCCACGCCCCGATGCACGCCATATCCGCTACTCGGATGTGCGCGACCTAAAGGCTCACATCGCCACCGAACTAAATGTCGAGGGTAACCCCATCGAGAGCTTCTGTGAACTCGTCGAGGAGGTACGCCCTGCACAGGTTACGCTCGTTCCCGATGCCGAGGATGCCATTACCTCGTCGGCAGGCTGGGATACCATTCGTCACCGCGACTTCCTACTCGCCATGTCGGAGCGTTTCCACAAGGCAGGTATTCGTGTTTCGATCTTCGTAGATCCTGTTGTCGAGATGGTTACAGCAGCTAAGGAGTGTGGTGCAGATCGTGTAGAGCTCTACACCGAGGCCTATGCTTCGGGTTATGCGGCTGACCGTGAAGCGGCTATCGCGCCATACGTTGCAGCTGCCGAGGAGGCTCGTCGTGTAGGTTTGGGACTAAACGCCGGTCACGACCTAAGCACCGAGAACTTGCAATACTTCATTGAGCGTATTCCATGGGTAGATGAGGTATCTATTGGCCACGCACTCATTAGCGATGCCTTGTACTGGGGCTTGGAGACCACGGTAGATAAGTATCAGGAGTGCATACGCAAGGCTCAAAACACTGAAAAATAGAGGAATGCCACTTCGTAAACCGATATTCGAACATATACGTCGCGTCGTAGACCGCATGGGCGTGGAGGCCTATGTGGTTGGTGGTTATGTGCGTGATTATTACCTACATCGCCCCTCGACCGACATAGATGTCGTGGTCGTAGGCAGCGGTGTCGATGTCGCTGAGGAGCTGGCACGTGAACTGGGAGGAGCTAAAGTTTCGGTATTTCGCCACTACGGTACGGCAATGGTCAAGTGGCGAGGTACGGAGGTGGAGTTCGTGGGAGCACGCCGCGAAAGCTACACGCCCGAGTCGCGCAACCCGCAGGTGGAGCCAGGCACGTTGGAGGATGACCAACGCAGACGCGACTTCACGATAAACGCCATGGCGTGGTCGCTCAATGGCGATCGTTTTGGAGAACTTGTCGACCCCTTCGATGGCATGTACGACCTGGAGGACGGCATAATTCGCACCCCTTGCGAGCCCGAGCGTACATTCTCGGACGACCCCTTGCGCATGATGCGTGCCGTGAGATTTGCCTCGCAGCTCGGCTTCGACATCGACGACGAGACGTTCGAGGGCATACGCGCTCAGGCCGATCGCATACAGATCGTATCTAAGGAGCGTATCATCGTGGAGCTCAACAAGATAATGGAGTCACCCGTGCCATCTATTGGCCTTAGTCTTATGCAGTCGTCGGGTCTGTTGAAATACGTGCTTCCCGAGCTGGAGCGTATGACGGGCGTGGAGCGACGTGGCAAGCATGCACATAAGGACAACTTCCAGCACACGCTCAAGGTATTGGACAACTTAGCCAAGCGCAGTGATGATCTATGGCTACGCTGGGCAGCCCTGCTACACGATATTGGTAAGCCACAAACTAAGGCCTATGACAATACTACGGGCTGGACCTTCCACCAGCACGAGGCTGTGGGTTCGAAGCTTGTACCTCAGATATTTCGTCGTCTGAAGCTACCTTTGGGCGATGCGATGCGCTTTGTGCAGAAGATGGTATTTTTGCACATGCGTCCGATAGTCCTCTCCGAGGATATGGTTTCGGACTCGGCCGTGCGCCGTCTGCTCTTCGAGGCAGGTGACGATGTCGAGAAACTGATGATGCTCTGCGAGGCCGACATCACCTCGGGTAATGATCATAAAGTAAAACTCTTTCTTCGCAACTTCGAGCTTGTACGAGAGAAGATGCGCGATTTGGAGGAACGAGATAGAGTGCGTAACTTCCAGCCACCTATCACGGGCGATATAATTATGAAGACCTACAATCTGCCACCCTCGAATATCGTGGGCGAGATTAAGGAGGTTATCAAGAATGCTATCCTCGACGGTGTTATTCCGAATGATTATGATGCCGCCTACCGTCTTATGGAGGAGGAGGCCGCACGTCGTGGCATCGTAGCCGAGAAGTAATTAAAAGTCTATCCTATGAAGTGGGTTTTTATATTGGGGTTATTCTCCTACGTGGGCGGTAACCTCTATGTTTATATACGTCTGCTACAATCTATTACCCATACACACACAGCTATAAAGGTACTCTTCTCGACACTCTTCTGGCTCTCGGCATTTGCGCTCTTTGTCGCCATCGCCCTGCGCGACGCAGAGCTACCCCACAACATACAGCGCACGATGTTTGTTGTCGGTTCGGTGTGGATGGTTTTTATCCTCTATATGGTGCTTGCGACACTCCTCGCGGATGTGCTACACCTTCTCATTCCGACGCTCAATCACCGTGTATGGTACGCATTAGGGGCAACACTCATACTGCTCGTAGGTGGATATATAAACTACCGCACGCCCCGCGTCGAGAGGCTCAATCTCGACATCGCAAAGAGCAGCCATACAACACCTATGCGCATCGTCGCCATAAGCGATGTGCACCTCGGCTATGGCACCACTCGCAAGGATTTGGCGCGCTACGTCGATAGGATTGAGCGCGAGCAGGCAGATGTCGTAGTCATCATCGGCGACCTTATAGACAATAGCGTTACCCCTGTTAAGCGCGAGGATATGTGTGCTGAGTTCGCGCGCCTACGCACACGCGAGGGTATATATATGGTTGCTGGCAACCACGAGTATATCAGCGGCATCGACGATGTCGAGCGATACCTCGCCACAACACCTATACACCTCCTCCGCGACAGCATCGTCACACTCAGTAACGGAGTACAGCTTCTATGTCGTGACGACCGCTCTAACCGCACGCGCCTCAACCTCGAAGAGCTTGTGGCTAAGGCAGATAACGCTCTTCCTATTGTCCTTCTCGACCACCAGCCCTACGATATATCTCGCAGTGCCGCCACTGGCGTTGTTGACCTGCACCTCTCGGGGCATACACATCGCGGACAGGTGTGGCCATTGAGCTGGGCAACAGACGCTATGTATGAGCAGAGCTACGGTTACCGCAAATGGGGAGCTATGCACGCCTACGTGTCGAGTGGCCTTTCGCTGTGGGGACCACCCTTCCGCATTGGCACGCATAGCGAGATTGTTGTGATAGATATTAACCCGATGTAGAGGATATTAGCCCATTGTAGAGCCTTTTTGCACGCCCTTTTATAGGTTAGGGTTCTTCATTTGTTTAAGTTTGGGTTAGTAGTTTACATTTTTGCGGAAAAATTTTGCAGATTAATAAATTGGCAATTAGGGCTACACACCCGGGACTCGAACTGCGTTCAGCAGAGCGAGAGCAGACCGAAATAGATGGACATAGACACCCTCCAGGGCTGTATAGCCTGGGACTCGAACGTCCGCAGAAGCCGAGAGGTGACCGAGAAGGGGAGTGATGTGCGGACAATCGTAGATTGTGGGAGTGGGTTGAGTGCATTTGCCATGCTTGCATGAGCAGATGGGCTCAGCCCATTACCATAGTTGCATTGCAACGCGGCACATCGCTACCCAACGAAGACAAGTCGCCCGAGGCGCTACCGGAGGTGCGTGGCACTTTGAACGCAAAAAAGCGACCCGTAATGGATCGCTTTTTGTGCGGACAAAGGGACTCGAACCCCCACGCCTCTCGGCATCAGATCCTAAGTCTGACGTGGCTACCAATTACACCATGTCCGCAGGATCTTGCTCCCGTTTCACACCTCCTGTGTGTCGTAAAGCGCTGCAAAGGTAAAAAACTTTTGCAATATACGCAACATTGGAGCGATTTTTATTTAATTTTTCATACTTTTGTGCAATAATATACCATTTTATATGCCAAAGACCGTAACCTTACAGCTGTCGCCAAAGCAGGCGGCCGACGAAAAATACTATATTGCACGTGCCGCCGAGCGTCTCGGCATCAAGCAGAGCGACATCGCTCTTGCTCGCGTCGTGAAACGTTCTATCGACGCGCGACAGCGTATGGCAAAGGTAAACCTATCTATCGAGGTCTACATCGACCAGGAGCCACAGCCCGCACCTCTCCACTTCGACTACCCCGTAGTGGAGCATGGTACCGAGGTGGTTGTCGTAGGTTCAGGCCCTGCGGGACTCTTCGCCTCGCTACGTCTTATCGAGCTCGGCTACAAGCCGATACTTCTGGAGCGCGGTAAGTCGGTGCTATCGCGCAAGCACGACATCGCACAGATCAACCGAGGTGGCGAGATCAACCCCGACTCGAACTACGCATTTGGCGAGGGTGGCGCGGGAACATTCTCCGACGGTAAGCTCTTCACGCGCAGTAAGAAGCGTGGCGATTACAACAAGGCGCTGCAGACCCTTGTATGGCATGGTGCCAACCCCGCCATCCTCTACGAGGCACATCCACATATCGGTACGGATAAGCTACCACGCATCATCTCGAACATCTGTCGCACAATCACCGAGCATGGTGGCCGTGTGCTCTTCGAGAGCAAGGTATCGGGCTTTGTCATCCGCGATGGTCGCATGACGGGTGTGCGCGTAGGCGACGACATCATCGAGGGTGCTGCCGTGGTGCTGGCCACGGGACACTCGGCACGCGACATCTACGAGTTGTTGCACTCTTCGGGCGTGAGGGTCGAGGCTAAGCCCTTTGCTATGGGTGTGCGCATCGAGCACCCACAGCGTCTTATCGACAGCATACAGTATCACCGCGACGAGCGTGGCGAGTGGCTACCTGCTGCAAGCTACTCGCTCGTTAGCCAGGAGGCAGGTCGTGGCGTATACTCGTTCTGTATGTGTCCTGGCGGTTTCATTGTACCCGCAATGACCAGCGATCAGCAGCTTGTGGTAAATGGCATGTCGCCCAGCGGTCGTAACTCGGCATTCGCCAACTCGGGACTCGTGACCGAGGTGCGCCTGGAGGACTTCGCACACCTCAGAGAGGAGTGGGGCGAGCTTGCAGGCTTGCGCTACCAGCAGCTCTTCGAGGAGCTCGCACGACAGAATAGTGGCGATCGACAGGTTGCCCCCGCGCAGCGTGTATCAGACTTTGTGGCAGGTCGCGAATCGCGTTCACTGCCCCGCACATCATATATCCCTGGCCTTACAGCCTCGCGCCTTGATAAGTGGATGCCCGAGGTGATCTCGGAGCGTCTGCGCAGTGGTATTGCGACGTTTGGCCGCAAAATGAAGGGCTTTGTCACTGACGAAGCGGTGGTTGTCGGCGTGGAATCGCGAACATCAACACCCGTACGCATACCTCGTGACAGCGAGACGCTCATGCACGTCGAGATTGATGGGTTGTTTCCTGCGGGCGAGGGTGCTGGTTATGCTGGAGGAATTATCTCTGCGGCATTGGATGGCGAGCGTATTGCCGATGCTGTAGCTCGCTACTGCAAGGCGCATAACTTTTAATCGGTAGGGCGATGTCTGCATCAATTGTCGTCATCACGCTTCTTTGCTACCTTTTGCTACTCTTTGGCGTGTCGCGCTATGCTGCACGTAAATCCCCGGATGCGACATTCTTCACGGGTGGACGTTCGACGCATCGCATAGTGGCAGCTATCGCCATGGTGGGCGCTGCAATGTCGGGCGTGAGTTATATCTCGGTGCCTGGCTCGGTGCTTGCCGACGGTTACTCCTATCTACAGACTACGGCTGGCTTCTTCGTCGGCTACATGGTCATTGCCTTTGTGCTCGTACCGCTCTACTATCGTCATGGCGTAGTGTCGTTGTACGAATACCTCGACCACCGCTTCGGTGTTGCAGCACATCGCACGGGAGCATGGTTTTTCTTCCTATCCAAGACCATATCGGCATCGTTGCGCGCATACGTGGTATGCGTGGTGTTGCAGAGCCTGCTTTTCGATGCTTTAGGTGTACCATTCAGCATCAATGCCCTTGTTATGACCGCCATAGTGTGGCTCTACACACGTCGTGGAGGCGTGCGTAGCGTAGTGTGGGTCGAGATGCTGAAGAGTATCGTTATGGTGAGTAGTATCATCGCCTGCGTGATCTTCATTGTCGTCGCCCTCGGTTATACGCCACGTGAGGCTCTTGCGGCGATTGCCGAGCACGACACATCGCGAGTATTTTTCTTCGACTCGCCATTGGAGCGTCGTTACTTCTGGAAGCAGTTTATCGCAGGAGTCTTCCTCGTTGTGGCGATGACGGGCATGGATCAGGATATGATGCAGACGGTATTGTCGTGTCGCAACCGCAAGGATGCACAGCGCAGCCTTGTGGTATCGATATTTGTTCAGGTGGTAGTTATCACACTCTTCCTACTCCTCGGCACACTCTTTTATATATATGCCGAGAGTCTCGGTCTAAGTTCTACGAAGGGAGCAATGCCACTTATTGATAGTGCGAGAAATGTTGCTGTGGCGCGTGGCGACGATATGTTTGGTTTTGTGGCAACATCGAGCGGTCTGCCCGTAGCCGTAGGCATCCTCTTCTTGCTTGGTCTTGCCGCATCGACCTACTCGGCAGCGGGCTCGGCACTCACAGCACTTACCACCTCATTTACGTTGGACATCCTCGATGGCCGTCGTCGCAATGATGGAGCACTCGTTACACTTCGCCGCCGTGTACACCTCGGCCTTGCAGTGGTTATGTGGCTGTTGATCATCCTCTTTGAGCAGTGGAGCACGAAGGGTGTTATCGCATTGGTATTCACCATGGCGAGCTACACCTATGGACCACTACTCGGCATGTTCCTATTCGGTCTTATGACCAAACGCAATACAAATGCCCGATATATTCCGCTATGGGCCATCCTATCGCCTGCTGTGAGCTATCTTTTAGCCACAAACTCTCAGCAACTGCTGGGCGGATATACGTTTAGCTACGAGATTCTGATTGTCAATGCTGCGATAATGTTCCTCGGTATGTGGATATGCTCACGTAAGTCGGAGTAGGGAGGTATATACAACTATTATCCCATTCATGCCATTACACTATCCCGTCGATTAAGCACTATTTGCTACGCACAACGAAATAACAATTCACAAAAGCATTATTAATCGCAAAATAATGGGATTAGTTGAATAACGTAACAAAATTTTTCTGTTAGATGTAATTATCTACTAATTATAAAAATCCTACCTTTGCAAAAAGGTATACATATTACATGAATTATGAGAAAGTTTACATTGGGATTTATACTTATATGTTTAGCTGCGAGCTTTGCATCTTGCACCAAGACGGAGTATGTTACCGTAGCTCCCGAAGAGGAGGTGGACAATAGCACATACACCATTATGATGTATGGCTGCGGTGGCTCCAACCTCGATAGCTCGATGATCCTCAATATTCAGGAGGCACTTCTTGCAGGTGCTTCCGAGCGCGTAAACTTCACGGGGCAAATTAAGTTCTCTAAGCGCTACCAGGTCGAGGAGACGCTTGCAGGTACGCAGCGCTTCATCGTGGGCGAGCCTGGCGCTATGTGGTACGAGCCCGTAGAGGTGCTACCTGCAGATTTGGAACTCCACAACCCTCGGAACCTCACCGACTTCATCAACTGGAGTAAGGCGCAGTGCCCCGCAGATGAGTATATCCTTATCCTTTGGAATCACGGTGGAGCGTGGTCCCCATATGATGACTATAAGGACCCAAGTCGTGGTGTTATATTTGACGATAATAACAACAACGAGTGTCTCGGTCTTGACAATTTGGTGCAAGGCATCAAGGATTCGAATACAAAGTTTAAGATGGTGTACTACGATGCTTGCCTTATGGGTATGATCGAAATAGTGACAGGCCTCAACGACTGCACCGACTACACTATGTGTGCAAGCCACATCACACCAGGTCTTGGTGGCGACTACAACTCGCTTATCTACCATCTCAACACCTCGACAAACTTCGAGGAGTCGATGAAGGCATACTGCCATGAAACAATGTCACATTGGGAACCACAGGGCCTTGTTCTCGACCTTATGTTGGTTAATAATGGCAAGATGCAACCGCTGTTGGATGAGATCAAGGTGCTATCGGAATATATGGCCGAGGTCGCCGAGATCTACGTAGATTATCAGGATGATGAGCACAGCGACAGCATTAAGGAGGCTGTGAGCGCCGCATATGTGATGGCTATCACAAGTTGCTATCAATATCATTGGGGATACTACGACGATGGCACACCACACTATCCGTTCTTTGATCTCCAGAGCTTCGTTGAGATTATGGCTAACGGCAACGTGAGCACCTACTCTGCAAAGTTCGTAGATATTTCGAGCCGTATCAACCGCGCTTCTGCCAATGCTATCGTCTGCAGGGAGCTAACTGCGCCTATTGCACACCTGAATCTGACTATGGGTATTACCATCGTGGACAAGGCCAACTGGAGAGCCTTTGGCTATAGCCCTGCATACGAGCAGCTTGAGTTCCATAAGAAGACAGGTTGGGGCAACTGGCTAAAGATCAATCCTGTCATGACTATCGGCAACCCCAATCCTAAGTCGTATGTCAATATTCCTGACTTTGGTGATAGTAGTGGCACAACTACTCCCGTCGAGGAGGAGATAAACTACCTTCTCAGCCTTATTGGTAAGAATAAGTAGTCGTATGTCTTCTGCGACATACTCATCTTTCAATACATAAAACTATATTGATATGCAGCCACCTAAAATTTTGGTGGATGCTTTTTACTAAATATGGCTTATTGGGCTTATTGGTCAAAATTAGTAGATAAAAAACAAAAGGTATCGATTTCTCGATACCTTTTTGCTTCGTGATCTAGCGGAGAGGGAGGCTCTAACCGACAAATAAATAGCTATAAAAATAAATTCACATTATAGATGTTAAATCACTGTATAACAACATATAAGTATATTAAAGTTTATTTGCGTTTATTTTGATAAATCAAAAAGTGTGCGTATTTTTGTGCGTAAATTGAGATATTTCGTTATGGCAGTGAATTTTTATTTAGAAAAAAGAGCCGACAAAAAAGGCGATAATCCTATAAGGGTATCAATAGCGATACAGGGTCAAAGGCTTGTAACCTCAACGGGGTACAGTATAGCCCCTAACAAATGGGATAATATCAAGCAGGAAGTAAAAAGAGGGTGCAGCAACGGTAAGGGGATAACGTACACCGTTATAAATACGCATTTACGGCGAATTGACAGCTTTTTTACTGAATATGAAAGTAAGGCATTATTAAATAATGAAAGCGAGGATATACGCACGGTTTATGCACGAAATTTTGGTAAGAACGCCCGAATAGGTAACATCGCTGACAAGACCCTTGAAAAAACGCTGTTTGATTATCTCGACGAGTTTACGGCAGAAATGGGAATGTCTAACGATTGGACGAAAGCAACCTTTGAAAAATTCGCAGCAGTAAAAAGCCACCTGAAAAATTTTAATCCCGATGTGTCGTTTGCAGACTTAACGAATGAGGGACTAACCGACTATGTGAATTATTTAAGAACCGTACAGGTTGCAGGTAAAAAATACGAAGATAAGGACACACGAGTATTTGGTATGCGTAACAGCACTATTGGAAAACAAGTAGGTTTTTTGAAGTGGTTTTTGAGGTGGGCAACGCATAAAGGATATAACACCGAAAAGGCATTTGAAACATTTAGCCCCAAATTAAAGAACGCTGAAAAAAAGGTGGTGTTTCTTGATTGGGACGAGCTTATGACTGTTTATAACTTCCCAATACCTGAAAAGAAAAAGTATTTAGACCGTGTTAGGGACGTGTTTTGTTTTTGCTGTTTTACGTCGTTGAGATATTCAGACGCCGCAAACTTAAAGCGTTCTGACGTGTTTAGCGACCACCTTTCAATTACGACAATAAAGACGGCGGACAGCCTTAAAATCGAGCTTAACGACTATTCAAAGGCGATATTAAAAAAGTATGAAGATGAGGCGTTACCTTTCGGGGCGGCGTTACCTGTTATTTCAAACCAACGTATGAACGAATATCTCAAAGAGTTAGGCGAGTTATGCGGGATAGATAAGCCAGTTACAATAACGTATTATAAGGGTAATCAACGAATAGATGATATATTACCTAAATACGCATTATTGGGAACGCATACAGGACGACGTACTTTTATTTGTAACGCTTTGATGATGGGCATACCTCCCCAAGTTGTTATGAAATGGACGGGGCACAGCGATTACAAGGCAATGAAACCATATATTGACGTTGCTGATGCAGCAAAGGCGGACGCTATGAAGTTATTTAATAAAAAGTGAACCTATGGGCAAAGTAAAGAGTATTATCGAAAAAAAAGTGCTTGATGAGCTTATAAAGCAATGCTCTATAAGGGAGTATGTTTCATTAACCGACTTACTCCCGAAAATCGAACAAGCCGCCCGCCGTTGCTATTGGATTGCGAGAATAAATAACATTGATGAGGTTATAGCGAATGTTGAAGCCGCCTTATTGAATGGGCGATATTTCGACAATAAAACCGACCTATGCAAGGCGATTTATATCACACCTAAAACGTTGGAGAGTTGGAAAGGGTGTAGAATAGAAATCAAGAGAAAACGAGTAAAACACGAAATTTTACAGGCTTATGAACAAAAATACGACCTTGTGGACTTAAAAAAACAGTTATTAAAATATCAAAAAGTACGCATTAAGCATACGAAATAATCTTAAAATTAACGATTTATGTGAGTATCGGGCTTTCAGTGGTTGAAGCTCGATATTTTTTTTGCAATAAAATCAGGCAGTTTTTTTCTTGAAAAGTGGAGTATTTCGACAATAACAAACCTATTTTCTGAAATCGGAAATAATATTGAATGTAAAAAAAGATGCATATTCTTTAACTATTGAATATCAATTATTTAGCTTTGTTTTTTACAGTATATTTGCACCATAAAACGAAGTTGTTTATAATTCAATGTTAATAATATGACGATAACAGAAAGTACACCTATTGCAATGCTAACTGTCGGACAATTAAGGGAGGTTCTCGGAGTAAAAGCCGACAATAAGCAGCAACCCGAAAAAGTCGAAACAGGGCGTAGATACGTTTACGGTATTGCGGGAATAAGAACGCTTTTCAACGTTTCACACGTTACAGCCTGTAAGTTCAAAGAAACGATAATTCGTGAAGCGGTAAGCCAAAACGGGCGGGTAATAGTTACCGACGTCGAAAAGGCTATGGAGTTATTCGCAAAACATAAGGAGGGAAAGCGATGAATACAAAAAAAGAAGCCCCCGTACGAAAAGACGTACGAGAGGCGAAATTTTCAGAGTTCAGGGGCAAAGATAAGGTTAAATTATTATCCCCGCAACAAAAAAGGGTTTATAGCCTACTGTGTTCAGGTGGACAGTATAGCACTATCGACCTGATGAGGGAGTTAAGAATAGCAGACCCCCGCAGGGCAATAGCCAACATTCGGGCTGTTGGTATAAAGGTTTCTGATTGTTGGTGTATAAATTCATTAAAAGCACGTTATAAACGTTATTTCATTCAAAAGTAATATGAGGAGTACAAAAAAAGATGCGTTCTATTTTCCACACGATAGCAACGCACGGGACGATATAAAGTGCGTTGAACTGTTAGGCGATTTAGGGGTAGAGGGGTACGGGATTTTTTGGATACTTATTGAAATGCTTAGGGAACAACCCGAGTATAAATATCCTGTCAAGCTGTTGCCTGTAATTGCTAAACGCTATTGCGTAGCTCCTGAAACCGTCAATGATGTAGTTAATAAATTCGGGTTATTCATAGTTGATGAAAATGGTTTTTTCTTTTCTGAAAGCCTATCCCGTCGTATGGCGACAATGGACGGGAAAAAAGAACAGGCTCGATTAGCGGGCGAAATAAGTGCACTTAAAAGAGCCGAAAAGCAAAGGAAAATTCTCGAAGAATTAAAGGGTTCAACAACGGTTGTTCAACAGACGACAAACGGACGTTCAACGACCGTTCAACCTAAAAGAGAAGAAAAGAAAAAAGAAGAAAATAAAAAAAAAGATAAGAGTATAACGCCCCCAACACTTGAAGAAGTAAAGCAATATATACAGGCGAAAAATCATATAATAGACGCAGGGAGATTTTACGCCTATTATACGGCGAAGGAATGGAAAGGTATCTATGATTGGCGGGCAAAGGTTGACCAATGGAACGCCGAGGATTTAGCCAAGCAACCACCACAAGGTGTAACACTTGGGGTTGGCGAGTTTATGGATAACGGGCGACGTACTTACGGGACAGGTAAAGCAACAATACCAATAGACGCCCCACCTCGACCAAATGAGAGTTATTGTTGGAACGCTTCTACAAAACAATGGATAATAGTATAGTATGGCAATTCTCGAAATGATACCCGCCGAATATTGGCGACAGTTGAGGCAAGAACTTAACGCCCTTGATTGGGTGGCTATTGACGCCGAGGAGGAAGCAAAAATACGGGCAAAAAAGGCAAAACTCGAAAAGGCGTATAACGAAGCTATCCGAAAACGTGAATTAAAGTTGAGGCGGGCAAATAATGCACGAAACAACGCCCGACGTAAAGCATTAAAACAGGCAGCAAATAAAAAATGAATATGGAACGAATGAATAGTGTTAAGGTTCAACGCTTAAAAAATCTAATTGAATATTATAGCGAAGAATTAGCGAAATATCAAGAATTAGAGGAACATTTAAGCGTATGCAACAGGCAAATGATTGAAGCTTTGACAGCAACCGTAAACCGCTTAAAAACGATGTTGAAAGAGGCTAAGAAATAAAAGTGTAATGCTGTAAATAACAAAAAAATACAAGAGAAATGGCAGTAAAAGGAAAGACTAACAACCCTAACGGACGCCCAAAAGGCAGCAAAAACAAGGTAACGACCGAGGTTAGGGATTGGATAAGTAAGGTTATAGACAAACAACGCCCGCAGCTCGAGAAAGATTTAAAGCTATTAGAACCCGCAGAACGTTGGCGAATTATCGAAAAATTGATGTCGTATGTTGTGCCTAAAATGCAAGCT
>JAZRCN010000008.1:0-34458 GCA_045659765.1 Alistipes sp.
CTGTTGAGAGCTGCGCAACCGACGCAGAGATCGTAGAGAAGATCTACGCAGAGATTAACAAGACAGCTACCGAGGAGCAGACATTTGCCAACATCATGGCGAGTGTAGTAAAGACAGGTGCTGTTGAGAATGGCGAGATTACGGGTCTTAATGCCGATATGAGCTACTACCTTTTGGCATTTGCTGTAAACGTAGACGAGAACTATGCAGCATGCTCAGATGTTGCTAAGGTTAAGTTCAAGACCGATGCTAATCCCATGTCATCTTGCACATTCGAGATGAAGGTTACGACATACCTTACAACAGCTGCTGTATCAGTGGTACCATCTATTGATACTCAGAAGTGGCATGTTATGGTTGTCGACGTCGATACCTATAAGAGCTACACCGACGCTGAGGGCGAGTATGGTTGGACTATTGAGGAGTTCTACAACAACTTCCTACAGACCAACCTCGAGACATTTGTCGCTGAGGGTGGCTCAGTTGAGGACTTCGCTCGTAAGGAGATATTCGAGGGTAAGCGTACGGTGAATGCTTCTGGCCTTAAGGCTAAGACTAAGTACACCTGCCTTGTAGCTGGTGTTGCTCTCGAGGGCGAGGAAATTTTGCCCTGCACATCGGTACGTGAACTCCGTTTCAACTCTGGTGAGGAGGCTGCATCAAACCTCACTTTCGATGTAGAGGTGTTCAATATTGGTAACTACTCGGCTGATATTCGTATCACACCTTCGGATCCCAATGCTGAGTACTACTACTACATCAACTATATCGACACTAAGACAAAGGATGCAAAGCCTATTGATATTGCAAACAATGCCGTAACGGAGTATATCTACTATTGGGACAATAACACTCTTGCTCACCGCGAGCCTTCGAAGGGTGTTGTAGATCTCACTGGTGAGAACTGCGCTGAGCTTAACATTGCCGAGACGGAGTACTACGTAGTAGTATTTAGCTATGAGCTTAACCCTACATACGGTACAGTTATCAACGAGGAGACTGGCGAGTATGACTCCAACCCAGGTACTATTACATCAGCTCCCGTATATGTATCGTTCATGACTGCTAAGCATGGTGATCCATATGAGGCAGAGTTTACGTTCTCTGCATCAGAGGTAGGTCCTTACGACTTCTATATGGAGGTTAAGTCGAGCGACCCAACAGTCTTCTACCAGCCAGGTCTTACTTATGCAAGCAACTTCGATCCTCAGGCAGCTATCGCAGCGTCGGCAGATCAGCTTGCATGGGTTATGCGGATGTGCATGAATGGTCAGAACCCATGTCTTACATACCAAGAGGCGTTGGATAAGCTTAAGCAGCAGGGGTACCTCCTTCGCAATGGTGATGATAAGTTCTACATCGCTAACCTCTACCCCGAGACATCATATATTGGCTACGTATTGACTATCGATATTAAGACAGGTCAGTTTGCTTGCTGCGTATCGGGTGATGCTGCTATCACCACAACGGCTATGGGTACTGTATCGCCTACTATAGAGCTCTTGGGTATCTACGACGGTAACGAGGAGAATGGTAAGGTCTTTGGTAACTCGGATATCACAGCAGGTCGCGCTATCGTAGCTGTTGAGCATAAGGGTTTCGAGGGTGCAACAGCTCTCTATGGTTCGTTCACCGAGGGTGATGTAACCGACGTCTCTGACCAGTATATCATCTCTGATCTTAAGGGCTATTGGGATACTTTGAGCCTCACTGTTCCTTACAACTTCTACGTTGCTGAGTGGGATATCGCACAGACAGCGTTGGCATACGCTCAGGATGATAATGGCAACGAGGGTAAGGTAGGTCGCTTGCTCGTAAATCCTGTAAACAAAACAGGTGAGATTGCTGAGCTTCAAACATATGTAGATGCTAAGACATTTGCAACGCTTGACGTCCCCAAATCATTGGTATATAATAAAAACCAATCAATAAAACTTACTGCATTGTAATACTATTTTCAAACCACTTTTCACTACTTTTATCGTTGTGACATACATACAGACCTATTTATAATACAATAGCCTATCCCTAAGAATAGGCTATTGTATTTATCAGCATAAATTAAGACTTACTTATACTCAATCTTAAAAATCAGCTTACGAACCTTGCCTTTGCCGAGCATGGGGGCGTGGGCATCCTCTGGGAAGAGGAGTGTAAACTGCCCCTCACGCACAGTGTAGTAGGTTTGTGGACGGTCCGAGTAGAACAATATATCACGCTCCGCATCGAACACTCCCTCGGCCATACAGCAATCCTTGCGCTCGCTCCAGCCGAAGGTCTCCTCGCCACCAAGCACGACCTGAACATCGACGTAGCGGTTATGCACCTCTAAGTGCGCTGCATCCAAAGGTCTGAGGTCGAGTTCCGAGACATTGACAAATAGGCGCTCGCCATCTATCACGTAGCGACCAGGCTCGAGAGCTGCTACATCCGTATCACGAAGATAGGCCACAACACGCTCCAAAGCGGGGAGCAGAGCATAGTAACGCTCCGCATTTTTAAGAGAATCGAGAATCATATTTCGTTAGTTTTTAGCCATTAGCATACATCGGCGTACTACTTATCCTCGAACTTGAGGCGCACCAAGATAGGCAAGTGATCCGACACCTCGGCATTCTCGTTAGCGTAGTAGTACAACGACTTCATACCGCGAGAGTGCAAAACATAGTCGATGCGCAACATACCATGCATCGGACGGAAAGTATAGCCATAGCCACTACCCTGCTCCACAAAAGCATCAACGAGGTTATCACTAAGCTTATTGTAGACAAACGACATAGGCACATCGTTGAAATCACCGAGAACAACATTTTCGTAGGGCGACTCATCGATAAGCGCACGGAGCATATCGACATGCTCAGCACGTATTGCCGAGTTGCCTGCGATACGATCCACAATACTCATCATACGTTCGCTGTCGTTAAGAATCTCGCCGCTATGGATATCGGCGCTCTCATCACCCGAAATATGCATAGAGTAGAGGTGGTTGTTAAACAGACGCATAGTATCGCTACCCACGACGATATCGCACCACTGAGACGTGCCACGATATATATTCTGCATCTCGCCCTTAGCGATAATCGGATAGCAGCTATATGTTCGCATAACGACATTGCTATACTCCACAGCATCGCTCACATAGCATCTCTTATAGCGACGATTAAAGAGCGAGTCGATACGCTCTATGCCCTCGGCATCGCGACGGAACTCCTGGAAGCAAACAATATCGGCAAGCTCGTTATTCGAAAGATAGTCTACCAAACTATCGGTTGTCGTATTTAGATCGTCGTCATACAGGCTGCGGACATTATAGCTCATAACCGTAAACGAGCCTTTCTCTTTCGGCACCTCGCCCTCACGCATAACATCAATGCTATAGAAGTCCGAGAAGCGCAAGAGGCCTGGCAGCAATACGATAAACAGCGCCAAGGCCATACGCCAGCGCCACATAACCACCCATAGCAACATGCATGATGCCACACACACGAACAGAATTGGAGCAAAGATACCTACAATGGTAAGCGACCCGAAGGTCGATGGCGACACATAGGGGGTGATGTAAGCAATAGCCAAAGCTACCGAGAAGGATAGCGACAAGGCAAGCAATATGATAAATAGTAGTGTACCCAACAACGAGTGGCGACGCTTACCTCCACCCGACTTACCATAGGGATAGTTACCGTATGTTTCCTGTTTACGAGCCATATAAGAGTGTATTGCAGACTACGCAAGTCTTGATTCCTAAATTGTGTGTGTGTGTATAAAAAATTAGTAGTAGAAGTTATTTCGCTTTGCATCGCGGTAGCGCCACCAAAGAAGAAGCAACCAACCCCAGAACATACCACCGAGGTGCGCAAAGTGTGCTACGCTATCCATGCGACCCGACACACCAAAGAAGAGTTCCAAAGCACCATAGATCACCACAAACCACTTTGCCTTAATCGGAATAGGTGGGATGAGAAGCATGATAACGGCATTGGGATGCAACATGCCGAAGGCGAGCAACAGGCCAAATACCGCACCCGAAGCACCTACGGTAGGCGTACAAAGGTAGTCCCAATATGCTGGCGAATAGGCCGCCACTCGCATCAAGTCGATTTGTGCCATACCGAGTTGCACCAAAGCAGCGCCAAAGCCACAAACAAGATAGTATATCAAAAACCTCTTCGATCCCATCTCCATCTCCAAACCGCGACCAAACATCCACAACGCGAACATATTGAAGAAGAGGTGCGAGAAGCTACCATGCATGAACATATATGTCAGCGGTTGCCAGAAATGGAAGAAGGGACTACCCACGGGAAAGAGTGCAAAATACTCATATATAACCACTTTGTTGAGTAGCATCATCGCCAAGTATACCACCACATTGGCTATAAGCAGGTTCATAACCACAGGTGGGGTTGTATTCTGAAATCGGATTGTTGCCATATCTTATCTTCTGTTTGCTCTTATAAATGTTTAACAACGCATTAGCTTTGCAGCCATCTCCTCGGCCGTAAGCTCTGCCATGATGGGATTGCCCGATGGCGTGAAGCTAACATCGTCGCACTGCTCCAAACGCTTGAGTAGCTCCTGAGCCTCCTCCTTGCGTAGGTTACGACCATAACCCGCACTACCTCTACGCGCCATAAGCTGTGCGAGGCGGTTGCGCTCCTCATCCAAGGGCATATTGCCATTCTCTATGCCATGCAATAGTTCGTAGATGAGTTCGTCCAAAGGTGTTGTCATATCGAGCAACGCGGGACGACCATTGACCGCAATATGTCCATCGCCACGATACTCCACCTCGAAGCCCAAGGCGGCAAACTCCGTAGCATGACTCTCCATAAGTTCGTACTCATCTATTGATAAGGTAAGCTCCTCGGCAAAGAACATACGTTGTGTTGGCGCAGAACCGACACTCAACGACTTGAGCATATCCTCATATAGAACGCGCTCACGTGCACGACGCAGGCTAACAACAACACAACGGCCACCATACAAAGCAATAGCATAACCAGATGGAAGTATCATTACATCGTCGAAGTATCGAGCATCGGCAGCCATCGACGACTCTATGTATTCGAATACGCCCTGCTCACCAACCTCGGTCTCCTCGTCGATATACTCTATAACGGAGCTTTGCGATGATGCCACTGAGATATAATCATCTTCGGGTTCAGCGAGGTTGATACTCGGCATAGGCTGAACAGCAGGCGTTGGAAGTCCATCATAGGGAACATCAAAACCCGTAAACGGAACATCGGGCGTTGGAGCCGTAGGGTCGATATACTCCGCATTAAATGGATTATACGACCTATTTGTTGCCGTGCGTGGCTCACTATAGACCCCCCTGCTGCTACCAATAACTGGTATATCGACACGACCCTCATCCGAGAAGTCCATCATGGGCACTGCGCCAGTCTTAGCTAATGTCTCGCGCACTGCAGCCTGCAATATTTGCAAAATAAGATCGTTATCCGCAAACTTTACTGTTGTCTTCTGCGGATGCACATTGACATCGACCTGCTCTGGGGGAACGGTAATATAGATGAAGTATGAGGGTAGACATCCCTCTGGAATTAGTTTTTCGTAGGCACGGATAATGGTGCGCTGCATAGCCGCAGACTGGAAGTAACGACCATTGACAAAGAGATACTGCTCATTGTTGCGACGCTTAGCAGCAGCAGGACGACCTACAAAACCCTCGATACGTGCCACAGAGGTATCAACCTCTACATCCAACAGATTCTGCTTGATGTGGCGACCGACCAAATCTACAATACGTCCTGCACGATTTGTTGGCTGTAATGAGTATAGGAGTGCGTCGTTTTGCTTTAGCTCGAACTGAACCTCGGGATTACAAAGGGCCACACGCATAAACTCCTGCTTGATATGTTGCGCAAGACGCGAATTGTCGCCATCGATAAACTTACGACGCGACGGCACATTGTAGAATAGGTTACGCACCATAAACTGCGAACCCTTGGAGCACGACACGGGCGACTGTCCTCGAAACTCGCCACCACTAATGAAGGTCTGCGTACCGAGCTCATCACCCTCGCAACGTGTCTTGAGCTCCACCTCGGCAACAGCCGCAATAGAGGCCAAAGCCTCACCACGGAAACCAAAGGTGTGGAGAGCATAGACATCCTCGATGCTACGTATCTTGCTGGTGGCATGACGATCGAAGGCCATGCGGGCATCGACAGCCGACATTCCCGAGCCATCATCGGCAATGTAGATGAGATCCTTGCCGCCATTATGGAAATTGACACGCACACACGTTGCCCCCGCGTCAAGGGCATTCTCCATCATCTCCTTGACTACGTTAGATGGTGAATTGACAACCTCGCCAGCGGCAATCTGGTTGGCAACAATCTCGGGTAATAGTTGTATGCGGTTCATTGTCAAATATTTGAGTTCTCCTTACTTCTCGACACGACGGCCATCTCGAATCTCGACATCGTCATCGTAAATCGTGATTTTGCCAACAGAGTTCTGCCACTCCTCAATCTCGTTTATAATCTCGGGGCTGAGCGTCTCGAACTCCCTAAAGTCGATATCTTCGTGCTGCTCGTGCAAGATTATACTACCGCTACCCTCACTCTCCTCCGTAGAGAGATCTGCGGGCTGCGTAGCAACCATCTTCTCGTAGTTGGCAGCCTCAACAAAGCGCATAAAACGTGGCAAGAGCAACATCATAGCCACAACAACAAGTACTGCACCTAATATGAGTATACGCATACGCGCCATGATAGAGCCACTACTCTCCTCGCGTGCTACCTCACGCGCCTCACGTTGCGTGCGGATGTAACGACCTGGCGTGTAGGGCACATCGTCATCGCTCGACGACGTACCGTGAAGCTCACGACGACGCTGCTCACGCTGCTCCTTGACGGGATCGTAGAAGCGTGGGATGTAGTTGAACTGTCGCGGTTTGCTCTTATGCGGACGAAATATCGACATCTTAATTAGATTTACTCTTAACTATCTATTTATAAGCCCCTTAACTATTGATATCACCTCTGATATTCAACCGTGGAAAAAGCTCTTCATGCGCTCCAAGATGCTCTGATTCTCAGGCTCGGCAGCACGCTTAAAATGTGGCTGCTCGGCGAGCTGCTCCACAAGCTTACGCTCCTCCTTCGTTAGTTCATCGGGGATGGTGATATCGACAATCACTGTGATATCGCCACGACCATAGCCATTAACATTTGGCAGACCCTTGCCCCTTAGGCGCAAAATCTTACCTGCGTGCGTACCTGGTGCAATCTTGATACGAGCACGACCATCAATCGTAGGCACCTCGACCTCACCACCGAGGATAGCCGTAGTTACAGTGATGTTGAGCTGATGTACCAAGTCATCGCCATCGCGCACCAACTGAGGGTTGTGCTCCTCCTCGATAACCACCTGCAAATCGCCATTCTGACCTCCGTTACGCGCAGCATTTCCCTTGCCACGCACCGTGAGTGCCATACCCTCGGCAACACCTGCGGGGATCTTAACCTCGACGATCTCCGAGCCACGCTCCGTACCCTCACCACCACACTTATCGCACTTAGCCGTGATGACACGTCCCGCACCACCACACGTTGGGCAGACGCTCTGTGTCTGCATGCGGCCAAAGAATGAGTTCTGAACAGTGATGACATATCCCGAGCCGTTACACTGCGAACAGGTTGAGTATGACGATGCATCCTTAGCACCCGAGCCACCACACTTATCGCAAGCCACGGTCTTATTGATCTTGAGCTTCTTCGTAACACCCTCGGCAATCTCCTGAAGCGTGAGGCGCACCGTGATACGTATATCGCTACCGCGATTTACCCTTGTGCCACGGCTACGCGAACTTCCACCAAAGCCGCCGAAAGCACCGCCAAAGATATCGCCAAACTGCTCGAAGATATCCTCCATCGAGAAGCCGCCACCCGAGAAGCCTCCAAAGCCACCGCCACCAGCAGCTCCGCCCATGCCCGCATGGCCAAAGCGATCATAACGCGCACGCTTATCCTCATTCGACAACACGTCGTAGGCCTCGGCAGCCTCCTTGAACTTCTCCTCAGCCTCCTTATCTCCAGGATTCTTATCGGGGTGATATTTGATAGCCGCCTTACGGTAGGCCTTCTTTATGGTATCGGCATCGGCATTGCGCTCAACGCCCAACACCTCATAGTAATCTCTCTTCTCTGCCATAAAATCTTCTATGTTTCTTTTTTCGGGCCTCTAAAACTACTCACCAACGACAACCTTAGCGTAGCGCAACACATGCTCACCGAGCTTGTAGCCACGCTGCACACAGTCGATAACCAAGCCACGCTTATCCTCACCCGCAGCAAAACGAGCTACAGCCTCCTGCTCCTCCTCGTTGAAGGGTTTGTCTACGCACTCGATAGGTGTGATACCCGCAGCCTGCAAAATGCTCTCGAACTTCTTCATTACAAGCTCCTCGCCCTGACGCAGAGCCTCCACATCATCGCTCTTGTGTGAAGCCGCAACTGCGCGCTCCATATCATCCATAACGGGAAGTATTGCCTTCCAAGCGCCCTCACAACCACGCTCCACAAGTTCCATCTTCTCCTTTACGGTGCGCTTGCGGAAGTTATCGAACTCGGCCTGCAAACGAAGGTACTTATCGCGCCATGCTGCAATCTGCTCCTCGAGCGATGGCTCGACTGACACATTGTCAGCATCTTCGGCCGTAGCGTCTGCCATAGTGTCAGTCTGTGACTCTGCACCCTGCGTCTCCTGCTCCTTAGCAGCCTCGTTATCCATATTTATATCTTGCTCTTTGTCAATAGTTTGCTTCTTCATAAATATATTTTTATTAAACATGTTCACCTATATTTGAACAAATTATATGCCTAAGATAAAAATTGTTGGTCTCTTCTCAATATCGGGTCGCGGCATACGCTGCCACTCCTCGACGCTATGTGTTGCGATAAACTCATCGCCAGCCGTGATATTTGCAGCCACCGTAAGACGCATAGCTCCCGATAGACTACGCAACAGAGCATCATAGAGCTTCACATTGCGATATGGTGCCTCGATGAATATCTGTGCCTCGCGCTCCTGCTTTGCCCTGCGCTCCAAGGCCTTGATGCGCTGTCCACGCTCCATATCCTTAACGGGAAGATAGCCACCAAAGGCAAAAGCCTGACCATTCTGCCCCGAGGCCATAAGCGCCATAAGGATTGACGAAGGGCCGACCAACGGTATCACACGCACACCCTTACGGTGTGCCAATGCAACAATGTCGGCTCCTGGATCGGCAACACCTGGCACTCCAGCCTCCGATATAACGCCTGCCGAGCGACCTGCAAGCACAGGCTTGAGCATACGCTCCACGTCGGCTGGCGAGGTGGTGTGTTCGTTAAGCTCGACAAACTCCAACTCCGCAATGGGACGCTCCACACCCGCCTTCGAGAGAAAGCGTCGTGTCGAGCGTGTATTCTCGACAATGAAGTAGTCCAAACTATTCATTATGCGGCGGTTACCCTCGGGCAACACCTCCCACACCGACTCATGATCGGCTATGGGACAAGGTATCATATATATTGTTCCTTTGTTCTGCATTATCTCTCGGTATAAATTCGCTTAATACGTGCCGACAGCGAGGTCATAACCTCGTAGCTAATCGTATCGAGCACTTGTGCCATATCCTCCAACGTGTTACCCTCCTCGGCCGAGAAGATCGTAACTTTATCACCAACAACAACGCCCTCGATGTCCGTAATGTCGATCATCATACTATCCATACATACGCGACCGATGATTGGGGCCTTCGATCCTTGTACCAACACACACCAGCGACCATTACCCAAGTGGCGATCCATACCGTCGGCATAACCAATAGGAATTGTAGCAATGATACTATCCCTATCCAGACGTGCGGCACGGCCGTAACCGACACTCTCTCCCGCACGCAACTGCTTAATCTGAACGATACGTGTCGAGAGCGTAGCAACCTGAATGAGATTGTCGTTATGCTCATAACCTATACCATAGAGGCCCAAGCCTAAGCGGCACATATCGAAGTGTGCCTCGCGATGACGCTCTATTGCTGCCGAATTGGCCAAATGACGCAACGGACGATAGTCGAGCCACTCGATAAGTTGCGAACTCATAAACTCGAAAAGCGATATTTGGCGACGAGTGAACTCATCCTCTGCCGCAACATCGGCACAGCTCAGATGCGAGAAGATTGAGGCAATATGCAACGACGTATCACCATGTATAGCACGACCAAGCAGGTCGATATCATCCTCCATAAAGCCGAGACGGTGCATACCCGTATCGAGTTTAATGTGGATAGGATAGCTCTCGCGATGGGCTCGATGTACAGCACGACGGAACTCATCCAACGAGTGGAAACTATAGATTTCAGGTTCCAAATCGTGAGAGATCATCACATCGAAGCTATCTTGATCGGCATTGAGCACGACGATAGGCATCGTAATACCCTTAGAGCGCAGTGCTACACCCTCATCGGCAAAGGCGACAGCCAGATACTTAACACCCTCGTGCTGCAACATCCTCGCAACATCGACATCTCCCATACCATAGCTCCAAGCCTTGACCATAGCTACAATAGGATGATAGGCAGGCAGATAACGACGGAAATAGTTAAGATTTTTCTTCATTGCCGACAAATCGACCTCCAGCGTTGTGGTGTGCGTACGACGCTCCAACAAACGGCTAAGACGTTCAAAGCGGCTATCTCGACTACCCTTAACCAAAATCACCGATGAAGCCCATCTCTCTCTATCAAAATTATCGATAAGTTCCTCAGTTGTGAAGTAGAACGACGAGGTACGATCGAACAACGAGCGATACGACATAATATTCTCGCCCACACCGATAAGGTGGTCAACACCCGCCTTCTTCACAGCCTCAGCGATACGGCCATACAGCTCTTCCGAGGGCATACCACTCTGCTGTATATCCGAGATTACGGCCACACGACGACGACCCATAGACTGCACATGAAGTGCATCCAAGGCGACAAGTACAGAGTTGATATCCGAGTTGTAGGTATCGTCGATAATCATCGAGCCATCGATACCCTCCTTAAGTTCAAGGCGCATAGCCACATTAGCCGAGAATACTGCCTCATCGACATCATAGCCTAAATAGCGCATAAGTGAGGATACGTGGCAAGCATCAACAATCAAAGCATCGCTAAGTTCCAACAGATCCTCGACAGCCTCGGCGCTACTATCTATTAGCTCTCTATCACCGTAGCGTTCTTTGATACGACGTGCCAGCGAGCGATACTCACTGCTATATATGATTGTACTTGCACACTTGGCAAGTAGTAGCTTTTCATCAATTTTTTGCTCCGTAGAGCTGAAGTTCACCGAATGGGCATCACCAATCGAGGTAAACACCACAATATCGGGGCGTATCATAGCCTCCAGACGCTCCATCTCGCCAGGCTCCGAGATACCAGCCTCGATGAAGGCAACCTCCTCCTCACCTTCGAGCATGAGCAGCGACAGAGCTACGCCAAGCTGCGAATTGTAGCTCTTGGGCGATGCAAACGAACGCACCGTATCGGGCATCGAACGTGAAGCCCACTCCTTGACTATTGTCTTGCCGTTAGAGCCTGTTATAGCAACTACCCTACCTCTAAACTGCACACGATGATGTGCCGCCAAACGCTGCAAAGCATCAATCGTCGAATCGACAACGACCATACCGCAACCCTTCATCTCAATTGTCACATCACGCTCGACAAGAAAGGCTCGCACACCACGCTGAAGCATGCGCTCGATATAGTTGTGTCCATCGTGATTTTTGCCATCCATGGCTGCAAAGATCACATCTTGTGACGATACCACACTGCGCGAGTCCGTAGCGATACCCCTTACAACAAGGTCGCTACCCGAGAACCTACCACCGACAATCGCGGCTATTTCCGACAATAAGTAGTACATATATCGTTAAGTATTGCTATTCACCCTTAAACCTTACAACCGTAATACCTGCACCTCCACGATCGGCATGGTCATCCGCAACGCTTGCCACATCGCGCACCGTACGTAGATAGCGACGTATCTCCTCCTTAAGTGCTCCCGTACCCTTACCATGAAGAATCGTAACACCCGAGACACCCACCATCAGTGCATCATCGATCAAATCCTCGACAGCCTCCAACGCCTCCGATGCTCGCATACCTCGCACATCGATACTATCTCGGAAGTTGAGCCTGCGCTCACGAATATCCACCGAAACGACCGTACGTGCTGTCGTAGGTCGTGTCGCCTGCTTAAACTCCGAGGACGAGATAGGCTTTAGACGCGACTTCTCGACCATAATCATCATCTGACCAAAGGCCACCTGAGCCTTACCGCCCTTGATCATCTGCACCACGCCTGGCACATCCTGGCCCTCAATCTTAACCTTGGAGCCCACCTCGATAGGCTGCACGACCTCCGTTTTGGCTACCGCAGGCTGCTCCACGCCCTTCTCTCGCTCGGCAGCGCGCTGCTCTCGGCGCTCTCGGCGGCGCGATAGACGCTCCATCTCACGTTCTATGCGATCATCATGGGCTTTGCTTCCGTCGCTCACGCCCTCAGCAAAGCTCTCCAACTCTTTACGTGCCATACGCGTAAGCTCCTTATCGGCCTGCGCCTCACGTATCGTGCGTATCGTATTTTCGATCGTGCGGTTGGCATTCGTAATCATCTCCTCAGCCTCGCGACGCGCCTTATCCAAGATAGCCTTACGCTCATCCTTGATACTCTGTAGCCTATCGCTATAGGTCTGCTCCAACTGTTCGACCTTACGATCTGTGACACGTATGCGGTCACGCTTCTCTGCCCAATAGCGTTTATCACGAGCAATCTCGCGAAGCTGCTTTTCGAGGTTGATATGATCCTCACCCGCAAGCTCCATTGCACTACGCACCACATCTTCGGGGAGTCCCGTCTTGCGCGCTATTTCAATTGCAAACGAACTACCTGGCTTACCCATTTCTAGGCTGAATAATGGGCGTATCTGCTTAACATCGAAGGCCATAGCACCATTAGCCACACCATCGTGTCGCGATGCAAAGTATTTTATGTTGGCATAGTGCGTGGTTATCACACCATAGCAACTCTTATCCACGAAACGCTCCAAGATAGCCTCCGAGATAGCACCACCAATCGTAGGTTCTGTTCCCGAGCCAAACTCGTCGATAAGAATCATCGTACGCGAAGAGGCCTCCTGCAACATTGTCTTCATATTCAACAGATGCGACGAATAGGTCGAGAGGTCGTTCTCCATAGATTGCTGGTCGCCAATATCTATCATCAACGAATCGAACAACGGGAACTCAGAATTCTCCAACACGGGCACTAAGAAGCCACACTGCACCATATATTGTAGTATACCCGTAGTCTTAAGGCATACCGACTTACCACCAGCATTAGGACCCGAGATAACAAGTATGCGACGCTCGGTATTTAGCTCCATATCAAGTGGCACAATCTCCTTCTGCTGGTGTTTTAGAGTCTGCTCCAACAGCGGGTGACGCGCCTTGCGCAATACCAAACGACCATCCGTCGAGATAATAGGACGTACAGCACCATAGGCCAATGCCCAACGTGCCTTGGCTCTAAGTGCATCGATATGCGTCAAAAACACCTCGATACGCGACAAACCCTCGATATCGCCACGCAAAGAGGCTGTAAGTTCCGTGAGAATACGTACAACCTCGCGTTTCTCCTCGTACTCCAATTCACGGAGCTCGTTATTGAGTTCGACAACCTCCACGGGTTCGATATAGAAGGTACGTCCCGTAGCCGACTCGTCGTGGATAAATCCCGAGATCTTACGCTTATTGGCCGCAGCAACAGGAATCACCGCATGTCCATCACGAATAGATATCATAGCATCGGCATCGACAATACCCGAGGCCTTAGCCCTCTGCAGCACCTGCTGCAAGCGCTTAGCCACCTGACCCTCATGCTCACGAATGGCACGACGCAACGATGCCAACTCCGAAGATGCCGAAGAGCGCACCTCACCCTTCTCATCGACCACTCTCTCGATTGCTGCAAGCAAATCGGGATAAAGTTCCACACCCGAAGCCAACTTGCGCAACATAGGATAGCTATCCTCCCTGCGCGACAGCACAAAGCGCACGATAGAGGATGCTGCACGCAGTGCTCGGCTCAGCACCACAAACTCCTCGGCACTGAGGTATGAGCCCTCAACCGCGGCCTTATCTACAATGTGACGTATATCCTCCTGCTCACCAATCTCGGCACCTGGCTCCATAGAGATTACCGTGCGCATCTCGTCGGCAAGGCGCAACCTACGTTCCACTTCGCTCTGTGAGCGCGAAAAGCCCTCAGCCTCGATAAGCTCGCGTGCCGACTGCATGGAACAACCCTCAGCAATCTGCATGCGTATACGATCGAAGCCTACTCTACTCTCGAAATTTGCTGGATATATCATCACCTATATACTTTAGCTTACTCCTCGACAACAGCACCCTCCTTAGCCGCCTTCTTCGCAGCCTTAGCAGCCTTCTTTGCCTCCTTCTCGGCAATCTGAGCATCCGACTTACCGAAGAGCGAGAAGTGTACATATCGCTTAGGATTAGCCTTCAAATCCTCCAAAAGCAAAGCGAGGTTCTCGCCAGCCTCGTTAAGCGATGTGTATAGATTGTCATCTGTAAGCAACTTACCTACAGAGCCCTGACCCTGATCGACAGCCGCAAGGATAGCATTAATCGAGTTAACCGTAGTTGAGAGCTGACCTACAAAGTCGGCCTCGGCAAGATCCGTCGTAACCTTATCTACGTTGCTAAGCATCGACTCGATACGATCTGTATTTGCTGCAAGCGCTGAGGTAAATGCGCTGAGATCATCCATAGCGCCCTCGATATCCGATGCCGAGCTACGAATAATGCCGTCGATAGAGCTTGTCATAGACTCGAGGTTTGCAACAAGCTGTGTGATAGCCACACTATTGTTATCCAAAAGCTCGTTTACGCCATCAACCGTGCGGTTCAAGCCCTCGATAAGCTCACCACCCTGCTCGGCAAGTGTCGCAATCATATCGGGCTTCATGCGGCCACGCAACACAGCGCCATCCTCGACCATATCCGTAGCATCACCCTGAAGAATCGAGATCTGCATACCACCCATAAGACCTGCCGATGCAATCTCGGCGATAGAGTTCGAAGGGATCATCTTAGCGTAGTAGTTCTCAATAGCGATCTCCACCTTAACGCTATCGCCCAAAAGTTCGATATCTCGGACATTACCCACAGCCACACCGCGCATATTGACACGCGACGACTCCATAAGACCTGTTACGTCATCGAAATAGACAGAATAGGTATTGCTCTGCTTGAGCAAATTCTGACCACCCAACCACTTGATACCCCACCAAGATACTGCAATCACGATGATGGCAAAAATTCCGACTTTAAGTTCTCTGTTAAATTTCATATCTTCAATCGTTTTTTGTTTTTCAGTTCAACAATTACTTATAACTATTTCGCCAATTTGCCCGCCTCGTAGCGTACAACATAGGCATCTTTGAAACTCTTTCGCACCTCAGCCAAATCTCGTTTCGCCTCCTCGGCTGTAGCATAGCTTCCGTAGCAATATTTATATTTCCATGAGCCACTGCCCTCGACAAGCATCACACGACCACGATAGCTCTTAAACTGCGAGTCGTTTACATCAACCTTCGTTTGGCTCGATATCAGCTGGATAGTGTATCTCCTACCCGACGCATCGGCAGCACCCTTATTCTGCTGCGCCTCTGCTTTAGGCTGCTCGGCAACGCCACTTTCCACACCCGCTGCTGCATACTCACCAGCCGCATCGAGGCCCTTAACGAAGTAGACAATAGCGTCACTGATAGCGCCAGCCACCTCCTTCTTACCCTTATCCGAAACGAGATATTTCAGCTCCTCGGGATTAGACATATAGCCCGTTTCGACCAATGCACCAGGACCCTCCAAGTAGTAGAGCAGGGTCCATACCACATTGTCGTGAACACCGCGATCGTGTAGGCCTATCGATTTGAAGTTATTGCAAAGCACTCGTGCAAAATTGCGATTGCGAGGCTCGTTATCGAGCTGTCGCGCCAAGGCAAGCATAAAGCCCATAGAGCTACGGTCGATATTTTCCACATCTATATAATCGCCCTCGTCGGCAAAACGGTTGGCCTTTTGCTTATTGTAGTTCAACACCTTATCGTTGAGCGAGAGAATCCACACCTCGCTACCTCGCGCCGCCGTATTTTCATGTGCATTAGCATGTATTCCGACCGTAAGATCCGCACCCTTACGATTTGCAAACTCGGCACGCATGCGATTATCTACATCACGGTTAGCATCATACATCGAGTCGCACGAACGTGTGAGATAGACCACCAAATCGGGCATCTTCTTCGCGAGCTGACTCTTCACCTCCAAAGCAACATCCAAATTGAGCGTCTTCTCATAGATCTTACCAACCGCCTTACCAGGTCGCGAGCCACCGTGACCAGGGTCGAGGACAACCACTCGCTGACGCTTTTCTGGGGCAACATTTTCGCCATCCGCAGCGTTTACCACAAAGGGTGCAGCCATGGCAAATAATATTGCTATTATGAGTTTTCTCATAAATTGTAAAATTTGTGCAAAAAATTATTATCTTTGCAGGTTGTAACCACACCCGCGCGGGAAAACACAATGTCAGAAAATGCCCAAAAGGAGTATTCTCTGGCGGTTTTGCCGACTTGTCGGCAAAGGTACAAAAAATTATTGAATTTTGAGACATTTATTCACAAAATATCTGCCCTCGACACTCCTCGTGGCAATCGTGGCGTCGCTCCTCAGCGGGGTTGTTGGCGTTGGTGCGAGCAGCTTTGATCTGCTCTATAGCATCGACACCGCCAACATGCACCGTAGCGCTGCCACATCGTCAGTAATGGAGGCTTCGACAACAATGCTACCAGAGCGTAGCACTACACCCTCACCAGCCCCACGCACCACAGAGAGTAATACGCAGCAAAGAGAGAATCGCGACACGGCACGTCGTAGAGGTAAGGCTATGTTCAACGACATTGTCGAGGGTAAGGCCGTAGACTCTGTAGTGTTCGATGCTCGCAACAAGATGATATACAGCTACAAGAGTGGCGATGTAACATATCAGGGCATGAACCTCAAGGCCGACTATATGCGCGTAGACATGCAGACCAAGGACATCTTTGCGCACGGCTACGTGGACTCGGTAGATGGCAAGGCAACACAGACACACCCCGAGTTTTCGGATGGCGGCTCGCCATACTCAATGGATACCATCACCTACAACCTCGATACACGCAAGGCAAAAATCAAGGGTATTGCAACACAGCAGGGCGATGGTTGGCTTATCGGTAACGATGTGAAGATGCACCCCGACGAGAGCATCCATATTGGCGATGGTAAGTACACTACGTGTGATTGCACCGACCATCCCCACTTCTATATCAACATGACGCAGGCCAAGATCATCCCCAACAAGAAGATTATCACTGGCTATGCATACCTTGTCATGGAGGATGTTCCCATCTACTTCCCAGGCATCCCCGAGGCCTTCTTCCCAATCAACTCCGGTCCTAAATCGGGTATCTTGATGCCTACGTACGGTGAGGATGCCAAGGGTTTCTTCATCCGCGATTTGGGCTACTACTTCAAGCTCGGCGAACACATGGACTTGGCCATTCGAGGAGGTATCTACACCCTCGGCTCGTGGGAGGTATCAGCACTTTCGCAGTACGTGAAGCGATACAAGTTCAAGGGTAATTTCAACCTACAATATGCCGCTGTGCGCTCAGGCGAGAAGGGCGAGCCCGACTTTGTCCAACAGAACAACTATAAGATTCAGTGGACACACTCGCAGGATCCTAAGGCTAATCCAGGATCGACATTCTCGGCATCGGTAAACCTCACATCAAGCGGCTATAGCAAATATTCGGCAACATCGGTGAACGACATCCTTGCCACACAGACCAACTCTTCAATCTCGTATTCGAAGAACTGGGAGGGTACACCATTCTCTCTCGCCTTGAATATGGCCGTATCTCAGAACTCTAAGGATAAGACCATTGCTGTAACACTACCTACCATTACATTCAACGTGGCGAGCTTCAACCCACTAAAGCGCAAGGAGGCGGTAGGTAAGACACGTTGGTACGAGAAGATCAAGATGAGCTACTCGATGAAGATGACAAACACGGTAAACACCACCGAGGAGGATATATTCACCAAGGAGACACTCTATAAGATGAAGAATGGTATTCAGCACACAATACCTATCTCTACGTCGCTATCATTATTCAACTACATCAACGTAAGTCCCTCGTTTAACTACACCGAGAGGTGGTATTTCAAAAAGGTAAACCAACAGTGGAACAACGAGACTCGACAACTCGAGACACTTGATCCAGAGTATGGTTTTTGGCGATTGTATAACTACAACGCTTCGGTATCGGCCAACACCACTATCTATGGTACGTATGTAGCCAAAAAGAAGGAGCGCAAGCTACAAGCCGTGCGTCACACTCTAACACCCAACATTGGCTTTGCCTACGCCCCCGACTTCAGCCGTCAGAAGTATGGTTTCTACGAGACAGTACAGACCGACACAACAGGTCGCTTTAAGGTATATTCACCATTTACGGATAACGCATACGGCGTACCAAGCAGCGGTGAGCAGCTCGCAATCACCTTTGGTCTATCACAGACACTCGAAGCAAAGGTACGCACCAAGGATACAGTCAAGAAGATAAAGCTTATCGACCAGATCTCGATTAATGGTTCATACAACTTCCTTGCAGATTCGCTTCGTCTGTCGAATCTGCCCATATCTTTGCGCACGACGATCTATCAGAACATTGCCCTCAACCTATCGCTCACGCTCGACCCCTACGAGGTATCGCCCGAGGGTGTGCGCTACAATAAGCTAATGTGGGCTCGCGGATTACCCGGTCGCGTGCAGAGTGCAAGCTGGAGCTTCGGCTATACCTTTAAGTCGCGTCAGGATAAGGGTTCCGTGGCAGGTAACGACATCACATCGTTGCCCGCTGAGTATTTCAACTGCTGGTCCGACCCCTATGGTGAGCTGAATCCTGCAATGCGCCGACAGTGGATGGCAGGTCAATATTACGACTTCTCAATACCGTGGAACTTCGGTTTTAACTATAGCATCAGCTATAATGCGCAGTATGTGAATAACGGAACAACGGGTTATCGTAAGAATATCAACTCTACGATTAACTTCAACGCAAGTACGACAATTACGCCAAAGACGATGATTACAGCATCGACAGGTTACGACTTTATGACGCGCAAGATGTCAATGACCTCTATCACGCTTACGCGCGACCTGCACTGCTGGCAGATGTCTTTCACCTGGATCCCCTTCGGTGCACACCGCAGTTGGGCCTTTAACATCGGTGTTAAGGCAGCATCACTTGCCGACCTCAAGTTCGATAAGAGCGTCACGCAGTACGATAATATGTACTAACGTCGAGTCGCTACAAAGCTACACGAGTGTGTCCAACAAGTTTATGGGCACACTCTTTTTGTATAGAAGCTGTAAGCAAGAGTTGATTTACAAGCATCACGATTGTATGCTGTCGAGATAGAACAAAAAAAAGCTGACCATTTCTGATCAGCTTCAGTGCCCAGGACGAGACTCGAACTCACACGAGCTTGCGCTCACTACCCCCTCAAAGTAGCGTGTCTACCAATTTCACCACCTGGGCTTTTGAGGTTTGCGGGTGCAAATATATGAACTTTTTTTTGAACCGCCAAACTTTTTCGCGAAAAATTTTCAAAAAATTTAAGGCATAGCAGCTAACTCATTGCTACTATGCCTTTTATATTATAGCGAAAATTCTGCCTTGAGACGATCAACCTCGTCCAACTTCTCCCAACCGAAGAACTCTACCTCCTTGGCGAACTCCTTACCGCCGCCTACGAAGCGTACAATCTCGGTGTAGGGGCGACGACCAAAGTGTCCATAAGATGCCGTAGCCTCGAAGATAGGATACTTCAAACCGAAGCGCTCAACGATAGCCGCAGGGCGAAGATCGAAGAGACGACCAATCTTCTCAGCAATCTGACCATCCGTCATATTTACATTTGCCGTGCCGTATGTATCGACATAGATCGACAAAGGCTGTGCGATACCGATAGCGTAGCTCACCTGAACAAGTACCTCGCGTGCGATGCCTGCTGCAACCATATTCTTTGCGATGTGACGCGCTGCATAAGCTGCCGAGCGGTCTACCTTCGAAGAGTCCTTACCCGAGAATGCACCACCACCGTGAGCACCACGACCACCATAAGTATCAACAATAATCTTTCGACCTGTAAGACCTGTATCACCATGAGGGCCGCCAATAACGAACTTACCTGTTGGGTTCACATGAAGGATGTAATCCTCACCGATAAGCTCCGAAAGTCGATCGTTAGCACGCTCCAAGCGAGCCTTAACACGTGGGATAAGAATCTCGCGAACATCCTTAGCGATGATGCGCTGCATCTCCTTCTCAGCCTCTGCCTCGCTACGCGTGTGCGATGGCAGGATAAACTCATCGTGCTGTGTAGATACAACGATTGTGTGTACGCGCTGTGGGCGACGCTGATCATCATACTCAATAGTCACCTGACTCTTAGCATCGGGACGCAAATAGCGCATAACCTCACCCTCGCGACGAATTACAGCAAGCTCCTTGAGGATAACATGCGAAAGAATAAGCGTTGCAGGCATAAGCTCTCGAGTCTCATCTACGGCGTAGCCGAACATGATACCCTGATCGCCAGCACCCTGCTCCTCGCCCTCGGGACGATCCACGCCCTGGTTGATATCCGACGACTGCTCGTGAATAGCCGACAAAATACCGCACGATGCTGCGTCAAACTGATACTCGCTACGGTTGTAACCAATGCGATCAATTACTCGACGTGCTACACCCTGAATATCGACATAACCCTCCGAGCGCACCTCGCCCGATACCACTACAAGACCTGTGGTACAGAGTGTCTCACACGCAACCTTGGAGTTGGCATCGTGACGCAAGAACTCGTCGAGAATAGCGTCCGATATCTGATCCGAAACCTTATCGGGATGTCCCTCTGAGACAGACTCCGATGTAAACAAAAATGCCATACCTTATATATTTTAATAATTTTGTTATTAATCCCCGGTCGTATACCTATATAGTAAACGTCCCCAACAACATGGAAGTTGTTCGGTTGATCGCAAAAATATTGAGTGCAGCGGAAGTAGTTTGGAATACCGTTTTAGCACTTTTTTATTGTGGTTGCAATCAGCTCAAATCCATCCACATTTGTTTTCGGCTGCAAAGGTAGTGAAAAATTCGAAACACACAACCGCTACTCGTTCATTTTTATTTATAGATGTATAAGCTATAAATATACAATAACACACAAATATTTCAACCTATATTGACAAGAGTTGTCAAACACGGGCAATACCTTTGCCCGAAAGGTATTTAGAGTTACGGCTCACATGTTTAACTTAAATCTCGGGCAACTATGTTTTTTTGGTACGCAATTATTTTCATCGGCATCTTCCTCAATTGTATTTCATACGTCTTCGGCGGCAACAAGAATTGGGGCGAGTGACATATCTGGGATTGGTCTCTATTTCCGATATGCTGTAAAAAAGCTACACAAATAATATATCAGAAATAGACCAATGTCGAGGTTAAACAATATTTCGACTTAGCTATTCGTTATATTGGCACGAGTGTTGTACATAACTCGTACAGCTACGACGGCAAAACCGCGTAGTAAGGTTTCTTCATTTATTTATAAATCGGGCAAAAGAGTAGTTTTGCACTGAAGGTGTAAATGAGGAGTAAATAAAAGAATTATTTAGTCAAATACTTTGGCAAGGTATTTGCAAATAATACGACAAGTGGTTGAAAACCACTAGGTTTCTTCATTTATTTAAGTTTGGGTTAGTAGTTTACAGAACTTGTTTCTGGAACGCAGGGAGCCGTCGCGAGACGCCTCCCTGTTGTTTTTATGTTCTGTAAACTACTGACTGCTCCCGCGGTGTGGCAGAGTTGTCTGCGATATTAGCGATTTGGCGTATTGCTTTGCAATAGTTAGGGTTGCACCATTGGTTGTATTTGTGAGCAAGCTCCCACACACCAATAACGCAACCCTACGACAAGTCGCTGCCAAATCACTCAATATCTTGCTCTGCTCAAACCTTAAGGAGAGTTAGTAGTTTGTTAAAGGTGTTCCGCTTGCGCTACATATAAGAGTTTATTTAAATTTAATTCTGAGGGTATAGGCGGCAGTCGTGAGACTCCCGCCTATTGCTTTTGTATTGCAAATTCTATGACTACAAATCATTTACCACAGCCTGTTCTTTCAGATATTCATTATACCAATCCGTATAATGAAGACCAACACGCCCTGTCGCTTTGATTTCAATATGTATAGTTCCATTATAACCCCAACCTGGAGTATCCCTAAATGCACAATAATAATTACAATGATTATCCTTTACCTCACTGTATTTATCATTATCATCACTTATATCAATATAACGTGGAGTGTTTACAAATTCTTCTGTTTTATAAATAGGCTCTCCATACTTTTTTGTTAAAGAATATACTAATGATGAATAATCTCCATATAAATGTGACCATTGATATTTTATAGGCAATAAGACAACTACCTCATATACCAAATTATCGTAAGCTTTCACAATTACTTCACAATCACTATAACCAGCAAAAGAACCTCCTTTATACAGATACGACCCCTGACTTTTATAGTTATATTCAAAACCCACCGCTTCCAGTTTACGACCAAACTCTTCTGGTGTACCATCAATTGGAATGCCCTTAAATGTTAGATGCTGACGTTCAACTGAAGATATTTCTGTTGAAGACGTAGGCTCCACTGCCGCTTCTGTTTCTACTGCTTGCGCAAATAGGGAGAATACTGAGAATGTACAGAATAGCGATAATAAAATCTTTTTCATATCTCGTTAAGTTAGATTGTTAACAAAATAATGTTACTACAAAGATAGAACTTTATTCGTCAAGTTACAAATATTGCTTCTTAATTTGTAAGTAGTGTATCATTAAATGTTTACAACCCTCGGGTTAGTAGTTTACAGAACTTGTTTCTGGAACGCAGGGAGCCGTCGCGAGACGCCTCCCTGTTGTTTTTATGTTCTGTAAACTCCTGACTGCTCCCGCGGTGTGGCAGAGTTGTCTGCGATATTAGCGATTTGGCGTATTGCTTTGCAATAGTTAGGGTTGCGCCATTGGTTGTATTTGTGAGTAAGCTCCCACACACCAATAACACAACCCTACGACAAGTCGCTGCCAAATCACTCAATATCTTGCTCTGCTCAAACCTTAAGGAGAGTTAGTAGTTTGTTAAAGGTGTTCCGCTTGCGCTACATATAAGAGTTTATTCAAATTTAATTCTGAGGGTATAGGCGGCAGTTGTCGCAACTGCCGCTCGTTCTTTTTTATGTTCAGACCCACTATTCTGACCAATTATTTTTGCTCCCCACCAGAAATTTACAGTGATCCGACAAAAATTGGTGGGTGCGCCCCAGGCGGGCTGCTTAACTCATTGAGCAACAACAAAAAAGCGAAAAACTTTCGTTTCTCGCTTTCTGTACCCCCTCAGGGGCTCGAACGGCTTTAGCCGTAGCGCGGATACCTATAAAACAAAGCGTAGACCGAAGGTCGAGCAATAAATCACCATCCTATCCGCGCAACCCCGCTTAATTCGATGCCGCTGAGAGAAATAGTATTTTGTTTGGTGGCATACTGCCGAAGGCAGATGCAATATAGGCGGTGACGTGGAGAGTTTATTCTCATTACATCACCGCCTATATTGCGTGGGGGGCGCTTGCGCTCTGCCACCAATAGTTCCCGATAGAAACAAAAAAAGAGAAGAACGAAAGTTCTTCTCTTCGTACCCCCTCAGGGGCTCGAACCCTGGACCCCAACATTAAGAGTGTCGTGCTCTACCAACTGAGCTAAAGAGGCATTTACAACCTTTCTGATTGCGAGTGCAAAGATAAGACACTTTTTTTAATCTACCAAATGTTTTTGTAAAAAATTTCGAACTTTTTTACATCGTTTTTTACACCCGTAGTCCTACTCGCTGTATATCAATTATTTACACAACCGTAAAATTTTTAAGATTTTTAGCCTATTTTAGTCGTTATTCCACTCATTGCCACCATCCAAATAGAAAACAGGGCGATTGCCAGCAACCTTTTTTGCCGCAAGATAGCTCTCATAGAGGCAAATTCCATTGGCGCTATCCTCAGCAAGGTAGTATGCAACCACGCAAGCGTGGCGTTTCGTAGAGTGAATCATCTGCAAAGTACGCTCCACATAGCTCTCTCTCCATGCGGGGTCGTTCGAAGGGTTACCCCCCTTCTTACGCGATGCACCGCTCGCCGAAGAGTTAATAGGTGCTGTAAGCGCTACATACACACCCTTTGCATCGCAGTACTCCAGAACATCCTCTGCGACACATCCTGCCGAGAAGCGCAAAGCCTCAACTCCAGCATCGACAGCAGCTACAACCTCGGCAAGATCAGCATTAGGCGACATCTCTCGCCACTCTCCGTTCCACAACTCTCCATTGATATAAAACTCACCACCCGTATAGCGCAATTCACGTAGGGCGACAGGCATATCGTAGAACTCCACATCGCGACCCTCGATACGGTTATACATTCTAAGGCTCAGGCGCTGCGCATTATCACAACTCCAAAGCAGCGTATCGGCTACCGTAGCACCAAAGCGCAACGTATCGACACCGTGCATACCCAGCGACACATCACGATGGCCACCAGTTAGGCGTACAGTATCGTTAAGATATACCTCATAGGCCAGACGCGCGCTCTTACGACCAAGCGTCAAGTTCTGCATCACGACACTAAATACGGCATTTGCCACACCACCTTTACCCACCTCGACATCCGAGAGTATCTCACGTACACGCACGCGCGGCTGTGATATTATATATGCTGTAGGCATCGCCTCGACATTAGCCTCGAAGCACTCGATGGCTGCCATAGGATTTATCTCCAATGGTCGTATCTCAATATGGTTTTTATCCTCACGCGACGGCTTCGTGACATTGAACTCTGCCGCGGCATAGCCATTGGTCGAAAGTCCCACACGCTTACCATTTACGAAGACCTCGTAGCCATACCCCGTAGCCTCAATACGCAAGAATACTTGACGCTCCAACCACGAGAAGGGAAAGGTGTATTCCCCCTGGAGCGCACCATTCCCATCCTGCGACCACTCCGTAATAGGTTGCATATATCGCTGACGCTCCAGACCTCGCTGCGAGGCCGCAGCAGCCGTAGGATAAGGAATAAGGCGTGTGCGATGTAGGTCGCACCCCTCAGATAGCATCTGTGCCGACAGCGTATCGGCACTCGACAAGAGGACTACAGTAGCGACAATAGTCATCGCCACATATCTTAAAACTTTAGACATCTACTACTCTTTATTTTGGTATGACGGACGTGAGTTACGCCACTCGATAACCTCGGGTAGCAACTCATCAACTCTATCCTCCCACTCACCATTCTCGACAAGACGGCGGCGATCATAGTCTATACGCTCCGTGATACGGAAGCGAGGCTTACTCTGCACCGAGGCATCATCACGGCGCGTAGCACGCACCTCACGCATAACTACCGAATCACGCATGGGGCGTCTATGGCCCACCCACTCGAAGTCAGGCAGACGCAGCTTCTGCGTCTCGGGAATCATATCCATAGGATAGAGTTTATACTCGGGATTTTGCTTATACGAAATCTTATCTATCTCGCCATTCTCGAAATAGAAGCTAATAGCAGCACTCTCGATATACATTAGAGCCGTAACTTTTGTCGAGTTCTCCTCCTCCTGTAAATAGTAGATCGTCTGAGCATTACCATCGACATTATTACGATAGAGACTACCATTAGCAAATAGCGCCGTCATATCCTTACCCTTAACCTGGTTATAGTAGGTTGTATCGATCTGCGAGGACATCATCGGATCACCCATAAAGTGAACCTTGTCGATGCGCTGCTCAGTGGTATGGATAGCCATCGAGTCGGCCGTAATCTGATTTGTTTCGTTCCACATCACTGGATCGATGTATAGGCGTATAATCGAATCGGTATTCATCATCACCATCGAGTCGCACACCATCTGCGAGTCGCTGCGATACATCTTCACACGACGATAGGCCTTAATCAGCTTGTAGCTACTATCCGCAGGGAAGGGACGCTCCTCGACTCTCTCCTGAGCCATCGTATCACGTGCCACGGTATCTACCTGCTGATTCTCCACAGCTAACGTATCGCGCGACATCTCCTCCTCCGTAGCGAGTGTATCGAGCAGGTAATCCTCACCCGTATACTCCTTACCACGCTTCAGCGCACGTGCCTTAGCCTTATCAATCTTGCGACGACGTCGCTCCTCCGACTGCTGCTTGATACGTTCCATGCGCGCTGCCTCCTCATCGGCGATACGTGCATTACGCGCCTTACGTTGCGCAATAATCGTATCGAGCTTTATGTTGAGTATCGAATCTTTGATATGCTGTATCGAATCCTTTTTCGCTTGCTTTATAGCATTCACCGAGTCGCGCAAACGCTTCTGCTCGGCACGTGCTGCATCGCGTGCACGGCGACGCTCCAACTTAGCACGATAGCGCATCTGCTTCTCGGTAAGCGGTGCTCTATCGGCTGCTATCTGCTCCCAAGTAAGCTCTCCCGCCACAAGCTGATCCACAACACCCGAATATGTAGAGATCAAGCTATCGAGAGCACTCTGCTTTGCAACTGCCACAACCTCCTCTGCCGACTCCGCAACAGCCATTGTATCAATAGCCATTGTATCGACCTCAGAAGCGATATCGGAGTGCATCATACGCTCTCGCGTAGGATTGTGCGCCGAATTCGAAACCTCGCGCTGTGCCATTCGCTCTCTATCCGCCTTAGACATATCTTCTGCCAACGGACGCTGATCAGCGATCATCTCGGACCTTGCAGCACCTCTTCTCGAACTATCAGCCTTAGCCGTATCTGTTGGTCTATCCGACACGACAACACTCTCTTCGAGAAGATTATCTGTCGCAAACTCCTCCTTCGCATCCTCGACAGTTGCATCGCACAAAAGACCGCCAAACGTAAGATCATTACCCGTAAGACGCTGCAACAACCCTATCATATACTGCTCATAGCTTACATCCTGCATCTGCTCATCCGTCGCCGTTGCGCCACCATCGAGAGAGGCATCATTCTGCATCTCACCACCCGTATCTGTCTGTGTATCTGTCGATAGGCCATCCCTCTCTCGACCGTCATGCTGCGCCGTGCTATCCTGAGGCTCCACCTCGGGAGGTGCTACGGCAATAGTGTACATCCACAACGTATCGGCACAGAGAAACAACGAATCGGGCTGCTGAGGATCGTAGTTTATCATCGAAGGACGACGTGTAAAGAGCGCGTTACCTGGTTCATCCCACCACTCGCCATAGTCGGCAAAGCCGATAATTTTCTGCGTAGTGTCGTCCACCTGGATATTTCCTCGACCTACGATATGCCCTGCCGTACGATAGTACTCGATAGAGTCGCTCCACACCTCACGATCGGGCGATAACAGGTAGGCATCACGCGTCAAGTAGTGCAGGTCGCGAGCCTTGGTATAGCTACCTCGGTTGGCGAACAGATACTCATCCTTATCATTCCAAATATTCGTATTCTGAAAGTATCGAGCATCCTCGGTCTCGGTATTGAATATCACCGAGTCGCCCGTCATCTGATATACCTCATCACGCATCTCTACATTATCGACAGCAATAAGGTCGTGCGTTGCTGTATTGTAATAGCCTCGCTCCGACTCCATAAGACTCTCACCCTTAAGCACGTAGCAACCACCATAGAACTCACCAATCTCGGCATCGGTATCGAACGTACAGTTGTAGGTGTACATCACCGCATCGCCATCGACAACCTTGATAAGGTCGGAATAGATCGTAGCCTTACCCGAATGCTGACTATACTCGGCCTTATCGCCATAGATATACATCGTATTCTGGTTGATAAGCACATTACCATAGCACTCGAAGCTCTGATTCGAGAAACGCACAGCACTATCGGCCGTGATCACCGCACCGTTGTGGTGGGCAGCAAAATTACCAACGAGGATAAATACGGTAGAGTCGCCATAGTCGATAAGATAGGAGTCGTCGGCGATCATATCCACCATACGGCGATCGTTATTCTGCTTACGGGTCGAGGCCGAGAGTACCGCCTCGGCCGAGGTATCTAAATAGTTGTAGGCCACACGTCCTCCAGCGCTAAAAAATAGCGCACCGAAGAGCAGCGAGACCACAACGATAAATGAGACTAAAAGCTTACGGGGCATAGGCTTATTTTTGTTCGGGCTATGTCAATAGTTTAGGCGTAGCGCCTACGCACTACTTTATCCAGTTTTTGTTTTCGAAGTCGGAATGTCGATATTCGGGAGCTATGTATATGTACATCGACTCTATCTTACGATTGAGCCATTCGCGATATACCTTATCCTGCTTTGCAGCAAGCGCCATCTCCTCCAAACGCACGTAGTCATCTACAAGCGAGGCTGTATGTGCAGGGATAATCTCGACAAGCTTCACAATCTTACTGAGTTGGTTACCCTTGAAGTCCATCGTCTGGAACGACTCCGAAATCTCGCCAACGCGCAATCTTCTCAACGCATTGTAATCCTCCAACGACTTACCACCCTCGGCGCCAAAGTCCTCTCTAAGGAAGCGTGTAGCCGTCATTCGTGCACCATCGTAGACACCCTGACGCTCCAAAACATCGTGGTTCGAAACTATACCTCCATTCATCTTCGACGAAGCATCATCCGAGAAGCGCAATGCCGCAGCCTCGAACGTCAGCGAATCCTTGCGAATGAGATTAGCTATGCTATCCAACTCTCGCGAAGGCTGCATAAGCTCCTCGCGTGTAAACGTAGGACGAAGCACGATATGGCGACAGTGATACAACTCACCCTGCTTGTCGATAAGTTCGATGATATGGAAGCCATACTCCGTCTCGACAATCTCGGACACCTGACCAGGCTTAAGCTTCTCCAACGCCTCGGCAAAGGGACGCACGAAAAATGACGAGGGCGAAGGTTGCATCTCGCCACCCTGGATTGCAGAGCCATCGACAGAGTACATACGTGCCAACACCGAGAACTTAGTCTGGCCCGTGATCACACGCTCACGCATATCCAACAATCGCTCTTTGGTACGCTGCTGAGCCTCCTTAAGCGACGAAGGGAACTTCGTAATCTGAGCATAGACATACTGCTCACCAATCATCGGAAGGCTATCCTTATCGATTCGTTTGTAGAAACGCTCCACCTCGCCAGGCACCACCGTAACACGCGATACGACATCCATTCTCATATTCTGAGCATAGGCCTGCTCCTCGTATCTTTGGCGCAACATCTCACGATAGGTGTAGATAGGCATGTGCTCCCTTGCCTCAAGCTCGGAAATACCACCTGCCTCCTCGATAAGCATCTGCAAGTAGGTCTCGATACGCGATACAATCTCGCCCGACGAGATAGGAATAGAGTCCAACTGCGCCTGGTTGTAGAGCAACTTCTGCTCCAACAGAGCCTCCAACGCCTCAACCATAGGCTCTCGCTCCGAAGTGTAGCCCATCTGACGCTGCTCGGCAACTAAAGCCTCGGCATACTCCTCGACCTCCGAGTGAAGAATCGACGAACCACCAACCACAGCGACAACCTTGTCGAGCATAACCTGACGTCTCTGCTGCGCCTGGGCCTCAACTGCTCCAAATATTATGACTGCCGCAACGGCAACCACGCTAACTGCTCTCTTAATGCTTATCATAAATCAATTTTATTTTCTGTTTATTAGATACCGAGTGAGAGGCTATCCGCCTCCTCGAATATTCTCTCATCTACATCCTCAAGGCTATCACGCTGCTCAACCACCTCAGTCGGCTCAACAGCTGGCAATCCTGCAATCATCTGATCGAGTAACAACGAATCCTGGAAGATAATACGTCCTGCCGACGCTGCCTCGCGTAACATCTCGGCCTCGTAGCGACCCACAATAGCCGATCTACGCTCGGCATACAACACTCTGCGGATATCCTCGGCCACACACTCCAAGGGCGATACCTCACCACGACGCACCACCTCGGTAATGATGAAATAGAAGTTTGCATCGTCGGTGCTCATCTGCTGCACTCCGCTCTTAGATAACAAATCCTCGTATGAACGTGTGCGCACCGTAGGCAGATGACTCAAAAAATCGGAGTACGACACCCACTCGGCTGTCATATCGCTGAGTTGCAACGAGTGCTTCTCGGCCAAGGCCTCAACCTCTTGAGTACCGCGCTTCACCACATTGCGCAACGCCGTAGAGAGCGTTGCTGTATTGCGGAACGAACGAGGAGTCTTTACCACTACGCCTCGCACCTTGTTGTGATCGAGCTTATAACGCGCTCCATTAGCGCGATAGTGAGCCACGATCTCTCGCTCCGAAATCTCGGGGTCGATAGCATGGTCGATATAGTATTGGTCGAGCTGACGCATGATAAGCGATTGACGATAACCCTCAACCAAGCGCTCAATATCTGCCTCGTTTGACGAGAGCACCTCCTCGGCACGACGCATCTTGAGCTGCTTAAGCACCCAATTATCGATATACATTCGCGAGAACGTAACGCTATCTGCGCCAACCAAGCCAGCAGGAATGTCGCGACGAAGCTCCGTGCGAGTAAGCGTCACGCCATCCACCGTAGCCACAATCTCATTCGCATCTGTCTTCTTACGCACATCGACAATGTCGATACACGCCACAGCGAATACAGATGCAACAAGTAGTAGTATGTTTCCTAATTTTGCCATAATCAACCTACAAAGATACATTTTTTATCTCGAATAACGCATCAATAGGCCATATTATTGCAAAATATTGCGTAGCAATAGAGAACGAGAGGCGCTTTTACACCTCTCGTTCCCATTTTTTAGGTTATTTTTCCCACTCGAACTTTTCGAAATCGGCATCCGCACTCTTCCACGTAGGTTTACGACGTGAGTAGATTATGAACGGGATAACGACAAAGATTATTGCTCCAATAAACAGCACTGCATACCACACAGCCGAGCTACCAACAGCTATCTGCGAAGGTGGAATGAAGCTCAGAACGAAGGCCAACAACGAACCACAGAAGCCTAAACCTGCGAGAATCCATATCAGTCCATTACCCCGAGCACCAAGGCGGAAAGGACGATCATAATTGGGTAATTTATAGCGCAATGTGATAGCCGATGCAAACATCAGCATATACATTATAAGATATAGCAACACAGTAAGTTGCGAGAGTATCTGATAGAAAGATTGCACCGAAGGCATTACCACGAATAGCAGGCCTAAGATTGTCACAATAACACCCTGAACAAGCAAAATGTTACGCTGCACGCCACGGCTATTTGTACGCTGGAAGAAGGGTGGAAGATAACCTGCACGACCCACCGTAAAGATACCTTTCGAAGGACCAGCAACCCATGTTAGCACTCCCGCCAAAACACCAAAGACCAACGCAATGGCAATGATAGGACCAGCCCACGATATATGCAAGAATTTGAAATAGTTATCAAAGCCAATAAGCAATGTCTGCGTGAGGCTGATTTCCTTCGTAGGCACGACAATACCAAGCGAGAATGTGCCGAGAATGAAGATTATAACCGTAACCAACGATCCGATAACGATAGCACGTGGATAGTTGCGTTTAGGATTATTAACATCCATAACATGGATACCCATCATCTCCATACCTGCGTAGAAGAGGAAAATACTACTCGCGAGCACAAGGTTATTGAAATTGGTGAGGTCGGGAAAGAAGCTCTGCTTCATATCCATATTATTCACACCGCCCTTAGCCAAGTAGATAATAGCAAGGAGTATAAGCAGAGCGGCAGGGATAATCGTACCTATGATACCACCCCACTTACTCACCTTACCTACCCAGTCCAAGCCTCTCAACGATATAAAGGTAGCGATCCAATATATTGCCAATACGACGACTAAGGTAAAAAATCTATTTGATGCCAGTGCTGCATCTGCCGTCATATCTGTACCTATGAAGGCAAGACTCACAGCACCAAACGTAAGCACCGTAGGGTACCAAATCGTCGATTGTATCCACTGCAACCATATCGCCAGAAAGCCAAACCTCGCGCCAAAAGCCTCGCCAACCCAGCGAAAAACACCACCCTGCTTTGACGAGAACATCGCTGCAAGCTCGGCAGCAACCATAGCCGTAGGGATAAGAAAGACAATCGCAGCAAAAAGATAGTAGAACGCCGATGTTGGGCCATAGATAGCCTCTGTTGCCAAACCTCTAAGGCTCACCACAGCCGTAACGTTCATTATGGCGAGTGTCATGACACTCAGCCGAAATGTAGGTTTTGTTGTTTGCATAATACTTAATAGGTATTAGTTTATTCACAACACGGCAATCTGCAATTTCAATGCCTATAACGCTCGATTGATACCAAAAATTCAGCATCTGTTCTATACAGCTAAAAAATGGTTATTTCGCCATATATAACATAAGGTATTTATAGACATAAACCATCTACTATAAGTTTTGATTATATGAAAATAGGGAAATTCAATAAAAAAGCTATTGTTAATAACAAAATAACTACTATCTTTGCATCAGGAAAAAGGAAATAAACAAAACAAACAAGATTAAGAATAATTACAAACCTAAAAACTAATAAGACTATGAAAGATTTGAAAGGAACTAAGACCGAGAAGAACTTGTGGGAGGCATTTGCTGGTGAGAGCCAGGCTCGCAATAAGTATACATATTTCGCATCGAAGGCTAAGAAGGATGGTTACGTTCAGATTGCTAAGATCTTCGAGGAGACAGCAGCTAACGAGAAGGAGCACGCAGAGTTGTGGTTCAAGCTTTTGGGCGGCATCGGCGATACAGCACAGAACCTTAAGTCTGCAGCCGAGGGCGAGAACTACGAGTGGACAGATATGTACGCATCAATGGCTAAGGATGCACGCGAGGAGGGCTTCGACCACATCGCATTCCTCTTCGAAGAGGTTGGTAAGATCGAGAAGGATCACGAGGAGCGTTACCGCAAGCTCTTGTCTAACGTAGAGGGTGGCTTGGTATTCTCACGCGACGGCGATATGATCTGGCAGTGCTCTAACTGCGGCCACGTGGTAGTTGGCAAGAAGGCTCCTGAGATGTGTCCCGTATGTGCTCATCCTAAGGCATACTTCCAGCTCAAGGCTGAGAACTACTAGTAGTTCGACATCAGGCACAGAGGTTGTAGACAACCTCTATAGAGCCTAAAAATCGAGGGGCTATCCAAACTATTGGAAAGCCCCTTAATTATACCAACTTAGACGTATGAATACGCTTACTATTCTACTATTGCCAATGTTCGGCACAATATTGGGTGCATCATCGGTGCTTTTTGCACGTCGCGAGGTGTCGCCACGTGTACAAAACGCACTTCTGGGCTTTGCTGCAGGAGTGATGGTCGCCGCCTCGGTGTGGTCACTTATCATCCCCGCTATCGATATGTCGGAGGGTATGGGTAAGTTGTCGTGGATTCCCGCGGCTGTGGGTATCATCCTCGGCATGATCTTTCTGCTTGCTTTAGATAGCCTTGTACCACATATGCACCCCACGACGGATAACCGCGAGGGCATGCGCTCTTCGTTGGGTAAACGACAGATGCTCATGCTCGCCGTTACGCTGCACAATATCCCTGAGGGCATGGCCGTAGGCGCTGTTGTTGCTGGCGCCATGAGCAACCAGATGGGAATCTCTGTGGCCGCAGCCATGGCCTTGGCTGTCGGTATGGCCATACAGAATATTCCCGAGGGAGCTATCATCTCGCTCCCGCTACGTGCCGATGGCACATCGCGTCGTAAGGCTTTTGGTTATGGTGCGCTATCGGGCATTGTTGAGCCAATATCGGCAGTGATTATGATTTTGCTATTCGAGCATATCTCGCCACTGCTACCCTACCTTCTAACATTCTCAGCAGGTGCTATGCTCTATGTCGTCGTCGAGGAGCTCATTCCCGAGACACAACAGGGTCACCATTCGGATATTGGCACCGTAGCCTTTGCAATCGGCTTTGTGATTATGATGATTCTCGATATAGCATTAGGCTAATAATTGGTTGACATAAGAGTACCCCTCGGAAGGTATAAAATACTATTCCGAGGGGTAACTTATTATTAATAGGCCGCAGATGCGACACTATCACGAGAAATTAATTTCTTGTCAGAAGGGGTCAGATTTGGCTATGACATGAGAAATGGCGGATGGGACATACTTGACGTATTTCCCATTCGCCATTTTGATTGAAGAGTCAAAGATGACCCCTTAT
>JAZRCN010000009.1:0-38502 GCA_045659765.1 Alistipes sp.
GCGGCTGTGCCGCTCATATATACAATTCACCCTAAACCCCTCCTTTGATAAGGAGGGGCTTATTTGTATATATACAAAATATCTAACTCAGGATTCTGGCTTGAAGAGCAGACTATATGCTGCACATATATTTATATTCTCGCTCAACCTCCCGCTGAGAAGTGAGGTTTTTATTTGTATATAATCCAAGTCATAAAGCTTAGCTTGAAGAGCAGACTATATGCAGCCAACTATATATATAATCCACCTTAAGCTCTCCCTTTTTATTTCTTATGATAGCAGCGCATCTGAGGCGCTTCAGTCAAAATTTCGATATAGTATCTCTTATCCTCAATTTTGCGTATCATCGCCACATCTGAACTACTATGACAAGAAATAACCGAGGGGCTTAATTTAATTCAAAAGTGTTGTTCTTCGTAAGGCGTATAAATCGAAGAATAAGTTCTAATTTTGTATTAAATTATATATTATATTAATATAAAATTCCTCGACAATGCTCGAATTGAGAAATTGTCGAGGAATAGAGTTTTGAATGACTATCTTAAAGGCGTTTTTGGATACTAAGTAGCACTGTTTTTACTCCTCGGGATAGATCATCCTCTTGGTTACGCCACCGTCGACCGTGATGCATTGGCCATTGATAAAGTCGCTCTTGGGATCGCATAAAAATAGGCATGTATTTGCAATATCCTCAGCTATGCCGACCCTGCCAGAGAGGTGAAATGCGTGATCCTCAGGGCGTAGTATCTCATCCTCATTGACGTTAATCCAACCAGGGGCAATGCAGTTCACCGTAATATGATATGGTGCGAGGGATGCTGCCAGGGCATGCGTAAGTGACCATATACCGCCTTTTGAGGCTGCGTATGCCTCAGAGCCCGCCTCGCTCTGTAAATAGCGTGTAGAACAAAGGTTTACGATGCGGCCATACGGATTTGTAGCACCCGACTTCTCTCGGTGTATGGCAAGTAGGCGCGAGGTGATAAACGTAGAGCGAAGATTGGTGTTGAGCACTCGCTCGAAGTGCTCAACTGTAGTAGCGATGATAGGCTCAAATTCGCTGATGCCGACATTATTCACGATGATATCGAGGTCGCCCCATTCATTAAGCAATGTCGTTACTGCATCTTCCAAAGCCGCTTTATCGCATACGTCGAGGGCAATGAATTGTGCACCCGTAGTTGCTGCAACCTCCTCGCCACGCTTAGTGTCGATATCGCAGAAGGCTACGCGGTCGCCAGCCTCAGTAAAGGCTTTGACAATCGCACGACCTATGCCGTGTCCTGCTCCCGTAACAAAAACTCGTCGCATATATCTATATCGTTGTTCTACAAGTTAATAATCGAATGAATGTATCGCTTATAATCCTATCTATTGCGTTGTAGGTGCCACATCTGATGGCCAAAGAAACTCTTTGTACCCACACGCTTAAATCCCAGCGAGGTGTATAGTTGCTCTGCGTGTGGATTATCATAATCAACAATCAGCCCTACGCGCTCATGACCTTCGTTAAATACCTTGTCGCAGAATGTGGTGATCAAAGCTCGTCCGATGCCTAAACCTCGAAATTGGGGTAGTACGCCCACAGAATCGAGATAGTACTCACCGGCTTCGGTTTCGTCTACAATGGATAGAACACGGCCCAAAAACTCGCGCAGTGTGGCGAATGTGCCTTCGCGCAGGGTGTATAGATCGGCTCCGTTATATCCGACAATAGCTCCTGCTGGCAAGCCATCGCACTCGGCAATAAGGGCATATTGCCAGCTATACTGTGTATGTTCTCGATGTGCTATGGCACTAAGAATAGCCGTGTAATCATCACCGCAATAGTTGTGCAATGCTACCTCATCGCCAATTGCCATAGCTACCGCTTGGGCAATTGTCGCAGCATCGTTGGGTGTCGCTTCACGTACTATGATAGTGGGCTTATCCATGTTGCAAAGTTAATGATTTTTCGATACAAGAGGACTGATACTTCCATATTTTTTCTAAGTTTTAGGGTGAAAAAAGAGTTGTAAAATATCGGAATAGAGTTTAATTTCCATCTCTATTTTAGGTCGGATAATAGATGTTTTGATATATGTAAAAAAAAAGAACAAAGTTAGTCTAAAACACTATTTGTAATCAGTCTCAATAACACCTTAGTTTCTGGTCAAAAATTCCGATTTTGACGACGAGTATCTTCTGTTGTAAAACCTCTGAATATTCCTAATTGAATCAAATGTTAAAATTGATGTAAAAATGTGTGAAAATAAACTCGGTTTTCTTTTGAAAAATAAAGTAAAAATGTTATATTTGCACTGATATAGAAGTGAAATTACCCCCCCCCATAAGGTGGTTATATTATTGATTATCAGTCAGTTAATAGTATTTGGGGTCTATCTCTTCTTCTCAAGCTTCAATGTTAGAACTATGTCTGCGTTGTTGTTTGAGGTATTTTTGAAATAGTTTTTGTCTGAATACGGCTCCGTGTGTAAGAAAAAAAATGATGTGTTGGGTGGGTCGTTTTTCAAAAAGATATTTTGGAGCAATGAAGAAATTTTTATTGGGACTATTAATTTTTGTCCTTTCGCCATTTGTATCAAATGCTCAAGTTGAGCGCGAGGTGGAAAGTTCGGTGAAAGTATATTTCCGTCAGGGTGCTGTAGCTCTCGACGAAAACTATATGGATAACAAGACTGCATTGAGAGAGTTCGCTAAGGAGGTGCAGAAATATTATAACGACTCAACGGCTAATTTCCGTCAGATCCGTATTCTCTCGAGTGTCTCTCCCGAGGGTAGCGATGCTGTCAATGAGCGTATCGCTAAGCGTCGTGCCGAGGTTATCTCGGAGTGGATTAGTCGCGAGATCCATGCGGATGTCCAGTACGAGGTAGTGTCGTTGGGTGCTGACTGGCAGACGCTCACAACACTTGTTCAAAATCGTGAGGATGTTCCATATCGTAACGAGGTCCTCGAAGTGTTGCAGAATGCCGAGGGTAAGGAGTGTTTCGAAGCTCTTGTTAAGTTGCGCAATGGTGCTCCCTATTGGTGGATCTACAAAAACCTATTCCCCGAGTTGCGCTATGCCTCTGCTCGTTGCGAGTTTTGGTGGGAGACCATCCCTCAGTTGTTCATCTCTACCGATACTCACTATTGTCCTGCTGATGGCGTAAGCGGTGTGGCTGTTCCCTACACTAAGAGCGTTGCTGATGATGTTACTCCCGTTGCTGAGAGTGATGCAGCGTGGATTACGCCGCTGCCTACTACCAACGATGAGGTGCGCTTCGATGTTGCTCCGAATACCTCTACTGAGCCTCGCTCGGGTATTGTTGCGGTGAAGTATCACGATCAGGTGTACAACATCCCTGTCGAGCAGGAGGCTGTAGAGCCAGTGCTTACTATTACATCGGCAAACCCTGTGGAGTTTGTTGCTGAGGGCGGTAACGATAAGATCACCTACGCAAAGAATGTCGATGATGGCATCTTGCCCGAGGCGAGCTGCGAGGAGTCGTGGGTAGAGTCATTGACCGTTGCGGAGGATGGAATCACCTATACTGTTGCCGAAAATGTTGTCGAGGAGCCTCGTTCGGCGACCATCGTTGTAGAAAGCTACAATAAGGCGCATGAAGTTGTTGTCAATCAGGCTGCGGCAAAGCCTGAGTGCGCGCGCCCCTTCTATATGTCTATCAAAACCAATATGCTATATGATCTTGCAGCAGTTCCCAATATCGGTGCTGAGTTCTACCTTGGTGGCAACTTCAGCGTCTTTGGTAATTGGAACTATGCATGGTGGAAGAGTGATTCTAAAGCTTGGTACTGGCGTATTTATGGTGGCGATTTGGGCCTTCGCTATTGGCTAGGCAAGGAGTCGCGCCTCAAGCCTTTGACGGGTCACCACCTTGGTCTTTATGGTCAGATGATTACCTACGATATCGAGTGGGGTAATAAGGGTATTCTTGCGGATAAGTGGAGCTGGACAGTGGGTCTTGAGTATGGTTACTCGCTGCCTATCGCACGCCGCTTGAATCTCGATTTCACGTTCGGAGTGGGTTATCACTGGGGTCTGTTCGACGAGTATATTCCTCTCGATGGCCACTATGTATGGCAGGCGACCAAGCGTCGTCAGTACTTTGGTCCTACGAAGTTGGAGGTATCTCTTGTCTGGCTTATTGGTTGCGGCAACTATAACAAGGAAAAAAAGGGTAGAAGATGAAAAGATATTTACAAATAGCCCTTATGTTCATCACGCTTACGGCGTGCGAGCATAAGGAGTTGTGCGAGAATCACCGTGAGCACGCACACCGCTATCATATCAATGTCGTCGCCGACTATCGATATGATTGGGAGGAGTGCTGTGGTGGTCCCAACTGGCAGGAGGAGTGGCCAGAGCACTATATTGATTACGAAGAGTTGCGACCATCTCATCCATCGGGTCTTCGTGTTGTAGTCTACAATACGACGGGCGACTATAACATTCACAACATCAATCCTGAGGGTGGTGTTGTATCGTTGTATGAGGGTTTCAACGATCTGTTGTTCTACAACAACGATACGGAGTATATCATCTTCTCTCGTTCGGGCGATGGTGTAACCACCCGAGTAACTACGCGAGCTACCACGCGCGCAAGTACCCGTGCAAGCTATAGGGGTAGTCCCTTTGCAAATGAGAATGAGCCTACGCTGACTCCTCCAGATATGCTCTATGCTAACTACTTTACGGATCATCTTGCCGAGAAGGTTATCGACCCTGTTGATATGGATGTTACGTTGTATCCTTTGGTTTACACCTATAAGATTCGCTACGAGTTCGAGAGCGGTTTGGAGTATGTTGCTATGGCGCGCGGTGTTCTTACGGGTATGGCGAGCTGGGTATCGCTCAATACGGGTGAGACATCCGAGGAACCCGCATCGTTGCTCTTCGACTGCGAACTTGTAGACTATGGTGCACGAGCCTTTGTGAATTCGTTTGGTACTCCAGGCTATCCTAATCCTAATTTTGGTACACGTACCGACAATAAGCACTCGCTCAACCTCGAGTTGCTATTGCGAAACGGTAAGACGCTCATCTACGACTACGATGTTACCGACCAGGTTAAGGTTCAGCCACATGGTGGTGTGATTGTCATCAGCGGCATCGTTATCTCGGAGGATGAGGGTACTCAGGGTTCTGGTGGCTGGGATGTGTCGGTTGATGATTGGGGCGAATATGAGGATGTTCCTCTCCCCTTGTAGCGGGCCATACCTATATATATAATAGAAGCAAACACAAACAAAACAAACTAAATATTAACTTAAACTTACACACTATGAAAAAGGTTTTACTAAGCTTAGTTGCATTAGCTGCAATGGTAGCTTGTAACAACGAGGAGACTGTCGTGGTAGATAGCCATTCGTTGATTACTTTTGACAACTCTTTCGTCGAGGTTAAGACACGTGTAGAGGATCCAAGCATCACAACTGCTTCGATCGATGCATTCGACGTTTGGGGCTTTATCGACAGAGCATCGGGTACCGTATTCTCTCAGGAGCCGGTAGCTAAGACTGCTGACAACAAGTGGGAGTACGCTAACAAGCAGTACTGGTTGCCTAACCTCAACTACTTCTTCTACGCAGTAGCTCCTGCACACGCACTCGCACATCCTACCGTAGAGCGCGAGAACACAGCGATCGAGGTGAACACTGCAGCGATGGACACTAAGGGTTTGGGTACTATCAGCTTCACTAACGTGGATGGTACTTTGGACCTCCTCTACGCTGAGCAGAATGTGGAGACTGCGGACGATGTTATCACCAACGACCCAGGTAAGGTGAACTTGCAGTTCATGCACCTCTTGTCTAAGGTGCAGTTCACATTCAAGAACGCATTTACCAACAACAACGCTACGTTGAAGGTTACAGGCTTGAAGATCACTAACGCTCCTAAGAAGGGTTCAGTAGCTGTTAACAAGGCTCGTACAGAGTACGCTTGGGTTATCGCTCAGGGTGAGACTACAACTCTTGAGTTTGGTGATGTTAATGGTGGTGCAGCATTCAATATTGGCGAGTCTAAGGAGAGCGACCGCGCACGTTTGACTATCCCTGCTGACGCAACTCGTTCTTACACTGTTGAGTTCACTTTGGAGCTCTACTACGGTGATCAGCTCGCTGGCACAAGCAACAAGTCTGTAAGCCTTGAGAACCAGACACTTGCTATCGGTAAGAACTACAACATCGTAGCTGAGGTAGGTCCAGATAACTTCGCTGAGGACGCACTTAAGCCTATCGAGTTCGAGACTATCACTGTTGAGACTTGGGAGACTGGCATAATCGACGGTAATGTTGATTTCGACAACCAGGGCGGCAACCAGGGTGGCAACCAGGGCGGCAACGAGGAGCCTACTCAGCCAGTTGCTCTTGCAACTCCAGTTGTTACAGCTACAGTTGATGGAAAAGTTGTAACTTTGACTTGGGAGGCTATCGAGGGCGCTGCTGAGTACACTGTACAGGTTGATGACGATGTTGTTGAGACTGTAAAGACTCCTACTTATACTTTCGATGGTGACTACGAGGTAGAGTACACATTCACAGTGAAGGCTATCGCCGCAGATAAGGCGAAGAACACCGACTCTGAGGAAGTTGTTGTTAAGGCAACTACCGAGGCTAAGCCTGCAGATCCAGTTAATCCAGAGTATACTACTGTTGCAGAGTTTAAGCAGGCAGCTGAGGATGAGACTACTTATTATACTTTGAAGGGTACTATTACTGCTGTCGCTAACGATAAGTATGGAAACTTTGACCTTACAGACGATACAGGTACTGTACACATCTATGGTCTTTGCTCTCCAGATGGTGCTACTAACCAGTATTGGGCTACTTCTGGCGCAAAGCTTGGTGATGATATCACAGTTAAGACTATTCGTGCATCATTCAATAATACACCTCAGGGCAAGAATGCTTGGTTTGTTAAGCTTGATTCTGGTACTCGTGCATTCTACACAGTTAATCCTGCGGGTCTCGAGTTCTCATCTACTGGTGGCGAGAAGGATATCGAGGTAAACGCATACAACACAAATGCAGCTGTTACAGCAACATCTGACAATGGCGTATTTGGAGTTGCTGTTAATGGTTATGTTGTAACTGTTACTGCAGCTGCTAATGAGCTTGAGCAGGAAGTAAGCGGCAATATCACTATCCAGGTTGGTGATTTGGAAGCTACTGTAGTAACGGTAACGCTTGCTGCTAAGCCAGCATCAGGTGTTGTAGAGGGTGGCCGTGCTGATTTCAATACAATCTCTTCAACAAATACGTCATATGTAAGTGGCAAGACAACTGCTGGTTGGAACTATGTAAACTGCGCAATCTTTAAGGGTGGTACGACAGATTCAAGTCCAGCGTTTAAGATGATAGGAGCTGAAACCAACCGTGCACTCTGTATGAATGGTCATACTGATAAGGTTGGTAAGATTGAGTCTCCTGAGTTCACTACAGGTTGTGGTACTTTGAAGTTCAACTATGGTCTTCCATTCAGCGATAATAAGATGAAGTTCAGAGTTGATATCATTCAGGATGGTGCTACAGTTTATACTTTCACAGTTGATGTTCCATCTGCTACTAAGTTGGAGATGTGCTCACATGAGGAGGCTGTGAATGTTTCTGGTACATTCAAGATGGTCTTCACTAACTTGAGCCCATCTAACCAAGCTTCTAATAAGGATCGTACCGCTATTTGGGACGTTGAGTGGACTGGTTGCAACTAATTACCCCCATTTGGCTATAGGTGGTTAGCCGCCTATAGCCAAATAAAAGAAAAAACAAAAAAAGAAAATTACATAAATCTACGGAAATCAAAGATTTGATAATTTTATAAACAACAATTTTATTAACTAATTAATTTTTAACTCTTTTTACTATGAAAAAGTTTCTAGTAAGCGTGCTTGCTATCGCGGGTTTGGTAGCATGTCACAATGAGGAGGCTGTGCGTATGCCCGAGCACAATCAGGCAATCGCATTCGACACTTTCGTAGAGAATGCAACACGTGCAGCTGATCACACCATTACAGAGGCCACTCTCGGTGCTTTTGATGTATGGGCTTGGATGGATGAGAAGGACGGTACTATGCTCTCAGAGGAGCGTGTTACCGAGAACAACGGTAGCTGGACTTACCAGAACGTTCAGTACTGGACTCCTGACCACCTCTTCCACTTTGTAGCTGTAGCTCCCGTTGAGCCTAACAACTGGACTTACGACTACAACGCAGACACTATCGAGTTCACTAACGTAGACGGTACTGAGGATCTTCTTCTCGATTACGTAACTGTAGACACTGAGGAGGCAGATTACAACTCAACTTACGAGGCTGTTGGATTGCAGTTCGCTCACCTTTTGTCAAAGGTTAAGTGTACTTTCAAGAACGGCTACCGTACAGATAACGTAGACGTTATCGTTGAGAACGTGAAGATCACTACTGCTAACCAGGCTGTTTACACTATCGTAAGTGACCAGATGGGTGAGTGGAGCGTTGCTACAGGTGAGGTAACTCTTGAGCTTGGTAACGTAGCACGTACAGAGGATACTGAGAGCAATGCAACAGAGAACGCACGTTTTACTATTCCTAACACTGAGGCTACTTACGTTGTTGAGTTCGACGTTACTGTTTTGAACGGTGAGCAGAAGGCTATCGATGCTCTTCACAAGACTACTACAATCACTAACGTAGTTCTCGAGCAGGGTAAGTCATACAACTTCGTTGCTGAGATCAGCCCTGAGACTCTTAACTTGCAGGCTATCGAGTTCAACGTTATTGGCGTTGACGAGTGGATTGAGAATGGCCAGGACAATGGTAATATTGCAGAGGCTGAGCTTCGCGCAGCTGCACAGCTTGGTGCTGCAGTTACTTTGACTGAGGATGTTGTTTTGAGCGAGCCTTTGAATGTTGTTGCTGATATGACTATCAACATGGAGGGTAAGACCTTGACTGGTTCTATCAACGTTGCTGAGGGTGCTAGCCTTACAGTAAATGGTGGTGCTATTGTTAATGAGGATAAGGCTACCAGCGGTATCGTTTCTAACGGTAAGTTGGAGTTGAACAATGTAAACGTTACTTCTGCACGTCACGCTTTGCGTATCGAGTCAGGTGATGTTGTTATCAACGGTGGTGAGTACCGTGTTGCTCCTATTTCAAAGTCTACTCTCCATGCTTTGAACGTTGGTGATGACAATACTGTTGCTAATGTGATTATCAACGGTGGTACATTCGTTGGTCCTAAGGGTACTCAGGCAGATAGCGGTAGCGCTGTTAATGTAAGAGCTGGCTCTACTGTTGTTATCAATGGCGGTGATTTTTCTGGCGGTAAGACAAAGACTCTTGCAAATGGCGGTACTTTGACAATTTACGGTGGTACTTTCGACCAGGATCCTGCTGCTTTCGTAGCTGATGGTTACTATGCTTCTAAGATGGATGATCGCTACCATGTTGCTGATGCTTACTTGGTAGCTAATGCAGCTGATCTTCAGGCAGCTTTGGATGCAAATAAGGCAAATATCCGTTTTGTTGCTGACATCTCAGGTGATGTAACTAACACTCAGAAGCCTGGTGTTGTTATCGCTGTTGATGGTGATGGTCACAAATATGCAGGTGTTTTCACTGTAAACGGTAAGAGCGCAGCTTATGCTGATGCTGGTCTTACTCTCAAGAACATCACTTTCAATGCTGCATCTATCTCTGCTGATGCTTGTGTTCGTTTGGGTGTTTCTGGTGATAACAACACTCGTTACACTGCTAACGTAACTATTGACAACTGTACATTTGATGTTCCTGAGGCAGTAGCTGTTAAGTCATACACTGGTGGTGATAAGAACCTTACTATCACAAATTGTACTACTACAGCAAATGTTCACTCTTTGGTACAGATTGCAGGTATTGATGGTGTTCGCATTGAGGATTGCGAGATTTATTCTGTACGAGGTATGAACTTCAATAGCAGTAACAATGTAGTTGTAAACAATTGTGTTGTTGACGTAAAGAAGTATGCAGCTCGTTTCGGCGCAAATGGTACTGATACAGCAGCTGAGGTTTATTCTATCAAGAATAGCTCATTGAAGTCTGCATGCGAGGAGGGTGATGCAGTAATCATTCTTCGCGGTAATGCATCTCACTCTACATTGACAATCGAGAATACTCCTATCGAGGGTCCTATCTCTTTGGCTAACGAGGCTGTTGATGCAACGGTTATCGTTGATGGTGAGGAGGTTACAGCTATTGCTTCTTCTGCTGCTGAGTTGACTAATGTTGTTAAGGATGCTCAGGCTGGTGATACTGTAGTTGTTGCAGAGGGTACTTATGGTAAATTCCCTTCTGTAGGTAACAAGGAGCTTACTCTTATTTGCAACGATGTTGTATTCGAGGGTAACAGCAAACTTAACATCGGTGGTTCTACTGTTGTAGGTGCTACTTTCTCTAATCCTTCTGGTTCTGCAGTTGATCAGACTATCAACGGTGTTTTCCAGGATTGTACTTTCACTGGTTCTAACGCCTTGCGTTACACTTATGCTGGTGAGACTGTAGTATTTGAGAACTGTGTATTTGATGGTGGCGTTTATGGCATTCACTTCGATGGTGGTGCTAATGACGTAGTATTCCGTAACTGTACTATCTCTGGTTTCAATGGCTTGGGTGCTGAGCTTACAATGGTTACTTTTGAGAACTGTACTTTCGTTGGTAATGGCAGAAACGGTTACAATGGTGCAAACCTTTGGGGTAGCGCTAAGTTGATTAGCTGCGAGTTCACTTTCAACGGTACAACTGCTAATGAGTGGATTGACTGCATTGGTGCTGACAAGACTTACGAGTTTAAGGATTGTACTATCAATGGTGTATCTTACACTCCTGAGAACTACACAGAGTTTGATCAGATCTTCTCTCGTAATAACACAGTTGTTAAGATTAACGGTAAGGATTGCCAGATGTAATCAATATTTTGAGTGTAGGGGATTGGGTTTCCCTACACTCCCTAACACAAAACATAAACAAATAATTAACTAAACAAAAAGCACTATGAAAAAATTTCTAGTAAGTGTTCTTGCTATCGCGGGTTTGGTAGCATGTAACAATGAGGAAGTTGTCATGCAGCAGGGCCCAGCGCCTATGGAGTTCGCGGGTGCGTTCGTGGAGAATGCAACACGTGCCAACGACCCAAGCATCACGACAACGTCGCTCAATGCTTTCGACGTATGGGCATACGTGGAGGAAAAGGCCGGTACGGTACTCACTGAGGAGCGTGTGACACGTGTTGACGACACCAAGTGGACATACGGCAACAAGCAGTATTGGACACCTAACCACAACTACTACTTCACAGCGATTGCGCCCGTGGACACAAACCACTGGACTTACAATCAAGCAGAGGACAAGCTCTACTTCAGCAACGATGTTGTAGCAGGTGCTGAGGATCTTCTCTACGCTTACGAGAAGGTGAGCACACATGGCACTGAGATTGGCCAGGCGATGTCAGCTGTAGCTTTGCAGTTTGAGCACCTTCTCTCAAAGGTGAACTTCAAGTTCAAGAACGGCTTTGCTACAAGCAACGTATCAATCGTTGTTAAGGATGTGCAGATGACAGCTCCTAAGGCTGGTACATATCAGATTGCTGGCGCAGGTGTGAACGATACAACTACCGGTGAGTGGAGCCTCGGCGAGGGTAGCACAACACTTGTATTCGGCAATGTCGTAGAGCTTGGCGCAGGTGCTTCTGCTTCAGCAGCTGACGAGCGTCTTACAATCCCCGCATCGGCACAGCAGTCATACACTGTGTCGTTCACTGTTGAGCTTTACAATGGTACAGTTAAGGTACAGTCTTTCGACAAGGTATCTACAATCACTGGCGTAGAGTTGGAGAAGGGCAAGGCTTACAACTTCGTAGCTGAGATCACTCCTGAGAACCTCGATCTCACATCTATCGAGTTCGCACTTGAGAAGGTTTTGGGCTGGGATCAGAGCCAGGCGAATGATTACAACTATGATTTTGTAAATGACGCTTTCGTGATTAACAATGCAGAGGGCTTGGCATACTTCGCACAGCAGGTAAACGCTGGTAACACGGATTGGACTACAGCTAACGTTGTTTTGGGTGACAATATCGACTTGTCAGCTCAGACTCGCGCAGGTGGTGCGTATGAGTGGACGCCTATTGGTTTAGATGGTAAATTCTTCGAGGGTACTTTCGATGGTAAGGGCTATACAATTAGCAACTTCTCTGTTACACGTGAGGGTCACGCAGGTCTATTTGGTTATGCCCGTGCGCGTATCAAGAACCTAAATGTTGAGAATGTGACAATCGAAGCAAACCACTATGCTGGTGCTATCGTAGGTCAGGGTTATTGCAACTTTGACAACTGCCACGTGAAGAACGTTAATATCACTCTTGAAGCTAAGAATGGCGATTGGGGTGATAAGGCAGGTGGTATCATCGGTCAGAACTGCGAGGGTGCTAAGTATATCAAGAATTGTACTGCTGAGGGCGTAACTATCAAGGGTTACCGTGACTTGGGTGGTATTGCAGGTATGGCTCACGATCGCAATATCGTTACAGATTGCTCTGTAAAGGATATTACTATTATTCAGGATTTGTCGGTTGATTATCAGTCTACTACTCCTACCACTTTGGGCGGCGTTGTAGGTCGTGTTCATAGCAATATCGGTGAGTACGCAAACAACACAGAGGAGAATGTTTATATCGCAGCTGAGGCAAAAACATCTGAGGATTTCGCAGCTTTGTTGAAGAAGGGTGGCAATATCATTCTTCCTGAGGGTGAGTACACATTCCCTGCTGGCAACGTATATGCTGGTGAGGTTAATGTCGTTGCAGCTCCAGGTGCAAATGTTGTTGTAAATCTTCTTACGAGTACATATATTTCTGGTGCAAAGCTCACTTTGGAGGGTTTGACATTTAAAGTTCCTGCAGGTTTGTCATACAATGAGTCGTCTTACGGTTTCATTCACCATGCGGCAGAGTTCAATATGAACAACTGTGTTATCGAGGGCGGTCGCCTTCGTTTGAACGTAGCAGAGGCTAATATTAACAATTGTCAGTTCAATGTGACTGCATCTAGCGGTTTCGATGGCTACGGCTTGTACTACTATGGTAATAATGGTTCGACTGTTAATGTTTCTAACTCGACATTTACTGCTCTTCAGAAGGCTATCGTATTGTATAACGAGGGTAATGTAACTATGAACCTCAATGTTGATAATTGTACCTTCACTGCATCGCAGACAACCGACAAGGCTGCTATCTCAATTCACTCTGAGTATGGTATCAATGGTAATGTAAACATTACAAACTCTACTGCGACAGGTTTTGCTGATTTCCACGGCGGTTTGTGGCGTGATGTAAACAACAATATAGGTAAGGATAACAAGAACTTTACTGTTTATGTTGATGGTGAGCTTGTTGCTCTTAAGGGTTATGGCGATGTTACTTGCGGTTACTATGCTGATGGTGACACCTATACTGTTTTGAATGGTAATGGCTTCAAGAATATTGCAACAGACGTTTTGAGCGATGGTTCAAAGAACGTAACAATTAAGTTGGCAGATGATATTGATCTTGCAGGTATCGAGTGGCCAGCAGTTAGAACTAATGCTGCTTTCGTTCTCGATGGTAAGGGTTACGCTATCAAGAACCTCACAACATCTGCTGTTGAGTCAGATGGTTTCGATTGCACAGCGTTGTTCACTTCTACTCGCAAGGCTACAACAATCAAGAACTTGGTTGTTGATAATGCTACAGTAACAGGTAATGGCAGAGCTAACTCACACGGTGCTGTGTTGGTTGCTACCCCCTGGGCTGCATTGAATATCGAGGGGGTTACTGTTAAGAATTCAACAGTTTCTAGCTGCGACCGTTCATCAGTACTTGTTACATACCTCTATTTCCAACCTGCAACAGTTAAGAATTGCGTTGTAGAGGGTTGTACAGTAAACTCTATCGGTACTGCAGGTGCGTTGTTGGGTATGAACAATAGCAAAAACTTCGAGGCTACTGGCAATACTGTTAAGAATACTACAATCTCATCATCAGAGGGTGGTAACAAGGCAGGTATCCTTATCGGTACATGGCAGAAGGCTGGTACATTGACTGAGAGCGGTAACGTTGTTGAGAATTCAAAGGCTATCAACGCTGGTACAGAGACTAACAACAATATTGGTCGTACAGCTTAAGTCTTAATCTTTGGTTATAGGGGTTTGAACGCCCCTATGACCCCAAAATTAAACAGCGTCATTGCGAGAGTCGTTAGACGCGTGGCAATCTAACAATGGGTAATAATGCAAAAATGATAAGCCACAGCAAAATTAAGCCCTGAAAAAGAGGGCAAAATGAGGCTCGATAAGGGCTTCAAGATGAGGCAAAAAAAGAGGCAAAAAAAGTTAGCAAAAACACTAAAAATAGTTGCTTAAAAACTTGATAGTCAGCAAAATAATTTGTAAATTTGTAGAAGGTATATAACTGAAAATTTCAATTTGCGGATGGGTTTCACCCCTCCTCCCAATAAAAAACGATTGGGGGGGGGGTAATTTGCTAATAATCAGTTAGTTAAGTGTGCAATTATAAAATAAAATTAATATAAACAAACAAAAAAACTAAAAAAACTAAACAAACTATGAAAAAAGTATTTTTGGCATTGGCTGCAGTCGTTGCACTCGCAGCATGCAGCAAGGAGGAGACCCTCGTTCAGCAGGCTCCCGAGGCTATCGCATTCGAGAATGCGTTTGTTGACAACGCAACTCGTAGCGTGAACGATCCAAGCTTGACAACTGATGGCTTGACGGCAAACGACAAGGGCTTCGCAGTTTTCGGTTACGTAAGAACATCTGATGCTGCGGACTCAGCTATCGCTCCTATCTTCACAAACGAGAAGGTGTGGTATGAGAATAGCGCATGGAAATATGGTACTACTCAGTACTGGATTGAAGGTGCTGTTTACAACTTTGCAGCTGTAGCGCCATATAGCGTTGCTTCTAATGCTAATAACGCAAAGTTCAACTACGATAGCAGCAGCCGCACCTTCAACACTACTCTTACCTTCAACAACGATGGTGTGACTGACCTTCTTTACGCTCCGTCAGCCGCAATTCCTGGTAAGGCAACAGGTAACGACCCTGTAGCTCTTACATTCCGTCACACTTTGTCAAAGGTTAAGTTCTCTTTCAAGAATGAGTATAACGCAACAAACACTACAATTAAGGTGCGTGATATCAAGGTGACAAATGCTTATAAGACTGGTAAGGTAACTTTGGATGGTAGCACAGTATGGTCTGAGCAGGCTCTTCAGCAGGATTTCGTTCTTAACTTCGGTGAGGCGACTGATAATGAGGCTACAACTGATATTAAGGAAAATACATCTATTGCATACGCATCGGGCCTCACTTACGAGTCACAGAATGAGCTCCTTCTTATCCCCGCAGACTATACATCAACTAATCTTGCAGTATCATTTATTTACGATATCGTAGTTGATGGTACACCAATTAAGTCATTCACAGTGACTCCCGCGGTTGCTGTAAACCTTGAGCCAGGTCACGCATACGACTTCAAGGCAACTATCAAGCCAGGTGAGAAGATTGAGTTCACTGCTGAGGTTAATGATTGGGATTATACAAACCAGAATCAGACAATGTAATAATCTCCCCCGAGATTTTAGGCTATAAGGGTTTGATCGCCCTTATAGCCACAATACGAACAAAAACACAAATGACTATGAAGAAACTATTTATCTCGATGTTTGCAGTTGCCGCCTTGGCAGCATGCAGCAGGGAGGAGACCGTGGTGATGCCCGAGAGCATGCCTATCGCATTCGACAACGCCTTCGTGAACAATGCGACACGTGCTACCGACTGCACAAACGGCAACCTCGAGAACTTTGGCGTTTATGCCTCGGTAACAAACGCCGCGGGTGACTCGGGCCTTATTCTCACAAACGAGTTGGTGGAGCGCAATGGCGGTAAGTATGTCTACGGCAACCTTCAGTACTGGGTGCCAGGCAACAACTACAACTTCGTGGCTATCGCCCCTCGCGTAGGCGCATGCTGGAGCTACCAGCCTACTGTCGTAGCTGCGAATAACACCCTCGCACAGAATGGCGTTATCGAGTTTAAGAACGACGACGCTCTGGCCAGTCAGGATCTCGTGTTTGCATACTCAAAGCGTCAGCTCGATGCCAACACCAACGTATCTCAGGAGCCCGTAGCCATGACCTTCAGCCACTTGCTCTCACGTGTGGCGTTCAAGTTCGACAATACGTTTGCTGCGAGCAGCAATATCACCTTCAAGGTCTATGGCGTGACTATCACCGACGCTGTGTCGGACGGTAAGGCGACCGTAGCAAATGGCAATGTCATAGATTGGGAGATGGTCGGTAGCGACACCTTCGAGCGCACCTTCGGCGAGCAGTCGGCACAAAATGTCGCAATCATCGCTGCGGGTAAGAGCATGACCACCGAGCACTTCTACTTTATCCCCGTGGCTAAGAAGTACACCGTGAAGTTCAAGGTGGATATCTACCAGGCGGGTGTCTTCACCAAGACCTACGAGCACGAAATCGACGCTACTATCGACTTTGAGAAGGGTGGTAGCTACAGCGTAAAGGCGGCTCTCGACCAGGACAATATTGGTCCTACGGCTCTCGAGCGTATCGAGTTCAAGGTTGAGACTGTCAATGGTTGGGATCCTAACGGCTCGAATGTCAGCATTCTGCCATAGGTTGATCAACTAAGGGTTTCCAATGCGAGCTTGCCTCGCAATGACGGTTTGAGATTGCCGCGGGCAAAAGCCCTCGCAATGACGAAGAGAAATAACACGAAATAAACAAATTAACAATAACAACTAAACTATTACAATTATGAAGAAATTTTTCATTTCAATGCTTGCTGTAGCTGCACTTGCAGGCTGCGCAAAGGAGGAGACCTTGACATTTGACAAGGGCGAGGAGATTGGCTTCGGTGCTTTCGTTGAGAATAGCACTCGTGCGACAGACCCATCGTATGGTGGCGGAACGGGTCAGGTTGCTCTTACTGAGTTTAAGTTGTGGGGTACTGTTGACGCATCTAATAATACTCCTGTTGCTATCTATGCTAATGATACTGTTACAGGTACTGTGGGTTCTAATATTCAAGATGACAAGGAGACTCATGTTTGGAATTGTACTACGAAGACTCAGTACTGGATTAAGGATGCTGAATACAACTTTGCAGCTCTTGTACACGCAGGTAATGTAACTCTCGGCGCTGATTTGCTCCCTGCAATTGTTGAGTTTACTGCAAATGGCTCTACTGACCTTATGTATGCGCGTTCTGCTAAGGATATCAAAGGTAAGGAGTCTGGTGAGAATGACCCCGTAAACTTTAATTTCAGCCACCTCTTGTCAAAGGTTTACATCGGTGTAACTAATAACTCATCTTCTGCAGCTGGTTACTCTTTCTTGGTTAAGAATATCAAGATTAACGCACCTAAGACATTTGGTAAGTACTACATTCAGGATGTTGAAGAGAATAGCAAAACTATTGATGCTGGTACTTGGAAAGCTACAGATGGTGATTATACTTTCGCTGACATTAGTGTAACAGGTGTTACCGCAGAGTGTGCTGCTGAGCAGTTGCTTATCCCTGGTGCTGCAACAGTTAGCTTTGATGTTGATATTATTTACACAGATAATTCTACTAATCCTGCTACATCTAATGTCATTACAACAAAGCAGTACTCAAAGGAGGTAACTTTGGCTGCTGGTAACGCATATAAGTTCAATATTGTCGCATCAATTGGCGATCCTATCCAGTTCTCTGTTGCTACACAGCCTACTTGGGTTGATGTAAATGGTGGTAATTTGAACTAATCTTCACTTTTGTTAGAAGTGATTTGAGATATTGGGTATAGGTCTTTGATCGGACCTATGCCCCCTACGAAGAAAATAAAAATAAAAAAAAAGATATGAAGAGAGTATTAATAGCTATTCTTACGGTTGTGGCGCTTGCGTCGTGCAGCAATGAGGAGACGATCCTCGTCGCTAAGCCCGATGCCATAAACTTCGGCACGCCCTTCATCGAAAACTCAACACGTGCAGCTGATGACGACTTCACGTCTGTCAGTGCATTCAAAGTGTGGGGTAACGTGAAGGGTACAACAACCAACAACACTGTATTCCTCTACGATGGCGCGCAGGTAGAGCTCGAGAATGGCGCTTACGTATGCAAGGATAAGACAGAGTACTGGGTGCCCAATGCAGAGTACAAATTTTTGGCTATCGCGGGTGCTTCAAGTGTTTATCCCGAGAGTGGCGCGTTCCCAACAACCGTAGGCTACACAGCCGATGGCTCCACCGACTTGCTAATTTCAGAGTCTGTGTCTGTTAAGACCTATGACGATGCACAGCCAAGCACGGGCGTTGACACTAATGGCAATGTTAACCCCGTTACGTTCACATTCTCGCATCTTTTGTCTAAGGTGGTGTTCTCGGCAAAGGGCGCAGAGAGTGATGGATACACCTATGAGGTGACAGACATCATAATCAAGAATGCAAAGACTGAGGGCTCAGTGGCTGTAGGGTCTAAGACGTGGTCAAGCGTTAGTGATGACGATACTGAGATTGCAGGCTTTGGTAGTATCGAGGGTAGCTTCAATGGCCAGTATGTCGATTGTGAGCATGCGAGACTCCTCATTCCTTACATCTATGGTGAGGGTAGCGAGATTGAGATCTCAATGGTAGTTAAGGCTTATTCTGGTGGTGAACTTATCCAGACCACAGAGTACACTGGAGGTGAGGGCAAAGAGCCATGTCTCAAGGCGATTGTAACATTGGAGCCCGGCTACTCGTACAACTTCAAGTTCGAGCATAGCGTGGGTAAGCCTATCGAGTTCGGAGTTGAAAAGTTGGATGGTTTTGGTAATTCTTCTGTAACAGTACAGTAATCTGTACTATTGGGTTATAGGGGGTTGATCGCCCCTATGGCCCCCAAAATAAAATAAACAGAACTGCTATAAGCAATATGAAAAAGATTATTAGTAAAATGCTTGCGCTTGCATTGGTGTCTGCTATAGGCGTTTCGTGTGACAATGAGGTGCCTGATGGTGGCAATTTTGAGCAGGGTAATGAGATTAGGTTTAGTGATCTTGTAACACGTGCAGGTGACCCAGAGAATGAGGCTGAAAAACTTCTTAATACCATCAATGATTTTGGTGTGTATGGGCAGGTGAGTGATCAGGAGGATCCAAATCCAGAGACAAGCTCGAATATTCCATATACTCAGATATTTGACAAACTTAATGTATATAGGGGCGCTGATTCATGGGAGTATGATCCAGCAGAAGTCCAGTATTGGTTGGGTAATCGCGCATACCATTTCTTCGCTTTTTGGCCTTACAATACAGAAACGTCACTCGATAATAGAGGTGGATATAAGGTGTCGTATGAGACTCCTAATACGGCAAATGGTTATCTCCTTGGTGCTCACGAGATAGTTGATGTTGATGGAGTGTTCCCAGATGTTGTAAAGTTCAAATTCTCACATTTGCTCTCTCGAGTATGTCTTAATATCTCGCAAGACAACATAAAGAATCCATACGATGACTATATGTTTCGTATCAAAGCTGTTAGGTTGTCTAATGTCAAGAAGAATGGCACTTTGAGCACTTCTCGTACCAATCAGGCAGGCACATGGACATATGACAATGCTCGTTTGACGTTTGAGTCTGTGTTTGACGATGAGAGCGGCTTGCTTGAAGGTAGCAAGGTGATTGCTCCTTGGGGCGCTAATGGCCAGGGTTACCACTTTATACCTCAGAGTTTCGAGAAGGGTGATATCTCACTTATCGTAGAGTATGCGTTTAAGGAGACTACTGCGTCAGAGTCAGAGTGGGAGTCGAAGACGGCATCTACTTCGCTTCCCGCTGGAGCATGGAGTCCAGGTGTAACATACACCTACCAGATGAAGGTCTACGAGGATAACTTCGTTACATTTAGTAATATCAGTGTTGAGGGTTGGGGTAGCTACCTCACAGGTGGTGCAATTATTATCAAGTAAAGGTTATGAGACGATTTTATATCATATGTGCGTTTGCGGCTCTTGTCATCGCAGTTGTAGCATGCACGAAAGAGCCTATTAGTGATGGCGTCAAGAACCCAGATGTGGAGATTAATATCCCTCATTCGAGTGACTATATTGGCTTTACAACCGAGACTATCACTCGCGGTATTCTCGTTGAGGAGCGATATATGCCATATTCATTTGGCGTTTTAGGCTATAAGTATGACTATGGCTATAGCTGGACTGGTCAGCGTGCTGTGGCTAAGCTCAATGTTTTCAATATTGACGCCGATAACAAAGCTACATCAGCCCTCAAAGTTGATTACTCAGATGGCTATTATACATATGAGGCTACCAATGCAGGAAGTGAAGATGGTGGTTTGATTCGTTGGGGCTCGGAACGATACTCATTCTTTGCCTACTATCCCTACTCTATTGGCAGTATTGTGTTGAGTGCGTTAACTATGGATGGTGCGCCATACCTTACATATACATTTAGCAAAGATAACACAAGTTTGATGGCTGATATCATTACGGGTAAGAGAATAGACCTTCTTGCAGGCGATTACAACAATACTGTGCCATTTGATATGATACACCGTCTTGCTGGTGTTGATGTTACCATATGTAACGCCTATGAGTACACTTATGATACTGGCAATACAAATAATGACGGCACTAAAATCTATGCATCGGAGGCCATCGAAATTGATATACAAGATCTTGTTGTAAAGTTTGATGGTGTTCAGTACGATACTGCTAAGATATATCTTGACAGAGATGGTATTTTGGCGTCAGACTGTACTATGGATAACGATTACACCGCCTCATACCATATGATTGGTGACGGCTGTGAGTATGAGTCTTACTTGGTAGAGCCTACTGTCGGTGTTAATAATACAAACATCTCGAAAGAGACTGAAAACTCATTGGCATTCATCCCCCAGGCGGAGGAATTTAAGATGCTAAATTCTTCAGATACCAAGACTTTGTCTGTCACTGCAAACGTTAAGTATCATAAGAAGCGTCCTGGTGGAGGATACCTTATGGCAGATCTCAAGACAGATGAAAATGGTAAGTCTTACTATGATGATGAGAGATCATCTGACACGCCCTTTGTATATGAGACAAGCAAAACTGCAACCTTTACGCAGAGTCTTAAGAATGCCAGCCGCTACTTTGTGCTGTTGACCTTCACTTCTGAGGCAGTTTCTATCAATATTCTTACTGCTGCAGAGTGGGATGAGGAGGAAATAGAATACGAATTTGAGTAAAGTTATTTGAACTATGAGATACACACGTATTATAGCAACAATTTTAGCTCTTATTGTGGCGGCATCATGTGCTGTTGACAATGTTGATGGCCCTGTTGTTTCTACACCCACGTCGGGTGATATAGTCTCTGTCATGGGTCGTATCACACGCTTTGATGACTGTAAGGTAGATACTCGTTCGAGCAAGGATGAGGATGAGGCTTATGTGACCTCTATGGCATTGGCCGTGTTCCCCATCAATGAAGACGACAGTATTGGCGACTGTATAGATTATACATACCTTACTGGTAACAACCTTCTATTCTCTATTGATCGTGGTGATAAGAAGTATGAAGGGTATAACAATGAGGATGAGTTCGCATTGTATATCTTTGCCAATGTGCCCGATATGCCCCACAAGCTCCCTGATGATGGTTTGACGCTCGATGATTTGCTACATGAAGCATATTCGAGCAACGGTATCCTGCGCCCCGAGGATGGTTTCCCCATGGTTGGTTCTTTGGGCGACTATGTCAGTGATCATGGCGACGGTCATCGTTTCAAGCTTAACCCTAACCTTGTTGGTGGCAAGAAGGTGCTTCCAACACTTGATGGTGAGGATAAGGACTTGCTCAATATCCCCATGAAGGCGTTGTTTGCGAAGATGACATTCTCTATCTCTGTAGCTGCGGATCAGAGTGTCAAGGAGAATGATCCTCCTATGTTTGCTCTTAGCTCATACGAGGTCGTTAACATTCCTGATGGTGGTATACTCCTTGAGGGCTCGAACACAGAGCAGAATGTGGGGGCTAATGGTAGTGCAGAGGTGACATACTCAGCATCCACTACAGGTGGCGCATCTATCAACTTCTCGTTCTACCTTCCCGAGCGTTTGTTGGAGCCCGACACAAAATCGGCAGACTATGACTATCCATTTAGACAGACCGACGGATCAATTCGAAGAGAGGACTCTGTCTATATGCAGCGCTTCAAGGGCAAGCTTCTCGGAGATAACCAGAAGGCAACACATATTATTTTGAAGGGTAAGTTCCGTGATCACCAGGAGCAGTACTTTGATGTTGTCTATACTATCTATTTGGGTGCTAACTCTTACGATGACTTCAATATCAAGCGTAATACGCAGTATTTCAATACTGTGACTATTATGGGTATCACAGCCTCTGAAGACCAGTCTTTAAACGATGACGGTGTCGCTATCGACCACCGTGTTAATGTTGAGAGTGGTTTGCCTATTATTGTCAACTTGCGCCGTGAGACATTGCTCGACTCGCACTTTGAGGTGCGTCCTTTGCGTGTCCGTTATCTCGATGGTGAGGATGTGCCTAATGGCGCTAAAGTAACGGTTACTGTAGGCAAGGTAAATGCCTCTGATCCGGAGCCTAACTGGGTGCGTGTCGAACATAAGAACAATGACGGAGGTGATAGTAAATACCTCTCAAGTGGTAAGCGCCGCTATTTTACCACTGATTTGGTAAGCACAGAGCTTGCTGAATCAGGCAAGTCTCAGGAGGCAAGTTTGTCGAATGGTAGCCAGGAGACATTCTGGATCTATGTAGATCAGTGTGATGAGCCTGCTCCTCTTAGCGATCCTAACCAGATGCGTAAGGCGAAGATTACTGTCACCTATGCTGATGCCGACAATACGACACAGTATGTCGAGCCTCTTGAGTATATCATCTGCCAGTATAAGTTGTTCCCTGTTGAGACTGTGCGTAATGCAGGTACTGCTGATGAGTCACCTTTTGTCTATTATATCGAGCATGAGGAGGAGTATCTCTACAACTACGACGCCGATGATGATTATGGTCAGACCAAGCAGGAGGGTATGCCTTGGGGATTAGAAGGTGAGCAGCTGTCACATGAACATCAATCTTTCAATCTGAACGTTGATAACGATGAATGGCTCGAATTTTACGATGAATATAAAAGTAGTCTGACTTACGATTTCTATATATGGAAGCAAGATAGCAAAATTTTAACGGATGCTGGTATAGCTGGTACAGATGCGCGCCATGATTATGCAGGACTGGAGTTTACAAAAGCAATCATTGATTATGCAGGTATAACCTATCCTAGCTTAGATTTGGAAGAAGAGCCGGCAGAAAGTGCTGTACAGTATTGTTATAGCAAAAATAAGAGGAGTTCAGATGGAACGGTAGATGTAGAGTGGTATCTCCCTTCTGCCGACGAGTTGGAGGATTTAATTATTCCTGCTTATGGCTCTTTCCCTGAGTTCCAAAATAACTACTATTGGACCTCACAACCAGCTTATATTAGAAATATTTTCTATTATATAAATGAAGCGGAAAAGGGTAAGGATGGTTACGTATATGTGTTCGATGTTTATGAAGATAATGAAAAGTATGCAAGAGCCACAAAGGTTGATTATCAGTTAAAGCCTGTGTCAAGTGGCTTGAATAAAGAGCCTGAAGACTTTATAGACGACACTGATGGTTATGGCCAAGACTGTGAGAATCGAGGATGTTTTTACCAAATGCATCATTGGAGGAGATATCGTTATTGGTTAAGTTGGAACTGGGAGTATGACCCCGATAGGCGTAACGATAAATTTGGCGGTGATGAAGAGTTCGATTTGGATGGTACAAGATATCATGTTCATTTGGGTCACGAGGCAATTGACATGAAGCAGGAGGGTTATAAGGAACGTACAGAGTCCCATCGTGTGCGTTGTGTGCGTAAGCAGTAGGAATAAGAGATATACATCTGTAAGGAGTCGGCGTTTGCCGACTCTTTTTTTTGTGCCTTACATTGAGCGAGACGAGCTCTCTATCGTCATTCCGAGGAGCGCACCCCCGTCATTCCGAGGAGCGGAGCGATGTGGGAATCTACCGCTGGCTTTGAGATTGCTACGCTCGTTTCTCTCGCTCGCAATGACGCAGTTAGGAGACCTCGCAACGACGCGGTGTGGCGCGGATGTTGCAGGTGGCGGGGGTATGAAAGATCGAGAAGTCATAAGAGCGCATATCGCGCTTGTGGGGTGCAACATCGTATGGGCGTGCGACTATCCCTTCTATAACCTGCTATTGGGCAAGTATATCGAGCCGTTGGCAATGGTCACAGCATCGCTAATCGTCGCAGCCATTCTCTCGTGGATACCCGCGATATGGCGCGGTGTGGAGCATATCGAGCGGAGAGACTGGGCGATAATAATCCTCGCGGCGCTGCTTATGGGCGTGGTGCGCAAGATGATGATGATGTTTGGCCTGTCGCGCACATCGCCGATAGATGGCTCGATTATCGCGACGTTAGTGCCGATCATAGTGCTTATCGTATCGGTCGTCGCGGGTCTTGATCGTCTCAGCGTGCGCAAGGTCGTAGGTCTGGTGCTCGGACTCGCGGGTGCTGTAGCCATAGTGCTGACGGGCAACAGCGACACGCACGCCAAGTCGGAGGTATGGGGCAATGTGATGATGATGTGCAGCGGTCTGGTCACGGCGCTCTACATGGTATTCTTCAAGCGTCTGGTGTCGAAATATCGTATTACGACGATGCTATGTGCGATATACACCATATCGGCTGTCGTGATGCTTCCTCTGGGCATGGACTCGATGGTGGAGAGCGACTTTAGCGATATGAACGCGCGGCTATGGGGTGCGACGGCCTTTGTGCTTATCGTGCCTACGTATCTGCCTAACCTGCTGCTCAACTACTCGTTGCGCTATCTGCAGCCCACGGTGTCGAGTACCTACACCTACATACAACCGCTCCTCGCGGTAGCCTTGTCGGTAGCGATGGGCCTTGACAGGCTGCATGCCGATACAGTGCTTTTCGCCGCGATACTATTTGTGGGCGTATGGCTAGTTATTTCGTCGTATAGGAGTTCTAATGCATAGAAAAAGCGCGAGGTCGTCGGTTGAGGCCTCGCGCTTGGTCGTAATACGTAGGTATATGCTACTTCATCTCAGCGAAGTACTTATAGAAGTAAGGCAATGTCTCCAAGCCCTTATAGAACTGGTCGAGACCGTAGCTCTCGTTAGGCGAGTGGATGGCATCCTTCGAAAGACCGAAGCCCAAAAGGATAGACTTGATGCCGAGGATGTTCTCGAAGCCCGAGATAATAGGAATCGAACCACCTGAGTAGAAAGGCAATGGTGTCACGCCAAAGGTTGTCTCCACGGCCTTCTCGGCAGCCTTGTATGCTGGCAAGTCGGTAGGCGATACGTAGGGAGCACCACCGTGCAAGAACTCTACATTGACCTTCACGCTCTTAGGCGCAATGCGGCGGAAGTGCTTCTCGAAGAGCTTGGCGATCTTCTTGAAGTCCTGGTTAGGAACAAGACGCATAGAGATCTTTGCGTAGGCCTTAGATGGGATAACGGTCTTTGTGCCCTCACCAGTGTAACCGCTCCAGATACCGTTTACGTCGAGCGATGGACGGATACCCGTACGCTCCATAGTTGTATAGTCGATCTCGCCCTCTACATCGCCAAGGTCGAGTGCCTTCTTATACTCAGCCAATGAGAATGGAGCTTTGTTGAGTGCTCGGCGCTCTGCCTCCGAGAGGATGCGGACATCGTCGTAGAAACCAGGGATTGTCACGCGACCAAACTCATCCGTGAGCGATGCCACGAGGCGTGCAAGGACATTTGCAGGGTTGGCAACAGCACCGCCAAACAAGCCTGAGTGCAAATCCTTATCTGGACCAGTAACCTCCACCTGCATATATGTCAAACCACGAAGACCCGCTGTAATTGTAGGTGTGTCAAGACCAATCATCGAGGTATCAGATACGAGGATGATGTCGGCCTTGAGAAGCTTCTTATTGTCGGCGCAGAACTTGTAAAGGCTGGGTGAGCCGATCTCCTCCTCGCCCTCGAGCATGAACTTCACGTTGCAAGGCAAAGTGTCGGTAGCCACCATCGCCTCGAAAGCCTTGGCGTGCATATAGAGCTGACCCTTATCGTCATCAGCACCACGGCACCAGATGCGGCCATCGCGAATCTCTGGCTCGAAAGGATTGCTCTTCCACTCGTCGATAGGATCCTCGGGCATAACATCGTAGTGACCATAAACGAGCACTGTCTTAGCCTTTGGGTCGATGATCTTCTCGGCATATACCACGGGGTTGCCCTCGGTAGGCATAACCTCGGCACGGTCAGCACCAGCCTTTACCAAAGCGGCTGCAAGCCACTCGGCACAGCGTACCATATCCTGCTTGTGCAATGATGGCTGTGCACTGATAGATGGGATGCGCAATAGGTCGAAAAGCTCCTCCAAGAAGCGCTCTTTGTTTTGCTGAATGTAGTCGTTAGCAAGTTTCATAATCGTATAGTTTTAAGGTTTTATTTATACTTACAGTTTTATAAATATAGGTCTATTTTCTATAAAATATGGTTCGCATTAGGCGTTGCATATTTGTTCTATTTCGGAAATAAAACGCTTTGCCAAGGTGTCGGCCTCATCCATGCTCTTGGCCTCGGTGTAGATGCGGATGATAGGCTCGGTATTGGACTTGCGAAGGTGTACCCAATTCTCGGCAAAGTCGATCTTTACGCCATCAATATCATTGACTCTCTCGCCTGAATATCTTGACTTTATCTCGCGCAAAATCTTGTCTACATCGATGCTTGGTGTAAGCTCGATTTTGTTCTTCGATGCGTAGTATGCAGGGTATGTCTTGCGTAGTTCCGACATGGTCATATTCAGACCTGCAAAATAGGTCAAAAAGAGAGCAACGCCCACCAAAGCATCGCGGCCATAGTGTAGCTCAGGATAGATTACACCGCCGTTACCCTCGCCGCCGATAACAGCTCCCGTATCCTTCATCTTCTTCACTACGTTTACCTCGCCTACGGCAGCTGCGGCATACGTGCAACCCTCATAACGAGCAGTGACGTCGCTAAGTGCGCGTGATGACGATAGGTTCGATACGGTATTACCCTTCGTGTGACGCAAGACGTAGTCGGCAACGGCCACGAGTGTATACTCCTCGACAAACATCTCGCCATTCTCCATAACGAAGGCCAAACGATCGACATCGGGGTCGACAACAACACCGAGGTCGGCACCCTCGCGACGTATAACCTCCGAGATCTCGGTGAGGTTCTCGGGAAGTGGCTCGGGGTTGTGTGCAAACTCGCCCGTAGGCTCGCAGTTGAGCTCAACGACCTCGCAACCAAGCTCGCGGAGAAGCTTAGGGATGACAACGCCACCTACTGAGTTTACGGCATCTACCACAACCTTGAACTTGCGCTTGCGAACAGCCTCGACATCAACCAAAGGTAGTGCCAACACCTGCTCGATATGTCGCTTATTGAAATCCTCGCGCAAAACGACATGACCAATCTCGTCGATGGTAGGGTAGTTGTAGTTGCTATCCTCGGCCATTGCAAGCACCTCCTTGCCCTCGGCATCGTCGAGGAACTCGCCACGCTCGTTGAGAAGCTTCAAGGCGTTCCACTGGCGGGGGTTGTGCGATGCGGTGATGATGATGCCGCCATCGGCCTTATGAGTAATTACGGCCATCTCCGTGCCAGGTGTGGTGCAGAGGCCTACGTTGATAACATCAACACCAACGCCCAAAAGCGTGCCTTCGACGAGGCTCTCGACCATCGAGCCCGAAAGACGTGCATCGCGACCTACAACGACGGTAATTCGGCGATCCTCGTGCTTACTCTTGATAAGACGGGCATAGGCCGTAGTAAACTTTACAACATCAATGGGTGTGAGGTTCTCGGCAGGTGCTCCGCCGATAGTTCCACGTATTCCAGATATTGATTTGATAAGTGTCATAACTATCTATATTTTGTAAAATTCGACAAAAACATTTTGCTATTTCTGACAAAATTATTAATTTTACGCGAATATTAAAAATAATTATAGTAATAAAATATTTACGATATGCGAACGATACCCTCTTCTGAGCTGATTATCAATGAGGATGGCTCGATTTTCCATCTTCATCTTCGCCCCGAGCAAATCGCCGACATCGTGATTTTGGTGGGTGATCCTGGTCGTGTTGCCATGATTGCAGAATATTTCGATGATAAGGAGTGTGAGGTGTCGAATCGTGAGTTCAAGACAGTGACGGGTAGCTATAAAGGCCGTCGTATGACGGTGCTCTCTACGGGTATCGGTATCGGAAATATCGACATCTGTGTAACGGAGCTCGACGCACTTGCAAATATAGACTTTGCCACACGTCAAGTAAACCCCGATTTTCGTCAGCTTACCCTAGTGCGCCTCGGTACTTCGGGTGCTATACAGCGTGATATCGAAGTGGGCGAGGTTATCTTCTCACGTACATCATTGGGCTTCGATGGTCTGCTATCGTACTATGAGGGTCGTGACGGGGTGTGTGACTTAGCCTTAGAGCAGGCATTCGCAGAGCATACGAACTGGTATGAGAAGTTGCCAGCACCCTATTTTGTGAATGCTCATGACGATCTGTTCGAACTCTTTAAGGATTCGACACGCGAGGGTATAACCATTGCAGCTCCTGGCTTCTATGCGCCACAAGGTCGCTGGGTGCGTCTGCGACCACACGATTTGGATCTTAACGCAAAGATCGAATCGTTCAACTATGAGGGTCGTCGCATCACCAATTTCGAGATGGAGGGCTCGGCACTTGCGGGACTTGCAGCACTTATGGGACACCGAGCCGCGACAATCTGTACCATCATCGCGCAGCGCGTAGCCAAGGATGCCTGCACCGACTATAAACCCTTTGTGCGTCGCATGATAGAGTTGGCGCTCGATAAGTTGGCAACACTTTAACAGATAGAACAAAACTAAAACAAATAATAAATTAGGCAAATATGAAATTTACAGTATCAAGTTCAGCACTTTTGTCGCTGTTGGCAACAACTGGTAAGGTTATCAGCAGCAAGAACACACTTCCTATTCTCGATTACTTCCTCCTCGAGCTTAAGGGCGACGAGCTTACCGTAACAACTTCAGACCTTGAGACTACACTCATCGGCCACTTGCGTGTCGATAACGTAGAGCGCGAGGGTGTTATTGCAGCCCCTGCAAAGCTTATGCTCGACTCGTTGAAGGAGTTCCCAGAGATGCCTCTTGAGTTCGATGTGAACGACACAACATGGGAGATCCGTGTGAAGTGGAATAGCGGTTCGCTCTCTATTCCTGGCGCAAGTGCTGTTAGCTACCCTGCAATGCAGACTATCGGTGCTGAGCATAAGGAGATTTTGCTCGACGTAGATATGCTTATCTCGGGTATCAACAAGACAATCTTCGCTACGGCAGATGACGAGCTTCGTCCCGTGATGAATGGTGTTTACTTTAACTTCGAGGTTGGTAAGCTCACATTCGTAGCAACTGATGCCCATAAGCTCGTACGCTCAGTTTCGGAGTGCGCTGATGTCGATTTCAACGCTTCGTTCATCCTTCCTAAGAAGCCTGCAAACTTGCTTAAGGGCGTATTGCTCAAGGAGGAGGAGCCTATCCGTGTTACGTTCGATGCAAAGAACGTAGTATTCGACCTTAAGAATCACAAACTCGTGTGCCGTCTTATCGAGGGTAACTATCCTAACTACAACGCTGTAATCCCAGCTGCTAACCCTAATCGAGTACTTGTAGATCGCGTGGAGTTGGTGAACGGTATCAAGCGTGTGGCGGTATGTTCTAACCCAACGACAAACCTTATCCGTATGGATATTGGTGGTAATAAGATTAGCCTTGCAGCACAGGATATCGACTTCTCAGTATCGGCTAACGAAACAATTTCGTGCAGCTACGAGGGTCAGCCTGTGACTATCGGCTTTAAGTCTACATTCCTTGTTGAGATCCTCTCAAACATCGACACTCCTACGGTGCTTGTAGAGCTTGCAGACTCAACACGCGCGGGTGTATTCAAGCCAGTATATGACGATAAGCATGTAGGCGATGTGCTTATGCTTCTTATGCCTATGATGATCAACTCATAAATTTTAGTTTTGTTGAGGCGGGGTTTAGGTGTTAAGGCTTAGACAATGTGGCGATAATGAGCAGCGCGTTAAGTGCTGCTCATCGTTGCCACTTTAGATAAGTAAGAACATTTGGCCGCTCTAACAACAAAATCGAGAAGGGTGAATATAGCGTTTGCACTCGTTGCGATTAGCTGTCATCCAACTCTGTATTACTCTGTCGGAGTATAAATAATCAATGCTATGAACTTAAAACTTAAAAGGCCGATAATATTTTTTGATCTCGAGACCACAGGTGTAGATACCTCTACGGACCGTATTGTCGAAATCTCGATGGTCAAGATTGGCGTAGATGGCAGCAAGGTGGTTAAGACACGCCGCGTAAATCCCGAGATGCATATCCCCGAGGCAGCAACTGCTGTACACGGCATTACGGATGAGGATGTACGCGACGAGCCGACATTCCGCCAAATTGCCAAGTCGCTGGCTCAGTTTATCGAGGGCTGCGACTTCGGAGGCTTCAACTCCAATCGCTTTGACTTGCCGATGCTTGTCGAGGAGTTTATGCGTGTTGGTGTGGATGTGGACTTCAAACGCCGTAAGTATATCGACGTGCAGAATATCTTTCACAAGAAGGAGCAACGTACGTTGGTTGCGGCCTATAAGTTCTACTGCGATAAGGATCTCGAAAATGCTCACTCGGCAGAGGCTGATACTCTGGCTACGTATGAGGTCCTCGAGGCTCAGATTGAGCGTTATGGCGACATAGGCAATACGGTTGAGGAGATTGCCGAGTTCTCGACACACTTCGAGAGTGCCGATTTTGCTGGTCGCATAGGCTATGATGGCGAGGGACGGGAGATATTCACATTCGGTAAGCATAAGGGTTGCCGTGTGGAGGATGTCTTCAATGCCGAGCCAAGCTACTATACGTGGATGATGAATGGCGACTTCCCGTTATACACCAAGAAGGTGATAACCGATATACGTCTGCGCTCAAAGAAGTAGGCGTAGAGCCACACAACTTTAGTTGATTGTATTATGAGAAATAGAGGACTGCTTATTGCGTCACTGCTACTATTTGTCTCGATAGCTGTGCATGCCACCGAGCCATCGAGTGTTATTGTGGCGGTTGATGGTAAGAACTACTACCTACATACCGTGGAGCGTGGCGATACGCTCTATTCGCTATCCAAGACCTATGAGGTAGCTACGCAGGAGATTATGGCCTGCAACGAGGGTCTTACGGCATCATCGCTCAAGGCTGGTAATAAGTTGCTTATCCCCTATAAGGAGCTATCGTCGAGTGGTAAGAGCGATGCGGAGGATAAGCGTTTTCGTATCCACACTGTAGCTCAGGGTGAGACGTTGCATGCTGTGGCACGTAAGTATAAGATTGCCTTTGCAACGCTTGTCGAGGATAATCCCAATATCGATGCCGAGCATATGTCCATAGGTACCGAGTTGCGCATACGTCGCTCCGAGATTGGATATGCAACATCAAGCGAGATAGATAATGACAGTGACTCGCAGAGGGTTGAGGCTACGATGGAGAGTGTCGATAGTGATGGTACAAAACCACAGAAAGAGTCTGTTGAGATCACAGATACCACACAGCAGTATGAGGTAAAGCCTGGTGATACGCTCTATTCGATAGCTCGTCAGTATGGTCTGTCGTCGCGCGACCTCCTCAATATTAACAACTTAAAGAGTCATCGTAATATTAAGGTTGGCATGGTGCTCAATGTCGGCAATTCCCAGAGTGAAGATCCTGCCGAGCATACATCTGCAACGGATAGATCGACTAATGAGCAACCCGCCGAGGAGAATCCTGCGCTTATTGATGTGCAGCATGCCACTGCTGAGCAAAATAATATCTTCATGGGTGAGGGCTACGAAGGCGATGTGAATCCCGTAGATGTTGAGTTCCCACCGCTGGCAATGCACCACACACTTAAGGTGGCCCTGATGTTGCCATTCCATGTTCGTGACAATAAGATTAACCCCAACTATGTAGACCTGTACAAGGGTGTGCTTCTCGCTATGGAGGATCTCAAGGAGGAGGGTTATGCCATAGAGCTTGAAGTATTCGACACATGTAGTAGTGCATCGAATATCGCCGATATAGTGAACTACGAGCCAGGATTTATGGATGCACAGCTTATCATTGGTCCCGTACATGAGGATGAGTTGCGACATGTGCTAAGTCATGCCGAGGCTAATGAGGTTCCCGTGGTTACGCCGCTGGCAGATATGGAGGCGTTGCGTAGCCCTGTACTCTTCCAACTACAAGCCGAGGCATCGCATCGCTACGATAAGATCGAAGAGCTGTTTGACGGTACGCGCGAGGTGGTAACTATATATGCAGGAAGCAACGACTGGGACTACGCCACAGAGATAGCCTCGAAGGTGGGCGAAGCGCCACGCCGAGGTCTGAACTATCTCTTCGATCGTGAGTCATTCTTCTATGAGCGTACGGCCGAGGGTGAGAATGGTGAGGAGGTGCTTATCGAGGATTTGATGCGTAGTGATACGCATAAACTCTTTGTCGTTGTGGCTTCGAACGAGACAGATGTAGATCGTATTCTCACAACACTATCTTCAACCAAAGCCTCAATCGTGGGCCGAGGACTTACGTATGGCAACTACGTAGTGCTGGGTAATCGTAAGTGGATAAATATGAAGAATATTGATCGTCAGTCCTTCTTTAAGAATAACGTGCTCTTCGTTGTTCCCTATCATGCGAAGCGTAACGATGAGAAGATCCGCTATTTCGATGGTCGCTATGTTGAGGCCTACGGAACGCTGCCCTCGATGTTCTCGTATCGTGGCTACGACGCTGCGATGATCTTCTGTCGCAAGATGTTCACGGGTATAGACTCAACAATCAGCGAGGAGCGATTCTCGCCTCTCACTACGCCCTACCGTTTTAGCTTCGAGAATGGCCTATATGTCAATACGGAGTGGACTACGGAGCACTATCATAGCAACTTTACCATAGAGTCGAACTAACGTATGGCAAATATCGAAAATACCACAATTCCAGAAAAGACCATCGAGCGTCTTAGCGAGTACCGTCGCACACTGCTGAAGTGTCATGCACAGGGTATTACGCATATCTTCTCGCACGTGTTGGCTGGTATGCACGGTATTACGGCTGTGCAGGTGCGACGTGACCTTATGCTCATAGGTTTCTCGAGCGATACGAAGAAGGGATACGACGTACGAGTACTTATCGACTTTATAACAAATATCCTGTATAGCGAGCAGCCTATGAATATGGCTGTTATCGGCATGGGACACTTGGGTCAGGCCGTAACCAAGTATTTCAATGGCAAGGGTCTAAAGTTGCGTATCACGGCTGCGTTCGATATCGACGAGCGTAAGGTAGGACAGACTATTGATGGCATACGTTGCTACCATATCGACGAGTTTGAGAGTATGGTTACCGACCTCGATATAAGTATCGTTATTGTGTCGTTGCCAACATCGTCGGCCGAGTCGTTGGTACTGCCTATCATTAATGCAGGTATTAAGGGAGTGCTTAACTTTACGTCGGCACCGCTTAACTTCCCACAGGGTATAGTCGTTGAGAACTACGATATCACCACACTTTTGGAGAAGGTTGCCTATTTTGTTAAGGTGGCGGAGGAAAATAATAACTAATCGTACTATGCAGCTCTACTTCAGCTTTGATGAGTTCCCTAAGGATGTGGCTACGGTCGTTACCGTTGGCTCGTTCGATGGTGTGCATGCGGGACATAGAGTGCTGCTCGATAGATTGCATAGCCTTGCTATGCGCCTCAAGGCTAAGAGTGTCGTCGTTACGTTCGAGCCGCATCCGCGTATAGCTATGGGTCGTGCTGAGGGTATGAAGCTGCTCACGACGGTCGAGGAGCGTGCCGCATTACTCGAGCAGGCGGGCGTAGACTATGTCGTTGTTGCGCATTTCGACGATAATTTCCGCAGTCAGATGTTTAGCGATTTCGTACGCGAGTCGCTTGTCGCAAAGCTTGGTATGCAAGGTATGGTGGTGGGGTATAACCACCGCTTAGGCCGAGGTAACGAGGGTCGCTACGAGACATTGCTGCCTATTGCCGAGGAGTGTGGCTTTGTGCTGGAGCGTGTCGAACAACATACGGCTACGGGTGCCAAGATTAGCTCTACGGTTGTTCGTGGCGAGCTGGAGGCAGGTAATGCTGCTCGCGCAACCGAACTTATGGGGCATCCCTATATTATATATGGTACGGCACAGGATGGCATAGTAGCACTCACGAACGAATATAAACTATTACCTGCCGAGGGCCACTATGCTGCTACAATAAGTCGCTACTCTCAGAGCGCAGAGTTGGGAGATGAACAACATATTGCGATTACGCACAATAGTATTAAACTATCGGAACCGTTGTCTGGCGACCTGCTTATTGCCATACACTCTCGATTAGAGGCTTAAGCTACCCTTTAGAGATACTTTCGCGGATTAACACTAACACTTAACGACTATGAAACGATTATTATTAGTAGTTATTGCACTCTTGCAATGTTTGGCTATGTGCTTTGGACAGAATATCCCAGTGTTGCATAATGAAGTGCTTGAGAGCGGAAGCGAGTATATAGGTGGTAATAACTATCAAAAGGACTTGCTTCTCTATGTCGATATGCTCAAGGCGACGCATCCATACTATGCCGATGCTAAGCACTGCGCACAACTCGATAAACAGATGCGAAAGCTATATAAAGAGTGTGGTAAACTCGATAATGATCTCGACTTTAGGGTATGCTTAGCAAAACTTGCAGCATCACTCGGTGATGGTCATACTGCTGTGCCTTTTTGGATGACATTCAACGAGGTTTTTCCCGTAAGATTTGCCCTCAATGGTAACGCCCCAGCTATCGTGGATGTGAGTCCTGCGGATAATAAGGAGATACTCGGCAAGGAGGTTGAGAGGATTAACGGCAAGAGTATAAAGCAGATTTTGCAGATGGCACGCCCGTTGGTAAGTGCAGACAACGAAGCGAGCTTTGAGAATACGCTAAAGGAGTATTTGATGTTTGCCGACTTCTGGTCTTTGCTCGGTATGAGCAACGAGGTTATGCAACTCGACTTTGCGGATGGTAGCAGCACAGAGATTGCAGCCATCGAGAAGCAAAACCTCAAAATTGCCCAACTACAGCAGAACAGCAGCGGTAGGGTAACAGCTAAGCGTAATGCACTCTTCGATTATACGATTTATGATAAGGAGAGCATCTGCTACTTGCAGTTCAACCAGTTTGCCGATAGAGTAACACATCCTCAATATACGCAGTTGGCAAGATTTGACGAGTTTACCCACGATATGATGGCTGAGATGAAGGCAAAGGGGATTAAGACTCTTGTTGTGGATTTGCAATACAACAGCGGTGGAAATAGTCAGCTCGGCGATGTGTTGCTGTCGTGGCTCTATCCCCACCAAGATACAAAACGCTATGGTGTCGATGTGAGAGTATCGGAGCTGCTTTGTACCTTCTATCCCAATTATCGTCAGTATACCGTCGATGGCAACCCACTCGAGATTGGTTGCCTCTACGACTATCTAAGTTTCGACCATAGCAAGGATTATAAGACCAATTACTCTGCGCCACAAGACCCAGCAAGACATATCTTTAACTACGACAGAGAGCAGATCTTCGGTGGTAATGTGGTCTTTATACAGAGTAAGGATTCATTTAGTAGTGCAACTCTACTTCTGACGTTGGCACGCGATAATGGCGTGGGTATCATCGTAGGTATGCCCTCGGGAGGTAAGCCCTGCCACTATGGCGATGTGCTGTATGCCCAGCTCCCAAATACCAATACTATAGCTACGGTAAGCCACAAGTATTTCCGTCGCCCGAATATGGCATTGGAGGATATGGAGTCTATCATCCCAGATGTTGAGATTGAGCTAAATCACCCCGAGCGAGACTTGGTTTGGGAGTGGATAGTTGAGAACTATGGCAAAGACAAAAAGTGGTAATGATGTCAAAATGACAGTGAAGCTGTCTAACAAGTCTGCTTTGTCGTTATGCTTGCCCTCAAAATGCTTATTTACGCCCAGTAAACTGCGCTTTTTCGGGCTTCGCAGGCCTAAAATCGGGCTTATTGGTCAAAATTAGGTTCATGGTAAAAGAAAAATCTCCTAAATTACTGATTTACAGTATTTAGGAGACTTTTCTTCGTGGCGCCACCGGAATCCTTGAACCATAGCTTTAATGCGCAATGCTTCAATCACTTATGATTTGGCAACTGCTCAAAAAAGGCCATTTCCATAATTGTATCACTCGATTTTTTCACAATTTTGCACCGAAATCAAGGGGTGATTTTGGGCAATTTTTAGGGGTATTTTAGTTGGTTAGTGCGACTAACCAACTGCTTTATTTCCGACCCGATATACACTTCAACCGGTTAGTATCACTAACCACTTCAAAAAAACAACCCGTGAGTACGCTCACGAGTTGTTTTGTGTAATCCTCACGGTCATTATAAAATCGAATGGATATTTTGGACATAAAGTTATTGTAGTTTACTCTATCAATCGACCATTAATGCGCAAACACTCTTGGCTGTATTCCTTAAAATTATCAAGTGTCTTATTGAAAGTATCTTTCAGTTTTCTTTTTTGTTCTGGTGTTAGTCCGCTACAATCATCAACCCTATTTTTGTGCTCTGCTTTGTAAGCCTCTATCATCACATCAAACTCATTCTTATTGATATCTGCTCCGTTATAATCCTTATTGACTAAATCCGCAAATAATGCATCAGCCAATGTCTTAATTAGGTTTTGCATATTGCTCTATTTCTTATTATTTCTATACAACCAAGCTTTGTAATGTTTTTTGAAATCAAGAAATCCATCATATGTTCCTTGTAATTTTGAACACATTTCAAGGTGTGCCATATGTTTCTCCTCATTATTAAATTGGGCTTTATTTTCCCACTCCCAAACCAAACCATCCGCGAAATCCTCGTATGGTTTCCAATATAGACGAGTATTTTTGTCTGCTCTTCTATTAACAATTTTTGCGTATTCGTAAATTTTAGACATAAGTTTTTTTATGACAAAGTTATATATGGAATCGCTCAGTTTGCAAATTTTTCGATATTGAATTTTTCGACATCTTTTTCACACTTCCTAAAAAGTCGCGCTATAGATATTAGTATTTATGTTTGTTCTGTAATTATTTTATACAATCTAGCTAAAATCAAAATTGTCAAATGGGTTAAACTCCTTAGCCGCTCGTCTAGGGAAACGTGGTTGTGGCATGCCTTGTCGTTCTGCCATAACTTTCTCAACTAAATTCTCTGGCAGATTATTGAAAAAGTAAGCACGTTCCTCGTCATGCTGCATCGATGCACGCTTGTATTTCTCCCAGAACTCACTTTCTTCCATCTGGAATGTTTGATGACCAGTTGAGTCTAACTTATATAAAACAACTGTACTCTCTATTTCACGCTGTTCATTTCGTTTTTGAACTGTTCCGCATAACAATCCGGTATTTGCTTCATTGTCAATTTCTACAATTCTCCTAGCTATATCTCGATTACCCCTTATGGCTGCATTACTATTCAAGCTAGTCATTAAATATAATTTGTCTTTGGCTCGTGTTAGAGCAACATATAGACATCTTCTATCCTCTTCAATGTCATCTTCTGTTTCAGCCTTTTGTGATGGAAAAATTCCTGGCATTACACCAACGACATAACATATGTCAGCCTCTAATCCTTTAGCAGAGTGTATTGTTGAAATAACAACTTTATCATTGTCTGATTCCGCTGCAATTACATTTGACAATTCCGCAACAGGGTCAAGGATGTATTCTGTAATAAATGAGGATATGTTTTTGGATTGACGTGCCACTAATTTAAGCGCATCAAAATCCTTTTTTCTTGATTCCCAACTCCATTGTTCTGATTTGTATAGACGAGATAGAGTGTTGTCAAGCCATTTAACTGCAACCGATATTGCATCTTCAGGAGAATGTTCTAACGGAATTAACTCTTCTAATAATTTATACGAAGCATCGTCTTTTAGCCCAGCTAATTTTATAATTCCTACACATTCTTGCAATGTTGAGTATGCAAACATCTTTTCAATAAGCGACGATGCCATAACATCACCAACGCCCTGCCACAATTTCAAATATCTAACCCATGCTAATTCATCTCTAAAATTAGCAATAATACGCAATGCCGAGATTACATCTCGAACATGGCGTGTACGCAAAAGAGTGGTTCCACCATAAACAACACACGGAATTTTCTTGCTTATACATGCAGCCTCTACCTTT
>JAZRCN010000010.1:0-75013 GCA_045659765.1 Alistipes sp.
GCTTGCATATCAACGAAGGCTCGTGGGAGATTTTGGGTGTGTTCAAGTTGCTCGAGGAGTATGGTCAGATTCCTCACCGTGAGATGTTCAACATCTTCAATATGGGCGTAGGTATGGTTATCGCTTTGGACGAGAGCGAGGCACAGAAGGCTCTCGACATCTTGGCTGCTGCCGGCGAGAAGGCTTCGATTATTGGTCATGTAACAGCCGAAGCAGGCGTAGTAATTGAGTAGTTAGGAGTGAGGAATTAGGAGTTAGGAGAGAATGCAAAATGCAGAATTAAAGAATAATTCTCAATCCTCAATTCTCAATCCTCAATTAAAAAAAGCCAATGGCCAATGGCTAATGGCTAAAAGCAAAAAAGTAATAATATAAATATAAGTATATAGAATGAGAGCATTGGTAAGTGTAAGCGACAAGACCGGCTTGGTTGTGTTTGTAAGCGGTTTGCAGTCGCTTGGTTGGGAGATTATCGCTACTGGCGGTACTCAGAGCCTTTTGGAGAAGAATGGCGTAAAAACTATCGGAATTAGCGATGTTACGGGCTTCCCAGAGATTTGTGATGGTCGTGTAAAGACCTTGCACCCAAAAGTTCACGGAGGTTTGTTGGCTCGCCGTGACTTGGAGAGCCACTTGGAGGCGTTGCGTGAGAATGGTATTGAGTTTATCGATATGGTATGCGTAAACCTCTACCCTTTCCGTCAGACAATTGCAAAGGAGGGCGTAGAGATGGCAGAGGCTATCGAGAATATCGATATTGGTGGTCCTTCGATGTTGCGCTCAGCTGCTAAGAACTACCGCGATGTTACGGTGGTGTGCGATCCTGAGGATTATGCTCTCATTATCGATGAGATTAAGGCTGGTGGCAACACAACACCTGCAACACGTCTTAAGCTCTCGGCAAAGGCCTATACTCACACAGCGGAGTATGATATGTGCATTGCTACGTATATGCGTCGTCAGGCTGAGCTCAGCGAGAAGCTCTTCCTTGCGTTCGATCATCAGCAGTCGTTGCGCTATGGTGAGAACCCACACCAGTCGGCTAACTTCTACCGTGCTGCAGAGAGCGTACCTTACTCATTGGCTACAGCTCGTCAGCTCAATGGTAAGGAGATGTCGTATAACAATATCCAAGATGCAAATGCTGCGTTGAACATCGTTCGCGAGTTCTCTGAGCCATTCGCAGTAGGTCTTAAGCACATGAACCCTTGTGGCGCTGCTATTGGTAAGGATATCAAGGAGGCATGGGAGAAGGCATACGAGGCCGATAAGGTAAGTATCTTTGGTGGTATCGTTGCCGTAAACCGCGAGCTTACTAAGGAGGTTGCCGAGTTGATGAAGCCTATCTTCTTGGAGATTATCATGGCTCCGGCGTTCAGCGACGAGGCCTTGGAGGTACTCTCAACGAAGAAGAACTTGCGTCTGTTGCAGGTAGATATGTCGGAGTCGAAGGGTGCACAGCCTCAGTATATCTCGGTAAATGGTGGTTTGCTTGTACAGCAGCTCGACACCGAGACTAAGGAGGTTGTCGAGGATATGTGTGTTACGCAGCGTCGCCCCGAGGCTCAGGAGTTGGAGGATATGAACTTCGGCTGGAGAATCGTTAAGCACGTTAAGTCTAATGCTATCGTTGCCGTTAAGGATGGTCATACGGTGGGTGTTGGTGCTGGTCAGATGAACCGCGTAGGCTCAGCTGAGATTGCACTTAAGCAGGCTCGTGCAGCAGGTTTCACAGAGGGTATCACATTAGCTTCGGACGGTTTCTTCCCATTCGACGACACCGTAACTTTGGCTCAGGAGTATGGCGTTACAGCCCTTGTGCAGCCAGGTGGTAGCGTACGTGATGAGGACTCGGTGAAGAAGGCTGATGAGTTTGGTATGACGATGCTTGTAACGGGCATGCGTCACTTCAAACACTAATTCGTTGTGATAAGTAGGTTATCTACTGCCACTAACAAAATATATCTGCAATGGGCAGTACATTCAAGTACAGCCCATCGCAGGTAGTTTTGTCGAGCGTTGTATTTAACTACTTCTAACAACAAATTGGTATAGCAATATTAACGTGAGTATTAAAAGGATTAATTTAAAGCTATGAAAGTATTGGTTATTGGCTCGGGTGGTCGTTGCCACGCTATTGTCGAGGCATTGTCACGCTCACCTAAGGCTGAGAAGATATATTGCGCACCTGGAAATGCTGGTATCGCAGCATTGGCTGAGTGCGTAGCAATCAAAGATACCGATGTAGAGGGCTTGGTAGCATTCGCTAAGGAGAATGGGGTAGAGCTTACGGTTGTAGGTCCTGAGGCAGCCTTGGCTGTCGGTGTTGTAGATCGTTTCCGCGAGGAGGGTCTCAAGATTTTTGGTCCTACGAAGGCCGCTGCCGAGATCGAGGCAAGCAAGGATTTCGCAAAGCGTCTTATGATGAAATACGATGTTCCTACAGCAGCATATGAGACATTCACCGACTTCGAGGCAGCTATGGCCTATGTGCGTCGTGGTTCATTACCCACGGTGTTGAAGTATGACGGCTTGGCAGCAGGTAAGGGCGTGGTTATTGCTCAGAGCTACGAGGAGGCCGAGGCTACGTTGCGCGATATGTTGCTCGACACTAAGTTTGGTGAGGGTCGTGTCGTTATCGAGGACTTCCTCGAGGGTGAGGAGTTTTCGTTGATGTGCTTCGTGGCAGGTCACAGTGTTGTGCCTATGCCCGTAGCTCAGGATCACAAGCGTGCCTACGACAATGACGAGGGCCCCAACACAGGTGGTATGGGAGCTTATACCGAGCTTCCATTTATTACTGAGGAAGATAAGGCATACGCTATGCAGAATATCATGCAGCGTGTGGCCGATGCTCTTGTTGCTGAGGGTTGCCCATTTACGGGTGTTCTCTATGGTGGTCTTATCAAGACTAAGGATGGTATCAAGGTTATCGAGTTCAACGCTCGCTTTGGCGATCCCGAGACTGAGGTAGTATTGCCACGTCTGGAGAGCGATGCTGTCGATGTATTTATGGCAGTTGCCGAGAATCGTGAGCCTGAGGTTAAGTGGAGCACAAAGGCAACACTTGGCGTTGTGCTTGCATCGAAGGGCTATCCTGGTAGCTACGATAAGGGTTTTGCAATTCGTGGCACAGAGGGTGTTAATGCCAAGATTTACCATATGGGTACAGCACAGAAGGATGGTGAGTTGGTTACATCTGGTGGTCGTGTGATGATCGTAGTTGCCGAGGCTGACACTCTTCGCGAGGCACAGCTCAAGGCTAATGCCGAGATTGCGAAGATTGAGTGCGACAACCTATTCTATCGTAAGGATATCGGTAGTAAGGCATTCAAGTATTAATTCAATTAAAAGCAAATAAAAATATGATAATCAACGGAAAGGATATTTCTAAAGCCATCAAGGAGGAGTTGGCAACAAAGGTCGCTACTATCAAGGAGCAGACAGGCCTCTCGCCACGCCTTGTTGTTGTGCTTGTGGGCGATGATCCTGGTAGTGTATCATACGTTACAGGTAAGGCAAAGGCTGCAACCGAGGTAGGTATCCGCAATGAGACGTTGCGCTACCCCGAAAGCATCACCGAGGAGGAGCTCTTGGCACTTATCGCAAAGCTCAATGCTGATGACGATGTTGATGGTGTCCTCGTGCAGCTACCTCTGCCTAAGCATATCGACGAGCAGAAGGTTATCGACGCTATCTCTGTGGATAAGGATGTAGATGGCTTCCATCCAGGCAATGTCGCAAAGTTGTGGCTTAAGCAGCCCTGCACAGTGCCATGTACTCCCAACGGCATCATTAAGCTGCTGAAGACGACAGGTGTTGAGATTGAGGGTAAGGAGGCTGTGGTTATCGGCCGAAGCAACATTGTAGGTCTACCCGTAGCAAAGCTCTTGCTCGACAACAACGTGACAGTAACTATTGCTCACTCGCGCACTAAGAACCTCGCTGAGGTTACACGTCGTGCCGATATTTTGGTTGTGGCTATTGGTCGTCCACGTTTTGTCACTGCCGATATGGTGAAGCCTGGCGCAGTGGTTATTGACGTAGGTGTTAATCGCGATGAGAATGGCAAGCTATGTGGCGATGTGGACTATGCTGCGACAGCCGAGGTTGCCTCACATATCACCCCCGTACCTGGTGGCGTAGGTCCTATGACCATTACCGAGCTTATGGTAAATACGGTGGAGTGCTTCATGCGTAAGAAAATTGTAAAATAATACTAACCTATAATTATTTATACAGCTATGATTGAAAGATATAGCAGAGAGATAATGCGTAAGGTGTGGACCGAGCAGAATAAGTTCGATGCATACTTGCGTGTTGAGATTTTGGCTTCTGAGGCTTGGAGCCAGCTTGGCGTAGTGCCTAAGGAGGATGTCGAGAAGTTGTGGAAGAACGCTTCGTTCAGTATCGATCGCATCTTGGAGATAGAGCAGCAGACACGTCACGACATCGTAGCCTTCACACGTGCCGTAAGCGAGACTTTGGGCGAGGAGCGTAAGTGGGTACACTACGGTCTTACAAGTACCGATGTTGTTGATACTGCTAACGGCTACTTGCTCAAGCAGGCTAACGCGATCCTTTTGGACGACATCGAGAAGATGTTGGAGGTATTGCGTCGTCGTGCTATCGAGTTCAAGGGCACGCCTTGCATCGGCCGTACACACGGTATTCATGCCGATATCACATGCTTTGGCCTAAAGTGGGCTTTGTGGTACGAGGAGATGAAGCGTAACCTCACTCGCTTTGTTGCTGCAGCACGTGGTGTCGAGGTGGGTAAGATCAGCGGTGCTGTGGGTAACTTCGCAAATATTCCTCCATTTATCCAGGACTACGTATGCGAGAAGCTCGGCACCGAGAGCGCAAACATCTCTACACAGGTTATCCAGCGCGACCGCCACGCATACTATATGGCTACGCTTGCAGTTATCGCATCGAGCATCGAGCAGATGGCTATGGAGATCCGTAACTTGCAGCGTACCGAGGTACACGAGGTAGAGGAGTCATTCGGCAAGGGCCAGAAGGGTTCAAGTGCAATGCCTCACAAGCGTAATCCTATCTCGAGCGAGAATATGTGTGGTTGCGCACGTGTTATGCGTGGTTATATGGCAGCGTTCTACGAGAACGTGGCGTTGTGGCACGAGCGCGATATTTCGCACTCTTCTACTGAGCGTATCATCTTGCCTGACGCAACAATGTTGCTCGACTATATGCTCACACGTTTCCGCGGTATCTTGGAGAACCTCGTAGTATTCGAGGATGTTATGCAGGAGAATATCTATCGCACACGCAAGGTTATCTTTGCACAGCGTGTTATGAATGCACTCATCGAGCGTGGCTTCTCACGTGAGCAGGCTTACGACACCGTACAGCCTATTGCAATGCGTGCTATGAGCGAGCGTGCCGACTATCAGGAGTTGCTTGCCGAGAGCAAGGAGGTAATGGCAGTTTTGACTCGCGAGGAGCTCGACAGCTGCTTCACTCTCGACTACTACCTCAAGAATGTAGACTTTATCTTTGAGCGAGTAGGTATCGAGTAATTTCTTGTAATAATCTACAAATACAATTATGGGCTGCTACGAAAGTAACAGCCCATAATTATTAATCAATGCTGAATGACTACTACCATATGGTATATCGCTCGTACTTATCGACATGAATCGTTGCAACGGGAACAAGGATACCTGTCTCGTAGACATCGCCAAGCTCGTGGTTGTAGACCGAGTCGAAGATATGCATCGCGTTGGTAATGTTAATGTACGCATTGAACATAGGAGGAATAACCTCGCCATAATCACGTATCTGCGTACGTAGTATTTTGTAATCCTCGGCAAAGCCATCGCCCGTAAATATAGCTGCAAATTTCTCATTATCGATATTCATCTCGATAGGATCTAAACCCTCTACAAGTCCCTCGCTACCAGGGTAGTGCTTGCGTAGGAAGTAGAAGAGCATATCGCGAGCCTCAAGGCTATATGACGAGTACATAGTAACCTTACCCAAGAGGTACTTGATGCTGCTGTTAAGCTTGATTAGCGCACCGATACCATCCCAAAGATTATCCAAGGCGTAAACACCCTTTTTCATATCAATCTCGGGGCTTACGAAGGCGCGACCAAGCTCTAAAGTATTGGGCAAGTACTCGTCGCGAAACTTCTGACTGAAGCGGAAGTAGTGCTCCGTAGATAGGTGCTTTTGGTCGGGTGATGTGCAGATGATATAACGGTAGCCACCTATGATCTCCTTCGTTGCTGGATCCCATGCAATAAGCTGATGATAGCCATCGGCTGCGGTATCGTCTACATCTATATCTAACTCATTACCTGTTCCACCGCCACCCGAACGGAATGCCTTCTCACGCAAGCGACCAACCTCACGCATGAGGTTGGGGGCTGAGGCTGCATCAAAGATGTAAATCTCGTTATTTCCGTGGCGCGTATCACGCAACTTCTCCACGATGGCAAGCTCGGCAAGGAGCAACTCACGCTCAATAGGTTCAATGATAGGCTTCATCGATTATCTCTTTTTTAGGTTATATACACGTTTGCGAATCTCGGCACACTGCTCGGCACGTGATCCCTCGAGTGTGGTAACATCCACAGGCGCACCAACAATGATGCGTATATGTTTGTTACGCTGCTTAAACATCTCATCGACAAGCAGTACAAGTTCGATATTGAGGTTGATGTGTAGGAACTTGCGTAGACGATAGATGCGGTAGAAACGCTTCGAAAGAGTGCCATCTACAAATGTAGGAACAATCTGACGGTTATACTTCACAGCATCCTTGATAAAGTGGCTCTTCCACTCGATGTCGGCCACCTCGCCATTGATATATCGCGAACAGAAGCCTGCAGGGAATGTGAGGATCTGCTTAGTCTCGGATGCGAAAGCCTCGTCATAAATGCGGCTCTTCTCGGCACTCTGCTTACCATATTTGTTGATTGGTATCCAGAGAGGTGCGAGATATACCACATTCATCAGCAAGTCGTTTACCACAGCGCCAGCATCGCCAAAGCGCGTTAATATAGCGTTGACCAGCAACATGCCGTCCAATCCGCCAAAGGGGTGATTTGAGGCAAAAATATAGCGGCCGTCATTGGGTAGCGGGGTAGTGTACTCCACACTATAGGTGATATTTAGATACTCGAATGCGCGCTTGAGAAACTCAGCGGGTGTAGCACCTTCGCACGAGGCGAAGAGTGTGTTCAACTCCTCTTGATGAATAAGTCGCTCCAATGGTGCCGTTACAAACTTGGGAAGTCGGCGACCTGTGCGCTTATAGAGTATTTCACGAATATTAATATACATAATTTTGAGTACTATTGTTAGAGTACAAAAATAATAAAATTAGTTCAATTATCTATTCTTTTTGTCTCTTGAGCACACAAAAATAGTAAATTTAGTGCATCTAACTATTGGTATATATACCTATTTTAGGGTGCTTGACAGATCTTAGAATCTAAATTTAGAGGATATTTATATCAACAAACATGGAATATGGGACAACAAAACAACGTAGCGCCAACGGATAAGAGCCAATTAACCTCTCTACTCCATTGGCGCTACATGCGCTTAAATATCAAGTTGAGTCGATGTTACATACTCATCACTGTACTGAGCAGATTATTCATCATCTCGGGAGGAAAGTTGCCGCTAATTTCAACCAATGTTATATCCACATCCTCGACAACATAGACGATAATTCCCGTAATCGCACCATCGACGCTATGTGTATAGATCTTAACACCCTCTTTAGGCATATCAATAAGCGACTGTAGCTTAACCTTCTTTATGAGCTTCGCTACATCCTTGCGAATCTTCGCCGATATAACCTTCTCCTCGCAGGTGATTACCTTAATGGCATTGAGATACTTTGCCACCTCGGCTGCATCCTCCAGACTATCGACCTCGCTTGCAACCATTGCCTGAAGCATAGCTCCCTCGAGGTTTACAACTGTCACACCTTCGATTTTGCCATACTTATCAATAATCTTCGATGTTACGGGTTTTGCAGCCATTACGCCAAGAGGTAACAGCAATGCAATCAATAAAATAAGCTTCTTCATATTAATTAGATTTTAAGTGTTTTTATATTATGGTTTCATCTTTGCCAACTTCGCGAGATTAGCCTCTGACATCTCTCCCGAGAGCAACGATAGTTGCAAACATCCATCTTTTGTAGCTATGGATATTAGCTCTAATATCACATCACCTCGCTTTACCAAATAGGCATCTGTTACTACGCCCTCCACCTCTTCAGTGCCACTCTTTACAATGCCTAAACTCGCCAGCGTAGCCTCCACCTCGCGCTTAATCTCCTCGCTCAGACGTGCATCCCGACACTCCAGCATCGTAATATTATCGAGACTCTGAAATATTGGCTTATCCTCCTTGGAAAGAAATGCAGCATAGGTACGCAACATCAGTCGGCCTACGTTGTCGCACTTCACCTGTTGATGCCTATCGTACTTGTTGCATAGTGCCTCAAGCTCGGGTATTTCGGCCGATACTGCTATTGGTAATAGCAAGAATATAAGTAGTATAGCAAATCGCATATAAAGCTATGATTTAATTAACAAGGTCCATTAAAGACTCTATATTACTTAGTCCGATATTCTTACCCGAAACGTATATCACCGCCATCTCACTATCCTCGACAGTCAGCACAACCAACTCCTTGATACCCTCCGCATCGCTACAGCCATATATCTGTACCCTTGTGCCATCATCAACAACAGATAGTATGATACTTAGTGCCGAGGTATAGCCATCCATATCACGCTGCAACTCCTCTATATATTTAGCCTCCTCAGTAGCTATAACCGATATTGAGTCGATATTAGCCTTAACACCCATCGATTCGAGCATATATTTAGACATCTCAATCGTGGTGTAACCCTGACGTGACGAATACTTCTTAACAATCGATGCAATGTCATTATGCTGCGCCATACCCATAACGGGTAATAGTAGCATTATAAGCAATATAAATCGTTTCATATCAATCTTTTTTTTTTAGACATTAGAACCAGAAACCGACACCAGCAGACATTCGGTTTGCATTGATATTAGTTGCATTCTTGTAGAAATTCATTGGTGTATAGTTTATGTAGGCATACACACAGTTCCAACCTATTCGAGCTGTTACACCCACCTGTACGGGATTGATAGGCATTGTTCCCTGAACAGTCGTTCGAGGCTTAAGGTAGTGCAATGCCGAGCCAATCAAAATATCGACATTTGCACCTACTGATAGGAATGCTCTCTTGCTGATGTTCCAATCCAAATAGATCGGAATACGCATATAGTTTGCCTGAAGCGAAGAGCGCTTGATATCGTCACCGAGTGGTATAGCGTAGATTTTATTGTTCTCATATCCAAGCGTTACCCTATTTAGCAATCTATACCAATCGAAGCTAAAGCCAATACCCGTTGTGAATACTATTTTATCGTTTTTGTCCAACGATACATGAAGATCCATCACATTCATAGACATATTGAACGATTTACTATTCGAAAGCGATATTGCATCAACCTCTTCTTGAGTATAACCATTATAACTCTCGCCAACAAAGAATGATGCGCCAAATTCAAATAGTGCAAGGTGGTTGTGATATGGCGAGCCGATACCCATAAAACCAGCACGTACTCGGCTTCTCTTCTTAGATGTGTTGTCACACTCTGTTGCCTTAGAATCATCTGCTCCAATGATTAGTTTCTTACCATTGATAATTAGCGACATTGAGCCGTCATCTTCAGCAGATAGCAAGTTATTGCCATTCTGCGTAGAGTATATCTCAGATGTTGCGTCATCTGTCTGCTGAGCATATAGCGCACATTGAGACAAGGCAACGATAAGTAGGGTAGCAATTAGTCGTTTCATAGGTTACTCTATAGATAAAATGTTAAACTTCTCAATCGAGGCCATAGCCAAGGCCATATTATCGGCAACGCCACCGAGTATGCGATTTGTCTCGCTGGCCACCATCTCTGGATCATCTACAACGACACCGTTGATGTGGCAGACGATGCCACTTTGGGACAAAGTATCACTATTGGTATCCGTGAGGGGATTAATCGAAAACAACACTACAGCCACAACTGCTGCGATAGCCGATGCTCGGCTAAGCCATATTGCCATAGGTTTTATTGCACGTTTTTTAGCTTTCAACTCAGGAGTATTCTCGTTACGTAATTCGCTAAATCCCAAGAACATTTCCCTAATCACATCAAGCTCCTTATCAACGACACTGTGGGTGGCAAAATATTGAACAATGCGAGCCTCCTCCTCGAGGGTTGTCGCTCCGTCGAAGTATCGTTCTACGAGTATCTTAATCTCTTTTGACTCCATAGTTCATCGCTTCTATTAGTTGAGTACGCACACTCTTGCGCGCCCTCGATAAGTTCATTCTTACGTTCGTTTCGTCAATACCCAACACCTCGCCAATCTCCTCAATATCGTATCCCTCGACATCGCGTAGATGTATGGCCAATCGTTGCTTTTCGGGAAGTTTCGAGATTATCGAGCGTGTCAGCGCTGCAATATCTCGATTGTTACTCTGCACCTCGCCATCGTTTGAGTGTATCACGCTATGCTCAATCGATACCGATGGTCGGCGCTGCAACTGCCGCAGTCGGTCGATAGCTAAGTTATGTGCCATGCGACAGACATAGGCTCGAGGATAGCTTTGCGCAGCGAGTGTGTCGCGGGCCCTCCATGCCCTCTCGCAGACATCCTGCATCACATCTTCAGCCTCGGCACTATCGCCTAATATGCTCAAGGACAGGCGGTAGAGCGTGTTGCGAAGCTCGGTGATAAGCTCTGTATATATCTTTGAACTTTTCAATCTTTCTTTCGTTTGTTTGTATATATAACGAATAACGGTCGCAAATGTAACATCGCGACCTCATTTTTTTTAGTATGAAAGCAAAGATACGAAAAAAATCGGCACTTTGGGTAAAAGTGCCGACTCATTGTTGATAGTTTTATAAATATTTTAGAAGTTATACTGCGCCATAATGCTTAGACGGTTGGCCGTACACTTCACCTCGTTCATATTCTCGCGCGTACCATGTAGATACTCCAAAGCTACCGAGAAGTTAGATGTGATATTGCAGAAGATGTTGCCAAATAGATACTGACCTCGACGATATTGGTCGTCAGCAAGGTAGCCATTAAGCTCGTTGATGCGTACCTCGGAGTATCCAGCAGCAGCCCACAGACGACCAGGAACAATATTTACCTGACCGGCTGCCTGCCAACCCCACATAGGCATAGTCTGCACCTGTGTTGGGTCCTCGGGGTTATAGCCAAAGTCGTATGGCGAGCCTGCAAGATCCTGAATGTAAGGTGTAATACCCTTGCCATATACACCATTCATATAGATATCTACCCAGCGTGTAATATTGATATGACCACTAAGCTGCAAACCCCAACCGAGCTGCGTGGTATTGTCGTTTGTAACCTTATTGTGCAAATACATATCGCGCAAAACAGTAGATACGCGCAGGTGGCTCGCCTTATTCTCGCCCCACGAGTATTGCAAGTAGGCAATGCCATCGGGCACGCGCTGAGGAATTGCCGAGAAGTGCTCGCCATAGGTACCATTCACGCCAGGCATCTCGGCAGCCACACCAAAGCGGAAGTGGTTGCGGAAGAAATCGACCTCGTAGCGTATCATCTCGTTGAAATTGAAGTTATAGGCATTAGGGCCTTGGAAATCAATAGTCTGAGGCGCAGCATTAAGATCGCAGAATGTTGTCACATCACGACCTATAGTAAGACCCTTAAGCTGTACGTATGCCGAGCGCAAACGGGGGATATAGCTGAACTCCTCACCACCACGGAAGTCCATATCGCCATAGACAACCACACGACCCAGCAGACGACTATGTATAATAGCTTTGGTGAATAGCCGTGAGGTTGTTGCATCCATCATAATACGCTGTCTGTTGGCATAATCGTCGGTCATCGGTATATTGTAGGGAACAAAATCAATATTGTTCACTGCACCCTTTAGATCGTAGCTTGTGCGTAGATTAACAAAACCGCCAAAGGCCAACGAGAAGCGATTATCGGGCGTGGTGAAGATAAATTGAGGGTTGTGACTCTGTTGGAAACCGTGGCGGGCGGTCTCGGTATAGTCATCCTTAACCTTCTCGACGAGTGCATCTTTAGTGTGTCTGTCGTGTTTTTCGTGGCCGATAACATATATCGAAGGAGTATACTCTTCGACAACAAACCACGCTGACTGAGCGAACGTCGTGCCGAGCCCCAGGATAGTTAGAGCGAGTGGCAGGGCAAATAGTCTAATTAGTTTCATAATAGGCATTTTAAGTTAATAAATATTACTTCGCCATGTGTTTTTACAACTTATATGCCAAATTAGAAACACGAAAAAACACGCCCCGAGTATACTCAAGGCGTGTTATAAATATAAGAATAATAGTAAACTATTCATTTAGTTCGAGCCATCTAAGTTCCTTTTCATCAATCAGTGAGATAATCTCCTCTATACGCTTCGACACCTCGCTTAAGCGCTCATATGCGAGATTGCCAGACGACAGCTCCACCTCAAGCGCACTGCGCTCCTCGCCGAGCAATGCAAGGTCGGCCTCGATCTGCTCCAACTCCTTCTGTTCCTTATACGACAACTTACGTTTTGAGGTATCGTGACTGCGCGACTGCTGTTGCTTAGGCGCGGTAGTCGTGCGCTGCTCCGAACGCTCTACTGCCTCCTTCTCGCGCATATACTCACGATACTCGCTATACATACCCACAAAGTCCTTAATGCGACCCTCGCCCTCGAAGACAAAGAGGTGATCAACAGTCTTATCCAAGAAATAGCGGTCGTGCGATACGATGATTAGTGATCCCTCAAACTCCTTAAGATATTCCTCCAGGACATTAAGCGTCATAATATCGAGGTCGTTGGTCGGCTCATCGAGGATAAGCATATTGGGATTACGCATAAGCACCGTGAGGAGATACAAGCGTCGCTGCTCACCGCCACTGAGAATATCCACTCGCTTATTAAAGCTATCGTGCGGAAATAGAAAGCGATTGAGGTATGTCGTAGCCGAGATAGCACTGCCATCCGAAGCCTTGACAACCTCGGCAATATCCTGCACACACTCCAATACGGTTTGCCCAGGCTTGAAGCTAATACCACGCTGCGAGTAGTAGCCGATACGCAACGTCTCGCCACGCTCAATGACACCTGCCGTAGGCTCTAAAGCACCTGAGATAAGATTAAGGAACGTAGTCTTACCCACACCGTTATGACCTACGATACCAACACGCTCACCACGCGTAAACTTATACGAAAACTTGTCGAGCATAACACGATTTCCGAAGCGCAAATCGACATCCATACAATCGACAATCTTGCGACCAAGACGCGATGTAGCAACATCAATCTCTACGGTACCCGTACGCAGATTCGTCGAAGCCTTCTCCTTAAGGTCGTAGAAGGCGTTTACTCTATATCGAGCCTTGCCCGTACGTGCCTGAGGCGTTGAGCGTATCCACTCGAGCTCGCGACGCATGAGGTTGCGCGATTTGTCGATCTCGGCCTGCATATTCTGATAGCGCTCCTCGCGCTTTTCGAGATACTCCGTATAGTTGCCACGATAGGTGTAGAGTTTGCCGCGATCAATCTCCATAATCGTATTGCACACTCTATCAAGGAAGTAGCGATCGTGAGTAACCATCAGCAGTGTGCATCGCGAACGCTGTAGGAAGTTCTCCAAATACTCAATAATTTCGATATCGAGGTGGTTCGTAGGCTCATCGAGAATCAGAAATTCGGCATTCTGCAACATCATACATGCAATAGCTACTCGCTTGGCCTCGCCACCCGACAGCTCGCCCATAGGTTGATCCAAACGCTCGATTTTGAGCGACGATAGCGTCTGTTTGATATTCTGCTCTATACTCCAACCATCAGCCGCATCCATAGCAGCAATAGCGCGCTCCAAACGGCTACTATCACCACTCACCAACGCCTGCTCATACTCAATAAGGGCAGGAGAGAGGAGTCCCATTTGGCGATACACCTCCTCGAATACCGTATTCTTAGGATCGAAGTTGCTGGTCTGATCGAGAAAGGCCACTCGAATATCCTTCATAAACTTCACCTCGCCACCACGATCGGAGTGCTCCACGCCAGCCAATATCTTTAGCAACGACGACTTTCCCGTGCCATTTGGTGCAACTAATGCTATCTTATCACCCTCGTTGATATTGAAACTAATATTTTCGAATAGCGTACGATCGCCATACGATTTCGAGATATTCTCTACTTGTAGATAACTTGCCATTAAACAAGATATTATAATTTATTATCTAAACTAAATTCTTTATCATATACGACTCTCTCGCCACTCTTTTCGTAGACTATTTTACCTACGTATTCAAAGCCTATTTTTGCAAGCATCGTAAGCATTCTAACATTACCTTCGTGTGTATCGATACGCATTGCATAGATGCCTCTCTGCATCGCCAAGTCGGCAGCATAGCGCATAAGACGCAGGGCCGTACCTCGACGACGAGCCTCATCCGAAACACATATTCTATGTACTACAACATAGCTATTTGCTGTGTGCCAATCCGAGGATGCTATCTGCTGATATGCCGGCTCACCATCAAATACGATAGCTATATAACCTTGCGGCACATCATGCTCATCGCACTCGACATAGCCAATACCCTGATCTATATCCGAGTGTATCACCTCGCGTTCGGGGTAGCCATCCTGCCACTGATCAATACCCAACTCGGCAAGAGCCTGCTGCGCACTTCTCACAATAGACATTATTGCATCACAATCGTTATGTGTAGCTCGACGGATCATCGTTTACGAGATATTTGACCAATCTTACGACGGATGATATATACATTAAACAACACCGTTGCACTCGCAACAACAATACCTGCTACAATAGCCGCAATAGGAGAGCAGGGTAGATCCCTACCTGTCAACACGGAGAGATACCCCATATATAGTTGCTGAGCTACAAGGGCAAGAGTAACACCAAGCGATGCAATCGTTGCGTTGAGCAATATTGTGAGTCGCACATATGGTTGCGCAACTACTTGTGGAGAGTATCCTATAAGCACCAAATTCTCAAGTTTATCAACATTTTTCTGTAAAAGCAGATATATGCTTAGCGTGAGAATAATTATTGATAATATACTAAAAACAAAACCAATAACAACGATTATAGCAATGGATACTTTAAGCAAAGACATAGCCTTACTGCTCTCGGCAGGCTTATCCTCAGCAACATAGCCATTAGCTTCGAGATATGATGTAAGTTCAGGCGAGGCAGGGTCATTAACTTCCAATATTAGGCGCGACGACTCCATATCGCTACCATCGGCATATCGTTCATTGGCCCAATCCATGAACGACATCGGAACAAGGATCGTGTTAAGCCTATCAGAGAAACCGACAACCGAACCACGAAAATGCTCATCAAGCCCATTTCCCGATAGCTCTATGTCAAGCTCTATGCGCTTAATCATATCCTCGGTTATCTGTGGCAACCCCTGGGTATTGCTAAAACCGAAATTATAGAGATTGAGATAGTTACGAGGAATTATGATAGGTATTACTTTATCTACGGACTCGAATCCCCAATCGCGGCTCTCGACATCCACAAACGCATCTGGCACAGACTCGAAGAACATCATCGTCGATAATCGCTGACCACTGAATACGACACCTCCATAAACCTCGTATTCCGACGATACAAAAGCTCCAACATCCGAGATAAACGCCTGCTCGCATAGCTCCTCGATATCTTCGCGACTAAAGCGCAACGGCTCCTGACCGAAGCGTTCTACGGGGCGTGTGATAATCATATAGTCGCTACCGATAAGCGAAGTTTCGCCTATAAGAAATGGTTTTATATCGCTATACAGCTGTACTCCGCAAAGAATAATAGTTAAGCCTATAAGATTTGCAACAAAGAAAACGCCAAGCTCTGATATGCTTACGTGTTGCTTCAATAGCTTCCAGATAAGATTCATAACTTCAAGCATTTGTCATAGTTAATACTCATACTCTTACCTATTGATGTTGCGATCATAGCAGCGCCATTTTTAGCAATCTCACGCAAGATTACATCACGCATAATATCGCTATTCATATCATCCAGATGCGAAATAGGCTCATCGAGCAAAAGAAAGTCAAAGGGCTGACATAATGCACGAATAAGAGCTACGCGCTGTTGCTGACCGTACGACATACGATCAACGCGCACATCGCGCTTATCGGCAATACCCAACTCCTCAAACCATGCTTCAATCTCGGCACGTGTACGACAGCCGGTCATGCGATTCTTAATCTCGACATTCTCCATGGCTGTTAGCTCACCAAAGAGTCGCAGATCTTGAAATAGAATGGCAATAGAGTCGCGACGCACACGACACCAATCCTCGGTGCTATATTTAGTCACATCCTCACCATCGAAGAGTATCGAACCTCGATAGTCGCCACGCTGACCATAGAGATAGCTGCACAACGATGACTTACCCGTACCCGAAGCAGCCTCAATTAGATAACTCTTACCTTGCTCGAAACATATATCGGCATGCCACACATCTGAACGCAGATCGCTGCGCTCAGCAAATATCTCAGGAACAACGCTATTTAGTTTTATCTCTTTCACATTCTATATCTTTTAGAAAAGATTATTAGCCTCAAGCATCACATAAGGTATAAACTGATCGGTAAGCTGCTTAAGAGCATTAGTCTCTCTATCTTTGAATACCAAAACCAACTCATTGGCACAACGCTTATCAAGACGATGATAGAGATAATCCAACGAAGAAATAACACCACGCGCCAACTCCGCATCGGCCGACGAAAGACCACTCAACCAGTCGTTATATGCAGCATCGACATAGCTGCTATATAGTAACGAATTAATATTTAGCACACTGTAACCGACACTACCCTTAACATCACCATACCACACTGCCGATGTTGCGGGATTGGGCGATACAAGCGGTAGGGTATTAAGCCCTGCATAGAACATATCCTCATCCTGGCCAACATGTAGCTTAAGATTATTGCCGAGTGTCATTGTTAGCATACCATCCTCAGCACGAGAGAACATACTTCCTCCAAAACGGCTGATATTATCAATAATATAACGATCCGTAACATCAGTCATTAGTAATGCATTAACGCCATCTACCTCGAGCTGTTCATAGTTGCGATGACTATAGGGATTATACCTCTCGTATATACCACCCGTCAAATCATTAAGCGCAATTGTAAAGTCACCATTCATCGAGCTAAGGGCATCCAAAGCGATCTGCAAGCCCATACCAAACTCTTTACGGCCAACTCCAAGCATGGTGGCCATATCCGATGGGATATTATCGCCAATAAGTTGCGATATCAACTTGCCATTGATGCCGTAGTTAGCAATAGCAATCACCTCCTCGTCAATATAAGCAAGATGCTCATTTGTTGCTTCGTGCATCAAGCCTTCTGGAAACATTACTCCTTGAAAATCAATGGCAATACGTATGCGACCTGCATTAAAATCGAGAGATGACATTATAGCTGCATCACCGCGCAACGATGTGCGCAGATCACTCATATATGACATCTGTTCCTCGAGCTGTGCAATCTGAGATGCATAGAGTTCGCTTTCGAAATCGTATTCACTATTAGCAAGTCTCTCTCTGAGCTGAGCAATGCGCTCAACAGTCTGCTTCTCGTTATTATCTGCGAACTTATTGATATCGAAATACAAAGCAATATCGTGATTCTCAAACAACGATAGATCTGCCAAAGGGCGCGCCAACGCAGCACGAAGCACTTCAGAGGAGTTCTCATCGCTGATAGTCACAGCAAGGTGCGATTTGTTGTAGCCACCAGTTAGGTCCTCAAGCGTGAAATATCGCGTGTCACCCACGATATTCAAGTCGAAATATCCACCGTCAGCCTCGATAACCTCTTTCAGAATATTCATCGTGATATCCAGCTTATTGATATCTCTCACCTCAATTATAGCTGCACCATCAATATCGTTTAATTCGTTAGGGTTGGCGTAGATGTATGCTGGACGGCTAAGCCACAATCCCGACTCATCGGGATTGGCTGCCACTGACACTATGTGTTCACGGTGGTCGTCCGACACTAACTCCCCAGTAGTAACCGTGGCTATAAACTTGCGATTCTCCTCACTAAAATGCTGTTCGATACCCGACTTTGTAACAAGCTGTTTGCCATCAACATAGAGTACGATCATATCGCTGATTGGTTCTCGTTTGGTCTCTTGGACATAGGGTCTTAGGAGAAAAAACAAGGCAGATGATATTGCAATAATAGCAATGATTATCAATGGATTAATCCTTTTCATATCTATAATTAGTTTACATTATCATAACCATTATTTTACCAGTCGTCTTACGTAGGTAAACAACAAGACAAAGGTACGAATAATTTCTTAAATATTACGCAAAACAAAGTTTTATTCTCGATACTCACTTCGGCTCTTTGATTTTCTCAAAAAAAAGAGTATATTTGCACGATATATAAAGAACAAGGATGAACTCTTGCAAAGAAACAGAAAAGCGATATAAAGAAATATAATTCAACAAAGATATGGACAATTTCAAACCTACTAACTACAAGCTGACGTGCGTGGCCACCTCGCGTGAATTTGCCGACAACGGTTGGACACTTGACGACCATGAGTGCAAGACACCATCGTTAGTACGTACCCAATATGAGCAAAAACAGCTCGAACTAAAGCCCGAGGAGTATGGATTTTATAAATTCTGCGATTGGCTACCCGTAAAGCGCATGCTTCAGGGCTCATCAGCCCCCGTGACATATAAGAGCGAGACCTTGGCTAGCTACCTCGGATTGAGCAACTTATGGATTACGCTCAGCGGCTATTTCCCATCAAAGGGTGCTCGCATGACCACTTGTTCGTTCAAGGAGACCGAGGCGTATAGCGTATGTGCTCGCATCGACGAGAAAGAGGAGCGAGTATTGGTTGTTGCCTCTGCTGGCAACACCGCACGTGCCTTTGCAAAGGTTTGCTCGGATAACAACATCAAAATCTTGCTTGCCGTACCATCAGACAACCTCAAGGCGTTGTGGTTTACCGAACCACTCAACGACTGTGTAAAACTTATAGCTTGCGAGAAGGGTGGCGACTACTTTGACGCTATCAACCTCGGCAACATGGTGCTTAAATCGTCAAAGTTCTACCCCGAAGGTGGCGCAAAGAACATCGCTCGTCGCGATGGCATGGGTACAACCGTACTCTCAGCCGTAACAACCATTGGTCGCATTCCAGATTATTATTTCCAGGCTGTAGGTAGCGGTACAGGTGCTATTGCTGCATGGGAGGCTAATATGCGACTCATCGAGGATGGCAGATACGGTGACAACATTATGAAGCTTATCGTTTCGCAGAACGCCCCCTTTGTACCAATCTTCGACGCTTGGCGTGCCGACTCACGCGAGATGTTGCCATACGATCCCAAGAAGGCTCGTCGCGATGCAGAGTTAATCGACGCCAAGGTACTCTCAAATCGTCGTCCTCCTTACACATTTGCGGGTGGTCTGTACGATGCACTCAAGGCAACGAATGGCGATGTCGTAGTGGCTACGAATGCCCAGGCGCGTCGTGCTGCGAAGCTCTTTAAGGAGCTCGAAGGCGTGGATATCAATCCAGCACCCGCTGTGGCGCTCGCTTCACTTATTAAGATGGTCGAGAGTGGCAACATCGACAAAGATGCATGTATCATGCTCAACATTACAGGTGCCGGAGAGGAGACCATCGTAGCCAACAAGGAACTTTGGTATCTCAAGCCAAGCAAGGTATTCCCTCTCACGGCAGATATCGACGATGTAGTAACCTTCGCAGAATCATTATTTTAGTCACTTTAAACGAGTTAATGAGATATGTTGTATCCATTAAAATTTAAATCACGCATCAAGGAGCGTATTTGGGGTGGTAGCGCAATACTTCAGAAGAGAAAGAGTGCATGCACTCGACTTCCAAAAGATAAATTATATGGCGAGAGCTGGGATCTTTCATCCGTTAAGGGTGATGTATCGGTAGCCACAAACGGCTTCCTTAAGGGCAACAACATCGATGAGCTTATCGAGGTATATATGGGAGATTTGGTTGGCGAGGCCAATTTCGAGCGCTACGGCACACTGTTTCCTCTACTTATCAAGTATCTCGACTGCAACGACCGTCTATCAGTACAGGTACACCCCGACGATGAACTCGCCGAGGAGCGCCACTCGAGCTATGGTAAAACCGAGGCTTGGTATGTAGCAGACTGTAAGCCTGGCGCTGCAATATATCTTGGCTTTAAAAATCTTGATATCACTCGCGAGGAGTATATCGCTGCGGTTGCAGAATCTCGCTTGGAGGAGCTTCTAAATCGCATAGAAGTTAAACCTGGAGACCTTTTCTTTATCCCCGCAGGCACGGTACATGCTTTGGGTGCAGGTATCGAGGTTGTAGAAGTACAGCAGACCTCGGATATTACATACCGTATTTACGACTGGGATCGAGTAGATGCCGAGGGTAAGAGTCGCGAGTTACACACAGCATTAGCCGTTGATGCTATCAACTTCGAGGCCGACGCCGACTTGTTATATAAGCCCTATAATCTTCAGTCTGGATGCGAGGTTAAGGCTATCGACTCGCCATACTTCACGATGTCGCTCATGGATGTTAAGGGTGGATATGAAGAGGATCTTGGCGAGTTAGATTCATTTGTTGTCTACATCGCTCTATCGGGCAGTATGACCCTGCGCAGCGAAGCAGGCGTGGAGAGTCTTAATGACGGAGAGTTGGTGCTTATCCCTGCCGAGATGTCTGAGTTGGAGATCGAGGGCGAGGGTCGATTGATGAAGATATACATTAAGTAAACATTTAGTTATGCGACCACAACTATCAATAATAATGGAAAATACATTGAGCGTAATATCTCTACGTTCACTACTTTCCGACATCGTACCAGGCATTGAGGTCGCAAGCTATCCATCGCTACAGAGCTACGAGGAGTCTAAGCCCGAGTTTACCGCCCATTTCTTCGTATCGGAGAGTATTGCATTTCACAACCCCGAGTTTTTCAAGCAGGTGATGTCACGAACAATCGTTATCACTACGGGGGCAGGCTCATCTTTTATGCAGAGTGGTTTCCGCACTATTGATGCTACGCAGAGCGAACAACATATTGTCCGCAACTTGATGCAGATTCACCATATGGGACATCCAAAGGGTCATAAAGCAACAATGCATCCTGTAGAGACCAAGGAGACTCAGGCTACACCAACGCAACTATCGGCACGAGAGAAGGATGTATTAGCACTACTTGTCAAGGGTTATATCAACAAGGAGATTGCCGACAAACTAAATATTTCGATTGCTACGGTGATATTTCATCGCAACAATATCTCTGAGAAGCTCAACACCCGCTCGATTGGTCGATTAACGGTATATGCCGTATTGAACAATATTGTAGCTTTGGCTGACTTATAACAAGAAAATAGCAAGAATATGAAATACTTATACCTACCACTTACGATTCTACTTTGCGCACTAACACATATTGCTTGTTCGACAGGCAATAGCGATGATACAATTATCGAGAGCAATGTTGTCAATATGACAATCATTGCCGAGCAGACACGTACCCACCTTAACGGCGACGGTACAAAGGTAGAGTGGAACGACTCGGGTGAATACCTTATGGCATATCAGACTGCCGAGGGAAACACCATTAGCAACAAGAGTAGCGAGGCTATTATCACAGAGGGATTGGCTAAGTTTGATGTATCGTTCTCGAGTTCTACAGCGCAATCTTTCGAGTACAACGCCGTATATCCTGCAGCAAGCGTTGCTGCGGATGCTACACCAACAGTGGATGATGTTGTATTCACACTACCTATTACACAGCGACCTACGACCGTGTCGTTCGATAGTGCGGCAGACCTTCTTGTGGCACGTAGCGTAAAGACTACGACTCAGAGCGAGTCACTCAACATGGCCTTCAAGCGTATGGTTGCCATAGGTAGACTATCGCTTGCAGGTGTTGACGATATGAATATTGCAGGCGTTGAGTTTCGTATCTCTGGAGCGCATCTTGCTGGCAATATATCACTAAATCTATCAGAAGGTCGCATTGCCGAGTACAATACGACATCGGATTGCATTACGATTACTTATGATCAGCCTATCGACGCTTCGCAGCCAATATTCTTCACTCTGTTGCCTACGACTATCGAGGCTAACGAGTCGTTCGTCGTATCGGTCTTCGATGCAAGCGGCAATACGGTATCTCGCGAGGTAACTCTACCAAGAGGTCGTTCATTGAGCTTCACGGCTGGCGATATGACCATCTTCAAGGTAAACATGACAGATAGTGGCTCGGAGGATGCCAACTTTGGAGTAATCGCAGGTGAGTGGCACTTGACTGAGTGGTGCGGAATGAGCAATCGGGAGTTCGACTTCGACATCTACCTCGATATTGATGCTACGGGCGACATCACACTATGGCAGCGCCTTACGCAGCATGGCTGGGAAAAGTTCGTATCTACCGCAACAATCAATAGTGGTGTGATATCGGGTACCTATAGCGACAACACAGCGTGGGGTAGCGACTATTACATATCAGTAAGTGACGATATGATGACTTGGACAAATACGTCCGACCCTACGGATGTATCGGTATACGAGCGAGCCGACATTCCAGACAATATAGCCGAGTGCGAGTCGTTGAGCGCAAAGTTTAGCGCACCGCTGCTCTAAATATCTGTAATACAAACAATAGATGCGAGCTCAAGGGCTCGCATCTATTGTTTTGCCTTGGCCGCAAAGTAGTCGAATATGGCTTGTGCTCGACTCTCTCCGACAACCGAACTGAGCTCCTCTACCGATGCTTGACGTATCGCCTTAACACTCTTGAAGTGACGCAACAAAGCCATCTGGCTCTTCTCGCCAATACCTTTTATCTGTCCAAGTTCGCTGTTAATGAAGTTATTGCTACGTTTTTGTCTATGAAACGTAATACCAAAGCGGTGCGCCTCGTCACGAATATGACATATAACCTTCAGCGGCTCACCCGTACGCGACAAGTAGTAGGGCGTAGAATCGTTAGGATAGAAAACCTCCTCGATGCGCTTTGCAAGACCGACGATAGGCACACGACACTCTATGCCGAGTTCGCACAACACAGCATAAGCACTCGACAACTGTCCTTTACCTCCATCAACCACAATCAAATCGGGAAGTTCTGCGCCCTCCTCCAAAAGACGAGAGTAACGACGCGATACAATCTCTCGCATCGATGCAAAGTCATCAGCACCAACTACCGTCTTAATATTAAAATGACGATACTCCTTGCGTGACGGTTTACCATTACGGAATACTACGCACGAGGCCACAGGATTAGTACCTTGTAGGTTAGAGTTATCGAAACACTCTATATGTCGTGGCTCACGGTCAAGATTAAGTTCTCGTTTCATGGCCGCCATCAGCCTATCAGTATGTCGTTCAGGATTCTTTATCTCGAGATTTTTCATTATCTCGGCACGATAGATTCGTGCGCTACGCAACGAGAACTCCAATAAATCGACCTTTTCACCACGTTTAGGCACAGTGAACGTAACGCCATCAAAGAGCGTAGCCGCAGCAGGAAGATATGGTACTACAACCTCGCGCGCAAGCTCCCCTGCGATATTATCTACTATATAACGTATCGCAGCAGCCAAAATTTCAGACTCATCACTATCAACACCTGGTGTAAGACGCACGGTTTGCACCGCAACCATCGAGCCATGGCGAATACGCAAGAAGTTACAGAATACCACATCATCGTCCATAAGCAGCGAGAAAACATCGCAGTCTACAATCTTGGAGCTGACAATCACCGAACGCGACTGATAGTTTTCCAACGACTTTAGACGCTGCTTATAACCCTCAGCAACCTCAAATTTAAGTTCCGTGGCAGCACGCATCATCTCCTTCTCCAACCATCGACGTACAGGACGCAGATCACCCTTCAATACCGACTGCACCAAAGCTATACTCTCGGCATACTTCTCCTCGCTTTCAGCACCAATGCAAGGCGCTTTGCAGTTGCCAAGATGGTACTGCAAACACACGGAGTGCTTACCTGACTTAATAGATGAGTTAGATAAGTTTAACTTACACGTACGCAAAGGTATAACTTCGCGTATAAACTCCAATATTGAGCGCTGCATAGCTATCGAACCATAGGGTCCGAAATATTGCGAGCCATCGCGTAGTAGTTGTCGCGTTGACTGCACTCGAGGGAATGGTTCACGACGGATTACTATCCATGGATAGGTCTTATCATCCTTGAGTAAAATGTTGTAGCGCGGTTGCAGAGATTTGATTAGCGAGTTCTCCAACAACAGTGCATCTTGCTCGCTATTTACAACTATATGACGAATATCGACAATCTGCTTAACCAGAACAATCACTTTGGCTGAGTGATCTCGGTTTTCGACGAAGTACGACGACACACGCTTACGCAGTGACTTGGCCTTGCCCACGTATATAACAACACCGTTGCGATCTACAAATTGGTAGACGCCTGGTGAATAGGGTAGCGCAGCAACCTGCTCGCGGATATGTTGGCGTATCATCTCGTTCATCGGATGCAAAGTTAGCAAAAATCACGAAACTATTGCTGTCAAAGAGCTTTATTCGAGCCGCATCACACAATAAGCTGCATTTCATCTCTCCAAAACTACCATTCGGAGAAAAAGTAGAGCTAAAAGATTGTCTTTTTCAAATATAATAGTTATATTTGTGAGTATGAAACCGATTGTAAATGTAGTCTTCGACCTTGGCGGTGTGCTTTTCTCTCGTGATCCGCATAAGTTCGAGCCCGAGTTTATAGAGTATTTTTCGTATATCCACCTTCCTCAGATGCCTCGCTTCTGGGAGGATTACGACCGTGGTGTAGTCTCGTTCGACGAGGTGGTGACATCGGTTGCCGACTACAACAACTCGTCTCGCGAACTGGCCGAGAACAACATACGTCGCTCGATAGTGACACAGGAGGTTATCGCGCCCACAGCCGAGCTTATTGCTAAGCTACGTGAAGCTGGACTTCGCCTATTTGTGCTCTCGAATATGTCTCGCGAGTTCATCGATTTCTTGCGTGAGCAACCCGTATATAAGTTCTTCGATGGCGATGTAGTATCGTGCGAGGAGGGTATCGTTAAGCCCGAGGCCGACATTTACAACTTGCTCACCGAGCGCTACAATCTCGATCCAAGCGAGACACTCTTTATCGACGACCGCAAGGCCAACATCGAGGCAGCAGAGAACTTAGGCTGGCAGGGGTATCTATTCACTACGAACAGAGCTAAGGAGTGTTGCGAGGAGCTACGCGAGCTAATACTAAAGAAATAAGACACTAAGAACACATTAAATATTTAGATATATGACACTAAATCTAAGATTGGAGTATCGTACTGCGTATGGCGAGGAGCTATACGTAGTCGTATGTTCGGGTCGCGAGAAGGCCTATCCGATGCAGTATATCGGCGAGGCTCTTTGGGGCACGACACTAAAATTGACAGCCACTAAGGAGCTTAAATATCGCTACGAGGTGCGCTACGGAGATGAGGTGCTACGCCGTGAGTGGGGTGGTGAGCACACCCTTGCACTCGATGGCAAGTGCGAGAAGATACGCATTGAGGATCGTTGGCACTCTATGCCCGCAGATCGTTCGTTCTACTCGTCGATGTTCACCGATGGTGTCTTCCGTCGTGACACTGCTGGCAAGAAACTACAGCCCGTAGCCGAGGGTACGCTTACGTTGCGTGCCGAGATCGCCGTAGTACGCCCAACACAGAAGGTTGTCGTTGTTGGTGACAGCAAGGCACTCGGTAATTGGGATGTTGCTAAGGGCTTAGAGCTTAGCTGTGCAGGTATGCCTGTATGGAGCGTACGCATGAAGGCACCTAAGACACCTTTCTCATACAAGTTTGTATTGGTAAATAACGAGACAGGCGCTGTCGAGGCTTGGCAGTCGGGCAATAACTACTACTTTGCCGACACCGTAGCCGAGGGCGAGGCGTTGGTTGTCGAGGGCTTGCGTCCCTATTTCGATATGGCATCATGGCGCGGTGCGGGTGTTGCAGTTCCCGTCTTCTCGTTGCGCTCTAAGGAGAGCTTCGGTGTTGGTGAGTTCCGCGATTTGCGTTTGTTGGTTGATTGGGCAGCAGCTACTGGCCAGTCTATCATCCAGATTTTGCCTATCAACGATACCACGATGACCCACACATGGCAGGACTCTTACCCATATAACGCTAACTCTACATTTGCGCTACACCCCATGTTCCTCCACCTCCAGGATGTAGGTACACTCAAGGATAAGGATGCCCAGCAGCGCTATGAGGAGCTTGGTCGCGAGCTTAACTCGTTGCCAAATGTAGACTACGAGCGTGTAAACAACGCTAAACGCGAGTACTTGCGTCAGTTGTTCGCCGAGCAGGGTGCTAAGACTATAGCATCTAAGGAGTTCAAGGCCTTCCTTGCAGCTAACGAGGAGTGGTTGCGTCCCTACGCTGTATTCTGTGCATTGCGTGATCAGAAGAATACTCCCGACTTCTCGGCTTGGGGTTCTATGGCTAAGTACACCAAGGCTAAAGCTACGAAGTACGAGAAGGAGAACAGCGATGAGGTGGCATTCAACTACTTCTTACAGTACCACCTATCTAAGCAGCTACGCGATGCCCGCGACTATGCGCACGCTCACGGCGTAGTTTTGAAGGGTGATATTCCAATTGGTATTTCGCGCACGAGTGTTGATGCATGGGTATATCCCGAGTTGTTCAACATGGACTCATCAGCAGGTGCTCCACCCGATGACTTCTCTGTTATGGGTCAGAATTGGGGCTTCCCCACATACAACTGGGCAAAGATGGCCGAGGATGGCTATGCATGGTGGAAGGCTCGCTTCGTGAAGATGGCCGAGTACTTCGATGCTTATCGTATCGACCATATCTTGGGCTTCTTCCGCATTTGGGAGATTCCGCTCGACGCCGTCAATGCACTTTTGGGTCGTTTCAATCCCGCGTTGCCATTCTCTTATGAGGAGATGCAGGGTTACGGCTTCAACTTCGATGCTGGCTGGCAGACTGCCGATGTACGCCACCACGACAACGTATTGTTCGTCGAGGATAAGCTACAAAAGGGCAAGTATCACCCACGTATCTCGGCACACTCTACAGAGTGCTATAGTTGGTTGTCTGACGACCAGAAGGCTGCATATAACCGCCTCTACGACGACTTCTTCTATCGTCGTCACAACGAGTTCTGGAAGTGGGAGGCTCTCAAGAAGCTACCTCCATTGATCGAGGCTACGGGTATGCTTGTATGCGGCGAGGATCTAGGTATGATTCCCGATTGCGTTGCTTCGGTGATGTCTGGCGAGCAGATTCTTTCACTCGAGATCCAGCGTATGCCTAAAGATCCTAAGGTGGAGTTTGGTTCAACCTACGACTACCCCTACTTGTCGGTATGTACCACAGGTACACACGATATGAATCCTTTGCGCGCATGGTGGGAGGAGGATAGAGGCGTTACACAGCGTTTCTACAACCACGTGCTTGGCGCATGGGGCGAGGCTCCCTACTTCTGCGAGCCATGGATCGCAGAGCAGGTTGTAGCTATGCACCTCAAGTCGCCCGCAATGCTCACTATTCTGCCTTTGCAGGATTGGTTGGCTATGGATGGCAACCTCCGTCGCGAGAACCCACATGACGAGCGTATCAACGTGCCTGCAAACTCACGCCACTACTGGCGCTACCGCATGCATATGACCCTCGAGGAGTTGCTCTCTTCGGAGGAGCTTAACCGCAATGTTCTCCAGAAGATTGCCGAGTCGGGTAGATAACCTCGACAATAGGGTATAAACGAATAGGGAAGAGAACCAAACTCTTCCCTATTTTATTTAATCTATTAAATGATATATTATCTACTCATATCAACCAGCGAATAGTCACCCTCGAACTGCACCACATGTTGCTCAACAGGCTTATCGTCCGAAGCCTCAAGAGTTACGGTAAGCGTCAGTTTGTTACCCTCGACGACAAGCGTTCCAGACGAGTATTTACGCTGAAGCATGGGAAAACCTGCCGAATCGTTCTCCTGATACCAGCTAAAGTAGGCAAATGTGCCCGACGCTCCCGAGCTCATATCATAGGTATACTCACCATCGGGAACACGGAAGTACTCATCAACAGGCTCGGCATCGAGAAACAGATCTACGATATAGTAATAGGCATTGGGGACATTGGTCAGATAGTTACTACCAAGACCGCTATCCGTAAAACAGAGATAGAAGTTATTGATAGGCGTGGCGATAGTACCATAGTAGTGTCCCGTGAGTTTAGGAGCCTCAATAATCGTATCAGGTTCGATGCCCGCCTGGGTGATAACAACATCCAACGATGTATCCTCGTAGGTAAGGGTGATAGTTGCCTGACGCTCCTCGGCTGACTCGTTACGTGCAATAGAGTACATCACCTTGCCGTATGTCGAGCAGTCCAACGATGTCACCCAAGGTACACTCGGTGTAGCATCAACAACACCCGTCTCCGTTGGATTATCAATAGAATAGGAAATAAATCCAATAGCTGTTCCGCTGCCAATGCTCACCTCTCTATCCGTGAGAATAGCGAAATTGTAGCCGTCTGAACCATCTACGCTATTATCTCCCGATGGGATATCGCATTCACACGCAGCAAAGATAAAGCTAAGCAGGGTAGTCAAAAATAGTAGTTTTCTCATATTTGTAATCTTTGCGACAAAGATACTAATTCCATCCAGATATAAGACTAGTTACGCGCAAAAATTGCGTATCTTTGCACAAAACGAAGTTTTATGAAAGCACATAACATACCTATACATAATATACTAAGCATAATCTTTTGCTTTATACTATCGATATATAGACTTAATGCTCAGGATATTGCAGGGTTATCCACTTTAGATTTTGAGTCAAAGATGCGAAGCTACGGACTTGTGGACATTTCCACACTCGACAGTTCTATCCTTGTCGATTTACGCTATTCGGGCACAAATAATTTCCTGGGCGAAGATATGTACGGAGAACTGGATAGGGCATACTTCGAGGCTGAGTTTGCAGATAGGGTAGTCGCTGCACAGTGCGAACTACGCCGTCGTCACCCCGAGCTACGTCTACTTATCTATGATGCAGCCCGTCCTCTGAGCGTTCAGCGCAGAATGCGACGCATGGTCGAGGGCTCACCTTTCGAGTTATTCGTTGCAGATGGCACTCGAGGTGGTCGCCATAACTATGGTGTGGCCGTGGACGTTACGTTGGCTAAGGCTGATGGCACGCCCCTCGATATGGGCACGCCATTTGACGATTTTAGCGATGCAGCGGCCGTGAAGCTTACACCCGATAGTTCAGATCCTGCGACACGCACCATAGAACATTATCGCACAGATTTAGCTAAGATGCAGCAACTTGGGCTAATTTCTCCCGAAGTTGTGCGCAATCGCATTCTTCTTATAGAGGTTATGCACTCGGTAGGCCTCGTGCCATATCGACGCGAATGGTGGCACTTCGAGGAGTGTATGTCGATATCAGAGACACGCAATAGATATCAGATATTAGACTTTTAATAGATTAATATACAGCATATTGCAAACTATACATTATCTGATACTGCAACTATAATATCCTTTATGATATAATAGGACATCATACCACCTGCAACGAGCTTAAGGCCTGTACCTGTAAAGAAAGATAGCAGCGAGCCACATGCCACTTTAAAGGCATGTTCCTTTGATTTAGAATCGTTGAGTAATTCGCCCACAAAAGCTCCGATAAATGGACCTAAGATAACGCCCCAAGGGCCAAATAAGATACCAAGAAATACACCTATATTGGCGCCCATGACACCTTGCTTCGAGCCACCGAAGAGTTTGCTGAAATATCCTGGAAGTATATAATCCAAGCCGATTACAACAACCGATACCACAGCCCATATAATAAGTTGTGTCCCCGAGATCTGCGTCCATTCGGTAAAGTATAGCATCATCAAACCCAAGAACGAAAATATTGTTCCAGGTAGCACGGGGATAACAGCACCGAGCAATCCGATAAATCCGCACAACACAGCGAGTACCGCAAATAGAGTATCCATCTAAATCAAATTTATCTATTAAAGATATAATGTTATCAACTATCTTATAATAAAGTCTTACACTTATTTAATTTAACATAATGTAAATATTACGCCAAAGTTATTATTTTCATTTTACACTACTACGTGTAAATGTATAAAACTTACCCATCAAGAAGCTATAACACACCGAAACTATCGTCGTGAGCATCTTTGATGGCGTTGGCCAAATGTTTAGATATTCAACAAAGAATTTCATGCATACGTAGTTTAAGATAAGCGAGCCTACAACCGACAAGGCGTATCGCAACAGTTGTCTACGACGCGCAAGATCTGAAACTCGGAATGCTACATTACGATTGAGCCAAAAACCTGTAAAGAAGGTTATCGGAAAGACTACAATAAGTGAGGCTATATGTGGTGAGATAATAACGATACCTAAGTCGATAAATCTCTGAGCCACAATAAAGTGATATATAACAAAGTACCACACAGCATCGAGCGACATATTAAGACCACCACACAAGGCATAGCCAAATATTTCTCGCGAAAATATACGCCTAAATAGCGGCACATACAGCCGATCTATCATTCCAATAAGAAAGCTCGAAACCGTCATAAGCTATACTATCTTAACTCGCGCGGAGTATGAATCCAAGCTTGTGGAAATTGCTCGATATGACGTGAGATAAACTCCTGACAATCATCTCTATCTTCGCTAACATACACTATTACCGCATAAAGGCGACCAAGGGTACGAATACGACAATCAACACCACTCATCTTACGCTCAATCTGAGAACAATAGCGCTCAGCATTCTCCTCTGTCTGGAAGCTACCAATAACAACCATATGACCAATTTCGGGCTGCGACACAACCTCTGTGTCCACATTATCAACGATGATCTCTGGCTCCAGTTCTTCAACCACCTCGACCAGCTGATCCGATAACTCCTCAGGCGATGGTGTAACAACCTCGTCAGCAGTAGTCTCAGGCGCTGGAGCAGGAATTATAGTAACGGTTGCTACCCTATTATCATTAGCTATATTAGGCGTAGTAGCCATGTAGAAATTACTATATATAAATGCTCCTATTGTAATAATAATCAACACTGAAGCTATGATTGAAAATACCCTAACGGCACTACCCTTTCGTGGCAAACGGAGATTCACAATAGCATGCTCATTAAGGCGAGCGAGGAGCACCTGATCTGTAACAAAGCTCTTATTACGAAGTGTTCCAACACCATCGATTGTTGTCACTGAGCCATTACGAACCTTATTATACCAACGAGCATAAATCTCCTCAGCTTCACACGCATTCACAGAACACTCATTCATGATAATATCAACAAGTGAGCGAGCCGCGGCACTCGATGAAAAGTCGAGATTTATGGTTGGAGCCTTAATCTCACGGCCATCAAGCGTAGCTGAAGAGTGCTTTATATACAGCGTGCCAACATGCGGAAGATGTATCGCAGAAAATTTAAGCAGTGAATTATAAATCAGCTTATTAATCTCGTTTACCATAACCTGATTATAGCAACTATTTCTTAGACTTGGAACGTTTATTTTTTTCTCTTTCCTGCTGACGATAGAAGGCATTTGCACGCTCAACAACTGCATTTACGTCCGTAACCTCGGGCTTCATGAAGGCACGAGCGATCATAAAGATACCAAATAGAACGAATGGCACACTGAGCAGCTGTCCCATATCGAGCACCCAGCCATCCTCAAATGCCTCCTGACGCTCCTTAAGAAACTCTATAAAGAAACGTGTAAGAAAGATACCGAGCATAGCTATACCAAAGAGCAAACCTGGACGACGACGACCTAAATCTTTACGTGAGTAAACCCAAAATAGAAGGCCGAAAGTCAAGAAGTAGCACAATGCCTCGTAGAGCTGCGCTGGATGACGTGCTGGGACATCCTCGAGAAGCTGAATAGCTCTATCCTCGTAGCATAATGGGAACTGAAAACCCCAAGGCATATCCGTAGGATAACCAATAATCTCAGAATTGAATAGATTACCGAGACGGATAAGAGCACCACTAAGGGGTGCGACAATCGCAATACGGTCGATACCCCAAATAAAAGGTAGACGATTAGTATGCGTAAATCCCCAGATACCCAATAAAATACCTATCGTAGCTCCATGGCTTGCCATACCTCCCTGACGAATATCGGTGATAATACGCCAAGGCTCAGCAAGATAGACATCTGGCTCATAGAAGAGGCAGTGACCTACTCGCGCACCAATAAACGTGCCAAGCACAATCCACATAAAGCCCGACTCTACGGTACGCTGTGGTAGCCCCTCGCGCTTGAACATATAGGCACAGATGCGCTCTGCAGCCAATATTGCAATGGCCCACATCAGACCATACCAACGTATATCAAACGAGCCAAGGCTCAGCAATACGGGATCCCAATCCCAGAGAATAGTCATCAAACTCATAATATATTATTTTACTTATTTACAACGCATTAAATGTATTAAGCTACAGTTATTTTAGCTTGTCATAACAGCCAATCGCGCTACTACACGCCACGCCTTTTCGACCTTCTCGGAATCTACATAGCGATCGGGAAAATCGAGGCGGTTGCGCGATACTAAGCGCCACTGATTACTCTTACGCACAAAGCGCACCTTGCACCATATAGCCTCACCATCGACCACTATAACATACTCATTACCCTGCACGACCTCACTAAGTTCAACTTGACGAAGAAATAGATCGGATACAGCACACTGCTTATCGCACATAGCTCGCGAAGCGGAGCGCATAACGAAATCGTAGCCCGTAACATATGGCATTACCACCATGCTTGTAGGCTTTAGCTTATCGATATTGGTTATCTCCTCCTCTACAATCTGTTGGTAGTAAGGGCGTTTTTCTGAATTATCCTTAGTATTGAGAAGCATTGTCCCCACACCCGAAAGTAGCCATGCGCGATCCACTTGAGGGAAGACCTCACAGATGCGATCGGCAAGTTCGAAGGAGATACCATAGTTGCCACGCTTGATATGATATAGATTCTCGACACGTGGTATACAGAGACGTTTAGCAAGTGTATTAATGGTTATACCTTGCCATTTCAAAAGCTCCTCGATGCGTTCCCAATTATTACTTTTATTGGTCATACAGCTCAATTTTACGATTTACTTCATCTACACTAAGCAATAAAGCCACGGTTGAGTTAGTTTTCAAAAAAAAGCACTATCTTTGCGTGCTGGCTCCGTAGTTCAATGGATAGAATTTAAGATTCCGGTTCTTACGATGAAGGTTCGAATCCTTTCGGAGTCACTCGAGCGTTGTGTATCTACACAGCGCTCTATCTTTAGCCCGACACCAAGATCTCCATTACGCTACTTAGTCGTCGCAAATATACTAATATTTTTTATGTTTTAGTGTATTACATCGCATGAAAACAAGAAAAAGTCACCCGCAAATATTGCGAGTGACCATATATCAGCTACAAGCAAAGCATCGTACTACAGCAAGCGCTTTACGGCCGTGATATCAGCGCCTCCCGATGAGGATAGATTTACCGAAGCCTCGCTTAGGATATAGCGAACATCTGCACCACCCGAAGCTTGGATGTGATACTCCTTTGTAGCATATAGCGATAGGTCTGCACCACCCGACGCTGTAACATGAGCTACCTCGGCAACAAGTTCATCAAGACTTGCATCACAACCTCCAGATACTGCAACACTTAGCATATCACAGCTACCACACAACTCGATATCAGCACCTCCCGATGCAGCAACGTTGAGTTTCTCGAAGTTTCCATAAATATCCACATCAGCGCCACCCGATGCAGCGAGCATAACATCACCATCGAGCGCTACAAGTTCACCACTTTCGAGCGATGCGCCACCCGATATTGCAAAGTTTGACAATAAACGTGGCGAAACACGCACCTCAAGTTTATCGACATGGTATGATCTGTCGCGATTTAGGCCAATACACAAGAGAGGGCCCTCCACCTTAAGCTCAACATACTCCATAATATTAGGTGAGGTAGTTACCTGAGCCGTACCCGGCTCGATCGCATTATCTAGCACAACATCGACACACGACGATATGGCCAAACCCGTAATATCACCCTCGTAACTACGAAGCTCCGTAACAGGTTCTCCCTCGCCACGAACAAGGTTTTTATTTATCGTTATACTGATACATGACGTAGCGATAAACGACACAACTATAGATACAATAATCAGCTTTTTCATAATATTATACATCTATTAATTAAACTCTTACTTTACATTTATCATTAGTCCTAACAAAGCTAAACGCTCACGCAACTTAGGCAACTCCTCGTCGATAAACTTCTGTCGCTCGAGCTGCTTGATATGCTCCTTAGCACCCTCAGCAACGAAGTAACCAATGCCTCGACGATTGAAGATGATACCATCTGCATCGAGTTTCTCGTAGCTACGCATCACCGTATTGGGGTTAACACCCACCTCGGCAGCAAGTTCTCTCACCGAGACTATACGTTCGCACTCCATCCACTCACCCGAGAGGATGCGCATGGCAATAAGTTCATAAATTTGTCGCCATATAGGCTTATCTTCCGAAAACTGCATCATAACTACCACTTTATTTGACGTTTACGCAATGCTACATAACACAACGCATAAAGTACTACGGGGATAGCACAGTAGAGAGGTATGCCGATGTATTCGGGAATAGTAATATTGTTAAGCACATATCCCATCTCGGTATAATAAGTATAGAAAGCAAGACCTAAGCGAGCAAATAACGCAAAAATAGCGATGATAATACCGAAACCAATAGCCGAAGCTGCCACAAGATTACGACGAGCAAGTATATTGATTAACAACGATGTAGACGCAAGCATTTGTACCATAATATAGATAGGCCAATAGAGGTGAAAATGCGCAGCTATATTCTTAAGTTCTGGACCTAACAACCCAGCAACACCACCATACTGGAACGGAGCAACACAGATAACAGCAAAAATCGTAAGCAAGAAGGCTGTTATCGGATAGACCACAGCGCAATTCAAGAACATAAAGCTGAAGCGCTCCTCATTCGACACAGGCAGCGTTGATGTCATAACCTTAGTTCCACGACCTCTAAGCGACATCATAGAGTAACGTGCAATACTCATTGCGCCAAAGATATATACAGCCAAGGCTATGCCACCCACGTTGTAAATAGAGCGATCAAGGATACCAAAAATCAGCGGAATACCAAATACAAATAGTGCAAAACCAAGATATTGCTTATATTGCGAAATATAGTGATAGCGAGCATACTGCACTACCCTACCTAAATTAAATTTTCCCATAGTTTATTTAGTGTTAAATAGTGCTGCAATAGCGTGACGATTAGCTGTTACAGCGTTAAACAATAGCTCGATGTTAAGCATCGTATCTTCGTCATTATCATTTACCGACACAGTCATATCTCCTGCGATTGTACGTTCAGCATAGATAACATGATTACCCTCAGAAGATTTACCAAACTTCAACTTACGACAAATCTCGTCAGTCGTTGCGCTCAACGCCACACCCTGCTCATCGAGAATAACAATGCTATCCAACAGCTGATCGACATCGGCCACCTGATGCGTAGAGATTACTACCATGCGCTCCTCGTTTACGTATGAGGCGAGCAGACGACGGAAGATACTCTTCGACGGAATATCAAGACCATTCGTAGGCTCATCCAAAAGCAGTATTCGCACGTTGCAAGCAAGAGCGAAAGCGATATAGGCCTTCTTGCGCTGACCCATAGACATAGAGTGCAATTTATCGCACGAATTTATACCAAACTCCCTGCAGTAACGCAACATATCACCACGATCGAAGCGTGGATAGAACGGAGCAGTGATCGCTGCATAGCGATCGAGCGAAAGATTTGGGAGATCGAACTCCTCGGGGATAATCATCTGTTCGCTGAAGAGCTCGGGACGACGCGACATAGGATCGTAACCTGCCACGCGCACTTCACCTTGATTGGGTCGCATGATACCGCAGATAAGCTTTAGAAGCGTAGTCTTACCGATACCATTACATCCAAGAAGGCCGTGAATATGACCTTTTTCCAGATTTAATGTGATATTAGACAGCACATTGCGGTGTGCCAAATATCCAAACGAAAGCTTTGTTGTTGTAATCATAGCTCTACTATATTATATTGTTTAGTTCGCATTAACTACCCTCTTACGAGGCGACAAATCATTACACACGATGTGTATTAGTTAAGTAATACACTGCAAAGGTAGAGATTATTTTCGAACAAGCAAATTTTTCAACATTTTTTTTGCATAGAATTTTAATTAGTCGTCTATTTTAACTCAACAACCGATGCGACATCCGCCATAATTGACAATATCGGAGCGCTGAGCGATAAGTTTCAAAACTACTCTTTCACTATTGTGAAAAAAAAGTAGGCTTTTGGTCGTGAGTTACCAAAAATTTTGCTATCTTTGTGCGTTTATTGCGAAGAACGTAAAATAACAAGATATATGAGTACCGAACAGGAGAACATCAGAAAACACGAGGAGGAGTATTCAGCGTCGAATATTCAGGTCCTCGAAGGCTTGGAGGCCGTACGTAAAAGACCAGCGATGTACATCGGTGACATCGGCGAAAAGGGTCTACACCACCTTGTTTACGAGGTTGTGGACAACTCTATCGACGAGGCTTTGGCTGGCTACTGTAACGATATCTATGTAACAATCAACGAGGACAACTCAATCTCGGTTAAGGATAACGGTCGTGGTATCCCCACCGACTGGCACGAGAAGGAGGGTAAGTCAGCTCTCGAGGTGGTACTCACCGTATTGCATGCCGGAGGTAAGTTCGACAAGGGCAGCTACAAGGTATCTGGTGGTCTTCACGGTGTGGGTGTATCGTGCGTTAATGCACTATCTACACTGCTTATCGCCGAGATTCACCGTGGCGGCAAGATCTACCGTCAGCGCTACTCTAAGGGTACACCCCTTACACAGGTAGAGGTAGTTGGCGAGTGCGAGGATCGCGGTACAACAATCACATTTAAGCCCGATGGCGAGATCTTCTCGCTCACTACGGAGTATAAGTACGAGATCTTGGCTAACCGTCTTCGCGAGCTTGCATTCCTTAACAAAGGCATCCACCTCACGCTTACCGACATGCGTCAGAAGGATGAGAATGGCGAACCACTCTCAAACCACTTCTATTCGGAGCATGGTCTTTCGGAGTTTGTCGAGTATCTCGACGCCACACGTGGTCAAAAGATTATCGAAAACATCATTTACCTCGACACCGAGGAGAGTGGTGTTCCCGTAGAGGTCGCTATGCAGTACAACGACTCATACTCTGAGAACGTACACTCATACGTAAATAATATCAACACTATCGAGGGTGGTACTCACCTTACTGGTTTCCGCCACGCCTTGACACGCACACTCAAGAAGTACGCTGAGGATAGCGGCATGCTCGCAAAGCTTAAGTTCGACATCAGCGGCGATGACTTCCGTGAGGGTCTTACAGCCGTTGTATCGGTGAAGGTTGCAGAGCCTCAGTTCGAGGGCCAGACCAAGACCAAGCTCGGTAACGACGAGGTTGCAGGTGCCGTAAACCGCGCCATGTCAGCAGCTTTGGGCCACTACCTCGAGGAGAATCCCAAGGATGCTAAAGCTATCGTGCAGAAGGTAATCCTTGCTGCTCAGGCACGTCATGCAGCGCGTAATGCTCGCGAGGCTGTGCAGCGTAAGACCGTATTGTCAGGCGCAGGCCTTCCTGGTAAGTTGGCCGACTGCTCAAGCCGCGACCGTTCTATTGCCGAGATCTTCTTCGTCGAGGGTGACTCTGCGGGTGGTACTGCAAAGCAGGGCCGCGACCGCGTATTCCAGGCCATCATGCCTCTGCGTGGTAAGATTCTCAATGTAGAGAAGGCTCAGGAGCACCGCATGTGGGAGAATGAGGAGATCAAGAACATGTTTACAGCGTTGGGCGTAACCATTGGCACAGCCGAGGATAGCAAGGCGCTCAACCTCGAAAAGTTGCGCTACGACAAGATTATCATCATGACCGATGCCGATGTCGATGGTTCACACATCGCAACACTTATGCTTACATTCTTCTTCCGCAAGATGAAGGCCCTTATCGAGAATGGTCATATCTACATCGCTACACCTCCTCTCTATCTCGTAAAGAAGGGCAACCAGGAGCGTTACTGCTGGACAGATAAGGAGCGTGACGAGATTACGCAGGAGTTTGGCAGCAAGGGTGTACACATCCAGCGCTACAAAGGTCTTGGCGAGATGAACGCCCAGCAATTGTGGGACACTACAATGAATCCTGAGACACGCATCTTGCGCCAGGTTACGGTGGAGAATGCTGCCGAGGCCGACCACATATTCTCAATGCTCATGGGCGACGAGGTACCTCCACGCCGCGAGTTTATCGAGAAGAATGCACACTACGCAAATATCGACGCATAACAAAGAGCGGCTGTATCACTGAGAAGAGTTCGATACAGCCTCTCTTTTATAATAACGTAGAGAAGTATATATTATGAAGGTAACGGTTATCGGTGTTGCTGGCGGCACGGGATCGGGCAAATCAACCCTTGTCAAGCAGTTGCAGGAGGCCTTTCGTGGCGAGGATGTAGCTACGTTGTGCCACGACTACTACTATAAGGAGCGTTCGGAGCTTACGTACGAAGAGCGCACCAAACTCAACTACGACCACCCCGCAGCCTTCGATACCGATATGCTTGTGGAACATATCCGCACACTGAAGACAGGTGAGGCTATCGAGCACCCCGTATATTCGTTCGTGGAGCATAACCGCACGGCAGAACGTGTAAGGGTTAAGCCATCAAGGGTTATCATCGTTGATGGCATTCTCATCTTCGAGAACGAGGCGTTACGCGAGATGATGGATATTAAAGTGTTTGTTGATACCGACGCAGATATCCGTCTATCACGCCGTATCTTACGCGATGTGTGTGAGCGTGGTCGCACGATGCACTCGGTCATCGAGCAGTACACAACTACGGTAAAGCCCATGCACGAGCAATTCGTAGAGCCATCGAAGCGCTATGCCGATATCATCATCCCTGAGGGAGGTTTCAATTCGGTTGCCGTACGCATGCTTATCCACAACATTCGCTCGATTATCACAGAGGCGTAACCAATCTAATTAATCGACACAAAATTAGGAGGTTTTTTAAGCCTCCTAATTTTACATAATATTCTATTTATAGCGACATCTCATAGATACGCTCCACATCGGCAGGTGTAAGAGTCATAAAGCCGCGAATATCACCATAGCGACACGCCTTGCGAGCCATTTCAGCAAGTTTCTCACGACCTATACCCACCTCGGTAAGTGTACGCTGCAAGCCTAGCTCATCGAAGAGGAAATGCTCCAAGCGACGAATAGCCTCATGAGCAATCTCCATAGGTTCGAGCGAGGCATCAACATCGAAAACATTTACACCAAACGACACAAATTTATCCAAGCGTTCATCATTTAAGCAATACTTCATCCAACGAGGTGTAAGTATCGCAAGACCAAGACCATGAGTAATATCATACGATGCCGACAACTCATGCTCCATAGGATGACAACTCCACGCCTTACGCTTACCTCCGTTCACAAAGCCATTGATTGCCCACGACCCTGCCCACATAAGGTTGGCACGTGCCTCGTAGTTCTCGCCCTCACGCACCGCCACGGGGCCAAACTTGATGACAGTCTTCATCAGGCCCTCCATCATCTTATCGAGCATAAATAGATCCTTCTGCGTGGTGAAATATACCTCCATAATGTGAGAGAGAATATCTGCTGCACCACATGCTGTCTGATAGGGGCTTACCGAGTAGGTAAGTGTAGGATCGAGGAACGACACACGTGGCAACAGCGGACGTGCCAAACGGCCGAGTTTATCCTCCGTCTCAGGATTAGAGATAACACCTGCTGTATCCATCTCCGAACCTGTTGCCGCGAGAGTCAAGATGGTGACGATAGGCAGCGCGCGCTCGATAGGTTTAGCATTAGCACCAAAGAACTCCCATGCATCGTGCTCGACACACGCACCCGCAGCCACAAACTTAGCAGCGTCGATGGTAGAGCCACCACCCACAGCGAGTATCACATCGATATTATGCGCCTTGCACAACTCCACACCACGGCGCACCGAGTCGATACGAGGATTAGGCTCGATACCTGATAACTCAACGACCTCGAAACCACTTTCAGTAAGCAGAGACATAACCTTATCATACAGACCTATACGCTTTATCGAGCCACCACCATAAGCGAGCAATACACGACGACCGAACTCTCCTAACTCTGCGCCTAAATTACCGAGCTGGTCACGACCGAAATATACCTTCGTAGGGATATCATACACAAATGAGTTCATACAGCAAATATTTTATGATTAATTAATATCATTACGTGATGCAAAGATAGGATTTTTTTCGTATATTTGCCGCACAATTTTTAAGTTCATTAATTATGTTGAGTAGAAGATTGCTCAGAATAAAGGTATTGAAGAGCCTTTACGCCCATCTTAAGTCTGATTCGACGAGCCTCAAGGCTTCGGAGAAGTATCTCGTTGAGTCCATCGACAAAGCCTACGACCTCTATTTCCAGATGCTCACCCTCATCGTCGATGTAGCACGCTACGCCGAGGGTCGCCAGGAGATTGCTAAGCAGAAGATGCTTGCTACGTACGAGGATTTGAATCCTAATCGTCGCTTCGTAGATAACGGAGTAGTGCAGCTTTTGGCTAATTCCGACACACTCGGCGACGAGATCGCCAGCCGCAAGCTCACATGGTCACGCTATCCCGACACCATCAAGGATATCTACAACAAACTTGTAGAGACCGATTTCTATAAGAGCTACATGGCAGCTCCTTCGAATACGTTTATCGACGACCGCAAGTTTATCGAAGATTTCTACACATGGATTGCTGACGACGAGGCGCTACAGGATACGCTCGACGAAATGTCGTTGTTGTGGAATGACGACCTCAGTTTTGCACTCTTCATGGTCATTCGCACAGTATCGAACCTCAAGCGCAGCCATACAGATGTAAAGCTCTTGCCTCAGTTCAAGAGTGAGGAGGATTTGGAGTTCTCGAAGACACTGCTTATCAAGTCGTTGGTGCAGTACGAGGAGCGTCAGGAGCTTGTCGAGAAGTACACCAGCAACTGGGATGTGGAGCGTGTAGCCTTTATGGACAACCTCATTATCTCGGTAGCTATCACCGAGCTTCTCAACTTCGACTCTATCCCCGTTAAGGTAACACTCGACGAGTGGATCGACATCGCTAAGTACTACTCTTCACCATCGAGCAGCACCTTTATCAATGGTATCCTCGACCGCGCAGCTTCCGAGCTTCAGGAGAGTGGTCAGCTAACTAAGGCTGGTCGCGGCCTACTTTAGTAGCACTCGTTATGCACCGTTGCGTGGCAACTATGCGCATGCTTTTTGCGGCTATGCTTATTGTGCTATCCGCGGCGTGTGTCACCAATGCGAGCTCGAGTAGCACAACAGACACCACAGAGCCAACACCCATAAGCTACGAGCTGCATCGAGGCTCGACAACCGAAGTATTGGTTGATATGGGCATTGTGAGTAGGTCTACCATAGAGTATTACGATATTAATATTTGCAATACTACGGACACTACCCTTCTGCTCTTAGACTACGAAGCTACGTGCCGTTGTGTATGGCTCGATCTACCTCGTGAGCCTCTTGCTCCCAAGGATAGTACCTCAATTAGACTATGGTTTGATTCTCGCGGAGAATGGGGTACGGTAGGCAACTACATAGGCGTAAGCACCTCGTTGGAGGATATAGCAATTGCGGTGTGGATGAGTGCCGAGGTCGAATAAATAGTACTAAATGGCGCTAATGAGGCATAAGTGGCCTATGCAACGTTTGTCAAGACAATAATTTTGTTTACTTTTGCGTTGGCCAATACAACAACAGAGAAATAATTTTTAAGAATAAACAATTTAAGACTATGAATTTACTTTTTGCACAGAGCGAGGCAGTTATCGAGACTGCAAACGAGGCAGTTGAGACTGCTGCACAGGCACCTGCAGGTGGTGGTATGAGCTTTTGGATTATGATCATTGCCATGATCGCTATCATGTACTTCTTCATGTGGCGCCCTGAGTCAAAGCGTCGTAAGCAGATGCAGAACTTCCGCAACAACCTTAAGAAGGGTGACAAGATTATCACAGCTGGTGGTATCTATGGTGTTATCAAGGAGGTGCAGCCAACATCTGTATTGGTTGAGGTGGATAGCAATGTAACACTCCGCATCGATAAGAACATGATTGTAGGCGACCCCGCACAGGGCATCGTAGAGAATAAGTAAGAGAATAGAATCTCTAACGATCAATCCATCCGATAGGCTACGACCTATCGGATGGATTTATTATTTCACACATACATCCGACTCTATATGACAATCCGTCACGCACGTTGCCATTTTGTCACATATCATTTTGCTCTTCACGCTTTTTTTTCTTATCTTTGTGCGTTCTATATAAATATAGGTAGTGGAGCTGATTAAAAACATAATTATCGAATACCTCAAGCACAACAAACGCCTTGTTGTGCCCAAGCTCGGTGCATTCATCGTGAAGCAGCCTTCGGGCATTGTACGCTTCTCGGAACTTATGCGCACGGACGATGGTGTACTACGCTCACTACTCATGGCCTATGGCGTTAGCTTGCTCGAGGCCAACGGCATGATCGACCGTATGGTCTTCGAAATACGCCACGCCATAACTATTGGCGAGGAGTACGACATCCAAGGCTTTGGCACATTTAGTCCTGGCGAGAATAACAACATCATCTTTCGCCACGACCACGAGCCAATCAAGGTTGGCGGCAACATCAAGCCCCCTATCGAGGCGTTAGTCATTGTTCAGCAGCGTATACGTCGCAATGGCGTGCGCCCCGTGCATATATCTGCACCCGCAAGCCACTCTAATAAGGTTTCAAGCCGACGTGCTACTACGGAGGCTTCGCAGAGCGAAATATCTATCACCAAACCCGATAACTACCTGCGAGGTCTGAACTACGACAAAACTAAGGGTAGAAAGCATAGTGATGAATCTCGCTCGGGAGGCTCACGCTCACGTAGCCGTGGCCGCAATGGCCGTCGTGCTCTACCTATCGCTATCGTTGTCATCCTACTCGCTGGAATAGTTGTTGGCGCATGGTATCTATGGCAGCACTACTTGGCGGTGCCCGTAATAGACCCCATCCCCACACACGATATTGAGGTTAGATACTCCCCTGCTGACAGCCTTACCACCGATAGTCTTATGATATGCAGCGATACTTTATGTATCGAACCCAATAATACTGTAATAGAATAGCTTATGATATCAAACGATCTTTTCTCTGTTAAGCAACGTTTCGGCATCATTGGCAATGCCGAGGCACTCAATACAGCCTTAGAGACAGCTATACGTGTAGCTACTACCGATCTTTCGGTATTGGTTACGGGCGAGAGCGGTGTGGGCAAGGAGTTCTTTCCACAGGTCATCCACGCATACTCAGCACGTAAGCATAAGAAGTATATCGCTGTAAACTGCGGAGCTATCCCCGAGGGTACGATAGATTCAGAGTTATTCGGCCACGAAAAAGGTTCGTTTACGGGTGCAATCGATAGTCGCAAGGGCTACTTCGAAGAGGCCGATGGAGGTACTATCTTCCTAGACGAGGTTGGCGAGCTTCCCCTCTCCACACAAGTTCGCCTATTGCGCGTATTGCAGACAGGAGAGTTTATGCGTGTCGGCTCGGCTAAAGTGCAAAAAACCGACGTACGTGTAGTGGCGGCAACAAACAACGACCTACTAAAGGCTATTGCCGAAGGTCGCTTCCGCGAGGATCTCTACTACCGACTAAATACGGTGCCTATTGTAGTTCCAGCGTTACGTGAGCGTAAGAGCGATATATACCTGTTATTCCGCAAGTTCGCCAGCGACGTTGCTACACAATATAAGATGCCAGCAATCACTCTTGATGAGGGTGCTCGCGCCCTTTTGGAGAGCTACCATTGGCGTGGCAACATACGTCAGCTCAAGAATGTGGCCGAGCAAATATCGGCCGTGGAGCAGAGTCGCACGATAACCAGCGATATTCTTCGTCGCTATCTTCCCTCAGAGAGCTACTCAATGCGTATTGCAGGCGAGCAGCGCAACGATATGGGTGATATGGCTACGGAGCGCGAACTTCTATACAAGATCCTATTTGACATGCGTAGCGACATCAACGACCTGAAACGCATGATGCGCGAAGCTATGGAGGGTGTATCCACCCCCAGTTTTAGTACGCCAACACCTCACACTCACCATGCTGACGTAGTTGGTTTGCTTCCCGAGCCTCGCGAGTTGGTTCACGAAAGATACGACTACGACGACATGGTCGAGGTTGTCGATGATTACTCGTCGCGCGAACTTACAAAAGAGGATGTGCAGCGCGAACAGATTATAGAGGCTCTACGCCGCAATAACTACCGTCGCAAGGATGCAGCCCGCGATCTTTTCATTTCGGAGCGTACGCTATATCGCCGCATGAAGACATTAGGCATTGACGATAACACGAAGTAAGATATGAAACGACTATTGCAACTTACACTCATGATTGGCGCATCGCTCGCCGTCACACTCCTCTGCAACAGCTGTGGCTACAAGGTAACGTACAACCTCTCGGGTGGCTCTATTCCTCCCGAGGCTAAGACCTTCTCTGTAGCCTATTTTCCCAATAATGCACCGATGGTTGCACCCACGCTCAGCAATGTGCTCACCGAGGGTCTGCGCGACAAATTTTCGCGTCAGACACGCTTAGAGCAAGTTGAGGAGGGTGGCGATTTTGCCTTCGAGGGCGAGATCACCAACTACAACTCGAGCACCTCGTCTGTATCGAGTGGCGACTATGCTTTGCAAAACCGACTCACAATCACTGTAAAGGTAAGCTTCCAGAATGCCGTAGACCAGACGCTGTCGTTCAGCGACAAGAGTTTCTCGCAGTATGCCGACTACGACGCATCGCAGCTCCTCATCGACGTTCAAGACCAGCTCATCGAGGAGATCGTTCAAGCATTGGTAAACGATATTTACATGGCAGCAGCAGGTAACTGGTAAACAATGACACTATACAATATATATAATAACAAGCCGACTACTGAGGATTTCTCAGCCCTTGACACTCTCAAGAAGCGCTATCCATGGTGGACTACCCCACGACTTATGGCAGTGCGCATTAATGGCCATTCGGCCGATGATGCCGATAGAGTTGTAGCTATGATTCACTCTCAAGCCACCATTGCGTTTTGGGATATCGACCCCGCTAAAATTACCCATCTTAGCGAAGATGACATTATAGAACGCTTCTTGCAGCGTAGCGACTACCGCATTATTGCCGAAGAGGGCGATGCCGAGAATGTTGCCGAGGTTGAAAATAGCGACGATGAGGATATGGTAAGCGAAGAATTGGCGGAAATTTACGAAAAACAGGGGTTATACGACGAAGCTATCACCACTTATCGCAAATTAAGTTTGCTAAATTCAGAAAAAAGTATTTACTTTGCAGGACTTATCGCGAAAATAGAGGCGATAAAGTGCGAAAAGAGATAGATTTTAGATATATAACATATAGAGATTAATTAAATTTATAACGATATGTTTACATTTTGCATCATTATGATTGTTATCGCAAGTATCTTGTTGATACTTGCCGTATTGGTTCAGAGCCCTAAGAGCGGCATGGCTGCTAACTTCGGTGCTGCTAACCAGACTATGGGTGTACGCCAGACCAGCGACTTCCTCGAGAAGTTCACATGGGCTATGGTTGCTGCCGTTGTATTCTTCAGCCTTTTGTCTGTTATCGTTCTTCCTAAGAACAACGCATCTGCAGTAGTAGGTGCTGACCACGCTGTAGCAGGTGCTCAGGCTATCACTGCTCCCGCCGAGGAGGTAGTGGTTGAGGAGGACATCCTCGTAGAGGCTGACGCTGAGGCAGAGACTGTAGAGGCAGAGGTTGTTGAGTAAGCAATCCCGAGGCGTTATCGCACAGTAAAGGCCCGCCTCAATGAGGTGGGCCTTTGTTATACTTAGAAGTCGGTGCTACACAATAAAGGCGTGCAAGACACCGTTTCTCTATCAAATGATTATTAACAACTAAACATCAAGAGCTATGAAAAAGTATGTTTGCGGAGCTTGTCACTATGTTTACGACCCTGAGGTCGGCGATCCAGATAACGGAGTAGCACCTGGCACAGCATGGGAGGATGTACCCAAGGATTGGACATGTCCTCTTTGCGCTTTAGGCAAGGATATCTTCGAGGAGGAGGAGTAATCCCCCCAATAGCATAAGAGAAGCAGGTCGGATTGATTCCAACCTGCTTTTCTCTAATATCCACACATGGAGGTAATAAAGAATAAGTCTAAAGCTATCCCACCACTCTCTCTTCCAACTCCACGAAGCGCGGGAAGAGAATATTGTTTTCGATGTGAATATGCTCAAATAGAGCATCCATAAATAATTCCAATTGAGTGAGCATCAGACAATACGATGCGCAGGCATCCTCAGGAGCACGAAACTCATTCATCAGACGACCAATATACTTATAGCGCGTACCCTCATCGCTATGCTCATGCAACATCTGACGAATAGGATTTACAACAGTGCCACAATGCATAGGCTGGCAACGCCCACCACGCTCCAAAGTTTCGAAAAGCTCGTAGCAGTATGGAAACAACACTCTCTCCTCCTTCTGCAAGTGGTTCTCCAAATCCTCCAACGATAGCCTGAAGTGCTGCACCAGCTCATGTAGCTCAGGATGTTTATCTCCGTGCTTGGCCGCCACCTTCTCGATAAGAGCCAATAGTTCAGGTCCTCTGCTTCGTATTCGACGATGATGAATCTTTAGCACATAGTCGATAAGCAGATCTGTAGGCCAGCTATCGAATGGTATTGCCGACTTAGAGTCATCGGCCGCATGCTGAAGTGCATCAACAACCCTATCCACATCTACGCCTACCATGCGACAAGCATCTATGAGTGCAGCACTACCTCCACAGCAAAAATCAATACCAAAGCTCTTGAAAATCTGAGCCGTAGCAAAGTTATCATTCACAATTGAGCCTACGCTACGATGTTTAATATCCGATATATTCATAGTCATATATATTAATTATTTAATTTTCACGCCACAAATATAACACAATTGCAAATAGTTACAAATCGCATTTTCTGATAGCATTATAAGCAAAAACTATACATCTTTGATTACTCACACATCGACAATACCTATACCTATATATAATATAACTTCGCCATAACATCGCAAATTATACCTATACGCACAACTATTTCCACAAAATCATCCAATTAGCACCAAATATTTGAACACAAGTATTGCAGAATAAAAAAATATTCTTACCTTTGCACCGCTTTATGCACAAAACTTATTAATAATTATTACAATTATGAACAATTACGAAACCGTTTTCATTGTCACTCCCGTCCTTTCGGATGCACAGGTAAAGGAGGTTGCTGACAAATTCCAGGGCGTAATCACCGAGAACGGCGGTCAGATTGTGAATGTGGAGAACTGGGGCTTGAAGAAGCTTGCTTATCCTATTCAGAAGAAGACTACTGGTTTCTACTTCCTCGTAGAGTTCACCGGTGAGGGCTCAATCATCAACACACTTGAGACACAGTATCGTCGTGACGAGCGTGTTATCCGTTTCTTAACTTTCAAGCAGGACAAGTTCGCTGTTGAGTACTCTCAGAAGCGTCGTGCAAAGCTTGCTAACAAAACACAGGAGTAATCATGGCAGAGAATACACAGCAGGGTGCATCTGAGATCCGCTATCTCAACCCCGTATCAGTAGACGTTAAGAAGAAGAAGTACTGCCGTTTCAAGAAGCTCGGCATCAAGTACGTAGATTATAAGGACGGTGAGTTCTTGAAGAAGTTCCTTAACGAGCAGGGTAAGATCCTTCCTCGTCGTCTTACAGGTACTTCTCAGAAGTTCCAGAAGAAGGTTGCTCAGGCAGTTAAGCGTGCTCGCCACCTCGCAATCCTTCCATTCGTAACCGATTGTATGAAATAATAAAGAGGAGGATAGACTATGGAAGTAATTCTTATCAAAGACGTAGAGAACTTGGGCTACGCTAACGACATCGTAAACGTACGTCCTGGCTATGCCAACAACTACTTGATTCCTCAGGGTTTCGCTAAGGCTGCTACTGCATCTGCAAAGAAGGTACTTGCTGAGAACCTTCGTCAGCGCGCTCACAAGGACGCTAAGATTTTGGCTGATGCACAGGCTTTGGCTGAGACAATCAACAACTTGCACCTCACACTCACAGCTAAGGCTGAGGAGGAGAAGATCTTCGGTGCTATCACATCTGCAGACCTTGCAGCTGCTCTTCAGGAGAAGGGTATCGAGGTAGACCGCAAGAACATCGTTGTAGATTCTGTTAAGACTCTTGGCGAGTTCGAGGCTGTTGCTAAGCTTCACCGCGAGGTTAAGGCTACTATCAAGTTCGCTGTTGTAGCAGAGTAATTTGAAGTTAGCGGAGCATAGCTCCAACATAAATTTGGGTTAGATGGGCAACCGTCTGACCCAAATCTTTTTTTATTGACACTACAACATACTTAGGTGCGCAATAATTTACTACGATTGTTCGTTTATTCAAAAATTATGTGTAACTTTGTGCGCTTATGTACATAAGCGCGGAAACGAAATATATAGGATGAAGCGTCTTTTAGGATATATCATAGCAAGCGTAGCACTCGTAATTGTCGTGGTGTCTTGTAGCACTGTAAACCAGGCTATCAAGTCGGGTGATCCCAACTTTGCATACCACCAGGGTTTGGAGCTCTACGAGCTTGGCAAGTGGGAGAGTGCCTCTAATCTCTTTGAGGCATGCCGCCACGTCTACGTAGGCTCTCCACGCGAAGACTCTTTGTCGTTCTATAACGCACGCTGCAAGTTTAAGCAGCACAATTGGGAGGAGGCCTCTACCCTACTTGACGAGCATCGTCGTAAGTTTGGCCGTAGTCCATTCATCGAGGATACCGAAGGTATGTACGCCTTGTGCTACTACTACATGTCACCATCACCCGAGCGCGATCAGACAATCACCTCACAGGCTATCATCGCCATCACCGAGTTTTTGTCACGCTATCCCGAGTCGGAGAACAGAGAACAGTTCGAGGATATGCTCGAGGAGCTGACGCAGCGATTGGTCGAAAAGAGCTATATGAACGCCTATACCTACTATAAGATAGGTCGCTATAAGTCGGCAATCGTAGCCTTCAAAAATAGCATGAAGCGCTATCCCGATTCGCCCTACCGCGAGAAGATGATGTACTACACGGCTGTTTCGGCCTATCGTCTTGCAGCAAACTCAGTAGAGCACAAGCAGGTGGATCGCTATATTGCGATGCTCGACCACTACTACTCTTTCTTAAGTGAGTTCCCCGAGTCGAAGCACCTAAGAGAGATTGAGCGAATGGCTAAGGATGCGCGAAACTTTATAGACCGCAACCGTAAGACAGCAGATGAGAAGTAAAACGAATAAACAACATATACGATAATGGAGATTAAGAAGAACATTCCCGGAAACACTATCACCCGTAAGTTGGTCGATCTCGACGCGCCCACGGGCAACATCTACGAGAGCATCAACATCATTGCTCGTCGTGCTAACCAGATCGCTACGGAGCTTAAGACTGAGCTCAACCGTAAGCTTGCAGATTTCTCGGCTCCTACGGATAACTCTGTAGAGGAGACTTTCGAGAACCGTGAGCAGATCGAGATTTCACGTTTCTACGAGCGTTTGCCTAAACCTGCGATTATCGCTACGGAGGAGTTCCTCGATGGCGAGGTATATTTCCGCCACGGTGCAGAGAAGTAGTTATGCTACACGGTAAACACATTATTTTAGGTATAACAGGCAGCATAGCAGCGTACAAGGCTGCTATGCTTTGCCGTCTTTTAGTGAAGGAGGGTGCTGAGGTGCGAGTTATCATGACTCCCCTTGCTAAGCAGTTTATTACCCCCTTGACTATGGCTACGCTCTCGAAGCATCCTATTCTTGTGGAGTTCTTCAACCCCGAGAATGGCGAGTGGAATTCTCACGTATCGCTTGGCGAGTGGGCAGATATGCTGCTCATCGCACCAGCTACGGCCAATACCCTTGCTAAGATGACTACGGGTATCGCCGACAATCTGTTGCTTACAACCTACCTCTCGGCACGTTCGAAGGTCGCTGTAGCTCCTGCTATGGACTTGGATATGTATGCTCATATCACCACGCAGCAGAACTTGCAAACTCTATCGGGTCGTGGTGTAGCCATCATCGAGCCAGCGGCAGGTGAGTTGGCAAGTGGTCTTGTAGGCAAGGGTCGTATGGCAGAGCCTGAAGAGATTGTAGAGCAGGTTAAGGCTATCTTTGCCGAGCAGCAGAGAGTTAAGAGCTTGGCAGGCAAGCGTTATATCGTTACGGCAGGTGCTACCATCGAGCCTATCGACCCCGTGCGCTATATCACCAACCACTCTACAGGCAAGATGGGTTATGCCATTGCCGAGGAGTTAGCAAAGCGTGGTGCCGAGGTTAAGCTCATTAGTGGTCGCACATCATTACCAACACCCACAGGTGTCGAGCGCATCGATGTGCTCAGTGCCGAGCAGATGTACAACGCTGCGGTTACTGAGTGGCAGGAGGCTGATGGCGCTGTGATGTGCGCAGCCGTTGCCGACTACACACCTAAGCATGTTGCTGATAAGAAGCTCAAGAAATCGGACGACGATATGTCTATCGAGCTTGTGCGCACCAAGGATATTGCACGCTCATTGGGCGATACTAAGGGTGAGCGCGTACTCGTAGGCTTCGCACTGGAGACTGATAACGAGTCGGCTAATGCTGAAGGAAAGCTTAAGCGCAAGAACTTTGACTTCGTGGTTCTCAACTCGTTACGCGACGAGGGTGCTGGCTTCCGTGGCGATACAAACAAGGTTACAATCCTCGATGCAACGAGTGCCGTAGAGCATCCTTTGATGTCGAAGAGCGAGGTTGCCGAGATTATCGTAGATAAAATTGAAAGCCTTAAAAAATAGTTAAACCGATGCTGAAGAGTCTATCGATAGAGAACTATGCACTGATTGAGTCATTGCGTGTCGAGTGGGACGAACACCTAAACATCATCACTGGTGAGACGGGTGCTGGTAAGTCTATCCTTCTCGGTGCGCTCGGACTGTTGCTGGGTGCTAAGAACGAGGGGCAAGCCCTCAAGGACGGCACGCGCAACTGCATTATCGAGGCTCAATTCAATATCGCCGGACACAACATGGAGTCCTTCTTCGAGGATAACGACCTTGACTATGAGGATGAGATTGTCGTGCGTCGCATCATCACCGCTGCGGGCAAGAGCCGAGCGTTTATTGGCGATATGCCCGTGCAGCTTGGCGTATTGCGCGAGCTTGGCTCACAGCTCGTCGATATTCACTCACAGCACCAAAACTTAGTCCTCTCATCGGAGGAATTCCGCATCCATACACTCGATACGTTGGCCGCCAATAGAGAGTTGCTCAACAGCTATACTACCCTACTTACACAACTCAGCACGCTACGCAGCGAGGAACGTCGTATGGTTGCAGAAGCTGAAGCGGCACGCAAAGAGGAGGAGTGGCTACGCTACACTGTCGAGGAGCTACGTGCTGCCAAGCTACGTCCTGCGGAGCAGAGCGAGACGGAGCAGCGATTGGCCATTGTCGAGAGTGCCGACCGTATCAACGAAACCCTTCTCACATTGCGCAACAGACTCGACGCGGAGGATATAGGCGCAATTTCGGAATTGGGTCGCTCGGAGAGAGAGTTTTCAGCGTTGGGTGATAAGTATCCTATGGCCGACACCTTGGCACAGCGTCTTCATGCTGTTGTTGAGGAGCTTAAAGATATAAGTGCCACAGCAGCAGACGAAGCCGAGCGCATCGATGCAGACCCTGAAACATTGCAAAAACTCAGTGACAGACTCAACATGATATACTCGCTTGAGATGAAGCACCGCGCAGAGTCGTACGACGATCTCTTGGCAAAGAGCGAGGCGTTCGAGAAAAAGTTGGCAGCTATCGACAATAGCGATGCTGAGATACGCGAACTTCGTGAGCGCATCAAGGCTTCTGAGACTGAGTGTCGCAAGGCAGCCAAAGCATTGCATGATGCACGTATGGCAGTATGCTCGGAGATGGAGCAGAAGATGGTCGAGATGCTTATTCGCTTAGGCATGGGTGATGCACGTTTTGTTGTTAGCATCACCCCTACCGCAGACTTCACACCCTCGGGAACAGATAGCGTAGCATTTCTCTTTACGGCTAACCGCACATCAACGCCTGCGCCTATCGAGCGCATAGCATCTGGCGGTGAGCTATCTCGTGTGATGTTGGTGCTCAAGGCTATGCTTGCCGAGAAGATGATGCTCCCGACTGTGATTTTCGACGAGATCGACACTGGTGTATCGGGACGTATTGCCGATGCTATGGGTGATATTATCGCATCGCTATCAGAGCGTATGCAGGTCATCGACATCACCCACCTACCGCAGGTTGCAGCTAAGACAGGAGCCCATTTCGTAGTCTACAAACAGGAGGGGCACAGTAACATACGTCGCATAACAAAGACCGAACGTGTAGACGAAATTGCCAAAATGCTCTCAGGTAGCGAAATTACCGAGGCAGCACGCAAACAAGCAAAAATCCTATTGAGCTAATGTCTCAATAGGATTTTTTTTGCATCATTACCTAGTTTTGCACATCTATAACTATAGTAATTTCTTCAACTTATAAAAGTTTCTTCTTCGATGGTATAACCACAAAATCCTTCAAGTAGAAGGGTTCGAAGTAGGCTATATCTTCGGTCTTACCCTCATGAAAGAGTCTATCTGCAATACGCACGATACCACGTGCCGAAGGTGCGACATTGACAAGCACTGCATCCTGCAACACATCGGCACACTTCTTAGCACCATTACCAAATATCACAAAATGGTGCGCCTCATCACATCGCATCTCGCTAAAGCTCTCCTCAGTGACAACCTCAGCAGTCACCTCTGTCAGTGCCTCGCCGTTGCTATCGAATACCTGAGCATAGACCTCCATACGTCGAGCATCAACCATTGGACAGAAACGTGCCTGCGCCCAGTCGTACTCATCGACATCGATAATTCCAGCCTCGTAATCCTCGCGGGCCACCTCTACCAAAGCATCCAACGAACCGACAGCTACCAACGGTATCTGTAGCGCATAACACAAGCCCTTGGCAAACGACACACCGATACGCAAGCCCGTGTACGAGCCTGGTCCCTTACCTACGGCTATAGCATCCAAATCGTCGGGTTGTATACCTGTTTCGCGCAACAACTCATCGACAAATACCGCCACCTTGCGGGCGTGATCTCTACCCTCGTCACTCTCGCGCAGAGCTATAAGTTCGCCATCCTTAGCCAAAGCTACCGAGCAAACATCTGTACCTGTCTCTATTGATAATATAAGTGCCATAATGTTGGGATATTCTATAATTTAGCGGCGACCCTTCATCGCCTTATCCATTTCACGTTTTGCGTCATTCTCCTTGATATACTCGCGCTTGTCGTACGACTTACGACCACGCGCCAAGCCTATAGCCACCTTAGCCAAACCTCGCTCATTGAGGAATAATCTAAGACCTACGACCGTCAAGCCTCTATCCTGCAAGCTGCGCTGTAGTTTGTTTAGCTCCTTGCGGTTGAGCAACAACTTACGGTCACGCTTAGGCACATGGTTATTGCACGTACCCCACGTGTACTCGGCAATATTTACATTGCGAATCCATAGTTCGTTGCTCTCGAAATAGCAGTACGAATCTACCAACGAGGCCTTACCCAGGCGCAACGACTTAATCTCCGTACCTACAAGCACGATACCTGCAACGTACTCCTCGATAATCTCGTAGTCGAACGTCGCACGCTTGTTACGTATATTTACATTCTTATAGTCTGCCATATCTCAATTTAGCTACTACCTTTCATCCAAGCATCTCTTCGGCACAAGTTTTGCCCCTATCAATGCGGGAGTCTCGGTAAAAGGTAACTAATTCTTTTATCTTTGATATGTTTTACACATCTTTCTGTTTATTTTCTGTTTGCACACTGGTTGGCGTAGTGATACGTCAACGCCCGAGGCTCCCTCTTTTTATATCACTCTCTTCGACAGTTTCGAGATCGCCAGACGCACTGCATTGTAGCGTGCCAAGAGTTCCACGCACCTCTCTACCTCATCGTCACTGAGCGTGCTATCCAATATCTTTTTCTGCAACTCGGCAATACGCTGATCCACCGTTCGCCACTTGAATAGCGCCACAGCCTTAGGTACTGCCTCTGCAAGCATCTCCTCGTCACTCTCGATATGCACATCCTTCTGCTCCCAGATGCGACTAATCACGTAGTTGTCATCCGAGGTAAGCAAATCGACAGCCACACTCGACACCTGAGCATCGGCATTATTCATAAAACCATAGGTAGGCACCTCGACACCTTCGCCCAAACGCTCCCACTCACTACGATACAGCTCGTATATCGAACGATAGACAGGTGTGTAGAAGCTAAGATCATCGGTCTCTAACTCCGAGAAGATGTAGGCTGCCACATTATAGCTATGCTCGCCATCATCTTCGAGAATGTGTATCGTATAGTGGCCATACTTTAGCATATACTTCGCCAAGTCACGCTCCAAGGTCTCGATAGTAGTACCTCCTGCCACCTCGCTCTTCGCAGATACGCTCTTCTGCGCGTGGTACGACTCCTCCTGACGATTACGCACCTGCTGGCGACGCAAGAAGTCCTGAGCCTCACGATTGCCCTTGACATCATCCCTAAGACGTGCCACATCGACAGCCAATATCTGCTCATTAACCGACATAATCTCTGAGCAGTAGCGTATATACTCCGCACGCTTGATACTATCCGAAATAAGCGATATAGAGTGTGCAATATCACGTATTGCCTCCGTACGACGTACTGGATCGCGCTCCGCCTCACCGAGCAGCAGTCGGGCCTTGAACGCTAAGAAGTCTTGTTCGTTCTCGACAATGTAGCGACGTAGCTCCTCGCTGTTGTATGCTCGGGCAAAAGTATCGGGATCGTGCTCCTCGGGAAGTAGTACAATGCGTACGTTCATATCCTCCTTGAGGATAAGGTCTACACCGCGCATCGCTGCCTTGACACCCGCAGCATCGCCATCAAACATCAACGTAATATTGCGCGAGAAACGACCTACCAAACGTATCTGATCCTCCGTGAGCGACGTACCCGACGAAGCAACGACATTCTCAACTCCCGCCTGGTGCATCGAGATAACATCGGCATAGCCCTCGACCATTATCACCCTATCCTCCTGCTGTATCGCCTTCTTAGCAAAGTAGAGGCCATACAACTCTCGGCTCTTCGAATAGACCTCGCTCTCTGGCGAGTTCTGATACTTAGCCACTTTCTTATCCGTACGCAACGTGCGGCCACCAAATGCCACCACACGTCCCGACACATTGTGTACAGGAAATATCACACGGTCGTAGAAGCGGTCACGCAGCCTACCATCATACTCACTCTTAAGGCTAAGTCCCGTAGATAGCAAAAACTCCTCTTTATAGCCTGCCGAGCGAGCATCTTCCGAGAAGCGGCCACCCGCCGACGGGCAAAAGCCTAAGCCGAACTTACGTATCGTAGCCTCCGAGAAACCTCGTGCCGAGCTAAAGTAACTCAAAGCCACACTACGACCCTCTGCCTCGTTGTACATATAGCGTTGGAAGTACTCAGCAGCCCACTGGTTGAGCGCAAACATACTCTCGCGGTTGTTATTGCGCTCGATCTGCTCCTCGCTCAATGCCTCCTCCTTAACCTCAATGCCATAGCGCTTGGCAACCATGCGCAAAGCCTCGGGATAGGAGATATTCTCACTCTCCATCACAAAGTTCACGGCATTGCCCGACTTACCACAACCAAAGCATTTATATATGCCTCGTGCGGGAGATACCTTGAACGATGGGGTCTTTTCATTGTGAAAGGGACAGCACGCCTCATAGTTCACACCCTTGCGTTTGAGCGTGACATAGTCGCCAACGATATCGACAATATCGGCAGCGGCATATATTCGGTCTATGGTCTCCCTATCAATCATATTCAATATCGGAGAGCCTATGCCATACACTACAACATAGTGCCAGCTGTAGGCTCTCTCTTATCTAATCTATTACTTACGCACCTCAGCACCACACTTCTGCTCCAACTGCGCCTGCAAGTTGGCCATAGTGCGCTCAATCTGCTTATCGGTAAGTGTCTGGTTCTTATCCTCGAGGATAAAGCTCAATGCGTATGATTTCTTACCCTCGGGGAGCTTATCGCCCTCGTAAACATCGAAGAGCGATACCGACTTAAGCAACTTCTTCTCAGTTGCAAAGGCCACCGAGCGAAGCTGTGCGAAACTTACACCCTTATTTACCAAAAGAGCCAAGTCTCGCTTCACCTCTGGGAACTTCGAAAGCTCCTTGAAGGCTATCTTCTGCTTGCGAGTCATCTTAACGAGCTGGTCGAAGTCGATCTCGGCAAAGTATACATCCTGCTTGATATCGAACTTCTTGCGTACCGCAGGAGCTACAACACCCATACGCAATACCTCCTTAGGTCCCTGCTTAAGAACGATAGCATCAGCATACAAATCACACTCCAAAGCCTCGCACTGCAACGAATAGATATCCACACCAAAGCGCTTCAATAGCTTCTCAACCATTGCACGAAGTGTAAAGAACGATGAGCCCTCAGCCTTACTATTCCAAGCAAGCTGCGTAGCCTGACCAGTAACCGTGATACCAAGACGGAATGTCTCCTCGTACTTAGCCAATGTATTCTCCTCCTCGGCACGCTCAGCGTTGAACTCGTAGCAATTACCCACCTCGTACATCTTGAGGTTAGCATTCTTGCGGTTTACGTTAAGCTCGACAGCCTCCAATGCATTGAACATCAATGTCTGACGCATAACGCTAAGATCCTGGCTCAATGGATTGAGAATCTTAACACACTTCTCGATAGGATACGACTGCGAAGCCTCGTAGTAAGCTGCCTTAGTAAGCGAGTTAGACATTATCTCGGTATAGCCATTCGACGAAAGGAAGTCCGAAGCGACGTTCTGCAAACGCGCCTTATCTGGTTTTGGAGCGTATGACAATGTTGAGTTCACATGCTCGGGAACCTCGATATTGTTGTAGCCATATACGCGCAACACATCCTCCACAAGATCGGCCTCACGCTGAACATCTACACGATAGGGAGGTACTGCCACCTTCAATACACTACCCTCGCGACCACGTACCTCGACATCGAGCGATGCGAGAATATTGAGAATAGTCTCCTCAGGAATATCCTTACCGATAAGACGGCAAGCACGCTCCAACGAGAAGTCAAACTCGAAGTGTGATGCAGGCGTTGGGTTGATATCGATAATCTTGCTTGTGATGCGACCACCTGCAAGTTCCTTCATAAGCATTGCTGCGCGCTTAAGTGCGTATACCTGAATATTGGGGTCTACACCTCGCTCGAAGCGGAATGAAGCATCGGTATTTAGGCCAAAACGCTTTGCAGTCTTACGAACACTAACCGGGTTGAAGTATGCACTCTCGAGGAATACGTTTACCGTATCGTCCGAGATACCCGAATCCAAACCGCCATATACACCCGCGATACACATAGGACGCTCCGCCGAGCAGATCATAAGATCGGCTGCTGTCAATGTGCGCTCTACGCCATCCAACGTAACGAACTTCTCGCCCTCCTCGGCCAAGCGAACGACAACCTTACCACCTTCAATCTTATCTGCATCGAAGGCGTGGAGAGGCTGACCCAACTCAAAGAGTACGTAGTTGGTGATATCTACAAGGTTGTTCTTAGGGTTGATACCCGCTGCACGAAGCTCATTTTGCATCCATTCGGGCGAAGGTGCAATCTTACAGCCACTAACCGTAATACCAGCGTAGCGAGGTGCTGCCTCGTGGTTCTTAACCTCTACCTCGATAGTGCGCGACGTATCGTCGATAGCAAACTCATCTACCGAAGGAAGTGTAAGCTCGACATTCTCACCACGGCTGCGCAAATATGCAACAAGGTCGCGTGCAACACCGATGTGCGATGCTGCATCTACACGGTTGGGGGTGAGACCTACGCCAATAAGGTAGTCGTCAGCAATGCGAAGATAGTCCTTAGCAGGTGTACCCACTACAGCCTCAGCAGGGAGCTCCATGATACCCTCATGGTTACGACCAATGCCCAACTCATCCTCTGCACAGAGCATACCGAGCGACTCTACGCCACGAATCTTGCTACGCTTAATCTTGAACTCCTCGTCAGAGTCGATAGGATAGAGCACTGCACCCACAGTTGCACACATAACTTTAAGACCCTTACGGCAGTTAGCTGCACCACAAACAATCTGCAATGGAGCCTCTGCACCCACATCTACAGTTGTGATGTGAAGATGATCTGAATCGGGATGATCCTCGCAAGTGAGTACCTCACCCACAACAACACCCTTCAAGCCACCACGAATGGTCTCTATCTTCTCAAACTCCTCGACCTCAAGGCCAAGCTCTGTCAATATTTCTGCGATGCGCTCTGCCGACAAATCGGTATTAATGTAGCGCTTAAGCCAGTTTAATGATACGTTCATATTATATGTTTTTAATTACGTTTTCGCATAATGGTTATAATCGCACAAAGGTACGAATTTTTTTTCGGTCTACAACCCTATACACCCTACTTTTTAGCCCAAATTTTCGCTTTTGCACAACTATTTTCCATAATAAATCGACAGCGAAAAATCAACATCGTCACATCCCCCAGCGATACACCTTCGAATATGCGATAGATCTTTGTTATTTTGCTTTTTTTTCATACCTTTGCAATGATATGTGATGTTGGTACAACAACCTTATTATCAAATATCACACTCATATCTTCACAAGAGAATAACAAGATAAACAAAGCTAATAATGAAGAGATTTTTACTTTTCGCATTCGTTGCACTCATTGCAACATCGTGCACACAAGACCAAACAGATGGGTCAATAGGCGAACTGCTAACCCTGCCTAAGACTCTCACTGTAGGCTTTGAAAATAGCGAAAGCCGAGTACAGCTCCTCGCTGACAAAAGTGTATGGAATGCAAATGACTGTATATCGGTATTCTACAAGTCATTCGACAACCTCAAATGGCAATTTCTTGGTGAAACGGGTGACCGCTCGGGCGATTTTAAGCTAACTGATGGCTCGGCAGGTGTGCAGACCATGAACGATACTATGATAGCCTACCCCTATGCCACGACCTATCGCATCAATACCGAGGATCTATCGTTAGATGCAACACTTCCCGCCACACAACACTACCTATACGATAGCTACGGTCTTGGCGAGAACCTCATGGTTGCAAATTGCGAGTTCACCACGTTTACACTCCGTAACGTTTGTGGCTGGCTTAAAGTGCAGCTTACGGGCAATGGCCAAATGGTTACAAAACTCACTCTTCGAGGTAATAACGATGAGCAGGTAGCAGGCTTTATTCATGTCAATACCAAGGATGCTACATCGATACTTGCAAGCGAGCAGTCTACATCAAGCAATGGTTTGGATATATCGGGTAACTTATTGTTTGATAATTCAATAATCACAGAAGTAGCGCTTAACTGTGGCGAGGGTATTGAGCTTAGCAGTGATCCAACATCTTTCTACATTGCCCTCCCCCCTCAAAGTTTCGATAACGGTATTACAATAGATATCGAGTGCTCAAACAGAGATAATGTAACCATTAGCACAACTCAAAAGATTACCATCGAGCGCAATCACATACAGCCAATGTCGCCATACTCATTGGAGGAAAACGATGATGAGGAGAATACATCAGAGACAATTACCATTGCTAAGGTATTGACTCTTGGTCAGGGTGCAACGATTAACGGCACTATCGAGGGTATGGTAATCTCAAACCGCGCACTCAACAACCTTACATCCAAGAAGAGTATGTATGTTCAGGATACTACAGCAGGTATTCAGTTCTATCTTCCATCCGACCACGAGTTTGATTTTGGAACAAAGGTTCAGATAGACCTTACAGGTTGCACATTAGGTAATTACAATGGTGCTGTTCAAATCAGCGACCTTGCCATAGACAAGATCACGATTATCTCAACTGGCAATAGCGTAGCGGCAAAGACGGTATCTATGGCTGACTTCCTTGCAAATAAGCATGAGGGACAGTATATCGCTATCGAGGGTGTTCAGGTTGCAGATTCCGACCTTAACCGCACATGGATTGAGAATAATAAACACACCTCTATCAACATGGAGGATGCTCAGGGCAATAAGTTCGTAGTATTTTCCTCTAAGTATTCTACATTTGGTTCACAGAGCGTAGCTCAGGGCTCGGGTACCATCAAGGGAATTGCCAATATCAACAATGGCGCTATGCAGCTTATCTTTGCTCAGAAATCTGACTTCGCAGGTTTGACTAGCGAGCGTCTGGGAGCCGAGACTTCAACTACCACAGGTCACAGATGGGCTGAGCTACCCGAGCGCAAGACGTCGAGCAACTACATCTATAACACGCACTACGGCCTATTGGGTTCAAATAGCAATGCCCGCAACTACACCTATTGCTTTTCGCCTGAGCATCGTGCAGCACTATGGGTAGCTTATCCATTACATGATTCGCACATATCTGGTAGCGGCAACCGTAACAATAGTGAATTTGACTACGACCCTGAGGTGAACACGTCGTATCAGGCAAACCTCGCAGCAGGCTCATACACAGGTATCTACGACAGAGGACACCAACTCCCTGCGGCCGACAGGAAGTGTTCGCAGCAGATGATGAATCAGACGTTCTACGCTACGAACATGACACCACAGCATAGCAACTTTAATCAGAATAAGTGGGCGACATTGGAGGGCAAGGTGCGTAATATGGTATGTGCTGATACACTCTTTGTGGTTACGGGTGCTTGGTTTGGTGACGAGCATGATAGCTCTATAAATAGCTCAACGACTGACAAATCTGGTAACTATTGCCCTACGCCTACACACTACTATAAGGCATTGCTTCGCACAAGCAATGGAAATACGAGCAAGACTATTGATGCGGTGAAAGAGGCTTCGCAATTGCGTGCTATCGTATTCTGGTTGGAGCATGCCAATACGGGCAGCGATACGACGATAAGATCTTCGGATTGCATTACAGTCGATGAATTGGAGCGTATCACAGGCTTCGACTTCTTCCCGATGATTGACGACTCGATCGAGGCATCCGTAGAGTCGAGCATCAACCCCTCATTGTGGGGCATAAACTAACATAGTTCCAGTACTTAATATAAAAGGCTAAAGAGTGTGCTCTTTAGCCTTTTATTTTTTCGCGATTATTGCGACCTATGCTTAAACCACTGCTTTACACGCCTCCAACCCTCGACACCGAGTATTGCAAGGCCGGTGTATTGCGCCGTCTTTGCCATACCGAAAAGCACAAACCATAGCACTCCCTTAGCTACAGCCGAAATCGGCAGAAGTGCTTGGGCAAACGACAACACATAGAATATGACACACGAGCTAAGAACAATTACTCCCGTGCGAAACGAGAGCCGCGATAGCAGCTCTTTTATCTTAGCTACGTATAACTTTATATTATTCATAATAAATATGATAAAGCAATGTAACTAAAACATTACTTCTCATTAGCAATACCCATAGGGATATGCACCGCAGGGACATTACGCAAATGGTCGAGGTGCGACATCTGGTCATCAAAGAAGATATGAGGGCGCATAATCTCGAGCACTCTATCCTTAGAGATACCACCAAGGAAAAAAGCTTCGGTAACCTCCACGCCCCAACTCTTTAGTGTGTTGACAACACGCTCATGAGCGGGAGCATTACGCGCTGTGACAATAGATATTTTCAGCCAACGACGATAAGTGGGGTCATGAGAAATACGCTTACTCTCCAAGCGCTGCAAGTTCGAAATCTTCATCAACAAATCGGCCAATGGACCAGGATCGAGAGGTCGGTTTGTCTCAGCCTCGTGGCGATGAAACGCCTGCAATCCGTGCTCCTTATATATCTTCTCACTCTCGTCATCGGCAATAACACCATCGAAGTCAAAAGCAATGCGAAGCTCCACATCTGTAGCGTCATCCATAACTTCGCTCTCCAAAACACGACCCGCAGCATAGCCCGCATCGCACGCACGTTGCACATCGCGCTCCGAAGCCGAGAGAAAGAGCGATGCATTGAAAGCTGGCAGATACTTATATGGCGACTCACCAGAGAAGAACGACGCTCGCGATATATCGAGGCCATAGTGATTAATTGTGCGGAACACACGCAGACCCGTCTCGGGAGAGTTACGCGACAGAAGGACAACCTCCACAGGCTGCTCTGTGGAAAATATCTCATTGAAGCTCAACAGACGCTTGACAAAAGGGAATGCGACACCCTTAGCCAGAGGCACATCAATATTCTCCTCCTGATAGCGACGATACTCCTCCAAGCCACGTTCATTATAGACCTTATCCGACTCCGAGAGGTCAAAAAGTGCCGATGACGACACCGCAACTACAAGTTTATTTTCGATGGGAAATGCCATAAATATAAAAGGTTTTACACCCACACTAAGAATACCAAAAGGGCTTTGCAACCCGCAGGTCGAAAAGCCCTTAAATGGTGGTTGAGCTACCGAGATTCGAACTCAGAATAACAGAACCAAAATCTGCTGTGTTACCGTTACACCATAGCTCAATCGTTGCTCGTAAGCGGCGACAAAGATAGTGTAAAGTTTTTAAACTGCAAAATTTTGGAGCTTGAATACGCTCTCAGCGTCCCAATTTAGGGCCGTATGCTACAACTTAGATAAGAATTTCTCGCGGTTTACGATAAAGCGCACATGCTCACCCTCACCGATAAGTGTCTCACCATCAAATGCCTTAACCGAGAATGTGAGCTTGCGACCCTCGACAGCTGTAAGCTCAGCCTCGGCAAGGATAGTTGCACCCACCTTCGAAGGTTTGAGGTGTGAGGTAGAGATCATCGAGCCAACGGTTGTCTCGCCCTCCTCCAACTTAAGTGCTACGGCCAACATTGCTGCATTCTCCATAAGTGCTACCATTGCGGGAGTTGCCAATACTGCCATATCGCCAGAACCGATATAATCTGCTGTGTTACCCTCCGTCACGGTCATGACGGTAGAGTGCTTCAAACCTACTTCAACCATAATTTATCTCTTTTATATTATCATCCTAAGGCACAAAGATAGTGTTTTATTTCGAAACATCGCATAAAAATAGTATCTTTGTCAAACTAAACGATGCAGCGCATTATCACCATACTATTGTTAGTGGCCATCATGTTCTCAGCCACCTCTCCTGCCGAAGCGCAGGGGCGCAAACAGCGTGTGCGTGGTGCTTCAAGCGCGAGGTGGACGACAGATAAGAATGGTGAGGAGATGCTCCACATCACGATACAAACCATTCCCGCTTTTCAGCGCAAGCGCGACTTTAAGAACTACCAGCGCATGGTACGCGCTGTAAAGAAGGTCTATCCATTAGCTCTGGAAGCGGCAAAACGAATGGAAAACCTCGACGAAGAGCTTGCTGCAATGGATCGTCGCAAAGATCGCAAGGAGTATACCAAAGCGATAGAGGATGCTCTCAAAGAGGAGATTACGCCAATGCTATGGAAGATGACACGCTACGAAGGCAAGATACTTCTGAAACTCATAGATCGCGAAACGAAGCATACTGCATTTGCCATCATCAAGGATTTCCGTTCGGGATTTACCGCTGGATTTTATCAAATGTTGGCAAAGATGTTTGGCAACAACCTAAAACTCGAGTACGATCCAAAAGGCGAAGACGAAGTACTCGAACAGATAGTGCTATACTACAAAGCAGGACTACTTGATTAAGGTAGTCCTGCTTCTGTACTATAAAATATTGTCGTTTCTAAACTATACCTCCATACCCTGACGCGTACGCGACAACGTTTCGGCACTCACCAAGCGTGCAGCAACGGCCAAGGCAAACTCCACCGATACACCAGCTCCAGCCGCCGTTATGAGGTTACCATCCTCGACAACTGCACCACCCACATAGCGATAATCTCCCATCTCACCAACAACCGAGCTATGACACGTAATCTTACGTCCGCGTGCTACGCCTGCCGCAGCCAACACCGTGGGTGCACCACATATGGCAGCGACAAGACGACCCTCATTGTAATAGTTAGCCACCACGCGACACACCTTTGCCGAGCTTCGCAAATTCAAAAATCCTGGATTACCTCCTGGTAAGATGATAGCCTCGCCATCGCAGAGATCAATATCCCCTAACATAACATCGCAACGTAGCGTAACAAGACCATGTGATGAGGTCACATCCAGACAGTCGCCAACAGCCACACGAATAAGCTCAACACCTGCTCGGTTCATGACATCAATAGGCGCAAGAGTCTCGACAGCCTCGAAACCCTCGGCAATGAGTATATAGGCACGTTTATTTGTCATCTTCTATAAGTTTTTCGAATTCATCGAATGGCATCTCAACAACCTTACACTCACCAATTGTCACAGGGAGTACCACTCGTAATATATTATCTATCTTTTTCTTATCCAACTTCACCTCACGCAACAGACTATGTGTAGTTATCGACGATCGCAGTTCAAAGCCAAGGCGGCCAAGCAACGCATCTACCTTCGCTGCATCCTCCGCACTCATCGTCCCATAACGCACCGCAGCATGCGAAATCATACTAAGACCGATAGCCACAGCCTCGCCATGGTTCACGTCGCGCGTGCACTTCTCAATGGCATGTGCAATAGTGTGTCCGAGATTAAGTATACGACGCAACCCTCCTTCGCGTTCATCACGCTCGACAATAGAGCACTTAACAGCTATCGAAGCTCGCACAATACGCTCCATGATCTCGCGCGAAGCATATATGCTCTCGCCCACACGTTGTTCCAACAACTCAAACAGAGCGCTATCACCCACCATTGCCGTTTTAACCACCTCGGCCATACCTGCTCGCAACTCGCGCTCGGGCAACGTGCGTAGCATCTCGACATCCGAAATCACAAAACGAGGATGCGAAAATGTACCCACCATATTTTTGTAGTCGGCAACATTCACGCCATTTTTACCACCTACCGAGGCATCGACTTGTCCGAGCAATGTCGTGGAGATAAAGCCAAACTCCAAGCCACGCATATATGTCGAGGCTACATATCCCGCCACGTCAGTCACTATACCTCCGCCAATACCGAGAATAAATGTCGAGCGATCGGCACCCATATCCATCAATCGTCGATATAGCATCTCAGCCGTATGCAGGCTCTTGCATCCCTCACCAATACCTATAACTATATGCTCGTAGCGATGCACCAAATCGGGATATAGCCTATCGATATTGGAGTCGGTGATGACTATAATGCGACGACGTGGCAAAAGCCCGTCGAGAGCCGCAGCATGACGACCAACATATATTGTCGTTGCATCGGCAATATGTAGCGTGTTACCCATCTTTGCGATTAGCTTTACGTGTTACTCGTGCATCGTGACCATTGCGACAAAAATCGCTCCACGCACTACGCACATACCAAAGTATCGGCTACAAAGTTAAGATTTTTCTGGCGCTTTAGCCAACCAAACTATAAAAAGGTTGCTTCAACGAAATTAATTTGGATAAAAAGTTGCAATATCCTCGAATGTTTTCTAATTTTGTGGGGTTGTTCGGAGAATATATGGTATAGAATTGTCCGAAACGACCAGTTTTTAAGATACGACAAAGTATTTACAATTTAATTATAACTTAAAAAAAATTAGAATTATGAACTTTCTTACTGAAGACAAGCTTGTAATCGTTGGTGCAGCCGGCATGATCGGTTCAAACATGGTGCAGAGCGCACTTATGATGGGTCTTACTAAGAACATCTGCCTCTACGATGTATTCTCACCCGAGGGTGTTGCTGAGGAGATGCGCCAGAGCGGTTTCGACAACGTGAACATCACATCTACAACAGATGTTGCTGAGGCTTTCAAGGATGCTAAGTATATCATCTCTTCTGGTGGTGCTCCCCGTAAGGAGGGTATGACACGCGAGGACTTGCTCAAGGGTAACTGCGAGATCGCAGAGCAGTTGGGTAAGAACATCAAGACTTACTGCCCCGATGTTAAGCACGTTGTTATTATCTTCAACCCTGCTGACCTTACCGGTCTTGTAACTTTGCTCTACTCTGGTTTGAAGCCTGGTCAGGTTACTACACTTGCAGGTCTTGACACTACACGTCTTAAGAGCGCTTTGGCTAAGAAGTTCGGCGTTATGCAGAGCGAGATCGAGGGTTGCGCTACTTATGGTGGTCACGGCGAGCAGATGGCAGTATTCGGCAGCGCAGTGAAGATCGCTGGTCGCAAGCTTACTGACATCATCGGCACAGAGGAGTTCCCCGCAGAGGAGTGGGAGCAGATGAAGAAGGACGTAACACAGGGTGGTGCAGCTATCATCAAGTTGCGTGGCCGTTCGTCGTTCCAGAGCCCCTCGTATCTGTCGGTTGAGATGATCCGTTCGGTAATGGGTGGTGAGAAGTTCCGCTTCCCCGTTGGTACCTACGTATGCAACGAGAAGTACAACCACATTATGATGGCTATGGATACCGTTCTCGACGCTGAGGGTTGCCACTATCAGATGCCCGTTGGTACTGAGGAGGAGATCGCTAAGCTCGACGCAAGCTATGCTCACTTGTGCAAGATGCGCGACGAGTTGGTAACTTTGAACATCGTTCCCGAGATTGCTAAGTGGGGCGAGATCAATCCCAACTTGAAGTAATCCCACGAGGTTTACCTAAATAATAATAGCCGCCCCGTTCGCGAGGCGGCTATTATTATTTTTGTCTGTTCGGCGCGTGGCGATTAGCGACCGCGAGTTGTGGTGGTCGTGTTGCTGGGCGAAACATCTTGACCGGAGCTGCTCGACGAACGGGTGCTCTGCGGCTTGTCGTTCGAGGTGGCGGGGCGAGAGTTGCCACGCGAGCCGCTGCCATTCGATGAGCTCGAAGGCTTCTGATCATTGGTCGGAGCCTTGGTCGTGGTGGCGGGCTTTTGGGGTGCTTGCGGATTGCGCTGCGAAGCCGAGCTATTCTGTCCTCTGCTCGGAACGCCGTCCTTCTGGCGGTACGAACCTCCTGCAACAGGCGCCTGATTGTTGCGATTGTACTCATCGTTACGATAGCCATTCGGACGATTGTTGTCGGTCGGTTTCTTGTTTGCACTCGGCTGCGAGGGCTTATTGTTCTGATTCTTATAGTCGGTCTTGCTATTGCTGCGACGGTTGGGATCGACCCACGGACGCAGATTATCCCAACTCTTGCTGTAACGCTTGTCGTTGCTCATACGGATGGTGGTCTGGGTGCGGTCGTCGCGATAGTGCTTGTACTGCGCGCGGTGGTTGCGGTTGTACTCCCACGGGTTGTTGTAGTTGATCACCACTTTATATATCTTAAAGAGGTCATAAACTCGATAGCTGGGCGGCAGGTACTTGACACCGATCCAGCGGTTGTTCGACTGATAGTAGAACAGCGAGCGGTTGATGTCGTAGTAGATATTGATCTCGGGCATATAGTAGTATGCCGCGTAGTCGTAGCCGATCGGACCCCAAGCGGGTTGCAGATCGATATTGATTGTGATCTCAGCCGAGGGGTAGTCGTAGCTGGGGATCAAATTCGTCAGTGAGCACGATTGCAGTGCCACGGCAACGATAATCAGGGTGAGTAGCTTTTTCATTATTGTACGTTTTTGGTTGTTGATTCAAACGGTTGTTTTATAATCCCTTGCGGGCGATCTTCCACGCCAGCCAGTTGTAGGCACGCAGAGCGTTCCAACGCCACGCCACGGGCAAGCGGTTGATAACCTGCAACTTGCGCAATATACGGCGATTCATCGTTGTGTAGCCGAAGAAGCGCTCGGTGTCGCGAGCCTCCTCGGTACCGCCCTTGGCGCTGATGATTATCGCGCGCGAAAGACCGATGCGTGCAGCATACTCGTCGAGCATCGGCTCGCGCCCTGCGGTATAGAAATCGCGGAACGAGGCGGTGCCGTCATCGCCGCGATAGATCGACGGAGTGCGGTTTTGTGCGGCGCGATTGTAGCGGCAGAGGCGCTTGGGAGTGGTTGCAACTTTGTAGCTGCGAGCAAGTTTGACCCACATATATGTATCCTGCCCCATACGCATTCCGACGGGGAAACCACCCACCTCGTCGAAGACGCGACGGGCGATCGTTGTTGCCGAAGTGATGCAGACGTAGCGCTGCATAGCCTCGGCGAAGTAATCCTCGACAATGCCCTCATACTGAGGCGTGTTGCCTGCGAAAGTGCCGTCCTCCGAAACGATGTCGAAACCCGAGCACCAACCTCCGCAATCGGGGTAGAGAGCGATCAGTCGGGCGATCTCGGCGAGGTAGTCGGGGGTCCACTCGTCGTCGGCGTCGATCATCGCAATGTAGTCACCCTCAGAGAGTTCGATTGCGCGGTTGCGAGCCACGGCCGAGCCGGCGTTTGCCTGCTTATGGAGTTTGATGAGGGGTGACGAGATAGCCTCGACACGCTCGCACGAACGGTCGGTCGAACCGTCATCGACAATCACGATTTCGAGCGGCTGCAAGGTCTGCGCCAAAACCGAGCGCAGCGTGCGTTCGATCTCTGCCTCCTTGTTGTAGAGCGGTATGATTACCGAAAAACGTGGTGTGCTCATAACTTTCACTGTACTAAGAGGTTACAACCTCTGATTTCGCTCTTGTCGATACGTCCTGCGATCTCGAACGAGCCGTCAGCCAATACTCGGCCCGCATCCTCGGTCTGAATGAAGGCGCACGAATAGACGTTGCCCAGATCGATGATGTTGATACCGCCGCGCTGCCCCGTTGCGAGCAGTCGGAACGGATCGTTCAGGTCGCGCGTGATGACCCGCATCCACGGCGGCGCAACGAATCGATTACCACCATTCGAGTAGGCCTGCGAGGTCAGTTCAGCCATTCCGTATTCGGAGTGTATGGCGTTGACGTTGAATGCGTTGCAAAGTACGCGGTGTAGCTCCTCTTTGGGCAACTCCTTGCGTCGTCCCTTCATTCCGCCCGTCTCCATCACGATCACATCGTGCAGGTCGGGCGCATATTGCTCGGCCAGATCGAGCAGGGCGTAGGTCACACCAAGCAGGATCTTCGGGCGCGGATCGGCGGCAATATCCGCCAAAAGTCGCTCGTAATCATCGAGATAGAATCCTCCGTGACCACCCGTATCGGCAATCAGTCGATCGACCATATAGATCAGCGACGACCCCTTGCGCTCCAAATACGAGGGCAGCAACCCATAGATGCTCCACTCTGACGGCTCGCCATAGAAGTGTCGGAACGCCCCGCGGAAGGCGCGTTCGTAGATTCGCAGGTCGGCCATCGGGTGGCGCGAGGGCACACCTCCGCCCGTCGAGCTGCTCGTGAAGACCTGCTCGGGCGGCTCGGTGCCGCAGTAGATATTGTGCGATTTGAACAACCCGATCGGTAGAAACGGTATCTGCTCCACCTCGCGCACCTCATCTGCCTTGATCCCGATCAGTTCGAGATATTGGCGGTAGGGCTCACACTGCTCGGCCTGAAAACGGAACAGCGCAAGAACCTCGTGGCGGAACGAAGAGTCGTCCGCCACGGCAAAGATGCGATCTGTATCGGGTTGATTCATCGCCTATTATGCTTTCAAGAAACGCTCGCAATCAAGCGCCGCGCGGCAACCGCTGCCTGCGGCGGTGATCGCCTGACGATAGTGCGGATCCTGCACATCACCGGCAGCAAACACACCCTCGATATTGGTGCGCGACGAGCCGTCCTTAGTCACGATGTAACCCTGCTCGTCGAGCTCCACCTGACCTGCAAAGAGTCCGGTGGTGGGGTGGTGACCGATAGCCATAAAGATACCCGACAGCTCGATCTCGCGCTCGGTGCCGTTGTTGTGACGCACGCGCACGCCCGTTACGCCTGACTCATCGCCCAGAATCTCGGCGGTGTTATGCTCGAACAGAACCTCGATGTTAGGGGTGTTCTGCACGCGCTCCTGCATAGCCTGCGACGCACGCAGATAGGGCTTGCGAACGATCAGATAGACCTGACGGCACAGACCTGCTAAGTAGGTTGCCTCCTCGCACGCGGTGTCGCCGCCACCGACAACAGCCACGTCCTTCTTGCGGTAGAAGAAACCGTCGCACGTTGCGCACGCGCTGACGCCCATACCCTTGAAACGCTCCTCCGAGGGCAGACCCAGATACTTCGCGGTTGCGCCCGTGCAGATGATAACGCTCTCTGCCTCAATCTGCTTCTCACCATCGATGGTGATCACGAAGGGGCGTGCACCCAGCTCCGCCTTGGTCACTGCGCCGAAACGGATATCCGTACCGAAACGCTCGGCCTGAGCGCGCATACGGCTCATTAGCTCGTTGCCGTCGATACCCTCGGGGTGCGAGGGGAAGTTCTCGATCTCGGTGGTTGTGGTGAGCTGACCGCCGGGGGTGATGCCCTCGTAGAGTACGGGGTTAAGACCAGCACGTGCGGTATAGATTGCAGCGGTGTAGCCCGCGGGACCACTACCGATAATAAGGCATTTAACTTGTTCCATAGTGTTATGTTTTTTTATGTTATTTATTTTCCTAATTTACAAATATAGCGTTTTTCGTTGAAAAATCAAACTCGTGCGCGCGCATTAATTTTCGGGCGTGGGGTGGAAGTGGTCATAGACCTTGCGGGCGCGCGACAATCCGACCACCTCGGTCAGTTCGTCGAGTGTGGCACGACGCACGCGAGCCACCGTGCGGAACTTGCGCAGCAGATCCTCGATCGAGGCCGAGCCAATACCCTTGATCTGCTCCAACTCGCTGACAATAAATGCTTTCGAGCGCTTTTGGCGGTGGAATGTGATGCCGAAACGGTGGGCTTCGTCGCGCAGATGTGTGATCACCTTCAACGGCTCGCCCGTGCGGTCGAGGTAGTAGGGATCGGGGTCGAACGGGAAGTAGATCTCCTCGATGCGCTTGGCCAGGCCGACAATCGGAATCCTCTTCTCCAAACCCAGCTCCGCAAGTACCGAGTAGGCCGAGCTGAGCTGTCCCTTGCCGCCATCGACCACAATCAGGTCGGGCAGCTCGGCGCCCTCCTCCACCAGACGCGAGTAGCGACGGCGCACGATCTCGCGCATCGAGGCGAAGTCGTCGGCACCGACAACGGTTTTGATATTGAAATGGCGATATTCGCTCTTCGAGGGGCGTCCGTCGCGGAACACCACGCACGAGGCTACGGGATTGGTACCCTGTAAGTTAGAGTTGCCGAAACACCCGATATGGCGCGGTTGACGATCGAGGTGCAGCTCGCGGCGCAGCGACTCCATCAGTCGGTCGGTATGGCGTTCGGGGTTGCGGATTTCGAGATTCTTCAACTGCTCGGCGCGATAGATCTTCGCACCCTTCTCCGAAAATTCGAGCAGTTTGAGTTTGTCGCCACGCTTCGGAACGGTGAATGTGATCCCCTCGAACAGCTCCTCCTCGGGCAGGAATGGCACCACGACCTCGCGCGCCAGACGACCTGCGATGCGCTCGCTGATCTGCTGAATGGCCTGCGTGAGCACCTGTCGCGGCTCGCTCTCGACGCCGAGCGAGAGTTGCGAAGTGAATGTTCCCGTCACCGCGCCATTGACGATTCGCACGAAATTACAATATGCCGCATCGTCGTCAATGATGATCGAAAAGACGTCTAACGTAAAGAGTGATGAATTGACAATCACCGACTTACTCGAATAGTTCTCCAACGCAGCCAAGCGCGACTTGTATCGTGCCGCCGCCTCGAAACGCAACTCCGCCGCCGCCTCGGTCATCTGACGTTCGAGCCACGAGCGGGTCGAACGCAGGTCGCCACGCAGCACCGCACAGATGCGCGCTATGTCCTCGTCGTACTCCTCGCGCGTTTGGCGTCCGACGCAGGGGCCCTTGCAGTTGCCGAGGTGGTATTGCAGGCAGACCTCGTAGCGTCCGCGCGCAATCTGCTCGGGCGCGAGATTCAGGCGGCAGGTGCGCAGGGTATAGACCTCGCGCAGAAACTCCAACACCGAGCGCTGCATCGAAATCGAGGCATAGGGCCCGAAATATTGCGAGCCGTCGCGCACCACGCGGCGCGTCGATTCGACACGCGGGAAGGGCTCGTTACGCACCACAATCCAGGGGTAGGTCTTGTCGTCTTTGAGCAGAATGTTGTAGCGCGGTTGGAGCGTCTTGATCAGCGAATTTTCCAACAGCAGGGCATCGCTCTCGCTCCCCACGACGATATGTTTGATCTCGGCAATCTGGCGCACCAATGCGCGTACTTTTGCCGAATGTTCCTTACTCTCAACGAAATAGGACGATACGCGGCGGCGCAGGCTCTTTGCCTTGCCGACATAGATCACCGTGCCCGTCTTGTCCAGATATTGATAGACACCCGGGTCGAGCGGCAGTGCCGCCACCTGCTCTTTGAGCCGTGCTATGCGTTCGTCTTTTTGCATCGCCAAGTCGAAAAATGGGCAGGTGAAACCCTCTGTGAAGTGGATTTCGGCCTGCCCTATGGAGTGTGTTGTTGTGGTCGGTTGTTAGAAGAGCAACTTGCCCGCCTTCACGCGCTTAACCAAGCGAGCCACGTCGTCCCAAGCCTCCTCGGTGGGGGTTGTGCCGACGATCTCGATCACCTTACCTGCGGTGATGGCACCGATCGTGCCGCACTGACGCAGCGACAGACCCTCGCACATACCTGCCATAAAACCGGCAGCATAGAAGTCGCCTGCACCGGTCGTATCGACGCGCTTTGCAGCCGCCATAATACCAACGTGCGACACCTCGCCGCCCTGCTTAATCAGCGCACCGCGCATACCGATCTTCACGATCACCAGATCACACATCGTCGAGATATATTGCAGAGCATTGACGGGCTCCTCCTCGCCCGAGAAAACGCGAGCCTCGTCCTCGTTGGCAAAGACGATATCGACATACTCGCTGATCACCTCGCGCAGGAACTCCAAGTTCTCCTCCACGACGTTGAAGCTCGCCAGGTCGATCGCAACTTTCAAGCCAAGCTCCTTAGCCATACGGATTGCACCACGAATAAGGTTATGATCCTGAACCAGATAACCCTCGACATAGAGGCAGTCGTAACCCTCGAAAATCGCGGGAGTCAGGTCCTCGGCCTTCATCTCGACTGCGGCACCCAGATGGGTCACCAGCGTACGCTCGCCATCGGGCGAAACCAGCGACACGCACTTACCCGAGCGCTCCTCGCCACGCATAATGAAGGGCTGAATGCCCAGATTATCCAACGCCGACTCGAAGAAGTCGCCCGTCGAGTCGCGACCCACCTTACCGATGAAACCGACCTTGCAACCGAGGCGCGCCATAGCACGAATCGTATTGTCGGCCGAGCCGCCGAGCGAGAGGGTGTAGGGGAGTCCCGAAACCGACTTCGAGATCTCCTTCTGCTGCTCCGAATTAACCAGGCTCATACTGCCGCGCGGCAGGTCGAACTTTTCGAGAACCTCGTCCGAGCGCAGGTTCACCAGCATATCCGTCAAGGCATTTCCAATGCCGATAACTTTCTTCATATTGGGTAGTTATTTTATTGATTATTAGATCGAAAGAATTTTCAGTGTATTGAGCAGGTCGCGGTTGATCGGCTTGTCCTTGCGGATCGCCTTCGTGAAGGGGATATAGACCAACTCGTCGTTCTGCACGCCAATCATCACGTTGCGCTGACCCTCCATCAGTGCGTTGATCGCCGCCTCGCCCATACGGCTGGCGATGATGCGGTCGCTGGCTGTCGGTGAGCCACCGCGCTGGATATGTCCGAGAATCGTCACGCGCGTGTCGTACTGCGGATACTCCTTCTTGATGCGCTCCGCCACGCCCATCGCACCGCCCGTCAGCTCGCTCTCGGCAACCAGAACGATCGACGAGTTCTTGCTCTTGCGGAAGCCGTTGCCGATCAACTCACCCAGCTGGTCGGTCTCGGTCATAATCTCGGGAATGATCGCCGCCTCGGCACCCGATGCAATCGCACCATTCAGCGCCAAGAAGCCTGCATTGCGACCCATCACCTCGACCAGGAACAGACGCTCGTGCGACGAGGCCGTATCGCGCAGCTTATCCACCGCGTCCATAATCGTGTTGAGTGCCGTGTCGTAGCCGATTGTGGTATCCGTGCCGTAGAGGTCGTTGTCGATCGTGCCGGGCAGACCGACGATCGGAACGTCGAACTCCGATGCAAAGACGCGCGCACCCGTCAGCGAGCCGTCGCCACCGATAACTACCAGCGCATCAATGCCTTCGCGTTTCATCGTGTCGTAAGCGATTTGGCGACCTTCGGGAGTCTGGAACTCCTTGCAACGTGCCGTTTTGAGGATTGTACCTCCCTGCTGAACGATGTTGCTTACGTTCTGGGTCTTGAAGGGGATGATTTCGCCCGTTATCAGGCCGCGATAACCGCGCATAATACCTTTGACGGTGAAGCCGTTATAGATAGCCGCGCGAGTTACGGCGCGTATAGCTGCATTCATTGCGGGGGCATCGCCGCCCGAAGTGAGAATGCCGATACATTTAATCTCTGCCATAATCAGTTGATGGTCATT